>CALKCP010000014.1 GCA_938083445.1 uncultured Ulvibacter sp. | reverse complement strand
TAAAATTAGAGTAGAAAACTGTGAGATGAAGGCGACTGTTTTAGAATTTTCGGTAAATTAAGTGAATTGACTTAGGGTCCTTTTTTTAATTTTTCTAATTCTTTTATAAAGTAAGATGCAGCCACCTTATGTCTCTTCTTGTTTACTGATGTAAAAGAGGGTATTGTGATAAAAATTTTTCGTCACGCTCAAATTGATCTAATCTTTTTAAGAGTTCATCAATTATTTCATCTCCAATTTCCGGTTTCTCTGAAGTCTTTTTTAAGTGCCCCCTCCTATTCGTGCTTTCGGCTAGCAGCAATAAAAACCTCTTCTTATCACGAAACTTTAGATAAATAAGGTATCCAAGAGAAAAAAGCATGAAAATAACTGCAAATGGCTTACAACCTCCTTCGCTTTTTTTCTTTTTTTAGTAAGGTGAGTTCACGGTTCGTCTGCCCCGCAACTGAGGTGTTTTCTTCCGCTCGCCTAATTAGATAAGGCATCACGTCTTTTACAGGGCCAAATGGAATGTATTTGGCCACATTATAGCCCTCTGAAGCAATATTAAAGGTAATATGGTCGCTCATTCCATACAACTGTCCAAACCACACGCGGGCATCATTTTTAGCGATTCCCTTTGTTTGCATGATCTCCATCGCCAAAAAGCTACTGGATTCATTATGAGTCCCTAAGAATAATGAAATGTCGTCTAGGTTGTCGAGTATATAAAGTAACACCCCATTAAAATTCTGGTCGGTTTCAGATTTACTGGCACAGATAGGCGAAAGATAGTTGCCCGCCTCCGCATAATCGTTTTCCTTCTCCATATAGGCGCCTCGCACCACTTTAAAGCCTAGTTTATAGCCTTTTTCTCTTGCCTTAGCGTGCTGTTGCTTTAGATAATCCAAACGATCCCAACGATAACACTGTAGTGTATTAAAGACAATGGCTTTCTCTGTATTGTATTCCTGCATCATCTGCTCACATAATTGATCGGCAGCACCTTGCATGGCATACTCTTCTGCATCTATCAATAAAGAAACATCATATTTGGAAGCTGTAGAACATATGCTATGGTAACGGTTCATAATATCTTGCCACTCTTTTTCTTGAGATTTCGTCAGAGATTCCTTAGATGTAACGCTTTTCCATATGTTAAAACGTCCAAGTCCGGTAGGTTTAAAGACTGAAAAAGGCATGGAATTCTTTTCTTTTGCAAAGGCGGTAAGCTCAATTACCTTTTTTGTGGTAGCCTCAAACTGAGCGCCTTCCTCCTTTCCTTCAACCGAATAGTCGAGCACAGAAAAAACACCCGCCTCCGATAGCCCTTGAACAACTGGCATGCAGTCTTTTTCATTTACCCCACCACAAAAATGATCAAATACAGTAGATCGAATCAATCCCTCAACCGGTAGGTTTAAATTAAGAGCAAATTTGGTGGCTGCCGTTCCTATGCGAACCAATGGTTCTTTTGAAATCATTTTAAATAAGAAGTACGCACGTTCTAATTCAGAATCACTTTTCAGCTTAAAAGCGGTTTTAGTGTTATCAAAGATAGATTTAGGCATCATATAGAAATATTATCTTCACAAATATAGTTAGATTTGACATTTTATATATTATAAGTATCTGTAACATGAAGAAAATTATCAAAGACCGCGGAGCTGTATATTTTAATGAGGGTTCGTGGGCCACGCTTTCAAACATCCTAGAAAATTTGTGCCCTAGCAAAGTGTTTGTTTTAACTGATACTAATACTAAAACCCACTGTTTAGAGCTCTTTCTGAAAAATGTGCCTTTTAATATAGTTCCAGAGGTTTTAACCATATCTGCCGGCGAAAGGCATAAAACTATTTCGACCTCCGTTGCGCTTTGGAGTGAACTTTCAGAAAAGGGTGCCGATAGAAGAAGCCTACTCATAAATTTAGGCGGTGGCGTAGTTACCGATTTAGGAGGCTTCGTTGCTTCTAGCTTTAAAAGAGGTATTGAATTTATAAACATCCCCACTTCTCTTTTGGCGATGGTTGATGCTTCAATTGGTGGTAAAAACGGTGTTGATTTAGGCATTTTAAAAAATCAGATTGGAGTGATTCGAAATCCAAAGTGTGTTATTATAGATTCTACGTTTTTGGAAACCCTCCCAGAGGAACAAGTAATTTCAGGTTATGCTGAAATCTTGAAACACGGGTTAATACATTCAGAGTCGTACTGGAACGCAGCTTCGCGCTTTGACATCAAAAACAAGGTTGAAACGGATGCATTAATATGGGGCTCGGTAGAAATTAAAAATGAAGTTATTACAGAAGATCCAAACGAACACGGACGTAGGAAAACATTAAATTATGGGCATACACTTGGACACGCAATAGAGTCTTACCTACTCGAACATAGCAATAAAGAAGCTTTATTACATGGTGAAGCAATTGCGATTGGAATGATTTTGGCAACCTACATATCTAGCGAAGAGAATGCATTCCCCAAATCTAAATTGGAAATAGTAACGCAAACCATACTTCGAAGTTTTCCAAAGGTAACGTTCAGTGACATAGATATCGCAGCGATTATAAAATTGCTCATTTATGATAAGAAAAATGATAATGGCAAGGTTCATTTTGTCCTTTTGTCTGACTTTGGGTCACATACTATGAACAACGAAATATCGAACAGTACAATAAAAAAGGCCTTCGAATATTATAAAAATTTCTAAAAAGAAGTGGAGTCTCTGGAAAAAATATTGACTAAAACTGTAGCGCTTAAAAATAAAAATATTGGAAGCAGTTTCGTTCAAACAGAAGGCACCATCTATGTACCGAGATTATAAGTGTGCTTTGCTCAAACTGGTAAAAACAGTAGTGACTACAAGACTAGTTTTATGAGGTAACGAATGGGCTAACGACTTATTGAAGCATCCATAAAATTCTTATTAGTGCAAGTATCTCTCCTTAATTACACTCTCGTGATGCAGCGAATGGCCACAAATGATAAAGCCTAATGCCCTTACTGACAGAAGATTGTTATTCGCCATCCCTCCTCTTTTTAAAGCAGCTTCACCAAAACTTTTGAACATACAAATTGTAGCTGTTCGCACGGCAATAAACTCATTTAGTAGGTCATCTATGGTCCTTTTATTGGCATTACTATTCGAAGCAAAGGTATTTTCATCAAAACCTTCGATCGTACTATTCTTTGCTCTAGCGAAATACATGGCTCTATAACATAAAACACGCTCAGTGTCTGTTATATGCAATAGAACCTCCTTCGGAGTCCATTTTCCTTCATCATACTGATAGACTTGCTTTTCTTTGGGTAGTGCCTTAAAAAAAAGCTTTGTATCCATTAATCCCTTTTCTAGAGCTTCTAATAGGGTGATATCGCCAACCAAAGCAACGTATGGACTGTAATATTCAAAATACTCTGATTGCAGCAAGTCTGAAGGCTTCATCTAGCAAGTTTTAGTGAAAAGTAATAAAAGAGTAATATCTGCCTGAGGTCTCGGTTTTTTCTAATCTATTTATTTAAAGAACTTAAATGTCCTTAAAAATAGTGTGCATTAGGCGTTTTTTATCATTAATACTCTCCTCAAGAGAGATCATTGTCTCTGTGCGGCTAACGCCCTCTATATCATCAATACTATAAATGATTTCTTTTGCATGCCCCGTGTTCTGAGCTCTAATCTTACAGAAAATATTAAATTTTCCTGTCGTCACGTGTGCTACAGTAATATATGGGATTTCATTTAATCGTTCTAAAACAAACTGAGTTAAGGATGTTTTAATTAGAAAAACACCTACATAAGCAATAAATGAATATCCCAGTTTATCGTAGTCAAGCCGCAACGATGAACCGGTAATAATACCACCTTCTTCCATTTTTTTTACTCGAACATGAATTGTACCAGCAGAAATTTGAAGTTTCTTTGCAATATCAGTGAAAGGGGTTCTTGTGTTTTCAATCAGCATATCAAGAATTTGATGATCGGTATCGTCTAACTTAAATTTGGGCATATTAATTAAATTTAAGTGCAAAAATAATACACTTTATTTAATAAAAAGCTACTTATTCAGTAAAATAACGTCACTTTCGTTATTTTTTATAACAATAGTGTTTACATATTGCCCTAATTCTATATTTTCTTGCGAATTTATCAATAAAGAACATCCTTTTACGTCAACCTCTCTATGACCAAAAGTTGAATCACAATCTCCAATTTTATCAATGACAGCTATAAAGCCAACCTCAGCATGCACTAAAGATTCTGTATACTGAATAGCAATATCAACCAAGGCATCATATCCTTTGAGCAATACGCGTCTTAAAATAATATCATTATGGTTTACTCGGTTTTGTGGAATATTAAAATAATGGTTGAAGTTTTCCGATTTTCCTAACAGTTTTTTGAAACCAAACAGCCCTAAAAAGGCATTAAACAGTAGCAAGCGCGTATTCTCACGATTATAATCTTCTTTATAATGTCCTGCCTCGAAGAGTATTGTTGGAACACCGGCCATTTGAAAGGTGTCGCCCACACAATTGGCATTAAAACAATCATCATACCGACCAACCTGTCCCGGCAATATATCCTGTAGAACCCTGTTAATCCTAACAATATGAGACATAGCTAACTCTCGTGATTTTGTGAGGCTGCGTTCTTTGTTTGCAGATGGCGCTAAAAAAGAAACTGCAGACGCTGCTCCAGTATCGAGGCCATATATAGACCGCTGATCGTGAAGATTTAAACATAAATCGGGTTGAATGCTATTAAAAACACTGCGCAAGGCAATACTCTCACGCTGACTTAAATCCTGAGCATCACGATTTAAATCAATCCCATTCGCATTCTCTCGTGTGTATAGATGAGCGCCGTCAGGATTGAGTATGGGCAGAATGAAAAAAGAGTAATGATCTAAAAACAGTTTGATTTCACTTTGAAAAAAGTCTTTTTGAGCAACAAACTTGATAAAATCAAAAACGGCCTTGGTTGTAGTAGATTCATTTCCGTGCATCTGCGACCAACCTAAAACTACATGTTTGCCTTTTCCAATTCTTATAAGAGGAATTTCTTTACCTAGTTCTGAACAACCCACAGTAGATATCTCCATGACATTTTCATAGGATTTTAGTAGAGGTTTGATATGTTCCAAAGTAATATATCTACCCTTTAATCTTCCCTCATGATGCGCGCTAAACCACTGCTTATAATTCATAGATATCTTTACGATATACAAAGGTAAACAAAGCTTAGTTTACAATTGTAATCAAGTTGACACGGCACTTATGTATTCATTTGTAAACAAAAATGCTCACGAAACACACAAAAGAAGAAGGCTTTTAGTGTATTTTTTATTTATTAGTATTAAATACATCATAATCAAGTTTTTAACAAGTTTTATATAAAGTTATAAGTCAATAATAAAAACTATTAATTGATATTTCATTGTAGTTTAATAAGTATTGAATTACATTTGTAAACAAATAGCACAAGAATATTAGTTTACAATGGTAAACACCGCAGATTTCACAAAAAGGCTTCAAAAAATACTCGATTATTACGGGGTTTCTGCTACGGCATTTTCAGAAGAAATCAATTTTAACAGGTCAACAATTTCTCACCTCCTATCGGGTCGAAACAAACCGAGTTTAGAGTTTGTAATGAAAGTACTTCAAAAATATCCTGAGGTGGAATTGTATTGGCTGCTAAATGGAAAAGGTGAATTTCCGTCGAAAAATAAATCTGCCTCACCCCCTATTTCTGAGTTTAAAAAGACCAGGGAAAACGAAATCGAAGCTACTCTTACAGAAAATACATCTCAACATTTTGACAAAATCATAGATCGCATTGTAATTTTTTACAAAGACGGCAGTTTTAAAGCGTACGAAAACTAAAATCCTAACAGAAAAATTCAGAAATTTGCATAAAATCATGCACATGCGCTTTCTTTATGTATTTACATTCTCTATACTCTTAAGCAGTTGCTATAATGCCGAACGAAACTGCGCCGATTACAAAGTTGGCACCTTTGAGTTTGAGGCCATGGTAGGCTCTGAAGTGCTCACAACGACTTTTGTACGGAATGACTCCATTGAAATTGACTTCTTTCAAGGAAAATCGGATACCTCATCGATACGATGGATTAACGATTGCGAATATATTGTCAAGAAAAAAAATCCAAAGAACCGAGCTGAAGAAAAAGCGATTCACATGAAAATCCTAACTACAACAGCGAACACCTATCTTTTTGAGTACAATATTGTTGGAAACTCAAATAAAAAAAGAGGTACAGCAACACGAAGGCGCTAAGTAATTTTTAAACCTAGAAAAAGGCTCAAATAACACCGTATACTTGCTTTGTTGTAAAAGGTTAACCTAAACAAATGCCTTTGTTACGCTGCTAAGGTGAGGTGGAATACTAAGAGTCTTTGAGTTTATTGCTTAAAAAAGAAGCGTCTGACCTTCGTCGTCTATTGGGGGCTCTGGATCGTCTGACTTCGTTTTATTATTATCTGAAGATATCTTTGAAGCATTGTTAACTTCCTTAATTTGCACATTTTCCTCGTCAATAACCTCGATTTCCTCTGCCACAACCTGTTCGGGAACTTTATATTCTAGAGGCTCGAGAGAATTTATCTCCAAAACTTTGCCCTTCGTGAGCTGATTCCCAATTGCCGAAACACCTTTTACTGAAATAAATTCTTCGAGATTTACCACCAAATTATCCTCTCTATCCTTTCCACGATTCTTTGCGAAAACCACCTCTGCCATAGGGCGATACTCAACAAAAACCTTCTCTAAATAAGAGCTTGGATGGTCTGTGATTATCATTTCTCCTTTGTCCGGGTTATCAATTAAGAAACGTTTTACATAAAACAATTCCTTCTCTCCTGCCCAATAAATAGCAGAAATTGGCTTTTGGGCATCCCATTTTTCTAAGACAATTACATCATCATCAAAACGTAAGGTCAATTCGGGAATAACGGTCTTTACTGCTCCCTTTTGATTAATAATTAGCAACCTGTCTTCCTTCCTAAATTCACCCAATAGTTCTCCACGACCGTCTACATTCAACCTTTGTACAGTGTCATCAAACCAAATACTACGGGGCTTAAGAGTAGACAAGCCTTTTTCTTTCAACTCAACTCTCTTCACCGAATATTTGGTTACAATATTCCCTTTCGCCGCTCTTCCTTTCACTAATAAATCGGCGAAATCCAGATCAAACTTTAACTTTTTAATGCTTCCACTTTGTCTCAATAAAACCGTTACAACTTCCGCTTCGCCATTTAGATTTGCCGTAAAATAGAGCACTTTAGAGCTTTTAGAACCAATGGTTAGATCATACTCCTTATCACGAGTTATTCCAGTTACAGGAAACCGTTTTACATAGGTAGCACCTTTCGCACCATCCTTGTAGATTAGATTATAGATGGTTCGCTTGTCTTTCTTCTTAAACACAGCGACGTGGATAATCCCTTTACCAATAAAGGTCTTAGCACCCACTTTCATTATCATTACTTTACCTTCTTGTGTAAAAACAATAATATCATCTATGTCGCTGCAGTCGGTTACATACTCATCTCTTCTTAAACTCGTGCCAACAAAACCTTCTTCACGATTTACGTATAACTTTGTATTGCGAATAACGACCTTAGTTGCCTCAATATCATCAAAGACACGAATTTCTGTCTTTCGCTCTTTCCCCACTCCATACACCTTCTTTAATCGTTTAAAATGATCAATGGCATAGGTTACTAAATTGCTCAAGTGGTGCTTTACTTCAGCAATACTATCTTCCAATGAATCAATTTTTTGCTGCGCTTTATCAATGTCAAATTTAGAAATACGTTTGATTCGTATTTCAGTAAGTCGAACAATATCATCTTCTACAACAGCACGCTTCAGGTGCTTGACAAAAGGCTTTAGTCCTTTATCGATTGCCTCGATAACTCCTTTCCAAGTTTCTTCTTCTTCTATATCGCGGTAAATTCGATTTTCAATAAATATACGCTCCAAGGAAGAATAGTGCCATTGCTCTTCCAATTCGTGCAATTGGATCTCAAGCTCACTTTTTAAAAGCAATACGGTCCTGTCTGTAGAACGGCGCAACATTTCTGTAACACCTACAAAAAGGGGCTTATTATCTTCAATAACACAGCCTAAGGGTGAGATAGAAACTTCACAATTAGTAAAAGCATAAAGCGCATCAATGGTTTTGTCGGGAGAGATTCCGTTCGGAATATGAACCAATATCTCTACATCTGCCGCTGTATTATCTTCAATTTTTTTGATTCTAATTTTTCCTTTATCGTTTGCCTTCAAGATGGAATCTATCAATGAAGATGTATTGGTTCCGAATGGGATTTCATTGATTACTAGCGTGCTCTTGTCGAACTGGTTGATTCGTGCGCGGCATCTTATTTTTCCGCCTCGCAGCCCATCGTTGTAATTTGCCACATCCATAATTCCACCTGTTGGGAAATCTGGATAGATAGTAAAACGCTTCCCTTGTAGATGCTTGATAGAGGCATCAATCAATTCAATAAAATTGTGCGGTAAGATCTTCGTTGAAAGACCGACGGCAATACCTTCAGCGCCTTGAGCCAATAGCATTGGGAACATTACCGGTAAATTTACAGGCTCCTTTCTTCGCCCATCATAAGAAGATTGCCAAGGCGTAATCTTAGGGTTGTACACAACATCCAAAGCAAATTTTGATAAACGGGCTTCAATGTAACGTGAAGCCGCAGCACGGTCTCCTGTTAGTATGTTCCCCCAATTCCCCTGTGTGTCTATTAATAAATCCTTCTGCCCTATTTGAACCATAGCATCGGCTATACTCGCGTCTCCATGAGGATGATACTGCATTGTGTGGCCTACGATGTTCGCCACCTTATTGTAACGGCCATCGTCTAAATCCTTTAGAGAATGCATAATACGACGCTGTACAGGCTTAAAACCATCTTCTATTGCCGGAACAGCACGCTCTAGGATAACATAGCTCGCATAGTCTAAAAACCAGTCGCGATACATGCCCGTTACTTTCGTAATGGTATCGCCTGAGGTATCCTCGGCTTCTCCCAAATAATCGGGCCGCGTATCTTCTGATTCTAAATCCTCGTTCTTGTTATCGTCTTCTATCATTAAAATACTTCTAATTAAGCAACAAACATAATTTCTTCATTGAATTAAGGTGGCATAACACAGCGAAAGCTACATTCAATTACTCCTCAATTCTATCCAATTCAAATTTCAAGTTGTCTATAATAAAGCGCTGCCGATCAGGGGTGTTTTTACCCATGTAAAATGAAAGGAGCTCTTCAATACTCATTGCTTTATCCAACATTACAGGATCCAGTCGAATATCAGCCCCAATAAAATGTACAAATTCATCTGGAGAAATTTCCCCAAGCCCTTTAAAACGTGTTATTTCAGGGTTTTGCTTTAGTTCTATCATTGCATTTTTTCGCTCTTCTTCGGAATAACAATAAATAGTCTTCTTCTTATTTCGCACCCTAAACAAGGGCGTTTGAAGGATATACAAATGCCCTTCTTTAATCAGTTCAGGGAAGAACTGAAGAAAAAATGTAATCAATAGCAGTCGAATGTGCATACCATCCACATCAGCATCAGTTGCAATAACGATATTGTTGTAACGGAGATCCTCCATCGACTCTTCAATATTTAGAGCTGCCTGCAGTAAATTAAATTCCTCGTTTTCATACACTATCTTTTTGGATAGACCGTAGGAGTTTAAAGGCTTCCCTTTTAGACTAAAAACAGCCTGTGTGTTCACATCTCGGCTTTTGGTTATGCTACCACTCGCAGAATCTCCCTCCGTTATAAAGAGTGTAGACTCTAGGTTGCGTTCCTTTTTAGTATCCCCGAGGTGAACCCTGCAATCCCGAAGTTTCTTGTTATGTAAATTTGCCTTTTTAGCACGGTCTTTTGCTAATTTTCGAATCCCAGAAAGTTCCTTACGTTCATGCTCTGCCTGCATGATTTTCTTTTGTAATTTTTCTGCAGTATCTTGATTTTTATGCAGGTAATTATCAAGCTGTGTTTTTATAAAATCATTAATAAAAGTACGCACTGTAGGTAGTTTCCCGCCCATATCGGTAGAGCCTAGTTTGGTTTTCGTTTGGCTCTCAAAAACGGGTTCCATCACTTTGATGCTAATGGCCGACACTATAGACTTTCGAATGTCGCTTGCATCGTAATTTTTTCCGTAAAACTCTCGGATGGTTTTTACAATACTTTCTCTAAATGCCGCTTGATGTGTTCCGCCTTGAGTGGTGTTTTGTCCATTCACAAAACTGTGATATTCCTCACTGTATTGCGTTCGACTATGCGTTATGGCAATTTCAATATCCTCTCCTCGCAAATGAATCACGGGATAAAGCATATCCTCCTCAGAAATATTATCCTCTAAAAGATCCTTGAGTCCATTTTCAGAAAAGAATTTTTCACCGTTAAAATCGATGGTAAGTCCCAAATTGAGATAGACATAGTTTTTAAGCATTTTAGCTACATATTCATTTCTGTATTTGTAGTTCTTAAAAATCTCCTCGTCTGGAATAAAACTTACTTTCGTTCCTTTGCGCTTTGGGCTATCTTCAGGAGCGGGGTCGTTGTTTAGCTCTCCTTTTGAAAATTCGGCAATTTTAATTTTACTATCACGAACCGATTCAACTTTAAAGAAAGAAGAAAGCGCATTCACCGCCTTGGTTCCAACCCCATTTAGACCAACCGATTTCTTAAACGCTCTGCTGTCATATTTTCCACCAGTATTCATTTTTGAAACCACATCGACCACTTTGCCAAGGGGGATTCCACGACCAAAATCTCGAACTTTTACTTCTTTATCTTTAATTCTGATTTCAATGGTCTTACCGGCCCCCATCACAAATTCGTCAATACTATTGTCGAGCACTTCTTTTAACAAAATATAAATACCATCGTCGGGTGAAGATCCGTCTCCCAACTTACCAATATACATTCCAGGACGCAAGCGAATATGCTCCTTCCAGTCCAGTGAGCGTATGTTGTCTTCTGTATATTTAGTTTCCGCCATGTGATAAGGGTGTAGTCACGAATATAAAATTATCAAGCACAATTAAAAACCCAATTTATGGAAAGTAATTAACAATAAAAAAAATTGATTGTTAGTAACGTCTAGGGCACTGATTGCTATGTAATTGAAATCTTATAAGACTCAGAAATTAAAAAAATGCAACTTCCCACATCTAGCTACTTGTTCTCCAATTTACATGCTGAGCTCGATCTAAAAGTTATGAAAAGAGATTAATTTGTGAAGTTAAAGGGAGTGCTAAACATTAAACCTGAAATGCATAACATCACCATCACTAACGACATATTCTTTGCCTTCAACGCCCATCTTACCTGCTTCTTTAACTTTCGCTTCACTGCCAAATTGAACGTAATCTTGGTACTTAATTACTTCTGCACGAATAAAGCCTTTTTCAAAATCGGTGTGAATTACTCCAGCCGCTTGCGGCGCCGTTGCACCAACAGGGATGGTCCAGGCTCTTACCTCCTTGACACCTGCAGTAAAATAGGTTTGAAGATTTAGCAAAGCATAAGCGCCACGAATTAATTTAGCAGCACCAGGCTCATCTAGCCCTAAATCCTCCAAAAACATCTGTCTTTCTTCAAAAGTCTCTAGCTCTGTAATATCGGCCTCAGTGCCTACTGCTAATACAACTACTTCAGCATTTTCAATAGCAACTGCTTCTTTGACCTTATCAACATATGCATTTCCAGTAACCGCTGCAGACTCATCTACATTACACACGTACATAACAGGCTTATCTGTGATAAACTGCATCTGATTAATATACTCTTCTCTTTCAGCAGAAGACAACTCAATCGCACGAACAGAAATACCTGCCTCTAGACCTTCTTTTACTTTTAATAAAGCAGCCTCTTCCTTTTGAGCTTCTTTATTTCCTGTCCTAGACGCGCGTTTCACCTTCTCTAATTTTTTATCGGCAGTCTCAAGATCTTTTAGTTGCAGCTCAATATCAATAGTTTCTTTATCTCTAATCGGATCTATACTGCCATCTACGTGTACAATATTATCATCATCAAAGCAGCGAAGCACATGCAAGATTGCATCTGTTTCACGAATGTTTCCGAGGAACTGATTTCCAAGACCTTCCCCTTTACTTGCGCCTTTAACCAAACCTGCAATATCAACGATATCGACAGTTGCAGGCAAGACTCGCTCCGGATTAACTAGCTCCTCTAAGGTAACCAATCGAGCGTCGGGCACGGTAACAACACCTATATTAGGCTCTATGGTACAAAATGGGAAATTTGCACTTTGCGCTTTCGCATTCGACAGACAATTAAAAAGAGTGGATTTTCCAACATTTGGCAATCCTACGATTCCTGCTTTCATAAACGTTCTATATTAACATAATTCACGTTTCAATTATTTTATTAAAAACAATCAAAAAGAAAATTATCTAAATTATTAACGTGCAAATATACATCTTCATTCAAACATTTAGCCTGTTTTATTCAAGAGCTTTTTAAAGCATCTATTTTTATGAGACAAATTAAAAAGCCAATAAATAACGAAACTGTTTTTCTACACCTTAATTCACTTATTATGGCACGTGTTATTATGAATACACAGTAAAAAGCAACTACTGTATCTAAAACAAAATACCCGAAGTTGATTAGGTAAGTGGTTCGGAAAGAAACTGAATGTTAGGAAACGATTGTTATTTAAAAATGAAAAAGACCTCGACTATTTAAAAGAAGAGGCCTTTTTTTTGGTTGTTGAATAGTACTATTGAGTTATCGTAGAATTAACTTACTTATTATCTTTTTCTAAATGAGCAGCCTTCTTAATTATTATTTTATCTATTGATTTTAAGACTGGCTTAGAGTTGATAGCTTTTTTGTCATTTATAACAATACTCTTATCAGTTATTATTTCAGTCACTTCAATATGAATTAGTTTTGGTTGTGGCAGTTGTTCTTCGTTAATAATTGGAATAAGAGAAGCACCTCCATTTTTTTCAGATACTGCCTTGTTTTGCAGCTCTACTGTTGTTACTGAAGAGTGTGCTATAACCGGAATAGTAGCATTGTTTATTTTGTTTTGTGAAAAAGAGCAAAAACTAAATAAAAGGAAAGCAAACAATACGAATGACTTCATGTTTTGGGTTGATTTATTGAATTATACTCAATGTTAGGTGGTTGTCTTCCGGGTATGTGACTGGATATATTGCTGCGCCATCTGTACCGTAGACATTCGTAGTTTTCCCTTGAACTTTTAACGTATATGTTGTGCCAATCGATAAACCTGTGAGCATTTTACTGAAACTCGTACTCCATGTAGTGGTGGAATATATCGCATCGATGGTTGGACTGTTTCTACCATAGGAAATAATTGTAATATTTTGAACTTTAGTATTTGTTCCTCCAACTATGGTAGAAGAAGTGTTGTTATAAACTTGAAAGTGCAGATTACTGATAGAGCTCGTATACCCCAGACCAGAACCGGTGAGCATTACCATAACATTTGACTTCCTTGCTGTAAACGAAACGGACATTGCTGGTATATCTGCAAAGGTGCTCCCCGAAATTAATTGGTCGGTGCCTAAAGTAACACTATCAATATCATCGTCATCGTCATCGTCATCGACATCGGCATTAATTCTACACCAGCAAGCGCCGTCATTATAATAAAATCCGGGGCTTACATCTCCTGTATCACTAGTATTATAAACTATCATTCCCTCTATATGACTTGTTAAAGGTGAAAAACTAATAAGACTAGATAATGCAACTCTAGGTAAAATAATACCTCCAGAATCAGTACCATCACCAATTTCCAATAGTGCGTTAGGATTAGGATTCGTATTTCCAATTCCAACTTGAGCATAGGTCATCCATGGCCCCAGGCATAATAAAAATAAATAAAAATAAATTTTCATTTAATGATCTTTTCCCTTGTTTATTGAAAGCATTAGGTATAGTTACAAGTTTTTTTTTGATTTCTATTTTTTTTTTGATGAAGAGACCTAAATATTCGATAAAGTGCTGATATTGTGATTCTTATTGAAAATAATTATTGTGTTTGTAGGACATTTAAAAATGAAGAACGTCTTTGTTTTTATCAAGAGGTTTTTAAATCGTCTATTTAAATATGTATAATAACTTTTTTAAAAGAGCGTACATTCAAGAAATAAATAAACATCAAAAATTAGGAGATTCTGCTTATGTGCCACAGCCGCCTTGACGCTTTGAGCATCTACTTTAAATGCTCAAAATGATTTAGATGTTGTTAAAGCCAATAAAAGGCTAGTTTTTAAAGAGGGTGGCAAAGCTCAAGCAATTGAAATAAAGAAAAGAAAGCAAAACAAATGGCGAAAACTGTAGAAAGCTAATTCTAGATTTTCAAACCGTATATAGAACCCGGAACCTTGCAGGGTTTTTTATTTTAGGGCCGAATCAATCCCTAGTCTATATTCATTAAAATTAAAAACAGGGTTGTTATGCTTGGAAGTAAAATTTACTAGCAATAGCCATTAAAATACACTTCATTTTTGACGGGATAACACAAGCTTAATCGACTAATAATAAAGATATTGGGAGAATATATACACACGATAAAGATGGTACTGTCGTAATGTCAGAGGGGCAAAAAACGCTAGAGTTTAATTAGTCCAATTTAGATATGGGTCTTGTCGAGATGCAACCAAAACTACATATTGCCTTTTATTTGTGATGCATGAAGGCCTGCTTGCCTAATAACACTTCTTCGGTTTCAACATTATTTTCATCTGGAATACAACAATCTACAGGACATACAGCGGCGCATTGTGGCTCATCGTGAAATCCTTTGCACTCGGTGCACTTATCTGCCACTATATAGTACAATTCGTCACTAACAGGTTCTTGTGTTTCATTTGCATCAACGGCTTTCCCATTAGGCAACACTAGATTCCCTTCCAAATCGGTGCCATCTGCATAACGCCAATCGTCAGCCCCTTCATATATGGCAGTATTTGGACATTCAGGTTCACAGGCGCCACAATTAATACATTCATCAGTTATTATAATTGCCATCGATTTTTCTTTTTCTAACTTTGTACAAATTTAACCCCTAGAAAGGGCAACTCCAAACGAAGTATGCAATTAGAGGAAAGAATTAACGCTTTTATTCAATTAGGAAGGTTTTTAGGGCAATTTTCTTCGGAAAACCCAGAGAGAAATATCGAAATTATACACAATGATGCATTTTATGATGGGATGCTTCAGCAATTGGAAGTTGCGACCCATCACAATGGATGGTTTACGAAAGACAACCTAAGCTTCGCCTGCGAAAGTTGGTCTTCAGCGCTTTCCGAAGCAAGTCTCCAAAAATGGGTCTCTGCTTATGATTTTAATGTTGTAGCTGAAAAAAGAGTGGCTATTATTATGGCTGGAAATGTACCTCTAGTAGGTTTTCATGATTTCCTTTCTGTATTAATAAGTGGGCATAAGGTCGTTGTTAAACTCTCAAGTAATGATAAACAGCTGCTTCCTTTTCTTGCCAAATACTTAATCGCGATTGCCCCTTCATTCGAAGAAAAGATTTTATTTACCGAAAACAGGCTTCAAGACTTTGACGCCGTGATAGCCACAGGAAGTAACAATACAGCACGCTATTTTGACCATTATTTTAAAAAATACCCGCACATTATTCGCAAAAACAGAAATTCAATAGCTGTGTTAACAGGAAACGAAACAAAAGAAGAAATGGAGGCATTGGCCAATGATATTTTTAGATACTTCGGTTTGGGGTGCCGTAATGTTTCTAAATTATATCTTCCCCCCGATTTCAACAAAGATCTTTTCTTTAACGGAATGTTTTCTTGGCAACGAATTATAAACAATAACAAATACATTAATAATTACGATTACAACAAAGCCGTTTATTTAATGAGTAACTTCAACTTACTCGATAACGAGTTTATGTTGTTAAAGGAAGACCAGGGCTACTCCTCACCCATCTCGGTAGTCTTTTATGAACATTATTCCAGTTTAGATTCAATAGCGCAAAAACTTGAAGCAGATACCGATGCGATACAATGCATCGTATCTGCTGCTGGTCTTAAAAATGAAATTCCCTTCGGAAAGGCACAGTCTCCAGATCTATGGGAGTACGCAGATAATGAAGATACCATAAAGTTTCTCTTAAATCTTTAGCACTTTTTGCACTTTTATTAGAAAATGAATTAGAAATTACAAAGTTCGTAATTTATTGATTTGTTGAAAGACTCTGAATAAATTATGCGTTTTTTTGATATTAAATAGATACATATTTCAGACCTTTGTCTTTTGAAAAAATGATCTATGAAAAAACACAATTTTAGCGCCGGACCTTGCATATTGCCGCAGTCTGTATTGCAAAAAGCAGCCCAAGCAGTTACCAATTTTAACGACTCAGGCCTTTCAATTCTGGAAGTGTCACATCGAAGTAAAGACATTGTTAATGTCATGGAGGGTGCTCGTGAATTAGCATTAGAACATTTAGGCCTTCAAAATAAGGGCTATAAAGCGCTGTTTTTACAAGGTGGTGCAAGTTTAGAATTTCTCATGGTTGCTTACAACCTACTGGAAACAAAAGGTGCCTACATGAATACAGGAACCTGGGCTGATAAAGCGATCAAAGAGGCCAAATTATTAGGAAATGTAGATGTGGTAGCCTCCTCTAAAGATCAAAATTTCAATTATATCCCAAAGGGTTTTACAATTCCAGCAGATGCAGATTATTTTCACTGCACGAGCAACAATACGATCTTCGGTACACAGATGCAAAATTTTCCAGATACGGATGCTGCATTGGTCTGTGACATGAGTAGTGATATTTTCTCAAGAGTATTAGATTTTACAAAATTCGATTTAATTTACGCCGGCGCCCAAAAGAACATGGGGCCAGCTGGAACGACACTTGTTATCGTAAAAGAAGAAATTCTTGGTAAGGTTTCGCGAGTCATTCCGTCGATGTTAGATTATCAGGTTCATATATCAAAAGATAGCATGTTTAATACACCTGCAGTCTATCCTACTTATGTATCCATGCTTACTTTAGAATGGTTAAAAGATCTTGGGGGTATTGCTGAAATAGAAAAAATAAACAATGCGAAGGCAGCATTATTGTATTCAGAAATTGACGAAAATCCTTTGTTTAATGGGTTTGTTACGAATGCCGAAGACCGTTCTAAAATGAATGCCACCTTCACATTAAACAACGATGATTTAAAAGAGAGGTTTGACACTTTATGGAAAAGCGCAGGGATATCGGGACTAAACGGTCATAGAAGTGTGGGCGGTTATCGCGCATCAATGTACAATGCGCTTCCATTGGAAAGCGTTCAAGTCTTGGTTGATGTGATGCAAGAGTTGAAGCGTAAGGCTTAATTAGAGAAGAGAAGGAAGACCATTCGCTTTGCTCATTGAAAGAGGAAAGATATGGTTGGTGATTATTGAGAAAACTGATTCAACAAATTGAAGAAGGTTTGATTTTAAATAAAAGTTTAATTAAAAATACCCGCTTAGGCGGTATCCCTATGAAAGTATTAGCAAACGACGGAATTTCTCAAACAGGAGTAGCAGCTTTGGAAAAAGCTGGAATTGAAGTTATCACCATTAAGGTAGCTCAAGAGCAACTTGTAAACTATATTAATGAAAATAAGGTAGATGTATTACTAGTGCGCAGTGCTACTACCGCACGAAAAGCACTAATTGATGCCTGCCCAAGTCTAAAAATAATTGGCCGTGGGGGTGTTGGAATGGACAATATCGATGTTGAATATGCGCGAGAGAACGGATTAAAAGTAATCAATACACCTGCCGCTTCATCATCGTCTGTTGCCGAATTGGTTTTTGCTCATTTATTTACGGGAGTTCGTTATTTGCACGACTCTAACAGAAATATGCCTTTGGATGGAGATAGCCGTTTTAAAGACCTAAAGAAGAACTATGCAGCGGGAAGCGAATTACGCGCTAAGACCATAGGGATAATTGGATTTGGACGAATTGGCCAAGAAGTAGCAAAAATTGCTATTGGCTGTGGAATGAATGTGCTTGCTAGCGACCTATTTGTCTCAGAAGCAGCTATTCAATTGGATTTCTTTGACGGCCAGCACGCAACTTTTAACATTAAAACAGCGCCGATTTCAGAAGTTATAAAACAAAGTGACTTTATCACCTTACATGTTCCGGCTCAAAAAAAGTATGTGATCGGGAAAGCCGAAATAGACCAAATGAAAGATGGTGCGGCGATCATCAACGCAGCAAGAGGTGGTGTAATTGATGAGGTTGCCCTAGTTGAGGCCTTAGACGACGGTAAGCTCGCTTTTGCAGGTTTGGATACTTTCGAAAACGAACCAGCCCCAGCATTGAAGGTGTTAATGAATGGTAAAATATCGTTAACCCCGCATATTGGGGCCGCGACAAACGAGGCACAGGACAGAATTGGTACAGAATTAGCAAGTCAGATTGTGAGCATCATGGAAAAGGCTTAGTAGCGTATCGTTAGGTTAAGCTCCTAAGAAACTATAAAATCTGTGCTTTTCTATTCATTGCTTTTGAAAAAATATGCGACAAGTCGACGTTTTGTAATTTTATAATATCATTTTGAAATATTTATTTCTCATTTTAACAGGACTAATTGGTTTTTACAGCTGCAATACAAGCAAGTATGCGATGAAAGCTACTGCAAAGGCTATTGCTGTAAATGATACGATTCGGATTGCAAACGATAGTTTAGAATATGAAATACTTATTATCGAACCTGGCTTCAATAGTTGGGTGCTTACCCAGCCACCAAAAGGCTATTACGGGATTCCATTTCTAGAATCTAAGAATCGGAGTTTTGTGTATGAGTACAACAATAGGGTACTAAACCCGCAGCGTTATTCAATGCTATTGTACCCGATGCAAATCAATTATGATATGGGTACACATTATGGACTAGAGGTAAATTATATGCTATATAACTACTTCCTCTATTTCCAACAGAAGTATAAACAGAATTTTATAAACAAAAGAAATTGAAAAGACTTAAAAAAAAGTGGGCTATTGAAAGCAACTGGCAGCTCTTTGTAATTCTACTAGTATTCTCAGTTACGGGCTACTCATCGCTGTTTATTGCCAAACCCATATTAGAATTTATCGGCCTTTCTCAAGAAGGGACCAATCCCTGGATCTATAGACCCTTGCGGCTCATATTGATTTTTCCGTTTTACCAAATTTTAATTGTATCCTACGGATGGCTTTTTGGACAGTTTGAGTTTTTCTGGAATTTTGAAAAGAAGCTACTACGACGCATGAAACTCGGATTTTTACTGAAAGAGGATACTAAAGATTGATCCTGAAGAACCAAATAGCATCTACGTACTAAAATCCTCGCAGCTTTCGTATTTTCGATACAGGTTTAAACGAGTCTACCTTAGCAAAAACGCTCTAAATTCATCGTAAGTAGAAATTATGGTTGCCACTTTATCCTTCCCTATTACAGATTGAATTTGCTTCGGCAAGGCTTGTTTTGTTTTGATGACACCTTCAACAACGTCTAAAAATTTCGTTGGATGTGCCGTTTCTAAAAAGACACAATGTGTGTTGGGATTGTTTTCCAAATACGCTTTACAACCCAAATAACCAACCGCACCGTGAGGGTCTGCAACATAATTATAATGGCTATAAATTTCTAATATGGCCGCTTTTGTTTCATCATCAGAAAAACTAAAGGAAGACATATTTTCTTTTAAGCTTTCAAATTTATTTTTATAAATTTCTTGGATGCGAATAAAATTGCTTGGATTGCCTACATCCATGGCGTTACTTATGGTTTGTAGCGATGGCTTGGGGTGATATAACTGTGTGTTTAAATACTCAGTCACCACGTTATTTTCGTTATTTGATGCAATAAAATGTTTAATTGGCAGTCCTAATTGCTGTGCCATCATACCAGCGCATACATTTCCGAAATTTCCACTTGGCACAGAAAAAACGATGTCTTTATACTTTGTGTGGAGTTTTTTGTAAGCAAACATGAAGTAAAATAATTGCGGCAACCAGCGTGCCACATTAATAGAATTGGCCGAAGTTAATTGCATTTTACTCGTAAGGTTTTCGTCTAAGAAAGCGTTTTTTACCATGGCTTGACAGTCATCAAAAGTCCCCTTAACTTCCAGCGCACTAATATTTTGCCCAAGGGTCGTTAATTGCTTTTCTTGAATATCACTCACTTTTCCGCTAGGATATAATATGACTACTTTTACGCCTTTAACTCCTAAAAAACCATTGGCCACAGCGGCTCCTGTATCACCCGATGTTGCCACTAGCACAGTAACTTCATTGGTATTGTTTTGATTAAAATAGCCCAAGCAACGCGCCATAAAACGAGCTCCAACATCTTTAAATGCCATTGTCGGACCATGAAAAAGTTCTAAAGTTGAAATGTTTTCATTCAACTCCACAATCGGAAATTCAAATGATAGCGTTTCTTCTATAATTGTTTTTAAAATATCCTCTGGGATTTCTGATGATACAAATTGCTTTATCGCTTCAAAGGCAATTTCAGAATTAGATACATGGGCTATGTTATCAAAAAACGCTTTAGGCAACGGTGTAATGCGTTCAGGGAAATACAGACCTTTATCTGGTGCTAATCCCTTTATAACAGCATCTTTAAAAGATATGTTCGGTGCTTTTTTATTTAAACTGTAGTACTTCATGTTCTTTTCTTGTGTTACGAATGCAATGCTAGGATATATCAATGTAAGCCAATGAAACGTAGTGTTTTTAATTTTTATTCCAACTTGTGGTCTAAAACCTTTACACCTTCGGTGTTAATTCTTGAGACATGTATATCAAATTCAATCCCTGTTTTTGAATATGTTTTTATAATTGCATCTCTCACTTTGTTTGCGGTTTCAACTCCTTTGCATAGAGAAAAGACAGAGGGTCCAGAGCCTGAAATACCAGAACCTAAAGCTCCTGCATTCAGCGCTTCTTTCTTAACCTCGTTGTAATGTGGGATCAATTTGCTTCGATAGGGTTCTATAATTACATCGTGTAGCGATTTTTTCATCAATTCGTAATTATTGGTATGCAGGCTATGAATCAAACTTCCAAAATTTGCCCACTGTGTAATCGCATCTTGAAGCTTTACCTCTTTTGGTAGCATAGCTCTAGATTCAGATGTTTTAATTTCTATTTGTGGATGAATAATGGTTACATATAAATTATCTGGCGACGGAATTTCTAAGATTTCTAAAGGTGATAGGCTTTTAACTAAAGTAAAGCCGCCAAAAACTGCAGCTGCGACGTTATCTGCATGATCACATCTACTAGCTAAAGCTTCACCTTTCATGGCAAATTGAGCCAATTCGGTTTTATTAAATGGTCTTCCTAAGAGCTCATTCATTCCAAAAACACTTCCGATAGCGCTGGCTGCACTACTACCAATACCACTTCCCGGTTTTATGTTTTTGTAGATTTCGATTTCAAACCCATAATCAACATGAACGGTTTTATACATGGCTAGTGCAGAAACGCCAGCAACATTTAATTCGGCTTCATAAGGCAAATCAAACCCTTCTATTCTACTGATTTTAATGCCTTTTTGATTGGTTTTTCTAATCACCATAACATCACCGACACTGTCTAAGCAAAAGCCTAGCACATCGAATCCGCAGGCTACATTCGCCACAGTTGCAGGTGCAAATATTTTTATTTCATTCATTTGAATCTATTGCAATTATGATACATAATGTATTTAATTCTATATTTGGCATTATATCCGCTCAAAATTACATAAAACAAGATTTATTAGAAATTATATTTTTATAATCATAACATTAACCAAAATAGTTTCGATACCACTATGAAAAATGAACTAGATTCGAAAGATATTCAGATTTTACGCCTTTTACTGAATAATGCACGGCTATCTAATAAAGAAATTGCCGCAAAGGTTGAAATTGCTCAGTCTAGCGCGCACGATAGAATTAAAAAATTAACCCAGAAAGGATATTTTAAAGGAGCATATGGCCAAATCGATCAAAAAAAACTGGGCCTCAATGTTGAGGTAATCTTAGCAATTAAGCTAAACAAACAACACCGTTCAATAATTGCAGATTTTATAGAAAAGGCATCTCAATTCCCTGGCGTTATTCAAGTATTTCATATGGCAGGCGACAGTGATTTTATTTTGCATGTTGCCGTGAAAGACTCTGATGAATTGCGGGGCTTTATTCTCGATAGATTGTCTACCTTAGATTACATACAAAGCACTCAAACAACTATGGTCTTGCACAATGAAAAAGCAAACAATTTTATACCTCCTTTTAGTTGAACAGAAATGTTGTTATGTACCATCGAATCGAATGGAACAGAGATACGGTCTCTAAAAAATAAGATCATTGGAGAAGAGTACCCAGCTTCTTCGAGAGTTCTTTTTAGAGAACAGCATATGTGTATTTAATTTTGGACTGCATTTAAACAGGATAACTCTTTTTCGTCCCAATATTGAGTGCGCATCGTTTTATTCTGTGATACAAGTTAATTTATTGGTATTTTTGATTTTACTAGAAGAGGCTTATTACGTCTAATTCATTGTTATTCTATAATTATTTTTATGAAAATTAAATACACATTATCCGTTTTCATTTTCGTTTTGTTTTGTTCATATGCACAAGCGCAATACACTGAATTCGAGCACGATGGGATTACTCGCCAATATATCTATTATGAGCCAAGTAGTTTAAACGATCAAATGCCATTAGTATTTGTGATGCACGGCTTTACAGGGGATGCGAATAGCATTAAAAACTACTCGGAAATGAATCAATTTGCAGATCAGTATGGTTTTGCTGTTTGTTATCCAAGAGGAACTACAGACTCTAGTGGAGATCGGTTTTGGAATGTAGGATATGCATTTCATCCAAATGAAACCGTCGATGATGTTGGCTTCCTAACGGAATTAGCTGAGTACCTTCAATCAAATCACGGATTAAATCCGGATTATACATTCGCAACTGGAATGTCTAATGGGGGTGAAATGTGTTATATGCTCGCTTGCCAAGCATACGACACCTTTAAAGCTGTGGCTCCTGTAGCAGGTATGATTTTACAAGACATCCTAGACGAATGCGATGACAGCCCTCCTATTCCTTTGTTTGAAATACATGGCTCTCAAGATAACGTGACCCCACTCTCTGGAGACCCAAATAACTCGGATGGATGGGGAGCCTATCCTAGTATTCCTTTTACTATTAATTATTTTTCAGAAAAAAATGACTGTACAGATGTGGTCACCGAAACCTTGCCAAATACAAATCCTTCAGACGGTAGTATTGTGATAAGTGAAAAACATATAAATGGTATTAACAATAATGAAGTTTGGTACTATGAGGTAGTTGGTGGTGGACATGATTGGCCTGGAGCTTGGGGAAATATGGACATTAATGCTGGTGAAGAAGCTTGGTTGTTTTTTCAAAAATATATCGATGATATATTGTCAACTCCTGATTCTTTAACGTTAGAAGATAGTATCCGCCTTTTTCCAAATCCTAGTAATGGTTTAATTCGCATAGAAAGTAACAATAACATAGCACTGCAAGAGGTCCTTCTTTACGATAGTTTAGGAACAAATCTAGACGTAAGGTTTAAGAATGATAGTATTGATATCGAATACTTAGGCACGGGTATTTACATACTCGTTCTTAAGACATCCGATGGTATAATTACTAGAAAGATCGTGAAAAATTAAACACACCCTAAGACCATACTATTGCAATAAAATAAAAGTTACTTTTTTTTAATGTACACTCAGTTGTTCTATAGCGACCTTGGCATCAAAAAGACCAAAAAAAAGGAAGTATCACACGTATATTGGACTACATAAGTATTAAAAAAACAAATTGAATTATTTCTTTTAAGTTTTTGCTAATTTTCTCTTGATTGCATTACTACTAGATCTACAAACCGTTCTAACTTCATAGTGCTAAACTTGAGTCAATAATTAGTTGAAAGTACTTTAGTCTAAAAAAGTACAGGCGGTCTATATGCCGCAGGAGCGAGACTTCTGTCGATTAGTGGCTAATCATGGGCCGTGTTTAAAAGTAAAATAATAACAGTATATTTACCCCTTAACAATCACTAAATCAATTTTACAATGAAAAAATTACTCAGTATTTTCGCAATGGCACTTCTTCTCTCTTGTGCTCAAGGATTACCTCCAGAGTTTAATACAAATTTAGTTACTGCAAAAAAAATGCTAGAGCTTCAGGCTTCTGAGGCAGATTTTCAAGCGCAGCTTGATTTACTTCACGAGGACATTCAATGGCAACCCGTATTTTTTGGTTCTTCTGTAATTGGTAAAGAAGAATTCGGAAAATACCTAAAAGGTTGGCAAGATGAGATGGAAGATCTAGTGTATACGCCTAATAATTGGCTTCCAGGAGTTTTGGCTGAAACCGGGATGCCTGATGGAAGTGTTAGAACCTATGGAACGTGGTCTGGAACACACAGTGCCACTGGTGTAAAATGGGAAATGATAACATATCATACCTGGGACTTTAAAGACGGTCTTATCATAAATGGAGGTGATTATTTTGACGCAAGTGGCTTAATGAATTTTATTCAAGCGGAAGCCATTGCACAGGCAGCAGCAGCTGTCGAAATAGAAGATGCTGAATAATTAATAATGTATTCTTGAATCCAATAATGGACCACTGCTTTTAGGTAGTGGTCCATTCTATTTTTAAGGATACTCACAATAAAAAAGAATCTTTGTTAATTATATTAAAATGAATAAAATACAAATCTCATTAGCTTTCTTGCTTATTGTTTTGAGTGGGTGTAAGACCAATAAGACTGCGACTACTCAAGTGATTACCCTAATCAAAACAACTGAGAGTTGGAATGGCGCGAAACTTCCAAAATATCTTGACGGCACCCCTGAAATAACTGTTTTAAAAATAATTATTCCTCCAAAAACTAATTTGCCTATGCACAAACACCCAGAAGCGAATGCAGGGGTTGTCCTAAAAGGCGAATTAACTGTAATTAGTGAAACGAAAGACACGCTTCGTCTAAAAGCAGGAGAACCCATTGTAGAATTGGTAAACACATGGCATTTTGGAAAAAATGAAGGTAACGAACCAGTCGAAATAATTGTTTTTTATGCAGGAGTTCAAGGAACTCCAATCACGGTATTAAAAAAAAAGAACAGCGATTAAAACACCCTGCATTATCTAGACTTGCTGTACTGAAAAAACATAAAAATAAAAAGATCTCCATATTCGTCCTTTAAACATTGTTTTTAATATTGTGAATTGTTTTATCTAGCATTTTGTGTACATTGCTATTTATCGAAAAAGTAATAGCGGTACTAGCATTACTTTAGGTCTGGCGTACTATATTAGAGGCTTCAGAGCTCAACGCATATTGATATGTCTGAATCACCTTATAGGTTCTATGTTATACGACCTTTAAAAAAATGAAGCCAAAGCTCACCTATCAATGGAGAACTTATAAATCAATCCGCCTAAATTTAAACAACAAAAAATGATTACAAAGATTATCGTTCTAGGAGTGTATGTCGCTATTCTGTTTCTAATAGGAATACTAGCCTCTCGCAGAGTCAAAAGCATGAGTGATTTTTACCTAGGTGGAAAAAAGATGGGTTTTTGGGCTGTCGCTTTCTCTGCTAGAGCAACAGGAGAATCTGGGTGGCTGTTAATTGGTTTGACAGGAATGGGAGCTATTGCAGGCTATTCAGGGTATTGGGTGGTTGCTGGCGAACTCCTGGGGGTTTTCATTTCATGGCAATTCATGGCTAAAAAATTTAAACAAAGGTCCGACGATTATAAAGCAATTACAATACCCGACTACCTTCAAAGTCATTTTAAATCATCCTCAAACACGCTTCGAATCATTTCAGCTTCTGTATTAGTTGTATTCGTGGTTATTTATGTCGCGTCTCAAATGGATGTAACAGGAATCGCCTTCGAATCGATGCTTAATATTGACTATCGCATTGGTGTTCTCATTGGTTTCAGTATTGTTCTTATCTATATTTTTATCGGTGGGTTCGTAGCCGCAGTTTGGTCGGACATGTTCCAAGGAGTTTTAATGTTTTTCGGATTGGTATTACTTCCTATTGTTGTTTGGTTTTCCATGGATCATGGTGCAGGAGTTACCGCAGGGTTAAACGCAATTGACCCTACACTAACTCAAATAATGGGGAGAAGCGATGACGGTTGGATGAACTTATTTACGATTCTAGGTTTCTCTATGATTGGATTAGGGTTCTTAGGGTCACCACAGGTGTATGTGCGATTTATGTCCATCAAAAGCGTGAATGAGATTGATAAAGGGAAATGGGTCGCGTTGCTATTCACGCTTCTAACGGATGCGGCAGCTGTGACGATTGGTATACTTGCTCGAATTTATTTCACAGCGGAAGGGCAAGACCCGGAAGCTGTATTAGGAACTGGTGGAGAGGATGTACTAAGTTTGATAACCAACGAATTTCTACCCACAATTTTGGTAGCCATCTTTATTGCTATTGTACTCTCTGCGATTATGTCAACCATCGATTCACTGCTCATTCTTGCCTCTAGTGCCATAACACGTGATTTTTATCAGAAAATTTTTAGGCCCGATTTAAAAGACGAAGACTTAACAAAGTTTTCACGTATTGTTACCGTTGTGATGGCCATGGTGGCGCTTGGCATTGCTGTACTCTTGTATAATTTGTATCCTGATAGGAAAATATTCTGGATAATGATTTTTGGATGGTCCGGTATTGCAGCCACATTCTGTCCCGTAATCATTCTGTCTCTTTTTTGGAAAGGCTATTCTGAAAAAGGTGCCATTGCCTCGATGATTACTGGGTTTCTCTCGGTAATATTATTCAAATTTGTGTTTGCAAATATTGAAGGAATAGGTGCTTATTTGATAGAGTTAGATGTACTTGCACCATCATTCCTATTAGCTATGATTGTTGGGTATATTGTGTCAAAAATATATCCTCCCACAGATGTAAACAAATCCACGCCAGAGATACAAGAATGAAAGAAACTATAGCCCAAATAATAAGCAAATTAGCGTTAATGCCGCACCCAGAAGGGGGTTATTTTAAAGAGACCTATCGAAGTGTTGGAGAGCTTAAAGAAGCACATTTAGACTCAGATTATAATGGAAATAGAAATTATGCTACCTGCATTTATTTTCTTTTAACTTCAGATAAATTTTCAGCATTACATAGAATTAAACAAGATGAAATCTGGCATTTCTACGACGGTTCGCCTATCCGTTTACATAGCATTTCAGAAGCAGGTATCCATACCATTACTGTTATTGGACCCGATGTACTCAAAGGAGAAACTCCTCAATTTGTTGTTCCTGGCGGTTGTTGGTTTGCAGCCGAGGTTATCCACGAAAATGCCTATTCTTTAGTGGGTTGTACCGTATCTCCAGGGTTTAGTTTTGATGACTTTGAGCTAAAGTCACGAAAGGATCTTACCGCCCTATTTCCTGATAAAAAAGAACTGATTTCGAAATTAACACATCATTGATAAAGCAGTACTTACAAAAGTAATTATACAAAACATAGTGCGATTCATTATAATTGAAGTTAATGAACATAGTACTTTAAAAAGTTTTAAAAATCCCTATGTAATACGCCAAACCTCTGTTCCATTTCCTTGCACCACTTTCTTTAAATTTTTCCTACTTTTATGATTATGAAAAATAAAAAAGGTGTTTATATACTTTTGGCGCTCCTTGTAATTCTAGTTCTATTGCTTCTTTGGGTAGAAATGGCCGTTGGAATCTTTGGATCACCAATAAGTGGCAGTTAAGCCTTCTACTTCGTTAAATCCATGCGCGATTAGAACATAAGTAACACGTTGGGGAACTGTATCCTCTCTTAAAAAGCAAGCACTAATAACCGCTCTTAATCTGAATATAATAGCAAACAACCATATGAAATCTGAAAAACAAAAAATGCTCTCTGGAGCGCTTTATAACGCTCTTGATAAAGAACTTACTCAAGACCGTTTAAAAGCGAGATTACTATTAAAAGAATTGAACGATTCTAGAGAAGATCAAGGACCGAAGCGACGTGAGGTTCTTAAGCAGCTCATACCAAATAAAGGGAAGAACGTATATATACAGCCGCCCTTCTACTGTGATTATGGGTATAATATGAATATCGGCAAAAATGTGTATTTCAACTTTAATTGTGTCGTTTTAGATGTAATGGCGGTTACAATAGGATCTAGAACACTCATAGGGCCGAACGTACAATTATACACAGCAACGCATCCTATGAATGCTAAAGAAAGAGCTTCATTATTGGAATCGGCAAAACCAATTGTTATTGGAGAAGATGTTTGGATTGGCGGAAACACCGTTGTCTGCCCCGGGGTTACCATTGGAGACAGAACAGTAATAGGTGCAGGAAGCGTCGTCACAAAAGACATGCCTGCCGATGTATTTGCGGCTGGAAACCCTTGTAAGGTTCTTAGGGAGCTAGAACAGTAGTTGTCTAAGAAATTATACATAAATAAACACAGAACAAACATATTAATCGTAATATTGCAATGAACTAATCAAAAAATGATATGGGACTAGTTAAAACTGAAAAATTTTCAGATCTACAAAACGAGATTGCATTGTTCGCAAAGGCTTTTGGGCACCCTGCCAGAGTTGCGATTTTGCAGCATTTATTCAAAACAGATGCTTGTATATGTGGTGACTTAGTGCATGAAATAGGACTTGCTCAACCTACCATTTCCCAACATCTAAAAGAATTAAAACATTTAGGTCTAATCAAGGGAAATGTAGAAGGTACAAGTGTTTGTTACTGTATCGAGACTAAAAATTGGACTAAAATGAAAACGGTAATGTTTCAGTTTTTAGACCAAGACATTTCAGAAGAAGCTTGTTGCTAATAGCATGTATAATAATTCTCGATTTACAAACAAACCTATCAATCAAAACCATGCTGTTCAAGACAATACAAAATAGAATCAATGAGTTAAAAGTGGAACATATTTCTGTAGATCGCAAAGAAATCCTTCAGCCATTAATAGATTTTATCCAAATCAAGGCAAAGGACAATCAAGAAATTCGTTTGAACTTTATTTGTACCCATAACTCTCGTAGAAGTCATTTAGCTCAAGTATGGGCGCAGGCCTTGGCATTTCACTTTTCTATTGAGAAAGTGTTTTGTTATTCTGGTGGAACAGAAGCTACCGCTCTTTTTCCAATAGTTGCCAAAACTTTAGAGCATTCAGGCTTCGAAATAAATTCAATTTCAGAAAATAAGAATCCTATTTATAGCATAAAATATGCTGAAAATGAGCACCCTATCATTGGATTTTCAAAAAGATTTGACGACAACTTCAATCCTAAAGAAGCTTTTGCAGCTATTCTTACTTGCTCGCAAGCAGATCAAGGGTGCCCTTTTATTCCGGGTGCAGAAATACGAATTCCAATAACATTCGAAGACCCTAAAGTATTTGATAACACGACCCAACAAGCTCAAAAGTATCAAGAAAGAAGTTTGCAAATCGCAGCCGAACTAACCTATGTTTTCTCTCAAATTAATTCCTAAAATGGCTTCAACTAAAAAATTAAGTTTTCTCGACAGTTATCTAACGCTTTGGATTTTCATTGCAATGATCTTAGGTGTGGGGATTGGATATTTTATTCCATCATTTTCCAATAGTATCAATTCATTGAGCATTGGAACTACCAACATACCTATTGCCATCGGTTTAATTGTCATGATGTACCCGCCTTTGGCGAAAGTAAATTATTCCCTCCTTCCGAAGGTATTCAGAAATACCAAAATACTTTCGATCTCATTACTATTGAATTGGATTATTGGGCCAGTGCTTATGTTTATCTTGGCAATCACATTTTTACGAGACTATCCTGAATATATGGTGGGTCTCATCTTAATAGGTCTGGCACGTTGTATCGCTATGGTACTTGTCTGGAATGATCTTGCAGACGGCAGCAGTGAATATGGCGCAGGCTTGGTAGCCCTGAACAGTGTTTTCCAAGTTTTCGCATACAGTTTTTACGCCTGGCTTTTTATCACTGTATTACCACCCTATTTTGGGTTTGAGGGAGCGATTGTTGATATATCTGTGGCTACCATAGCCGAAAGCGTAGCTATTTATTTGGGTGTTCCATTTTTATTAGGAATTTTAAGCAGACTTATTTTAGTGAAACGCAAAGGAGAAGATTGGTATACAAACACATTTATCCCAATGATCTCGCCTTTAACATTGGTTGCGCTTCTCTTTACAATCGTCGTTATGTTCTCATTAAAAGGAGAGCTAATTGTTGAAATCCCTATAGATGTGTTCATTATTGCCGTTCCACTACTTATTTATTTTAGCGTTATGTTCATTATTGGGTTCTTTTTTACAAGAGCTATGGGAGCCGAATACGATAAAACGGCTGCGGTCGCATTCACGGCGGCCGGAAATAACTTTGAGTTGGCAATTGCAGTGGCTATTGCCGTTTTTGGTTTAAACTCAGGTCAAGCATTTGCCGGTGTTATTGGACCTTTAGTGGAAGTTCCTGCTCTTATCGTATTGGTTCGAGTTTCCTTTTGGTTACGAAAAAAGTACTTCAGAAATAGTAGCGTATAAAGCGAAGCAACATTCGAAAAAGCAAAAAATAGCATGCCTCTATAAAAAACATTTAATGACGCGCAGGTTCTTTTAACTCCTGTTTTACATAGGATTGACATTGCCCTTATTATTATTTATGTTTGTACTGTTTCTATCTACTCGGGAAATTATAAGGGTAGATAAATACTTGAGGTCTATATAATTGAATCAGCATATGTTCGAATTAATAATGAATCAACAAGCGCCCTAGATTGATTTTATTCTCATATGTTTTAAATTAAATAAATCATGCATCCCATTTTTAAAAATATTTCGGCTGTAGTTTTGGGTTGGCTCGTAGGCAGTAGTTTGAATATGGGCCTGATACAAACGGGGCTTTATATATTTCCAATATCGGGTATTGACCCCAACGATATGGATGCCTTTGCTGAAGTTATGCCAACCTTAGGATTTGAATATTTTATTTTTCCGTTTCTAGCGCATGCTTTGGGTACTTTTGTTGGCGCCATAATGGCTAGTATGATCGCAGAGAGTAAGAAAATGAAGTTTGCATTATACATTGGCGGGTTATTTCTTCTAGGTGGTATTGCGGTAAATTATATGCTAGCTGGACCAACCTGGTTCGCAGTAGCAGATATTGTTCTGGCCTATATTCCTATGGCTTGGCTCGGAGGGAAGATTGGCGTTAAATTGGCACTAAAAAAAGCTCAAGAACACTAAGTACCTTTGTGGGATGACTCGAAGTTATTTCAACTCTGGTCGAAACATTAAATTACTGTTAATTTCTACAAAAAAATTTTATTATAGTAAAGTGTGCGTTATTTTCGCTTTATAATTCTGGTTAAAAAAATTGTACTATTATGAAAAAAATTAGTGTCTTATATTACCTCATTTTTACATTGCTAATTTCTGTAACTACAATAGCACAACCCGAAATGCAAGAGCCTTCCCGAGCCGAATACATTTCTAATAGAACTGTTAATTTATTGGAGAATCAAAATGATTACACAGGATCGCCCTATTATAATGTAGAATATTTAACAGGGAACATTCTCTTTGAAGGAAAAACAATTGCCTCAAATAAAAGTCTAAGGTACAATGTGAGTAAAGAAGAATTCGAAATCAGGGACCCGCGGAACCAGGAAAGTAAAATTGTAAAAACCATTCTTAGGAATACAGAGATTACGATACAAATTGGAGAAGAATCGTTTGAATATATTACCAATGAGAAAAATAGATTAAGAGGATATTTTATCCCCTTATATAAGGGAGGGAAATATTCTTTATATAAGAAAATAAAAAAGGAATATATAGCGTCTCAAAGAGCGGTAAGCTCCATGGCTTCAGATGTTGCGGCATTGTACAAAGAAAAAATATTCCTTTACCTTGTGGATGAACAGGGTGCATTTACAGCATTGCCTTCTTCTAAGAAAGGAAATTTGAATGCCTTTGGTAAGATGAAGAAAGAGGTGAAAGAGTACGCTCAAAAAAACAAATTAAACCTCAAGAAAGAAAAAGATTTGATAAAAGTGCTAGCATATACCAACTCCCTATAATAGTTATATAATTTAAAAAAGTGCTTGATTCTTAAAAGTCAGGCACTTTTTTTATGGACTAAAGCGGCGTCTAATCGTCTGTTTCCGCTTTAATGGTTTGTGGTTTCTTTTGATTTTGAGGCTTCCAGACGAAGGTGTATAGCCACATGATGGTGAAGGTTGGTATAAGGTCCGTAACTGGAAGTATTTCTTCTATAAAAACAATAACAGAGGCGATTTTACCTTCCTTACCTTTGTACATATCTCTCATTTTCATTGCGGCATAAGGCGCCCATAAGATGTCAAGTATCGCTCCAACAAAAGGAATAGACATCGAAAGCATTCCTATCGCGTCGTAAACAATACCTTCTCTAAGTAATTTAAATTTTGAATCTTCCATGTCGTATCCTATAAAATATAATACTACTCCGAATCAAAAAATATACCGAAAATATATCTCACCCATATTCGAACGTCCTTGCTTCACTGATGCCCAAAGCGATTCATTTATAAAAATTATTTTATGTTTTAAAGAACGATATACAACCCAAAAAGTCATGTATATAAAGCTCGCTAAACTCAACGTGTGCTTCTAAAAAAGCAAACATTCTTGTCGTTTCATCTAAACTAACAAAGGGGTCATTATGAGTATACATTTTGTCAAAAAAGAGATAAAATAACATGTTCATAAAGAGAATATAATTCGCTGTCTTTTAACTTTTATTTAATATTTCTCCAACCTGAGAATATTAGTTTTGTCAGCATTAAATTTCAATGAAGCGAATCCCAGAAATATGCTAAGAACTTTTTTAGTACTTATAATTTTCCTAAACTGTCACGGGCTCTTTTCTCAGGAAAAAAAAAGTATTGTAGCTACTAAAATTGCAACCCCACCCAAAATTGACGGTATCTTAAATGATACCGTATGGCAAAACGTGCCATTCGCAGAAAATTTCTTCATGTATGAGCCAGGAAATGAAGGCGTTATTCCTGTAGGCTATGAAACCAAAGTAAAAATGCTTTACGATGATAGAGCCGTATATGTAGCTGCGTATATGTTCGACCCTAACCCCTCTAAAATATTCAGTCAGTTTTCTCAAAGAGATGAGATTTTTGTTCAAGCAGATCATTTTTCAATTGCCTTAAACACCTACAATGATGGAATTAATGAAAGTCATTTCTTTGTTACGGCTGCTGGAACGATAGGAGATGCTATTGCAACACAAAATGATTTTGATTTTAGTCATAACGTTGTTTTTGAATGTAAAACATCAAAAGACTTAAAAGGTTGGTACGCAGAATTTAAAATCCCGTATAATGCGCTGCGTTTTCCAGAAATAAATGAACAAAATTGGGCCGTAAACTTTTACCGGAAAATAATTAGTCAGAATGAGACCCATACTTGGAATTTCATTGATAAAACGAAGGGGAATGAATCGCAATATAGCGGATTGGTGAAAGGAATCAGGGCCATTAATCCGCCAGTGCGTTTAACGTTATTTCCTTTTGTTCAAGGCGCAGTTAGTAATTTTGATGGCAAAACAGATGCCGATTTTAGTGCGGGATTGGATTTGAAATATGGCCTAACTGACAGCTTTACTCTTGATGCAACATTAATACCAGATTTTGGGCAAACAGCCTTTGATGAAGTGACCCTTAATTTAGGTCCCTTCGAACAAATTTTTGATGAAAACAGGCCCTTCTTTACGGAAGGAGTCGATCTTTTTCGAAAGGGTGAGATTTTCTTTTCGAGAAGGGTTGGCGGCGCTCCCTCTGGTGATGTAGGCGCTCTGGAAACAAACGAAGATGTAATAGAAAATCCAGATAGAGTAAACCTACTAAACGCTGTCAAAATATCTGGGAGGACTCAGGCAGGGATGGGAATTGGTTTTTTCAACGCTATTACTCAAAAAACATACGCTACCATTGAAGACACCCTTACTCTGGATAGAAGAAAAGTGCTTGTAGAACCTATAGCAAACTACAATGTCTTGGTCTTTGATCAGCAATTTAATGGCAACTCATCCATTTCAATTGTCAATACAAACGTAACCCGCGAAAATGATTTTAGAGACGCAAATACGTCTGCTTTTGTTTTTGATCTTGCCGACAAAGAAAATAGATTTCGTACTTCCGGGCGCACCGTAATGAGCAACGTAAATGATGTTGATGGAAATACAACTGGGTTTAGATCGGAGCTAGACATTGAAAGAATAAAAGGGAATTTTAGATATCGATTCGGTCATGATTTTGCCAATGAGACTTATGATATCAATGATTTTGGCATCAGTAATCAAAATAACTACAACAACTTTACGGCTGGAGCTTCTTACGAAATTTTTGTGCCCACAAAAACTTTTAATACCTATCAGCTTAAATTAACTGCCCGGCACCGGCGTCTATACAAACCCAACGTACAAACGAGAAATCAAATAAATTTAGATGCTTTTTTTATTTTACCATCTCGCTTTGCATTGGGGGGTGATTTTGGATATAACTCCAGAGATAACAACTATTTTGAGCCAAGAGTTGCTGGACGTTATGTTACCTACGGATCTCGATTTTCTGGCAATACATGGATATCATCCGATTATCGAAAAAAATTAGCCATTGATATAAGGGTTGGATACACAAAATACTTCAATGATGATCCACGAGAATCACGATTTTTAAGGACGAGCCCGAGATATCGATTTTCAGATAAATTTCTGATAATAGTTTCTTCAGAATTGTCTAAAACAGAAAATGATTTTGGATATGTAGCAAATAACGAAACTGGGATATATTTCGGGCAAAGAGAACGAACAAATATAGAAAACTCTATTCAAGCAAGTTTTAATTTTGACCCATATAAGGCCATTGACTTGCGTTTCAGAAATTTCTGGAGTACAGCAGATTATAGTAAAAACATCTTCTTTGAACTCAACGATGATGGGAGCCTATCCCCTGTCGATTATGATATTGCAGAAAACAATCCCAACGCAAATTTTAATATTTGGAATTTAGATCTAAGCTTTCGCTGGCGATTTGCTCCTGGTAGCGAGGCAACCCTTTTGTATCGCAACCAGATTTTTAATTTTGATGCGCTTTCCAACTTAGGATATAGAGAAAGCCTAAACAACCTATTTAATGAGTCACAACAAAACACGCTCTCTTTAAAGCTTACCTACTTCATTGATTACAACAACGTGAAATCTATTTTTAACAAAGACTCTTAAGTGGATGAATACATTGCGTGCCAAATTTAAATGGGTACTGTGAAAGACGATTGCTGCTATTCTTCTAAAAGGGATCGATGAGTTATTGTTTAATCGAGACTAAAATATTACTTTCACAGTGAAAACAAATATAAATGATAGTAGCAAAGAACCTTCACAAGTATTACGACGCATTGCATGTGCTAAAAGGGGTGGATCTTTCCATCTCCAAAGGTGAGATTGTATCTGTCGTAGGTGCATCGGGGGCGGGAAAAACGACATTACTTCAAATAATCGGCACCCTTGATTCGTTTCAGTCTAATGGCGCATCTCTTGTTATTAACGACACCGATATCGCTCGTTTAAACAGAAGGGATTTAGCGAAATTTAGAAATGAGCACCTTGGGTTTATTTTTCAATTTCACCAATTATTACCAGAATTTACGGCACTTGAAAATGTATGTATTCCAGGCTTTATAAAAAACACTCCCAAAGCTGAAGTAGAAAAAAGAGCCAAAGAATTACTTTCTTTTCTTGGGCTGTCTCATCGAGAGTCACACAAACCAAATGAGTTGTCTGGCGGTGAACAGCAGCGCGTTGCCGTTGCAAGAGCACTTATTAATAATCCCGCCATTATCTTGGCAGATGAACCAAGTGGAAATTTAGACACAGAAAGTGCTGAAAATTTGCATCATTTATTTTTTAAACTAAGAGATACTTTTGGACAGACTTTTGTAATCGTTACTCATAATGAGGAATTAGCGGAGATGGCTGATCGTAAATTAGTCATGCAAGATGGTAAAATTGTATAGAAAAAGAGTCACTCTAACCGCACATACAATATGAGTCCAATATTTATGTAAAGCATTCCATCGCGCAGAATTTTAATAAAACTAGATTAAGCATTTAAATGAACAAGAAGGAATTAAAAGAATTTCTAGATGAAAAGGTACTTCAGTATAACCATACTGATTTTATTGAAAGTGATCCAATTCAAATACCACATCTATTTTCTTTGAAGGAGGACATTGAAATTTCTGGTTTCTTAATTGCGACAATTGCTTGGGGAAATCGCAAAAGTATTATTAACAATGGTACAAAACTCATGCGAATCATGGGTAATTCGCCTTATGACTTTGTAATGAATTTTTCTGAAAAGAATTCTAAAATATTTTCTGGATTTAAACACCGTACTTTCAACGAATATGACCTTAGCTTTTTTATAAAAGCACTCCAGCATATCTATCTGAATCATGGTGGAATGGAAGCCGTATTTTCTAAAAACTCAGAAAAAATGAGTCTTCAGCCAGCTATTCACGAGTTTAAGAAAGTTTTTTTTGAGATTCCTCATCTTGACAGAACACAAAAACACATTAGTGATCCTTTAAAAAATTCGGCAGCCAAACGCATTAACATGTACCTGCGATGGATGGTTAGAAACGACAATAGCGGTGTCGATTTTGGTATTTGGAAAAACATATCACCATCACTCCTATCCTGCCCTCTCGATGTACACAGTGGTAATGTGGCAAGAAAACTCAAGTTACTTTCAAGAAAACAGAACGACGGCAAAGCAGTTAGTGAATTGGATGATTCGCTGCGTAAATTAGATGCTTCAGACCCTGTAAAGTATGATTTCGCACTCTTCGGGCTCGGAGCCTTTGAAAAATTTTAATGAATTATTAGAGATATCTGTATCCCTACTTTTTATATCTTTGAAAAATAATTACCGGAATGCTGTTTAAACACCCAGAATTACTTTACGCTCTTTTTCTTCTGCTCATTCCAATAATTGTTCATCTTTTTCAGTTACGACGATTTCAAAAGGTTGCTTTTACAAATGTTGCCTTTCTTAAGAAAGTAACGATACAAACCAGAAAAAGCTCGCAACTTAAAAAATGGCTCACGCTCTTGATGCGACTTCTGGCCATGGCTTTCTTAATTCTTGCATTTGCACAGCCCTTTACTGCAAACCAAACTGCTTTAAACACCAAAAAAGAAACAGTTCTTTATATTGACAATTCTTTTAGCATGCAGGCAAAAGGAGATAAAGGCCCCTTGCTTCAACGAGCGGTTCAAGATTTATTTGATAGTGCTACTGGCAAGGAGAACCTTAGCTGGTTTAGCAATGATTCTTCCTATAAAAACAGCAGCCAACAAGATTTTAAAAATGACATACTTGACGTTTCATATTCCCAAAGGCAACTCACGCCTACCGAGGTGTTATTAAAGGCTAATCAGTTATTTTCTAGGGATCTCGATGCCGATAAACGATTGATAATCGTATCAGACTTTCAGCAAAAAGAAGCTTTACCTGAAATTCCAAGTGATTTGACGATAGATGTGGTAAAACTGGTGCCAAATACGGTTGCAAATTTTGCTATCGATACGGCTTATATTGCCTCAAAAAGGTCAAACATTATTCAATTAAAGGCCAAGGTCTCTTCACATGGAAAAAGCAACCAAAGCACCCCTGTTTCTTTATATAAAGGAGATACGCTCATAGCCAAGACAGAAGTAGATTTCAGTAACAATCAAGAAAACACAATTACTTTCGATATTGAAGATAATGGCAGGTTTAAGGGTAGGTTAAAACTTACCGATCCAAACTTGTCGTTCGACAACACCCTTTTCTTTAGCATTAATACAGTGCAAAAACTCAACGTTCTTTCAATAAATGAAACAGCTTCAGATTTTTTAGAGCGTATTTTTAATCAAGAGACGTTTAACTTTTCTCAACAATCTTTCAAGAAATTGGATTATAGCGAAATACCATCACAGAACTTTGTAATTCTTAATGAGCTTAAAGAAACCCCTCCTTCCCTAGTAACCGCCTTGAAATCTTTTAGCGACAATGGCGGTAGTTTATTGATCATTCCATCGGCAGACGCTACTACAAACAGCTATACTAATCTACTGAATGTATTTCAGCTAGGAGCCTTTTCCGAATTCAAAAAACGAGAGAAGAAAATAACACAAATCGTTTTTGATCACCCCTTGTATGAAGACGTTTTTGAAAAAAGGGTTGTAAACTTTCAATATCCAAAAGTAAATTCATATTTCAACCTAGAGACGAACGCAACTTCAGCGCTAAAAATTGAAGACGGGAATCCCTTTTTAATTCAAAAAAACAACACCTACTTATTTACAGCACCGATCAACTCTGAAAATTCAAACTTTCAAAATTCCCCCTTGATCGTCCCAACAATTTACAATATGGCTCAGCAGAGTATAAAACTGTCGAAACTTTATTATACCATAGGCATAGCAAACAAGTACGCGGTTCCTGTTTCATTGATACAAGATGAAATTTTAACGGTAAGAGATAGCGTATTTAAGTATATTCCCATGCAGGAAGTGAAAGCAAATCAAGTAAATATAACAACTAGCGAAGAGCCTTCTATAGCAGGAACCTACGATATTGAGAATAATAAAGAGTTTCTGGAGTATGTGAGTTACAATTATAATCGAGATGAAAGCCTTCTTCAATATGCCGACCCGATAAACTGGGAAGGAGTAGAAGTATTTAACAACGTTAACGATTTATTTAATAGTATTGTAAAAGAGAATACAATCAATAGTTTTTGGAAGTTATTTGCAGCTTTGGCGCTATTATTTCTCATTTTTGAAATGCTATTATTAAAGTTTTACAAAAGTTAGTGGATGTCGTATAAAGACTGAAGACTATCGTATATTAATTGAATCTTTAAAAAAATGAATATTCTATTAAAATCCGCCACCATTGTCGACTTAGGCAATAAACACCATTTAAAGAAGCGAGACGTTTTAATTGAAAGTGGCGTGATAAAAAAAATTGGAGCCAAGATTACCAAATCTGGTAAGGAGAAAGAGATTTTTCTTCCCAATCTACATATCTCTAAAGGCTGGTTCGATCCCAGCGTATCCTTTGGCGAACCTGGGTTTGAAGAACGTGAAACTATTGAAAATGGATTGAATACAGCTGCTTTAAGTGGTTTCACCGAAGTTGCTGTAAATGCAAATACCTTTCCGGTAACAGACAGTAAAGCAACGATACAGTATTTAAAATCGAAAGCAAGCGGGCATGCGGTCGACCTCCACCCTATCGGCGCACTCACTATAGAAAGCAAAGGTGTGGATTTAGCCGAATTATTTGACATGAAGAACGAAGGTGCCATATCCTTCTATGACTACAAAAAACCCATACAGAACCCCAACCTATTAAAAATTGCGCTACAATATGCACAGGGTTTTAATGGAATGGTGCAGTCCTTTCCTTTAGAAAAATTAGTTGCGAAAGGAGGAATGATGAATGAAGAAATTAATAGCACTCGTTTAGGCTTGAAAGGGATTCCAGCCTTAGCCGAATCGCTTCAAATAGCTAGAGATTTATCTATATTAGAATATACAGGAGGAAAACTCCACATCCCCACCATATCAACAAAGAAATCGGTTGAGCTTATAAAAGATGCCAAGACGAAAGGACTTGATGTGAGCTGCAGTGTTGCAGTGGCCAACTTATATCTTACAGACGATGCACTGGAGAGTTTCGATACGAATTATAAATTGATGCCCCCACTGCGAACAAAAGACGATACCAAGGCGTTGCTCAAAGGTCTAAAAGAAGGCGTAATTGACGGTGTTACGAGTGACCACGATCCTATTGATATTGAAAATAAAAAAACAGAATTTGATCATGCATTTTTTGGAAGCGTCGGTTTAGAAAGCGCTTTTGGTGCGTTAAACAGTCTTATTGACCTAGAAACAACCATTACTGCACTCACTGCCCTGAGAGGTGTATTTGGATGTGTAGAGGAGGAATTAAAGGAAGGCTCGAAAGCCAATATCACCCTCTTCGACCCGAACATCGAATGGACGTTAAAAGAGGACGATATCCTTTCAACATCAAAAAACGCTGCATTTCTAAAAAGTAGGTTAAAAGGAAAAGCGTACGGAATTTATGCGAATAAAAAACTGCTAATACTTTAATCATGGCAGAATCAATTCCCGGAAAAAACAAAGCAATACTAGCGTATGCAACCTTCGTTGGGTTCTTAATTGCAGCTTCAATGAATAGCAATGAAAAAGATGCCTTTGCCACTTGGCATTTAAAAAACATGTTTGGAATTATCATTCTATGGATCATTTCACTCGCAGCCCAATTTAATATGAATCTCTTAACAGGCGACATGCTTCAAATAGCAAGTATCGTTTTTGTAATGTATTCGCTCATTATGGCGATACAGGGTAAAAAAAAGGGGATCCCATTTTTAAGTGAAAAATTTCAACAATGGTTTACCTTTTTAGATTAGATAGTTTATATTGAGCTTATAATTTCCATAACTACTAAATACTTTATTATGTCACAAACATCTTCAGATAACGGAAAAACCGTCGCAATTATATCCTATTTAACTCCTGTGGGTTGGATCATAGCCTATATAATGAATAACAATAGCAAAACGACATATGCAACCTTTCACCTTAGACAAGCACTAGGAATAAATTTACTTTCGTTTTTATTAGGTATCATTAACCCGTTTGTTGATATCGCTGTATTAGGTTGGATATTTGAACTCGGTTTAATCGTGTTTTGGGTTTTAGGATTTGTTGGAGCTATCCAAGGTGAAAAAAAACCTGTCCCATACCTCGGCGGGCACTTTCAAGAATGGTTTAAGAATATCGGATAATAAAATCAACATTGCATGATGTCGTTAGTTGCTGAATAACCTCAGTGGTAACGACATACTTTATTTAAGAAACAATGAAGCAACACTTATCACTCGAACACAATTACAAGGCGGCGTCTAATCCTAATGAAGCCTCACCGGTTATTATAATGCTGCACGGTTTTGGCAGTGATGAAAATGACCTTTTTTCTTTTGCAAGAGAATTGCCCGATCACTATAGCATTATCGCATTAAAGGCCCCTATTTCTATGCAACCATCAGGAAATGCATGGTATACTATATATTTTGACAGCTCGGATGGGAAATTTAGTGATACCGAACAAGCTATAAAATCGAGAGATCTAATCAGGGATTGTATTGATGAAATAATTGACAAATACAATGTGCAGAAAGACAATATCACCCTTTTGGGCTTTAGTCAAGGTACGATATTGAGTTTTTCAGTAGCTTTAAGCTATCCTGAGAAAATAAAAAATGTAATCGGTCTAAGTGGTTACATTAATGAAGATCTGCTTTTAGATGGTTATGAAAATAACAATTTCAACAATTTAAAAATATATTCGTCTCATGGCAGTGTAGATCAAGTAATACCGGTTGATTGGGCGCGAAAAACAGAACCTTTTTTAAAGAATTTAAATATCCATAGTACCTATTCAGAATTCCCTGTGGGCCATGGTGTTGCCCCGCAGAACTTTCATGAGTTTAAAGAATGGCTTGAAAATACTGGGAAATAGATTTAAGATACTAGACTTGAGTATTGAGAAAACAATTAGATGTGAGTTGGAAGGTTGAAAGTTAATTAGTCTTTCTTCTCTCAATGGGCAAAGCGAATGGCCTATCTTCTAATTAGGATACAAAACCGAACCATTTACAGTTAATTGGAGCTCCATTTTATCATCAAAAAAGTATTCCACAATCATTTCCCCCCAGGACGTACCATCAGAAAAATCGGCTATTATCCATCGATGATTCAGGAATTTTAATTTGTTAATTTTCATAGTTCCTTTGGCCCCTTTGAATGGTATTAAGCTGTTTCCACCATCTTCTAATACTCTGTCATAGATTGCATCTGCAACTTGCTGTTCTACTTGCAAAGGATCGAGTCCTAAGTTTTCGAAATAAGTCATGGCATTTTCATTTCCTTGAAGAGTAAAATAATTTAGATTGGCAATTCTATCATTTAATATATCAATCGAATCTAAACCTATAATTTTCTTTTCAGTTAGCGCTTTTATCTTCTTATCTTGAGATTCGTAGATTGTTTTTTCGTTCATATATTGAAATATGACAAATAACAATGCGAAAAAAAAGAGGTACATAAAAATTTTATTCTTCATAACTTATACAGTAATTTTTAAATTGTCGTAGCTTAAAAAGACGTTCTCTGGGAGTTGTTTTTCAACCTCATCATGAAATCCCAATAAATGGCTAATGTGTGTTAAATAGGCAACCCCTGGCCTTACTTTTTCAATAAACGCTAGTGCTTCGGACAGATTAAAGTGAGAGTAATGTGGCTCTACTCTTAATGCATTAATAACCAAAACTTTCGTATTCTTTATTTTTTTTATTTCCACATCTGATATGGTCTTTACATCCGTTAGGTAGGTAAAACCTTCAATCTTAAACCCCAGCACAGGCAAACGATCATGAAACGCTCTAAGCACGGTCACGTTTTTGTTTCCAATTACAAAATTCGAATTTTCGTCGATCTCGATTTCATCGATTGTAGGTGCCCCTGGATATTTATTTTTCGTTGCAAAGATATAACTGAATCTTTCATGCAATGCATTAAAAACTCTTTTTTCGGCATAAAAAGGGATATTACCTTGCCTAAAATAATAGGGCCGAATATCATCGATTCCCGCTGTATGATCACTGTGCTCGTGCGTTAGCAAAACCCCGTGTATTTTTTCTACCTCCTCCCGAAGCATTTGCTGCCGGAAATCTGGACCACAATCAATCACATAACTGAAATTTCCCCAACGTAATAACACAGAAACTCGCAGCCTTTTATCCTTCGGGTTTGAACTCTTACAAACGGGGTGATTGCTCCCAATAATAGGAATTCCTTGCGATGTTCCAGTACCTAGAAAAGTAACTTCCATATATTCTTTTTAATGATCTAAAATTATAGCTTATTATAGTCCTGTGCGAAACAATAGGTGTTTTATTTTATATTTTCTTCGTTTTATATTTTCAGAGTAACATATTTAGGTTTCCAAAAGAGTGCAAGTTTTATATCTGTAAATGGTTTAAAAAGAAATAAAATAAAAGTCCTAAACATAGAAGCATGTTTGTAAAGTTAAAAGAAGTATATATTTTTCTTTAAGTGACTAATTCAATACCTTTACATGCAAGTACAATAACAAACAATTGCTATGCCTAAATATATTTCAGGAGATAAGAAATTCGAAGATGTTCCCTCCATTAGAAATAAAGCGCTTCGAATAAATCTCAACGAAAATATCTACGGAACCTTTGCTGAAATTGGAGCTGGTCAAGAAACGGTTCGTAACTTTTTTCGAGCAGGTGGAGCTTCAGGAACCATTGCAAAGACCGTATCTGCATACGATAAAGACTTTAGTGATGCCATATATGGAATTGAGAATGATCGAAGGTATGTAACTGAATCTAGGTTAAAAAAAATGCTCCATCATGAAAGCAATCTGATAGAAGAGCGCATTAAGCGAGAGAAGCATCCAAACAAACTGTTCTTCACTTATGCAAATACTGTATCTACTATTGATTTTGCAAAGAAATACAAAGGTCACGGTTGGGTTGGAATTCGCTATCAAGTAGATCCAAATGAAGAGTATAATGAAATAACCCTACATATTCGTTTTCATGAAAATGATGCTATTTTACAACAAAAAACACTTGGGATTTTAGGCGTAAACTTAATATATAGTGCCTATTACAAATTCGATGCGCCAAACAAGCTTCTTCGCTATTTATATGATCACATCGATAAAGATAAGCTCGAGATCGACACTATTAATTTTTCTGGTCCAAGGTTTGAAAACATTGATAACCGTTTAATGAGTTTGCAGCTTATTAAAAACGGAATGACAGACGCCGTAATGTTTGGGCCTGATGGCAGAAACATTCTTCCAGCTAAGATATTATACAAAAAAAACATCCTTGCTTTCAGAGGTAGTTTTCGTCCTGTAACGAAGGTTAATATCGACATGTATGAGAAATCATATAAAATGTTTCTCAGCGAAAACAGGGTCGATGAAGATCGCACAGAGGTGATTTTTGAAATTACATTATCTAATCTGCGCGCTGAGGGTGAAATTGATGAAGAGGACTTTATGCATCGTGCAAAATTATTATGCTCATTGGGGCATTCGGTGATGATATCAAATTTCCAAGAGTATTACAAGGTTGTAGAATACTTTTCACGCTACACGAAAATGCGCCTCGGCCTAGCAATGGGTGTAAATAACCTTATTGATATATTTGACGAGCAATACTATCGTCATCTTAGTGGTGGAATTTTGGAAGCATTTGGAAAACTATTCTTTAAGGATCTAAAAGTTTATTTATATCCTATGAAGAACCCTGAAACAGGAAAATACACAAACAGTGAAAATCTTAAGGTACATCCTCGTATGAAAGAGCTTTATAAATTCTTCAAATACAATGGAAAAGTGGTAGACATAGTTGACTATAACCCGGAAATTCTTAATATTTTCTCTCGTAAAGTACTCTCTATGATTGAAAATGGTGAAAAAGGTTGGGGCGACATGCTGCCAAAAGGGGTTTCAGAAATTATAAGAGATAAAAAACTTTTCGGCTATCGTGAAAACAAAACGAAAATTGAAGGTTAATCTAAGATCTGACGCGCGTGTTCTTTGCTCTTCACTTTGTCAATCACTTTTGAAACAATCCCCTCTTCATTTATAACAAATGATTTCCTGTGTATGCCATCGTAAACACGTCCCATAAACTTTTTTGTCCCCCAAACACCAAAAGTCTCGATAACCTCTCTATCAGTATCAGCAAGCAATGGAAAAGGAAAATTATATTTATCACTAAAATTTTTCTGTTTCCGCTCAGTATCTTTGCTCACCCCAAGTATTTCATATCCCGCATCCTGAAGTTCCTTATAATGATCTCTTAAATTACAAGCTTCCACTGTACACGTAGGGGTACTTGCAGCAGGATAAAAAAACACCACGAGCTTCTTCCCTTTAAAATCTGACAATGCCACTGTATTTCCATGTTGATCTGAAGAAATAAAATTTGGTACTTTGTCTCCTACTTGTAATGTGTTCATTTAGCTTATTTTTGTATAAAAGTAATCAAAATGACCAAAAAAGAAAAGGTAAACTTCGTCATTAACACCTTAGAAGAGTTATATCCAGAAATCCCTATTCCATTAGATCACAAGGATCCTTATACATTGCTTATTGCCGTATTGCTTTCTGCCCAAAGTACTGATGTACGCGTAAATAAAATAACACCACTTTTGTTTGAAATTGCCGATAATCCCTACGATATGGTGAAATTATCTATTGAAGAAATTCGAGAGATTATTAAACCCGTCGGATTATCACCTATGAAGTCAAAAGGTATTTATGGCCTGTCAAAAATTCTAATAGAAAAATATAAGGGTGTCGTTCCGGCTAGCTTTGAGGCCCTAGAATCTTTTCCAGCGGTTGGACATAAAACAGCGAGTGTCGTTATGTCGCAAGCATTTAATATTCCAGCATTCCCAGTAGACACGCACATTCACAGGTTGATGTATCGTTGGGGGCTCACGAACGGGAAGAACGTGGTGCAAACTGAAAAAGATGCGAAAAGATTATTTCCAGAAGAACTTTGGAATAGCCTACACCTTCAAATCATTTGGTATGGGCGGCAATATTCTCCAGCTAGAGCATGGGACTTGGATAAGGACATTATAACGAAAACAATAGGAAGAAAAACGGTAATAGACGCCTATTTTAAAAACAAAAGAAAGTAATTATAAGACACAAAAAAACCCTCCAAAATTAAAAAATTAAAGAGGGTCAAAGTTTAGTTTAGAAGTGCTTCAAACTTCAATTTACCGAAATTTAAAACACTTAAAGCCTTCGAATAATCGAGAATAAATTGAATCGTTTCTTCTCTCGGAGCTAATTTTTCATCCACACGCTCCAAATGTGAAGTGTCAAAGTATAGTTTTTGCATAAAACATTGTTTAGTGGTTATTGCTATCTTTAACGCACCAAAAAACACTTTATTGCATCAATTTGTCAATATAATATTATGCTTATCAATTACCTTACGTAAGTTAATTAGTGCGTAGCGCATTCGACCCAAGGCAGTATTTATACTAACACCCGTTTGTTCACTAATTTCTTTAAAACTCATGTCTCTATATATTCGCATTAAGAGGACCGTTTTTTGATCGTCAGGAAGCTCTTCAATTAAGCGCCTCACATCGCTTTCCACCTGCCCTTTTATCATGCTTTTTTCAGCATTCAACGAGGAGTCTGATAACACAGAAAAGATATTGAAATCACCTGTGTTTTCAAATTTTGGCATTCTATTATTCTTTCTGAAATGATCGATTACCAAATTATGTGCAATTCGCATGACCCATGGCAAAAATTTGCCTTCCTCATTATATGCCCCTCTTTTTAGAGTTCTAATGACCTTTATAAAGGTATCTTGAAAAATATCCTCCGTGATATCACGGTCGTATACTTTGGAATATATAAAACTGAAGATTCTTTGTTTGTGTCGAGTAACTAACGCTGAAATAGCAGATTCATCGCCTCCGATATATGCGCTTACTAATAGCGCATCACTGTTTGTGATTTTTTTCATATCAATACTTTTTTTTTAATATAAACAACTTAAATAGGGCTGCTTAGTTGTAATAAAATCAATTATAAAAAGTAGTAATATGCTATAGGCGAATATTTAGGTTTAAATAATAACTGTGGTAAATATAACAACAAAGAGCCCACAATAGCAAAAAAAAGTTAGCTAAATCACTAAAAAAATATAATCAACCTAGAGTTTTAATCACGAAATCAATGTACTATCTTTGCAAAATTGGATTAAAACAAGTCGAAAATTGGATATCGAAAACATAGACATTAAAAAAAACATTGTAATTCGAGGGGCTAGGTTGCACAACCTAAAAAACATCTCGGTTGTTATTCCAAGAAACAAATTGGTCGTTATAACAGGCCTTTCGGGTAGTGGAAAATCAACTTTAGCATTTGATACATTATACGCAGAAGGTCAGCGGAGATATGTAGAAAGCCTTTCGTCATATGCCAGACAGTTTCTAGGTAAATTGGATAAGCCTAAAGTAGATTCCATTAAGGGCATCTCCCCTGCTATTGCCATTGAACAAAAAGTAAATTCAACGAATCCGCGTTCCACAGTTGGTACATCGACAGAAATCTATGATTATCTGAAACTTTTATTTACGAGAATTGGTAAAACCATATCACCTGTTTCTGGTCGAGAAGTTAAAAAAGACACAGTTACTGATGTTGTTGTCTTTATCAAAGAATTTCAATTAAGAAGCAAACTCCTACTCCTTGCTCCTATCCACTTAGAGGAAGGTAGAAGCATGGAAAACAAATTGAATGCGCTTGCACAACAGGGCTATTCTAGAGTAAAATTAAATAGTGAGGTGATGAGGATTGATGAAGTGAAGGTGCTTTCATCGAACGATAAAATAGCACTTGTAATTGATAGAGTTATCACTCTTGACGATGAAGATTTTTACAATCGTTTGGCCGACGCCATTCAAATGGCCTTTTTTGAAGGTAAAGGAGAACTGTTTATTGAAGATCTAGCCAATGAACAAATCACAGGATTTAACAATCGATTTGAAGCCGATGGACTTAGTTTTGTAGAACCAAACCAGCACTTATTTAGTTTTAACAATCCCTTTGGTGCCTGTCCCAATTGTGAAGGCTACGGCGATGTCATTGGAATTGATGCAGGTCTAGTCGTTCCCAACACAGGACTTTCGATATACGATAATGCAATCTACCCCTGGCGTGGTGAAAGTATGAGCTGGTACAGAGATCAGTTAGTCAATAACGCATATAAATTTAATTTTCCGATTCATAAGCCATGGTTTGAACTGTCTGAAGAGCAAAAGGAATTGGTTTGGTCTGGAAATAATTTTTTTGACGGACTCAATACCTTCTTCAAGGGTCTGGAGTCAAAAAATTACAAAATTCAGAATCGGGTCATGTTATCACGCTATCGGGGTAAAACAAAATGTAGCGTTTGTGAAGGAAGAAGACTCCGGCCAGAAGCCGCATATGTTAAAGTGGGAGGCATATCAATACAGGAGTTAGTAGCATTGCCTTTGGATGAAGTGGCGTCTTTTTTCAGTAATCTGAAACTCAACAAATATGACAAAGTCGTTGCAAAAAGGTTGCTAATTGAAATAAACAACCGTCTTTCTTTCTTAATGAACGTGGGGCTTAGTTACTTAACATTAAATCGTAAATCCAACACACTATCGGGAGGAGAGTCTCAGCGTATTAACCTTGCAACATCATTAGGAAGTAGTTTGGTAGGCTCTATGTATATACTAGACGAACCTAGTATTGGATTACATCCAAAAGATACAGAACGGCTAATAGATGTCTTAAAATCGCTTCAAAAACTCGGTAACACCGTTATTGTTGTGGAGCATGATGAAGATATTATGAAGGCAGCCGATGAAATTATAGATATCGGGCCAGAAGCGGGTACTTTTGGAGGCGAGGTTGTTGCTACTGGATCTTATACTGAAATATTAAAATCCAATTCATTAACGGCCGACTACTTAAATGGCACCTTAGAAATTTCAGTACCGAAGAAAAGAAGGTCTTGGACAAAGAGTATAGATGTTATTGGAGCTCGTCAAAACAATCTGAAAAATATTAATGCTCGTTTTCCGCTAGGAGTATTTACAGCGGTAACTGGTGTTTCAGGAAGTGGAAAAAGCACCCTCGTCAAGAAAATATTATACCCAGCGTTGCTTCGAGAAATAGGAGGCTATGGTTCAAAACCTGGACAGTTTACCTCCTTAGAAGGGAATTTTGAGACAATTAAAAGTGTTGAATTTATTGACCAAAATCCCATAGGCCGTTCTAGTAGGTCGAATCCGGTTACCTACATCAAGGCATATGACGATATTCGGAACCTCTTTGCTTCACAGAAGTTATCCGAGATTCGTGCATACAAACCAAAACATTTCTCATTTAACGTGGACGGTGGAAGATGTGAAAATTGCAAAGGAGATGGCGAAGTTACTATTGAAATGCAATTTATGGCCGATGTGCATTTAACTTGTGACACCTGTCATGGAAGGCGCTTTAAAAAGGAAACCTTAGAAGTGAAATTTCATGAGAAGAATATTCATGATATTCTAACCATGACCGTGGATGATGCAATTGGATTCTTCGACCTACAGGGTGAAAAGAGAATTACCAACAAACTAAAGCCACTGCAGGATGTTGGTTTGGGGTATGTACAACTCGGTCAAAGCTCTTCTACGTTATCTGGTGGAGAAGCACAACGTATTAAATTAGCTTCATTTCTTTTAAAAGGTACTACGAAAGAAAAGGCCTTGTTTATTTTTGACGAACCTACCACCGGTTTGCACTTTCATGATATCAAGAAGCTTTTAGCTTCCTTTTATGCCTTGCTTGACAAAGGCCACACGGTCGTTGTTGTTGAACACAATATGGACCTAGTTAAATGTGCCGATCATATTATTGATCTAGGAATTGAAGGCGGAATTCGGGGCGGAGAAGTAATTGCTCAGGGCACCCCTGAAGAAGTTGCAAAAAGCATTAAATCTATTACAGCTCCCTATTTAAGAGAGAAAATATAAAGAAAATAAGGCATATTATCTCGTTATATTTACTCGCTAGAAAAATACTAATACAAAGGGTATATGTTTTTATTTAGCCGTGTTACATGTAATTAACATACTTATAATGCCGTCTTCTATTTAATGTTAAAAAAAACATAATTCCACAGCTATTTAGCAGTCTTTTTTAGAGTTGGCACGATGATTGAATTGTATCAATTAACAATTACTTTATAATAGATTAGTTTATACATTATAGAAAAAAATTAAAATCTTTGTTTGATTAGTTAAGTTTCCGCCGGACCAGTAAAATGGTTTAGGCGGATTTTTTTTGACCAAAGTTTAACAAGCTCCCTTTATTTTAATAGTCCTGCCCCATCCACGTGCGATGAGAACACTTACATCATAAAAATCTAACAACTAGTGTCTTGAACTTTATGGCACGGTCGTTGTAATTAACCTGAACGTACAGGTCTGACCATAAAATTAAAGTAAGTATCACTTAAAACTACAGTTATGAAAAAATTAGCAACCCTAGTATTCGGATTCCTATTAATGGGAATAACATCAAATGGAATTGCAAACAATTCCGAAGCTTCAGAAAACAATAATTACAATCCTTACGATGGTAGAGCATATATTTTTGAAGAGGGCGGTGTTGAATTTTCTGTTTTTACAGATGGTCAATTTGACTTCTCTTATGTGGGCCCTTACAATAGTCGACAAGTTCAAGTGAGTGCCGGCTCGCCACATGTAAACATTAGTTTTAACGGGGGATACGATTATGAAATGTATATACAGTATGATGATTATGGCGCCGTAACACAAATAGAAAACGTGGCTATTTATTACGATCATTATGGAAGGATTTCGCGAGCGGGTACGATTGATATCCACTATAAAAATCGTCGGATCGTTCGCGTTGGCGGCCTGTTTATAACCTATAACTACTATGGTCATTACCTCCATACTACTGGATTTATAAATGCGTACAATCCATTTTATGTATATCGGCCATGGCACGCATATTATAGCGCTCCATTTTACTCAAATTGTATTGTCTATAACGACCCCTACAGAAGGTATTACAGGCCCATGCGCTATAGCTACGAAAATCATAGGTATTATTATAAAAACCGTAATCGCGTTGCATATCAAAATGGCAGAAGAGGTTTTCACAGACCGGGCAGTCGATTGCATTATAAAAATGGTCGCACTGCAAGAAATGATCGTTACAAATCAAATCGGAGAAATACAACGATAACGGATTCTGGACGTAGAGGGAATACGGCAAAAGCCAGGCCTTTAGCCACTAATGGAAAAGTGGATAGAAATAGACCTAGTTCAACTATGAGAGGAAGAAACACATCTAATATTAGAAGTGCAAACAGAAATAGATCGAGTGCTTTTACAAATGGGAAGCCCTTATCTTCGGTCGCTAGGGGGTCTTCAAGAACAGAAGCAAATACAAATAAAAGCAGAAACCGAACTGTAAATAGAAGTACAAGTTCAGAATCGAATCTATCTAAAAACCGGAGCAGTAGCATCAATCCCCAAGGCAGGTCTTCAACAAGAAGAAGAGGATTATAACACTTTTTAGTTGTTTTGTTAATTTGAAACTCTCATTCGGTATTAAGCCGAGTGGGAGTTTTTTTATATGCTTTTTATTATTTCTGACATGCGCTTCGTAAGTTCCCTCCTACTATATTTTTCAACGCCTTCAGAGGAACTTATAAGAGAACCGCTTTTATAGTCTGCATACAATTGAAGAATGTGTGCTTTTAATAGCTCCGCTTGGCTGTAATCATAAAATTTTCCGCTCTTCGTCTCATGAATAATATCCTCCATATCACTCGCTTTAGGCCCTAAAGCAAGAATAGGACGATTTGCAGCTAGATATTCAAATAATTTCCCTGGAATGATTGATTTAGTATCCTCGCTATCAATTTCAACGATAAGAAGCACACCCGAATTTCGTTGTAATTGAAGCGCTTCCGAATGCGATACATATCCCAGTAGTTTGCAATTAGATTTCAATCCGGTATTAAAAATACTCTCTAGGACCTCTTTGCTCACATTTCCCGCTAGCTTCAGTTCTAGGTCTCTTTTAAAATCGATGTTTTCCGAAGTAATTTCAGAAAGCACCTCCCATAAGATTTTCGGGTTTCGTTCACTTAATAAGGAACCAATATGAGAAATAGAAAAAGAACCGTCTAATGTTTGCGGTTTTACAGAGGATTCGCCATACCCATTGGTAATTACTTCAATTGGCCTACTGGTAATTGCTTCAAACTCTTTTTTTGTGGTAGGGCTTGTGACCACAATTAAATGTGCCTCTGTAAGAATCTCCTTTTCTAAGGCCTTATGCTTCTTCTTGGCTTTATCCATTAACCGTAGTGATTTGTGGTAATGAATTGTAGTCCATGGATCACGAAAATCTGCAATCCACTTCAGGTTTAATTCTTTCTTCAGTTTTAATCCGATTAAATGTAGACTATGTGGAGGGCCACTCGTTATTATAACATCTACTGGATTTTCAGAAATATATTCTTTCAAAAAAGACACAGATGGTTTTACCCATCCAACTCTCGCATCAGGAATAAAATAATTTCCTCGCACAAAAAGCAATAGTTTTTCAACAAACGATTGTTTTTCATTCGAAATGATTCCACTACTTATTTGTCTCGTTTTCTTTCCTGAAAGTACTTTAGCAAAGCGATATGGCTCCTTAATTGGACGTTTAATTACAGTGACCTCAGAAGGCACTTCTTTCTCAAAACTTTCATCTATTAATGGATAACTTGGATTCTCTGGAACATAGACAATAGGCGCTATATCAAAGTCTTTGAAGTACCTAACAAATTGCAACCAGCGTTGCACGCCAGGTCCACCTGCGGGAGGCCAATAATATGTTATGATGAGAATACGCTTCAACAGGAACTTGTTTTGGTGACAATTTCCTTCTTTCTCGATTTATAATACATTCCTCCTGCGAAGATAAGTGCCAAAAGAATACTACTCCCAAGACTAACATTACTTCCAATTTCTATAACCTGAGGTTGAAATTTAAATTCAATTTTATTCGTTCCGGCAGGTATCGACATTGCTCTTAGAAGATAGTCTGCTCTAAAGTAGGTAGCCGGTTGATCATTGATATAAGCGTTCCAACCTTTTGAATAATACACTTCAGAAAAAATGGCAAGTTGCTCAGAATTGGTGGATGCCTCATACACTAAATGCTCTGGTTGATACGAAACTAATGCAATCGAAGCTGTGCTATCTCTAACAATATCTTTCGCTGGAATCAAATCCATAAACTCTCGATTAATAACCGCCGTTGTTTTTGAATTCAAACTGTCCAAAAGCCTCATCTCATCGTTAGCAGTTTCGGCCATTAGGGCATTTTCAACAAACCAAGCATTTCCATTAGCATAAGGGTTTCGCTGAGCATAAGGCCCACCGTTCTTATTTTGGGTTATTATGTATCTTACATTCATCATATTTAATATCCCGATATCACCCTGGCTAATATAAAAATCGTCAATTTCTTGATAACGTCTTGGCTTTGCTGCATGATAGCCACCTAATGAATTGTGGTAATAGCTAGCCCTGGCTGGATTTCCTCTATTTGCTAGATCGTATACTCTATAATGCCCCTCATCCTTCAAAATCTGCTCATCTGCCCCATTTTTTTGAAAGGGTTGTTCCATAAGCCTAGCCGACACAAAATCATCATTATTTACATAACGCCTATCGACCAGACCTAGGTCTAAAACTATTAAAAATGTTAAAACACCAATAGCAGTGATTTCTTTTATTTTAGATGTAAAGAAAAACCACAAGGCACCAGCTGCTATTAAAACGAATGCTAGGGATCGAACAGCATCGACAGTGAGCAAATGCATTCTATCCTCGCGAACTGCGTCTAAAACTGCAATTCCGAGTTGTTCCCTAATCATTTGATCATAGATACTACTAAAATCAAATAAGCTGGATTTGAAAAAAATAAAAACCAATGTTAATCCACCTACTATGCTTACCGATTGAACCAGGGCTTTCTTCTTTTTTTCATCAGAAACGTAAGAATTAAACCATTGGTGTAGTCCAAGAACCGCCAGAACAGGAACAACAAGCTCAATAATCACTTGAATTGAAGACACGGCTCTAAACTTATCGTACAAGGGCACATAATCAATAAAGAACTCCGTTAAAAAACTAAAATTCTTTCCCCAAGACAAAAATAAGCTCAATAAAAAAGCAGCAGTAATCCACCATTTGATTCTTCCATGAACCAAGAAAAGAGCAAGAACAGCTAGAAAAATAATAATCGATCCAATATAAGCCGGAGCAGCCACTATAGGTTGGTCTCCCCAATATGCTGGCAATTGGGATACTATTTCATTAGCCTCTTGTGGAGAGGCTCCTAATTTCAAAATTTCATCTAAAGCTTTAGAATCACTTGGCAAAGAATCTCCAGACCCACCTCCCATAAATCTCGGAATGAATAAGTTAAAACTCTCTATAATTCCATAGCTATATTCTGTAATATAATCGTAATCAAGACCATTTGTTAGCTCTTTTGGGCTTCCATCTGGATCAATCGTAAGCTCGCTCTTGCCTCTTGTCGACGTATCGGCATATTCTTTAGTTGCCATCAAATTGGTGGCATTTAAGCCTAATGCTATAAGAACGCCTGCGATCATAACCAAAATCGCCTTTCCATAATGAACTAACATTTGTTTTTTATAGGCATCGACTAAATAAGCAACCCCAATGCAAATTACAATGAACAGCAAGTAGTAGGTCATTTGAAAATGATTAGATACCAACTCTAAAGCCATAGCAATAGTGGTTAAAAGAAATCCATAAAAATACCTAGCTCTAAAGGTGAGTATTACACCGCTTAAAACGAGTGGCATGTATGCAATAGCATGGGCTTTGGCATTATGACCAACTCCTAAAATTATAATTAAATAAGTGGAAAAACCAAAGGCAAGCGCACCTAGGAAAGCCAGCTTGTAATCCACTTTTAATACCAAGAACAAGATATACATTCCAATGAAATAGAGAAACAAGTAGTCGGCTGGTCGAGGTAAAAACCGTAGGAATAAGTCTAGCTTTTTAATATAATTGTGAGGATATTTTGCGCCAAGTTGGTATGTTGGCATCCCGCCAAAAGAAGTATCTGTCCAATACGTCTCTTTTCCCGTGGTTTCGCGATAGTCGACAAGTTGCTTGGCCATCCCGCTGTATTGTACAATATCACTTTGATATATTTTTTTTCCTTGTAAAACAGGGTTGAAATAAATCAGTGACGTAACTATGAATAAAAGTGAAACAACAAGATGTGGAAGAAATTTCTTAAAATAAAACTGCATGAGATTGTTATAAATTACGAAGTGGGTAAATTATAAAAAAACAACTAGACTTTCCCCATTAGAAAAATGAAATAGTAAATATTAATCTACTTCTTCAAAATCAACATACTCACCCACTGTATTTTTATTTTTTGATTTGGAAGAAGGGATTTTATCTATACTAACATCTCCTTCCTCTGTTTTACTATTTTTTTGAGGTTGCTGTCCAAATGCATCACCAAATTTTTGACTTGCTTTCTTAGTGATATAGCGCATTAGGTAAGGCATAGCCAGCTTAAATAAAAACTTTAAACTATAATATCCAAGAAGAACAATGAAAATTGTTTTGACAAAAGTCTCCATACTTTATAAATCTTTTCCAAAAGTAAGAATTGATTGATAAAAAGAAGAAAGTCAACTATTAAATAAATGATAAAATCTTATATCTTTGAGCTAAACCAAACTTTTATGAAGACGAGTCTTTATTGTCTTTCTTTTTTATTTCTAATTGTATTTTATCCGGCTCAAGCGCAATATACGGAGACTATAAATAATAATAGACCAGGTGCTTCGCAAGGGGCATTCTCTGTTGGAAAAAAAGTGCTTCAATTTGAAAGTGGGATCGCCTTTGGAAAAGAGAAGCATGAATTACTCAAAACAGAGACAGGCGTATTTGGCATTGACTATGCCATACGATATGGATTTTGGAAGGAAGAATTAGAGGTTAGCCTTATTGGTGCGTTTCAGTCAAATTCAGTTACTGATAATCGTGGAGCAATCTCCACAAAGTATACCGAACGCAATTTCAGAAGTAACACATTAGGGGTTAAGTACTTATTTTACGATCCATACAAAAAAATGATCCTCGATGGACCAAATTTATATAACTGGAAAGCGAATAATAAATTTCAATGGAAAGATTTTATTCCTGCGATTTCATTTTATGCGGGAGCTAATTTTGATTTTGCCGAGAATCCGTTCACTCCGGAACCAGAAAGTAGTATTAGCCCAAAGTTTGTTATTTCGACTCAAAACAACTGGAAGGGAGGATTTGTATTCGTAACAAACATCGTTATTGACCGTATCACCACAGATACACCTTCTTATGGGTATGTCCTTACATTAACTCACACACTAACAAATTGGTTTTCTATTTTTATTGAAAACCAAGGTTTTAAAAGCGACTTTTATGCAGATCAAATTTTTCGAGGTGGTGCTGCTGCGCTAATAAATGAAAATTTTCATGTAGATGCGTCGATTGTAGCAAACGTTAAAGACACCCCCTCTCTTCTTTACGGAAGAATAGGAATGGCTTATCGTTTTGACATGCACGGAGAAGATGAGTATATTGAAGAAAAAGGCAAGGCTGGAAAAAAGTTGAAAAAAGAAAGAATTGAGGCTGGGATGGAAGATGGCGCGAAAAAGAAAAGGAAGAGAAAAAAGAAAAAGAAAAAGAACAGTGGTTTTGAAAATGATATTGACAGTAGTATAAATAGGTAATAGGTAGTTTTTTATATGATTATTATTAAAAATATTTCTTCTAAGAAAGAACTGAAACAGTTTGTTATGTTGCCATTCCGGTTATACAAGGATTGCCAGTATTGGGTCCCTCCTTTGATTAATGATGAAATGGAAACTCTTGATACTGCTAAAAACCCTGTTTTTAAAAATGCAGAGGCAACCTATTACATAGCATACAAAGACAAAAAGCCTGTTGGCAGAATTGCGGTAATAATAAATCATTTAGAGATAGATGAAATAGGTAAAAAGAAAGTTCGGTTTGGCTGGCTTGATATGATTGATGATATTGAGGTAACCAAGGCACTACTAGAAAAAGTTTATGAAATTGGCCGATCACATAAACTAGAATATGCTGAAGGCCCTGTTGGCTTTTCTAATATGGAAAAGGCTGGTGTTCTTACCAAAGGTTTCGATGAGCTCAACACCATGATTACCTGGTATCATTATCCATATTATGCCAAACATTTTGAACAACTAGGGTTCGAAAAACAGGCTACTTGGGTTGAATACAGGCTGAGCATTCCAAAAGAGGCATTTGAAAAAGTCAAGAAATTCTCGCGAATCATTCGGGAACGATACGAATTAAAAGTTGTTCGGTTCAAAAATAAAAAAGAAATACTTCCCTTCGTTGACGATATGTTTGACTTATTGAACAAAACCTATAATTCTTTGCAAACTTTTGTACCTATTCAACAGTATCAAATTGATTATTACAAAAAGAAATACTTCAGTTTCATTAACCCCGATTATATTACCTGCATTAACGATAAAAACGGCAAGCTAATCGCCTTTTCAGTGGTTATGCCTTCATTCTCAAAGGCACTTAAAAAAGCAAACGGCAAATTAATGCCTATTGGATGGATTCATATTTTAAAGGCTCAAAAAAAGAATGAAAACGCCGCTTTTTATTTAATTGGTATTGACCCAGAATATCAAGGCAAAGGGGTTACGGCCATTATTTTTGAAGAAATGCAAAATCTTTTTAATTCGAAAGGAATTCATACGGTAGAAACAAATCCAGAACTGATAGAAAATACAGCGGTCCAATTGCTTTGGAAGGACTATAGCCCAGTTCAGCATAAAGAAAGAAGTACCTTCAGAAAATCACTCTAGACTGTATTCAAAATGTATTCTTCACAAATAAGTGACCGATAAATTTCAAGAAGCTTATCGAAAAAGATTCCCTTCCGCATGGCTATTTACAAGTTTTTTTGAATGAAGTCCTGAGGTCATAGAATACCAAAAAACCGCCCTTGTGAGGCGGTGTTTTGATAAATATTATAAACTATCTTAACTATAGATTATTCTCCCATAGCGGCCGCCACAGAAGCCGAAAGACGTTTGTAAGTTCCGTTTTCTAATCGTTCTCTTATCGAAGAAAAAGCCACCAAAGTCTCATCAATATCTTCTTTGGTATGAGTCGAAGTAGGAATCATGCGCAGTAATATTAAACCTTTCGGTATTACTGGATACACAACAATAGAACAAAATACACCATGATTTTCACGCAGGTCTTTAACCAAAGCCATGGCTTCTGGAATACTACCTTTTAAGTAAACTGGCGTAACACAGCTCTGAGTGGTTCCAATATCGAACCCTTTGCTCTTTAAACCATCTTGCAACGCATTTACATTTTCCCAAAGCTTTTCTTTCAGTGATGGCATCGTACGCAACATGTCTAGTCTCTTCAAGGCACCAACCACCAATTGCATTTGTAGTGATTTTGCAAACATCTGAGAGCGAAGATTGTATTTCAGGTAATTCATAATCTCCTCATCACCTGCAATAAAAGCGCCTGTACTGGCCATAGATTTCGCAAAGGTTGCGAAATATACATCTATTTGATCTTGTACTCCTTGCTCCTCACCTGCTCCAGCTCCCGTCTTACCAAGTGTTCCAAACCCATGGGCATCATCAACAAAGAATCTAAAATTATATTTTTTCTTGAGCGCAACGATTTCTTTTAATTTCCCTTGTTCCCCTCTCATACCAAAAACACCTTCAGAAATCAATAAAATTCCTCCACCTGTTTTTTCAGCCATTTTTGTTGCTCTCATCAAGTTTTTCTCGATACTTTCCAGATCGTTATGCTTGTATGTAAAACGCTGTCCTAAGTGCAATCGAACACCGTCTATAATGCATGCATGCGCATCTACATCATATACAATAACATCATCTTTAGAAACCAAAGCATCTATGGTCGAAACCATACCTTGATACCCAAAATTTAAAAGATAAGCAGCTTCTTTGCTTACAAAAGCGGCAAGTTCTCGTTGTAATTGTTCATGCAAGTCGGTATGCCCGCTCATCATTCTCGCGCCCATAGGATAAGCAGATCCGTATGCTGCTGCTGCCTCTGCATCTACTTTCCGAACCTCAGCATTGTTGGCAAGACCTAAGTAATCATTTATACTCCATGTAATGACCTTTTTTCCTCTAAAGCTCATCCGGTTGGAGATAGGTCCTTCCAATTTTGGAAAAACAAAATAGCCCTCAGCTTGTTCTGCCCATTTTCCAAGTGGCCCTTTATCTCTGTATATTTTTTCGAACAAATCTCTCATGAAACTATCTTTTTTAATAAGGGACAAAATTAAGTAAATTAATCAGGATTACAATATTCTTTTTAGTTAAGGATGGAACATAAAAAAAGCCATCCCTAATAGGTAGACGGCTCGTAAAGTATATTGATACATTTTATTTGATATATTCGATACTCGCGGCTTCCTTATTTTCAGCATCGAAAAACCCTTGTTCTTTCATCCAATCGTCATTATAAACCTTGCTCATATATCGAGATCCATGATCTGGAAAGAGTACTACAACGTTACTGTTTTCATCAAACACACCAGCCTCTTCCAACTGAATCACTCCTTGCATTGCCGCACCACTCGTATAGCCTACGAATAAGCCCTCTGTTTTTGAAAGCTTCCGTGCCATATGAGCACTGCTTTCGTCGGTAACCTTGGTAAACTCGTCTATGGAATCGAAATCTGTTGCAGACGGAATTAAATTTTTACCCAAACCTTCTATACGGTATGGATAAATTTCATTCGAATCAAACTCTCTGGTTTCGTGATATTTCTTCAATACTGAACCAAACGCATCTATACCGAGAACCTTTATATTTGGATTCTGTTCCTTTAGATAACGTGCAGTTCCTGAAATCGTACCTCCTGTACCACTACAGGCAACAAAATGCGTTATTTTTCCATTTGTTTGCTCCCATATTTCTGGACCTGTAGATAGGTAATGAGCATCTGTATTCAGTTTGTTGAAATATTGATTAATATATACCGACCCGGCTGTCTCCTTATGCAAACGTTTCGCCACTTCGTAATAAGACCTAGAATCATCTGCTGGGACATTCGCTGGACATACATAAACGATAGCACCCATCGACTTCAGCATATCTATTTTATCAGGCGATGATTTAGAACTCACTGCAAGAATACACTTATACCCTTTAATGATACTAACCATAGCAATACTAAAACCCGTATTTCCAGAGGTGGTTTCAATAATGGTATCACCTGGCTTAAGAATGCCTTCTTTTTCAGCCTGTTCGATAATGTATAATGCGATTCGGTCTTTTGCTGAATGCCCTGGATTAAAAGCTTCAACCTTGGCAAAATAATTGCCCTTCATCTTCGCTGCGATTCTATTCAGCTTTATCAACGGGGTATTTCCGATTAAATCTAAAACACTATTATGGGCTTTTATATCTTCTTTCATACAGGGATTATTGTAAAAAATCGAGCGATAACACTCAATTTTATAACGGTGCAAAGGTACGGAATTATTTTTATTACTCCTTAATCCCCTCCAAATCGAGTAGAAATGAATAGTCCATCGCAACTTCCTTTAAAGCTTCAAACCTTCCAGAAGCTCCTCCATGACCCGCATCCATATTTGTTTGAAGCAGTAAAACTGTATTCCCTTTTTTGAATTCTCTTAATTTAGCGACCCATTTGGCTGGTTCCCAATACTGAACCTGGCTGTCATGAAGTCCAGTGGTTACAAGCATGTTTGGATATTCTCTAGACCTTACATTATCATAGGGGGAATACGACTTTATATAATTATAATATTCTAATTCGTTAGGATTGCCCCATTCGTCGTATTCTCCTGTTGTTAGCGGAATACTGTCGTCTAACATCGTCGTAACCACATCCACAAAAGGTACAGATGCAATTACTCCATTGTAAAGTTCGGGCGCCATATTCACAATCGATCCCATAAGCAAACCACCTGCCGAGCCTCCTGATGCATATAAATGGTTTTTTGAAGTATACTTTTCAGAAATTAAAAATTTAGAAACATCAATAAAGTCGGTAAACGTATTCTTCTTTTTAAGAAGTTTTCCATTTTCATACCATTCCCTTCCAAGATATTCACTGCCACGAACATGCGCAATTGCATAAATAAAACCTCTATCCAGTAAACTTAATCGCACCGATGAAAAATAAGGGTCTATCGTGGATCCATAAGAACCATATCCATACAGCAACAAAGGATTCGTACCATCCATTTTTATCCCTTTTCGATATACCATTGAAATTGGAATCTTAGCTCCATCTGCACTTGTCGCCCATAACCGCTTGGACTCGTAGTTCGTTTTATCAAACTGACCCCCTAATACTTCTGTTTCCTTTACAACCGTCTTTTCTCGGGTCTTCATGTTAAAATCGAGCACTGACGAAGGCGTTGTCAATGAATTATAACCATAGCGTAAAACTTCAGTGTCAAATTCTGGATTCCCGCCAGTTCCAGCGGTATAGGTTTCATTATCAAAAGGCAGGTAATAATCTTCCTTAGCATCCCATCGAATAATCCGAATCTCATTTAACCCGTTTGAACGTTCACTAACCACCAAATAGTCCTTAAAAATATCAATGTCTTCTAATAAAACATTTTCACGATGCGGCAACATGTCGGTCCAATACTCCTTTGTTGTGTTTTCTTCAGAGGTTTTCATCAATCTAAAGTTTGTTGCCTCCTCTAAATTTGTCAGCACATAAAAACGATCGTCATAATGATAGATGCTATATTCTAATCCTCTTTCCCTCGGCTGAAATATTTTAAATTCTTCATTTGGTTCGTTTGCTTTTACAAATCTAAACTCTGAGGTGAGGGTACTGTAAGAGCCAATAATCAAATATTCTTTCGATTTTGTTTTATAAACATACGTGCCAAAAGTGTCATCCTCCTCGGTGTAAACCAAAGAATCTTCGGTTTGGTTGGTGCCTAAGACATGCTTGAATATTTGATTGGACCGGAGTGTCTTCTCATCCTTTCGTGTATAAAACAATGTTTTATTATCGTTTGCCCAGACCGAACTACCAGTGGTTAAAGGTATTTTTTCTTCAAGAATGTCTCCTGTTTCTAAATCCTTTATGAAAATAGTATACTTTCGGCGACTCAATGTGTCCACACCAAATGAAACCAAACGATTGTCCTCACTTATATTCATACCACTAAGGTTATAATAAGAGTGACCTTTGGCCATTTCATTTACATCAAAGAGTATTTCCTCAGGAGCATCTAGAGAATCTTTCTTACGGGTGTAGATAGGGTAATCTTTTCCGATTTCGTAACGCGTAATATAAAAATAGCCCCGCAATTTATATGGCACAGATTCATCATCCTCCTTGATCCTAGCCTTCATTTCTTCAAACAAGTCGGTTTGAAACGCTTTTGTATGCGCAGTCATTTTAGTGTAGTAATCATTTTCTCTTTCTAGATAATCAATTACTTCTTCGTCATCGCGATTATTTAACCAATAATAATTATCGATTCTGCTATCATTATGAATTTCAAGGTTCTTTGCAATTTTTTGAGCACTAGGGGGCGTAAGAGTCATAGATTTTTTAGCAGTTTCTTTCGTCGTACAGGACGTGATAAATATTAGAGAAGCAATGCAGCCTGCGATTATATTTTTCATAATTAATTAGATCATTTATAGTTGTGCAAAATAGTGAATTTGAACCTAATATAAAACTCAAATAAGCAATGCACACTTACTCTTTTAATTCAAAAAGTATTGCTAAAAGTATTTATTTATTCGTTCTAAACATTCGATTTTCGTCTGCCATTTACAAAGGAAAAATAGACCAATAACACTCGTAAAAATTATATGGAACTACAGGAAATACATCTGCAAACCTAAAGGTGTCAAAAGTGATCTATTGGAAGAAACGTTAAAAATATTGTTTCAACAAACACAACATGCTATTCTTCCCTTACACCAGATTAATTATAAGTAACTACTTAGAACGTTTAGGAAACGTGTATGCATAGCGTCTGTATAATCGAGATGCGTCACGATTCGCAACTTCCCATGTCCCATATTGCTTATTTTAATATTTTCTTTGAGTAAATCGTTCATGAATTTTTCTTCTGAATGTTCGTCATTAAGGTAAAAGATAACAATATTCGTTTCTGTTTTCTCAAGGCTCTTTACATATTCCTGTTGCTCTAAACAGGCAGCAATCTCTAATGCCTTCTGATGATCATCTGCCAATCGCTTTATGTTATTGTCCAATGCATAAAGACCCGCTGCCGCAATGTAACCAACTTGACGCATACCTCCTCCAAGTACCTTCCGAACTCGAATAGCATTTTGCATAAGCGTATTCTTCCCAACTAAAACAGTACCTAAAGGGGTTCCAAGGCCCTTGCTGAAGCAGATTGAGATTGTATCGAAAATGTTACCATAATCCTCCGGGTTTTCATTATTCGCCACAATTGCATTCATTAAACGTGCACCATCTAAATGAAGCCCTAAATCATGTGCATCGCAAACCTTTTTTATCTTTTTTAATTCTTCGAGATCGTAACAAGCTCCTCCGCCCTTATTGGTTGTATTTTCAATACAAACCAACGAAGTAAGTGGGCTGTGATAAAAGTCTGGAGGGTTTATTGATTCTAATACTTGACTTGCAGTGATCATCCCTCTATGCCCATCAATTAACTTACAAGAAACACCACTATTAAATGAAACACCACCTCCCTCATAATTGTAGACATGTGCCCATTTATCACATACTAGTTGCTCCCCTGGTTGCGTATGTAATTTTATTGCCGCCTGATTAGCCATACTACCTGTCGGAAAAAACAAAGCAGCTTCCATTCCAAACATCTGGGCTACTCTCGCTTCCAGCTCGTTTACAGAAGGGTCTTCTTTATAAACATCATCTCCAGTTTCCGCGCTCATCATTGCGGTTAACATTCCATCACCAGGCTTAGTGACCGTGTCACTTCGTAAATCTATAATCATACTTATTTTAAAAATTTATTGTTTTCTAGAATCCCAATGTACTAGTATCAGTTCTTTGAGGTTCATCTTTGTTCTTATTTCTCTCAACGACTTGTTCTTGGCCGCTCGCGCTGAACCTTGTCGAAGTAGACGTTCTAATTTCTAACCTAATCGTAGTAGCATTCAAAACTCCCTATAGGACTCCCATCTGGTATTTTAGATGATTGAACCACTTTAAAAGTTTCAGGATGTTCTCTATAAGCTGTAATCTCTCTTGCTAGTTGCTTGGAAAAATCATCTCCTTTTTCAGCAAAGTCGGAAAAAAGGCCATCCATAAATGCATTGACTTGAGACTTGACTTGCGCAATAGCCATAGTACTTGAGGCCAAGTTCATCAAACGAGTGAGGGTTACAAATTGAATTGAATTGTTTACCTCCTTCTCATAAGCAGTTGTGCTCTCAGCGCTAAAGACAGTAACGTTTAATGCCTCTAAAACCTTATCCAAACCAAAAGCAGATTCACTCAACGCCTGTTGCTGTATTAACCTATTTGATCTTTTCGGATGAAGAAGTAATGCAAGCGTCATTTCTGCTGAAGTTGCCGCTGCGCCAATAGCATCAAAAGCCACATCATTTTTACTTTTAAATGATTCGCGCGTTCGAGCATATCCAAATGCCCTGGGAGGGAAAAGTGCCAACTGCTCTTTAGGTATCATAAGCGTTTTTGCCTCTAAGGTCTTCATAACGGCAGCCAATGCATCGCTTTGATCCACCTCGGAAAGTACCGAAGATGGCTCAAAATCTTTTCCTTTTACGCTGTATTCATAATTCATTCCACCAATTAGCTTTACTGCTGCTTCGGTCTGATACCTGTGGTAAAAGTATAGAGGTACAAAAACGTCTTCCAATACTGACAAAGGTTCTCCATTACGAATATTGTCCTTCCCAAAATTGGCAATCGCTGTCTTACGAAGCCTTAGTAATTCAAGCAGTTCTGTAGACGCACTTTCTCCATTATCCCATAGATGTGCCTTTGCATGCGCTCCTCCTTGGGATCTTGCGTCTTTATCTGATATAAATCGCATCCCTTTAGAAAAAGCCTCATCTAACAGGCTTGTCAAGGCTGTATTCTCATCTACAGAATTCGGGATATCGCCATAACTGTAAGCCACGGTTACCTTATCCCATTCCCCAATTCCTTTTGCATAGGCATTACTAAAATCAACTTCACCGTCCTTTAAACGTAATGTAGGATGAGGATAATCCATAACACTCGCCCTATTTAAGGTGCTAGCTGCAAAGTTATGAGCAAAACCTAGCGTGTGCCCAACTTCGTGAGCTGAAAGCTGTCGTATTCGGCTTAATGCCATTTCAAGCATCGGTTTGTAGTTGTCATCACGTTCTGAAAATGGCTTATTCATAAGTGCCTGTGCAATCAAAAAATCTTGTCTAATACGCAAACTTCCTAAACTCACATGCCCTTTAATAATTTCTCCCGTTCTCGGGTCGTTAATTGTAGATCCATAACTCCAACCGCGGGTAGAGCGATGCACCCATTGAATTACATTGTAACGTAAATCCATAGGATCGGCATCCTCGGGTAGTAATTTCACCTGAAACGCATCTTTATAACCAATAGCCGTAAAGGCTTCATTCCACCAGCTAGCACCCTCCATTAAAGCAGAGCGTATGGGTTCTGGTGCCCCACGATCGAGGTAATAAATAATGGGCTCCACGGCTTCTATTAAGCCCGTATTAATTCCATTTGATTTTTTCTCTAGGCGATGTCTTGTAATAAATCGTTTCTTGATTGGTTCCCAGATTGGTGTGCTATAATCTAGATAACTCATTGGATAAGAACCGCAACGAGGATCAAAACGCCTCATTTTATAACCGATATCTGGTAAGGCTACGAAACTGTGATGCTGTATAACTGTAACCGATCTAGCATCTGGAATAACCGTTGCTAACTTCTTTCCAACAGGTTCACCAACAAAGGTAAGCATGGCTTCGAATTCTACATTTTTAGGAAAAGCCTTCGTGTTTTCCATCCAAACAGTATTTCTCGTTTTATCAAGTTTATAGATACCCTCCTTATTTCGCTTTAGATTTTGAGCCACACCATGAGCATCCAACATTAGAAATGGGGTGAAATCTATAACGTATGTTTGTCCCTTTGTCTCTTTAATTTGAAATCCAAATAAAACAGATCTTCCAAATGCTTGTTCTGTCGATCTCTTTTCAAGCAAATTATCTGTAATCGCCCGATAATTCACATTTTGCTGAATTAGTAAAATCTTATCGCCGCTCTTCACAAATTTAACGAGAACCCCATCGCCTAACTGACCTCGATCAAGACCTAAGTCATTTGACCCTAAACCTGTGCTTAGTGAATGAACATAAAGAAATTCGGTATCTAGCCTATCTACCTCAAGGTAGATTTTACCTGTTTCGTCAGAATAATGAAAATCAAAAAAGCCATTAAATTTTTCAAGATTTTTCTTTGCGTCAAGAAATTGAGACCAGCAACTCATACTTCCTAAGAAGAGAAACAAGTAAATTATTTTTTTCATCATAAGAAGTATTTTTTCAACGACAGGTTCTCCTTGAAACCAATCGATACAGTATGGAAGGCTAAAATAAAAACCTCACACAAAAGAAGAAACTAATGAAGCTAAAATTAAGTAATTTATTTATCAAAATCAGAATCTTTTAACTAGTTTCTAAACCCTCATTTCTATGGCCCCGCGAAACATATAAAGACGACCCTCATAATTTGTCTCTATTGATTCTTTATTCTAGTCAAAAAATAAAATCAAAATCGCAGATGATTCACTTTTAATTTGATAAAAGAACCGCTACTTTTACAGTTGTTATTATGTACCTAAATCAACTAAACACCCCATCTTCTTGGGCCATACAATGATTACACAAGATCACATAAAAGATCTAAGGGATCGACAGGATGCGTTAAGGAGGTATCTTTGACGTTGCTGGAAAGCGAATAGAAATTACCAACGAGGAAGAAAAAACCTTCGATCCTAATTTTTGGAATAACCCAAGAGAAGCGGAAGCTTTTATGAAAGTGCTTCGGCTTAAAAAGAAGTGGGTTTCAGACTACGACACAGCTGTTTCTTTAACAGATGACGCCGAGATAATACTTGAATTCTTTAAGGAAGGTGAAGGAACCGAGGAAAACCTTGAAACATCCTTTAACAGCGCGCTTGAAGTTGTTGAAGCGCTCGAATTTCGAAACATGCTTAGCGAGGAAGGTGACGATTTAAGTGCAGTATTGCAGATTACCGCTGGTGCAGGCGGCACAGAAAGTTGTGACTGGGCAGAGATGCTTATGAGAATGTACCTGATGTGGGCGGAAAGAAACGGATTTAAAGTAAAAGAACTTAATTTTCAACAAGGGGACGTTGCCGGAATTAAAACAGTGACTGTAGAAATTGCAGGAGAATATGCTTTTGGTTGGCTAAAAAGTGAAAATGGCGTACACCGCCTTGTTCGAATCTCTCCTTTTGACAGCAATGCCAAACGACATACAAGCTTTGCCTCTGTTTATGTATACCCTTTAGTGGATGATTCCATTCAAATTGATATTAATCCTGCCGATCTTTCCTGGGATTTTGCCCGTTCAGGCGGCGCAGGTGGTCAAAATGTTAACAAAGTAGAAACAAAAGCCATTTTAACGCACAAGCCCAGCGGTATTGTAATTCATAACTCTGAAACGCGCTCTCAATTGGAAAATCGAGAAAAAGCTATGCAAATGCTAAAATCGCAGTTGTATGAAATAGAACTTCGGAAGCAACAAGCGCAGCGAGCAGAAATTGAAGACAGCAAGATGGCCATCGAATGGGGATCTCAAATTCGAAACTATGTTTTGCATCCATACAAGTTGGTGAAAGACGTGCGAACCGGTTTCGAAACAGGAAATACTGACGCTATGCTCAATGGACACATTGACGGATTTCTGAAAGCCTTTTTAATGATGTCTGGACAAAAGGAAAAAAGCGATGAACTCTAGCGTTTGCTAAGAGTACAATTAATAGTTAAAAAATGTCGAAAGGTCAATATCATGTCTATGTGATAGAATTGTCTAAAAAAGTCTTTACGGAGAGTTTAAAATTTAGAACAGCCAACCCACAATTTAATGGCGTTTTACAATGTTTGTACGTCGGTATGACCAGTAAATCGCCCAAAGAACGTTTTTTACAGCATAAAACGGGACATAGAAACAAGAAGGGGTATAAACTTTCGTCAAATCTTGTTGAAAAATACGGCATGTATTTAAGACCGAGTCTTTACAATCATATTCCTGCAATGACCACGAGATCTGAGGCTCTTAAAATGGAGGCACAATTGGCGTTGGAGCTTCGGAGAGAACGATATGCAGTATGGTATAATTAAAGAAGTTAAAGAGATGCTAAAATGTACTTGAAACGGGTACAAGGTTGTACCTTTAACTCTAGTTTAATTGAATGTATGAAGCTTTATAAATCACTGTTTTTTGTTGCTGCACTTTTTGTCATATTAAATAGTTCGGCTCAAGACCTCTCTTTTGAAGAATACAATCCAAAATCTACTTTGGTGGTGCCAGGTGGAATCATTAAAAAAGCGAAGTTTCCTTTTATCGATGTGCACGGGCATCAGTACAGAATGTCAAATCAAGATCTGTCGCCAGTAATTTTGGCAATGGATACATTGAACATGGGGATCATGGTAAACCTGAGCGGCCGTTCAGGCTCGAATCTTAAAAAGTCAGTCCAAAACATAAAAGACAATTATCCCAATCGTTTTGTGGTTTTCGCAAATGTAGATTTCGATAATGTTGGTAAAAAAGACTGGACAAAAAACGCAGTAGCACAGCTTAGAAAGGATATTTCGAATGGCGCCAGAGGATTGAAAATATACAAGAGTTTAGGCCTACGATATAAGGATACTGATGGAAATAGAGTAAAAATCGATGATCCGCGCCTTGACCCTATTTGGGCTCTGTGTGGCGAAATGAGTGTTCCAGTACTCATACATACTGCAGATCCAAAATCATTTTGGGATCCTTTCGATGGTGATAATGAGCGCTGGCTTGAATTAAAAACGAAACCTAACAGGAAGCGTGAGGCAAACAATCCCGCTCCTTGGGAGCAATTAATGAATGAACAACACCGCATGTTTAAGAAACACCCAAAGACAATATTTATCAATGCTCATATGGGTTGGTTGGCAAATGATCTCGGAAAGCTTGGAACACTATTAGACGAGATTCCCAATATGAACGTGGGTATTGGTGCTATTATAGCCGAATTAGGCAGGCAACCGCGTTTCGCCAAGGCCTTCTTTATAAAATACCAAGACCGCATTCTCTTCGGAAAAGATAGCTGGAAACCAAATGAATTTCCCACGTATTTTAGGGTCTTGGAAAGTGATGATGAATATTTCCCCTACCATAAAAAATACCATGCGTACTGGCCCATGTATGGGCTAGACCTCCCAGACGATGTCCTTAAGAAAGTATATTATAAAAATGCATTGAGAATTGTTCCGGGCCTGGACAAAACCCTATTTCCAAACTAATTTGCGTCCCGTTATGAAGATAAAAAACATAATATTCGATTTTGGTGGTGTTTTAGTAGACTGGAATCCACGTTACTTATTCAAGGATCTATTTAATGATGATGAAAAAATGGAGTCTTTCTTAAAAAACATCTGTACGGAGCCTTGGAATATTGAGCAAGACGCAGGACGAACACTGGCTGAAGGCACAAGAATTCTTCAAGAGAAATTTCCCGAAGAACGTAAGATGATTCAGCAGTTTTATGACGGTTGGGAAGTAATGTTAAAAGATGAAATTTCTGAAAACACGAAAATTCTAAGTCAATTCGACCGAAAGAAGTATCGTCTTTTCGGACTCACGAACTGGTCTGGTGAAACCTTTCCGATAGCTCTCGAACGCTTTGGTTTTTTTAAAGAATTTGAAGGGATTGTAGTTTCTGGAGATGAAAAAATGATCAAGCCGAATAAAGAAATTTACTTGCTCCTATTGGAGCGGTATAATTTAAAAGCTGAAGAATCCATTTTCATCGATGACAATTATAAGAATATTATTGCAGCCAATAACTTAGGATTTCAGACCATTCACTTCACTGAAGATGTACATCTTGAACATCGGCTACAAGAGTTAGGACTCTTAGATTGAATGCGATGAATGCGTTTAGACGTGAGGCCCATTGCGAGTGAATTTAGATAGATTATCTTTTAAAAAAAGAAATGAAAGCAGCCACTATTACCGAAATCAAAAAGGAACTTACTTTTAAATCTCAAGAGGATCTTACTGCTCTCTGCCTGCGTTTATCCCGTTTCAAGAAAGAGAACAAGGAACTCCTTACCTATCTGTTGTTCGAATCTGAAGATGAAGAAGCCTTTATTAAAGGTATTAAAGAAGAAATGGACCAACAGTTTTGGGAAATAAATACCAATTCATATTTCTATATTAAAAAAAGCGTTCGGAAAATATTGAGAGGTGTTAAAAAGTACAGTCGGTATTCTCCTAAAAAAGAGACCGAAGTAGAGTTGTTGCTCTACTTTTGTAAATCGTTAAAAGACTTTACTCCACCCATTCGAAGCAATGTGACTCTCACCAATTTATATGAACGGCAAATCGTATTTATAAAAAAGAAAGTGTCGATGCTTCATGAGGACTTACAGTACGATTATGCTCTAGAATTGAAAGCGTTAGAGCTCTAAATACTTCCATAATAATGTAAACACTATAAATTTTCAACTATGATAACCATCTACCACAATCCACGCTGTTCTAAATCGCGAGAATGCGCTGTTTTTTTCGAGAGTTCAAACAAAGATGTAACCATTGTAAATTATATGAAGACCCCCTTCACATTTGAATCTCTTTCAGAACTAATAGCACTTCTTGCTATTAAACCAATTGAATTGGTGAGGACTGCAGAGAAAATATGGAAAGAAACTTACAAAGGAAAACAGATGAGTGATTCTGAGATTATTAAAGCGATGGTGGCTGAACCGAAACTTATTCAACGCCCTATTGTCGTTAATAAAAGTAAAGCGGTAATAGCAAGACCTTTGGAGAAAATAAATGAAATTATTTAAGCCCAGCGAGCCTTTTTCACACCTATTCAATGCACTGGTTTTTTTAACAAAAATCTAACTATTAGGTATCAAACAAAGTGATACTTTCACTTGGACTTAAGTAAAAAACGAATGAAACAGAAATTCTTATTATTCTTTATCTTCATCTCAGTAATACTATCTGCTCAGACGGCTCAAAACACCGAAATTATAGTTACGGGAAACATCGTTGAAGAAGGTACAAATCTAGCCTTAGAGTATGCGACTATAGCTTTTATTAACCAATCTGGGAACATTGTAAATGGTGGCATTTCAGACACGAAAGGAAATTATAGTATTACCGTGCCTGCCGGGGTTTATACCATTCAGTTCGAGTTTATTTCATATAAGACAAAATCACTAACAGATAGATCGTTATTTAAAAACACCAAACTTCCTCCTGTTTCACTTGCCATTGATAGTGAAAGCCTTGATGAAGTACTTATACGCGCTGAAACTACAGAAGTTCAGATTCGACTTGATAAAAAGATATATAATATTGGAAAAGACCTTACTACAAGTGGTGCTAATGTGGGTGAAGCCCTAAACAACATTCCATCTGTCACCGTTGATATTGAAGGTGCTATAAGCCTTAGAGGAAATGAAAATGTAAGGGTGCTAATTAACGGTAAACCATCTGCCATAGCAGGCTTTGGGTCTACTGATGCACTAAGGCAATTACCTGCAGACGCTATAGAGCGTGTGGAAGTAATAACATCACCTTCTGCGCGATATGATGCTGAAGGCACCGCAGGAATTTTAAATATTATCCTAAGGAAAGAAAAGACACTTGGACTTAATGGTTCTTTTACAGCCAATTATGGTTTCCCATTGCAAAGTGGCCTAACTACTAATTTTAACCTGAGAACAGACAAATTCAATATATTTAACACCTCTGGAATTCGTTATCAAAAGTCGCCTGGAAATGCTACCTATGAAAACCGCTATTTTTCTCCATCCGTTCAAAATCCAATGCTACGCGAAGACCGAGTTTACGATCGATTAAACGAAGGTTTTAATACAAATTTAGGCGTTGAGTATTTCATTACTGATGCCTCTTCAATTACAGCAATTGGCTTTTTTAGAACGGGAAAGAATAAGACAGTTACAACCAATAATACAAGTGAGTTTACCGCAGCGAATGATTTGGCTTTAACCACGGTGCGCACAGAAACAGAAACAGAAGACGACAAAAGCTATCAATTCTCTTTAAACTACGTCAATAATTTTAATGAAAAGGGACACAAACTAACCGTCGATTTTCAATATGAAAATGGTGAAGAAACAGAGCAGTCGCTTATTGGTGAAGTGATGACTTTTCCCAGCAACCTGCGGTTATCTTCGGAAGACATTATCAATAAAGAAGATCAAGAGGAATATTTGGTTCAGGCAGACTATGTGTTACCGCTTGGTGAAAATGCTCAATTTGAGGCAGGCTATAGAGGTACATTCGAGGAGAGTACAACAGATTATGTACTTTTTCAAGAAGTTGGCACAAGTGGCGCCTTTGTACGAAACGATAGCCTTTCCAATATATTTACTTATAATGAAAATGTGAACGCTGTCTACTCTCAATACGGAAATAAGTTTGGCAATTTTTCATTTCTATTGGGATTGCGCTTAGAGAATACAGAGCTTAAAGGAAAAGTAGATGCAGAAAACCTCATTACAACAGAGGGCACAGAAATTAACTTAAATTTCGACAAGAACTATGTTGGTCTTTTTCCAACAGTCAATTTAATTTACGAATTAGCTAAAGATGAGGATATAACGTTGGGCTACAATAGAAGAATTAACCGTCCACGTAGCTGGTATATAAATCCATTTCCATCAAGATCGAGTGAGGCCAATGTATTTCAAGGGAATCCCGATCTAAATCCTGCCTTTGCGAGTGCCTTTGATCTAGGATACTTAAAACGCTGGGGACGTAAAATTACCTTATCTACTTCTGTTTATTATCAATATGAAACAGACTCCTTTGAGAGGGTTCAGGAAGACACTGGACTAAGCACTCAAAATGGTGTTCCTATTATTCGCACCATCCCAATTAACCTATCTACGAATAGTCGCTACGGTTTTGAAGCGGGTCTTTTGTATAACCCAAAAAAATGGCTGCGTTTTAATGGAAGTTTTAATTTCTTCAAGTTTGTTACCGAGGGAACTTTTAACAATGTTGATTATGGCAATGAAGATACGAGCTGGTTTGCTAGAGGCAGTGTAAAAATAACCTTACCTGGGAATGTTGATTGGCAGACAAACGGAAGTTATCGCGGCCCGAGAAATAATTCACAAACAACGAGTCAAGGAATATTTTCTTTGAACCTTGCCCTAAGTAAAGACATTATGGATGATAACGGAACGCTCGCATTTAATGTAAGCGACCTACTTAATTCGAGGAAACGTAAATCTTTTACTGAAACGGATACTTTTACTAGTAACAGTGAGTTTCAGTGGCGAGAACGACAGTTCAGATTGACATTTACATATCGATTCAATGAGAAAAAGAAAAGTGAAAGATTTGATAGTAACGGTGGTGGCGGTGGATACGAGGGTTAAAAAGATAAAGTAAACTAACATAAAAAAGGGATTCACTTTAGTGAATCCCTTTTTTAATAATATATAGCGACCATAAAATTATGGCTTTCTTTGAACTGTTATACCGTCACGCTTCATTTTCCAATTTTCGTACAACGCTCCACCAATCCAGTAGGGAATAATTGAAATTAAAAAAATCATTAGCCAAAAACCGATTGTCAAAATGGTTAAGAATGCTAAAAACCCTAAATACTGATCAAAATCGAACATAATATGCGTGTTTATATGAATGCTCCAAAGATAATATGATTATTTCAGATAAAGCAATAAATCTTTTCAAATTATTTGCCAGAAATTAACAATTTGAAGCATTGAGTAAAAGTACCGATTTAACTACCTTTGTATAGTTTCGCACATAAATAACAACCAATATGGAATTCAGGATTGAAAAAGACACAATGGGTGAGGTAAAAGTCCCTTCGCATAAGCTATGGGGTGCTCAAACAGAACGTTCACGAAATAATTTTAAAATTGGAACACCTGCATCAATGCCACTGGAAATAGTTTATGGCTTCGCATACTTAAAGAAAGCTGCTGCCTATTCAAATTGTGAATTGGGTGTTTTAAGTGAAGAAAAGAGAAACCTCATAGCGCGTGTGTGCGATGAAATATTGAATGGAACTCACGACGATCAATTTCCTTTGGTAATATGGCAGACAGGAAGTGGGACGCAAAGCAACATGAATTTAAACGAAGTTATTGCAAATCGAGCACATCAACTTGCTGGTAACACCATAGGAGAAGGAGAAAAAACGCTACAACCCAACGATGATGTTAATAAATCACAATCCTCTAACGATACATTTCCCACAGGAATGCACATCGCGGCTTATAAAAAGCTCGTTGAAGTTACGATTCCTGGTGTATCGCAATTACATAAAACACTTTCTGCTAAAGCAAAGGAATTCGATACTGTTGTAAAAATAGGACGTACTCATTTAATGGATGCTACTCCTTTAACACTGGGGCAAGAATTTAGTGGCTATGCATCGCAATTAGAACATGGCCTTAAAGCATTGAAAAACACCTTACCACATTTAAGCGAGTTAGCACTAGGAGGTACTGCAGTTGGAACAGGTATTAACACACCAGTAGGGTATGATGTTAATGTAGCCTCCTATATTTCATCCTTTACTGGATTGCCATTTATAACTGCTAAAAATAAATTTGAAGCCTTAGCTGCGCATGATGCTATTGTTGAATCGCACGGTGCTTTAAAGCAGCTAGCCGTTTCTTTAAATAAAATTGCCAATGATGTTCGTATGCTTGCCAGTGGACCACGAAGCGGAATTGGAGAAATATCAATTCCCGCCAATGAACCAGGGTCGTCCATAATGCCAGGGAAAGTGAATCCAACCCAATGTGAAGCCATCACAATGGTATGTGCTCAGGTTATTGGAAACGATATGGCAATTGCTGTTGGCGGTATGCAAGGCCATTACGAATTAAATGTATTTAAACCTGTTATGGCAGCCAATTTTCTTTTGTCTGCGCAACTACTCGGAGACGCCTGTGTTTCATTTGACCTCCACTGTGCAAAAGATATTGTGCCGAATTACGATGTTATTGAGAAACAGTTAAACAACTCATTAATGTTGGTCACAGCTTTAAATCCAAAAATAGGGTATTACAAAGCTGCGGAAATTGCAAATACAGCCCACAAGAATGGAACAACTTTAAAAGAAGAGGCTGTTAATCTTGGTTATTTAACCGCTTCAGAATTTGATAAATGGGTAAAACCTGAAAAAATGGTCGGAAAAACTGAAAATTAAAATAGTAGTGGCAGAAAAGGCAGTTTCCTAACCTATTCCTCACTTATTCACATTAAAACACTTCGCTTAAAATCATTTATTTAGTGCATTTCATCGATTAAATGCAAATAAATTAGGTGAAAGGCATTTATTTCGTATCTTGCCGGTCCTAAATAATTTAAACCTACTTAAATGAAATCACAATTTTTACCCCCGACTTTGTGCTTAATGTTGGCGATTCTATTTTATTTCAGCCCAACATTATCATCTGCAAAGAACTTAAAACTTGAAACTAAAACAGAAATTAACGCGAACGTTGTGTCTGTTTTAGACAATACCTTTTCAGAAAATCCTACAATACCAAATACACAGAATAAAGTCTCTGAAAATGTCTTAATTACCGATTCGAAGAGCGAAATCATAAATGAGTTATCCTCATATGAGGAAATTTCTAATGACTCCGCTGAAATAATTTCAATTGAAAACAGTAATTATAAGAATAGTGGTGATACTGCCATGTTTGGAAAAGGCATGTTTTACGGTGTTACTATTATGATAATTCTGTTAAATCTTATCTGCTTCTTTTTGTTTGAAGAAAAGATATTTTTATACTTTTCACTTACCATAACAGCGCTTGTTGCGACTTTTATGAGTATTGACTCCTTATTTCCTATCATTGGCATCAATGGCATTGAAAACATGGAGGCAATGCATTCTACCCTATTTTTCTTAGCAACTGCTGCTGGTGCATTTTTCGCCTCACAATATTTGACTCTTGAAGAATCCTATCCGAAATTAAAATGGATCGCTGCATCACTGCTTGGGTTTTCCCTACTAATGGTTATATCGAGTTGGACTTCAGACACTGCCTTCTTTAGTTCAGTTGTAAATGTAACTAGCTTTAGTGTATTGGCTTTATATTTTTCTGCTGGTATTACATTATTCGAGAAGAAAAATTATGTAAAGTTATATGTGATTGCTCTTAGTATACCTTTATTGTTCTCACTCGACTTCTTTGTATTTAATAAAGTAGGTGTCAACTTTCTTTCAACGGAAAATAGTCACTTAAAAGCAGCGGCACTATTTGAAATGTTTTTAATGACCTTCGCCATTGTTTATAGAATGAGAGCCCTAAAAGAGGAGCAGGCTAACAGACAAACTGAAATGCGTATTTTCTTGAAAAGACAAGAAGTATTGAATAGAACGAATACTGAAAAATTAATAGAGGATATTTATCTAGAAAACGTAATAATGCAGTATGATTTAGACGGTCTTGAAATAAAACTTTTACAATATATTTCGGAAGGAAAAGACAACGCTAAAATAGCGCGAAAGCTAAAGACTACAGAGGATGAGATTGAATTACTAACGAAGGAACTTTATAACAAGCTTGAAATAGGTGAACAGGTTAAAGAGGACCATCAAATGTTAGAAACACAAGCTGATTATATTTATAACTAATACGAAGTTTCCATTCGATTGATTGCCTAATCTAACTCTGGGCATCCCAAGACATCCGAAACTAAAACAGCAATAAAGTAAAGAGGATCGGTTTAAAAACCTATCCTCTTTTTTTATAATATTTCTTATATCTATAGAAAGAAACAACACTAAGCAGTGTCGCGAAAATAACTATATACCAAACAAAGGTTGGTGTGGCTGGTGCGTCTCCACTAGCGTATGAATGCAACCCACTCAAATAAAAATTAACTCCAAAGTAAGTCATCATTATAGATGCATAAGCAAACATAGCGAGCACATTAAACAACCATTTTCCTCTCAAGCCTGGAACGAGTCTCGCATGTATCACAAAGGCATAAATCATAATACTTATAAGAGCCCATGTTTCTTTTGGATCCCAACCCCAATAACGCCCCCAGCTCTCGTTGGCCCACTGCCCTCCTAAGAAATTTCCAATGGTAAGCATCACAAGGCCCACAGTCAATGCCATTTCAGTAATGATTGTTAATTCCTTAATATTAAGGTCCATTTTCTTGAAATTTTCCTTTGTGGTAAAAATCATTAAGAATAAGGAGGTTGCAGCTAGAATCATCCCTAACGTAAAGGGACCGTAACTACCTACAATCACCGCTACGTGAATCATCAACCAATAACTATCTAATACCGGCTGAAGGTTTGCAATTGCAGGATCCAACCAATTCTCATGTGCAACCCAAAGTATTATTGCCGCAACCAAAGCTGTAGAGGCCACAGTGAGGTCGCTTTTTCGTCCAAAAGAAAGTCCAAAGAAAACCGTTGCCCAAGCCACATATATGACCGATTCATAGGCATCACTCCAGGGTGCGTGACCGCTAATGTACCAGCGTGCAATTAATCCGAGTGTCATAGCGATAAAGAACACCCATATAATGTATTTACATAGCTTTACTAAGATATTTATGACTTTGCCTTCTTTAAATATTTGAAAAATAATAAAAGTGAACATTAAAAGACCAAGCAAGGTAAAATAGGTATAGAGCCTATTGAATATGTCTACTTTGGTGTATATAATTTCGGTTTTTACTTTTGCTTCCGAGGGCATGACATCACTTCCATACTTCTTCTGAAATTTCTTTATCCCCAGTAAAATTTCATCTGCTTCAGAATAGTCCCCAGAAGTACGCGCATCGCCCAATACTTGGAAGTATATGGGCAGTATGCTGCGTGTAATTACCGAATCAACACCTGTAAACTGGCCCTCTTGAAGCTCGGGATAGGAAAGCCATTTATTATTCAAATCGTTAGGGATGGGAAATATTTTAAGGATGGTACCCGTTAATGCCTGATTTAAAATAAAAAAGTTCTCATGTGCCTTTACAAAATCCTTCTCGAATTGATTTGGATTGGATTTATTGGTAGCCTCTTCCAAATAGGGCTCTAGCTTATAATTCCCTCGTTCATCAAACAAATCTAAAAGTGCAATTCGCTTTGCCTTTTCTGCAACACCTGCGATAGATCGAATACTGTCATTACCTCTCTTTAAAGCGATAATGGGCACTTTCGACCAAAGCCTTGGAAACTCGGTCATGGAAATAAATACCTGATTGGCATCTAAGCCTTCGTATTGATTGCTTCTACTTACCTTTCGGAGTAATTCACTAGCAAAGGTATTGATAGGCTTCATACGCCCATCATCCTGGATAATTAATTCCGCGAACTTAGCTGCGTGCTCTTTAGAGACCGCATTGGATAGAATTAGAGAATCAACTGCAACGCTCTCCATTTGGGAATGTCCGCTCACCTCAGCCTTCTGAGAATGACTCGCTAGAGAAAAAAGAAGAACAAAAATCGTAAGCATCTTTTTCTTCCTCTTCTTTACAGTATTTAGCATTTTCTCCAATTGACCAAAACGCGAGCCTTTATCAAAAAGGATTAGCATCAGACCTAGGTATAATAGAAAATATCCAATGTAGGTGATCCAAGTTCCCCAAAAATCATGATTTACAGACAAGATGGTTCCCTTTTCATCAGGATCAAAGCCAGATTGAAAAAAACGATACCCTCCTTTGTCTAAAACATTGTTCATAAAGATCTCTTCATCCTGCAAACCATCTATTGGGTCGTTCACGGTTACTTTGCTCTTAAATGCCGAGTATCCCTTATCAGTACCTGGATATTTATCAGCAATAAAATCGTTAAGCGTAATACTGAATGGTAAATCATATTGTTCGGAACCGTAACCGAGATATACTTTAAGGCCTCCAATATCTATTGGCTTTGGGTTTGGGAAAGTTCCCTTACCTCCAAGTAATTCAACTGTTTTTGTCTCACCATTGGTACTTACGTCTAAGATTAAACCATCTTGATTTGAATTTTCATCTTTCGTAGCTTTTACCAAGCCATAGGCTCCTTTTGTAACTGGATCGGGTAAGACAAATGACATACCAGCCATTTGGTACAATGAACGAAGCATTAAAGGTTGCAAACTATCCTTTGCAACCGCGCCTTTAAACTGATCGGCCATGCGCATAAAAGTTCCTTCAAATGGAGACTCAATGGTATATCCATTCTCCTCAGAGTAGGTAATATTTATAGCTCCGGGAGTAGGTTTGTTGACTGCAAATAACACGTTGTGTATGTTCACCACTTCTCCTAACTTCATCCAATGGTCATGACGTTCTCCATCACCCGCCTCGACAATTTTCAAATACTCTTCGCCATTCTCTGAAAGAATTAAACCTTCTTTAGCTCCTTTAATAAAGTCTTTGTAAGTAACCGTTACTTCTTGCTCGTTATAATCGGTAGAGATCTCAAAATCATTAGTCAACCGCTCTGATAGCAACAGTTTTTTAGGAGTAAGCGTTCGGCGTTGAGCAACCCCATCAATTTGGTAATCCCCATCAATGAACACATCTAAGTAGGCATGCTGCGATAGGATTGTATTTTCAGTAGCCCCTTCTCGAATATGAATTACTCCCTCATAACCTATATATCTGGTTACGAAAGCGCCAACTAAAATTAATATAAATGAGAGATGTAAAAGCAGCGTGGTCCATTTCTCTTTTTTATGCAAGCGGTATCTAAAAATATTTCCAACAAAATTGATTACAAAGAGCAACATAATTGCTTCGAACCACCAAGCATTATAAATCAAAGCAGTGGTATAGGCGGATGGAGCGTTTTGATAACCAACATCAAGAAATGTTCCTACAGCCATAGCTGTGGCAAATACAATAAATAAAGTGGCAGTTAATCGAGTTGAAAAAAGTACAGCGGCAATTTTCTTTTGCATTAGAGCTAATTTTGGGTGCAAATTTAGGTAATTAAGACCATTTTTACTAAGAAATATTGTTAAGGAAATTGCAATTAATACTAATTTTTATTTGTAGCCTAAGTTCTTATTCTTGAGACCCACTCAACCCTGTTTTTTAGATGTTCTTTTTTGCAATTTGAAAAGATTCATACCTAATACGATATGCAATTGTCATAAATAAAAATACAGTTTTACCGATTGAGACAGCGCAGTTCTTGCAAATTCTGAGTGAATAGTATCGATGCAAAAGTTTGAGTGTAATTCCATTAAAAATATTTTACCTTCGCTCTATGACTACTATCGTATTTTTAGGGTTTGGAAATGTTAATTTTCATTTAATCAACACTTTATATAAACATAATAAAGATTCTGTAATTCAGGTATATAACAGAAGTGAAATAAACTTAAATAAAGAGTTAAGTAAGATTCCATTTACTACCGATTTATCAAAAATTAAAGAGGCTGATCTGTATATTATTGGTATTCCCGATGACGCTATTGCTGCGTTTTCTGAAACACTTCCGTTAAAAAATAAATTAGTAGTTCATACCTCTGGGAGTGTTTCGATGGAAGCACTTTCGAAAAGAAATCGAAAAGGAGTATTTTATCCGCTTCAAACCTTTTCGAAAAACCGGGAAGTTAATTTCAACACCATACCTATTTGTATTGAAGCTAAGGAGGAAGCAGATTTAGAACTATTGACAAACTTAGGGAATAGTCTTTCTGAGAAAGTAGTTGAAATAGATTCTGATGAACGCTCTAAATTACATTTAGCGGCCGTCTTTGTAAATAACTTTGTAAATCATTTATATGCCATTGGTGATGACATTTTGGGCAATAATGAACTATCATTCGATTTACTGCATCCCCTAATTGAAGAAACCGCAAGCAAAGTAAAAACCTTATCTCCATCTGAAGTTCAAACGGGCCCAGCTAGAAGAGGGGATCAAAAAACGATAGAAAAACACTTACATTTGCTAAAGGAAGGTCCTGAAAGCGAGCTTTATCAGCAATTAACCGAATCATTAATGAAAAAATTTGATCGTTGATTCGTAAAATAGGTCAGATTCATTAGAGGTGACTCCAACTAAAAAAATACATGGAAACAAGCTATAAAGAACACTTAAACCAAATAACCACCTTCGTCTTTGATGTAGATGGCGTGCTAACCGACGGTACGATTTCAGTAACTACAACTGGCGAAATGCTTCGTACAATGAACATTAAAGATGGTTTTGCGCTTAAAACAGCTGTCGATAAAGGATATCATGTTTGTGTCATCTCAGGAGGTAGTAATGAAGGCGTTCGATTGCGTTTGGCAGGGTTGGGCATAAAAGACATTTATCTAGGCGCCCACCATAAAACAAAAACACTAAGAGAGTACCTCATAGCGAAGAACCTAAAACACAAGAATGTTTTATATATGGGAGATGATATCCCAGATCTATTGGTTATGAAAGAAACAGGGCTGCCTTGTTGCCCTCAGGATGCTGTGCCCGAAATTAAAGCGATATCGGCTTATATTTCACATAAGAAAGGTGGAAAAGGCTGTGTAAGAGATGTCATCGAACAGGTACTAAAAGTACAAGGAAAATGGGTTGCCGACTCAGAGTCCAGTGCGACCTTTGATTAATCCATCTAAGAATAATCGCCCATTGACATTTAAGAATCCAAACCGACAACTATAACATTGAATCTCCTCAATCTTATTCGATATAAAAATCTGATTTTCATTGGATTAACTCAGGTTTTTATTAAATATGGTTTTTTCCATTCTATTGGGGTCGACGTGGCGCTTAATACCTTTCAATTTGCTTTATTAGTGATAGCCACCCTTTCAATTGCCGCAGCAGGAAATGTGATTAACGACATACATGATGTGAAGGCAGATGCCATCAACAAGCCTACTAAAGTAATTGTTGGTGAAAATATTTCAGAGAAAAATGCCTACCGCTTTTTTTTTACCCTTAACATTATCGGCGTTTTTAGCGGTTTTTTAGTGTCAAACCTCATTGGAAAACCAGTATTTGCAACACTATTTATAATCACCTCTGCCCTACTTTATTTGTATGCTTCCATGATAAAAGGGATCTTATTGATCGGGAACATTTTAATAGCTATACTGGTCGCATTCAGCATTTTAATAGTTGCCTTTTTTGATATACTCCCAACGATTGATGTGTCTAATGCAGAAGATCAATTCCTTGCAATACTGGTGGTGACTCACTATGCCTGTTTTGCTTTTTTCATAAACCTTATTCGTGAAATTGTAAAAGACATTCAAGATATTAATGGTGATAAAAATGAAGGTCTTAACACATTGCCAATAGCTATAGGGAGGGAGAGGGCTACAACGGTGGTTTTTGTATTAGGAACACTAGCCATTTTTGCAGTACTGTTATATACGTATGTTTTCCTGTACTCTTCACAAGTCCTTGTTCTCTATTTTCTTCTTTTAGTTGTTGCTCCCTTTATTTACTTTTGTTCGAAAGCCTACGATTCAAAGACAGGAGAAGATCTGTCTCTTATGTCGACACTATTAAAGGTGATTATGTTCTTCGGAATGTGCTCAATTCTATTGTATTATATGGTTCTAACATAAATTTCCATTTCTGAAAAATGCTTAAAAAAACACTTCATAATTACAATATCATATTGGCGTCTGGATCTCCTCGACGTCAAGAGTTTTTTCGACTCCTTGATTTAGATTTTACGATTGATGTGCGTGAGGTTGAAGAAGTTTACTCGGCTGAGACCCTGAAAAAGGCAGAAATAACCGACTATCTCGCTCAATTAAAAGCATCTGTATTTGAAAATCTTTCAGAAAATGACATTCTCATTACGAGCGATACCATTGTATGGAAAGATGGAGCAGCAATTGGAAAACCAATCAATAAAGAGGACGCAAGATCAATGCTTGAGGGTCTTAGCGGAGAGACACATGAGGTCTTTACCTCAGTTAGTTTTACTAGTAAGCACTTTCAGAAAACAATAAACGATTCAACAAAAGTCTGGTTCAAAACATTAACAGAGGAGGAAATCGAGTATTATTTGACCAACTACCAGCCCTATGACAAGGCAGGAAGTTATGGAATTCAAGATTGGCTGGGCTATATTGGCATCGAACGCATCGAAGGCTGTTTTTTTAATGTCATGGGACTACCCACTAGACTTGTTTATAAAACGTTAATGGATATTGCTGCTCGATCATTTTAGATTAATTTTGCATCAAATTTATTTTAAATGATGTTTTCTAAATATACCCTGCTCTTATTCTTTTGTGGAACACTGCTTTTAACCGGCTGTAAAGACATGCCAGCCGAAAAAATGGCAGGAACTGTAGCACAGGAAGGAGTGGTATCAAAAACTGAAAATACCCGAGAATTAAGTCAAATGTTCAAGGATTATTGGTATGCCGGTACTGCTGAAATAACTTCCTATAAACTGGAGCAAGCGCGGTATGGAGAGCTAAGAGAAGGGACTGCAGTAACGATATTCGTAACTGAAGATTTTTTACCCGACGCCCAGGTTAAAGCAAATAACCAATCTGAAAACAACATACCCGTATTAAAGCTTAACAGCACTAAAAACTTTTTAACTGGCGTATACCCCTATTCTATAATGACCAGTACTTTTAGTCCTGTTAAAACCACAGAACACGCTTTAAAAATAAGCAATTCGATTCAAGAATGGTGCGGGCACGTCTATGCCCAATTGAACAATAAAAATGAATTTGAAGTTAGGGCGCATTCATACTTCGAAGGGGAAGCAGATCAAAATATAAAACTCCCGAAAACATGGCTTGAAAACGAGTTTTGGAATCTAATTCGTATAGCTCCCAATGAGCTTCCAATAGGAGAAGCAGCGGTTATACCCTCTTTCGATTATTTGAGATTGGTTCACAAAGATTTAAAAGCATATCGAGCCATCCTTCGTTTGGAACAAAATGAATCAACACAAGTATATACCATTCAATATCCAGATCTCGACCGAACTCTAAGCATCCATTTCGAAAATGAATTTCCATTTTCAATTGAAAAATGGGAAGAAACTTATGTGAGTGGATTTGGACAAGGAGCAAAAACCTTAACCACGACTGCGATCAAAATGAAACAACTACAATCAACCTATTGGTCACAAAATAAAAATGCGGATATCGTTTTACGGGACACCCTTGGGTTAAAGGATTGAATTGTTAAACATCGCACAATAGATTTTCGGTTAATTTGATTTTAAGGTATCTTTGAATCATAGTGAAAACTTTAACTCAATTTCATGAACAAATTCCTTATTGTCATTCTTTGTGTGCTCTTTAGCTCGTCCGTAATAATTGCACAACAGCCATCAAAACCAACCGCTTCCGAAATATACAACGGACTTGAAAAGCTTAATTTTTTAGGCACAGCTTTATATATTGCCGCGCATCCCGATGATGAGAACACGAGGCTTATTTCATTTTTAGCAAACGATTTAAAGGCTACTACAGCCTATTTATCTCTTACGCGTGGAGATGGTGGCCAAAATTTAGTTGGTCCTGAAATCAGAGAGCTATTAGGGGTCATTAGAACGCAAGAGCTATTGGCTGCAAGACGCACAGACGGTGGTCAACAATTTTTTTCAAGAGCAAACGATTTTGGATATTCAAAGCACCCGGATGAAACGCTAGCCATATGGAACGAGAAAGAAGTTCTTGGTGATGTTGTTCGCGCAATTCGGAAATTTAAACCCGATGTAATTGTAAATCGTTTTGACCATCGCAGTCCGGGTTCTACACATGGACATCACACTTCGTCTGCTATGTTGAGCGTTGACGCATTTGATCTTGTAAATAATCCCAAAGCCTATCCTGAAACAGCAAAGACTTTCGGCACATGGCAACCAAAACGTCTATTATTTAACACTTCTTGGTGGTTTTATGGCAGCAGAGAAAAATTCGAAGCGGCAGATAAATCAAATTTAGTAACGGTAGAAACAGGCAATTACTATCCATCAACCGGCTTGTCAAATGGAGAAATAGCTTCCCTAAGTAGGTCCATGCATAAATCTCAAGGATTCGGGAGCACAGGTACGCGAGGAAGTCAGACAGAATACTTAGAGTTTTTAAAAGGTGAGTTCCCTCAAAACAATGACCTCTTTGAAGGTATCGATACAAGTTGGTCGAGAATTGAAGATGGCGCTCCAATTGGAACTATTTTACATCAGGTGGAAAAGGATTTTAATTTTAAGAATCCTTCGGAAAGTATTCCACAATTGCTGAAGGCATACCATTTAATTAATACCCTGCCAGAAGGGTTTTGGAAGAAGCGAAAGTTAAAGGAAATAACACAGCTCATTTCAGACTGCGCAGGCCTCTATTTAGAGGCAGTGTCTAGTAAACAGACCACAACGCCAAAAGGAAGCGTTAAGGTGTCTATAGAGGCCATTAACAGGTCTTCTCTGTCAATGAAGCTGCATTCAATCACCTCCCCTATTATTCAGTTTCCTTCTCAATTAGTTGCGACTACTTTGAAGCCAAATAAAAAAGAAACGATGGAAAGTGTCGACAACACCTTTACAGCAACTCGTTTCACCGCGCCCTATTGGTTAAATGAAAAGGGTAGTCTTGGAATGTATAAGGTGTCCGACAAAAATTTAATTGGTTTGCCCGAAGAAGAAGCTCAATTTCCAATTTCTTTCAATCTCTCTATCGAAGGAACCCAAATTAGCTTTATAAAAAACATCGTTTATAAGTTTAACGACCCTGTAAAAGGTGAGGTATACAAGCCATTTCAGGTACTGCCTGACGCAACATCTAGTATTCCAGAGAAGGTGTTGATTTTTGCAACTACTGATGCAAGAGAAATTCCGGTAAAAATTCGAGCAGGTCGCGATGGTATTTCTGGCACTGTTAGCCTAGAACATCCAAAAGGTTGGAACGTATCTCCTTCTCAACACATCTTTAATTTAGAAAGACTTGGGGAAGAAGAAACCGTGTTTTTTAATGTGACACCTCCTGCGGAACAAAGCGAGGGTCTTCTGAAACCCTTGGTGAATATCGGAGATACTTTTTTAACGAAAGAGCTCATTCGTATCGATTATGAACATATTCCCTTTCAAAGTGTTTTAATGCCATCGGAAGCCAAAGTAGTTCGAATTAACATACAGAAAAAAGGACAGCACATTGGATATGTAAAGGGAGCTGGGGATGCGATTCCTGAAAGTTTAAAACAAATTGGATATGATGTAACTGCCATACCTCCTGCAAACATTAGCGAGGAAAACTTAAAACAATTTGATGCCATAGTGATTGGTGTTCGAGCTTATAATACAGTTCCCGAACTTGCCTTTAGTCAAACCACTTTAAATACTTATGTAGCAAATGGTGGAACGCTTATACTTCAGTATAACACAAATCGTCGTTTGGTCACCAATGAGATTGCTCCATACCAGATTGCGTTATCGCGCGATCGAGTTACTGATGAATCTTCCGAAGTACAAATCCTTGAGCCGGATCACATCGTATTAAATACTCCAAATAAAATCACCTTAGCTGATTTTGACAACTGGGTGCAAGAAAGGGGGCTTTATTTTCCCAACGAATGGAGTGACGAATTCAAGCCTATCTTAGGAATGAATGACAAAGGATATCCACAAACAAAAGGCTCCTTATTAATTGCCAAGCACGGAAAAGGATATTATATTTATACAGGATTAAGTTTCTTTAGAGAGCTACCCGCGGGCGTGCCTGGAGCATACCGTCTTTTTGCGAACTTACTTTCGATTGGAAAGTAACGTATTTCTAAGGACTAAAAAAAATACTTAAGGAGTTTTACTCATGAAAAATGATAGTGTAGTCGAAGACGTTAAAAACAAATTTATTTGGAAAAGAAAATACACCTTGGTGCTTCTTTTCAATGCCATCTATATTGTCATATTCTATTTAATAATGCAAAGCTTCACCTAATATGGGACAGATTGATTGGATTATTCTCATTGGCACACTAGTCTCTATCGTTTTATACGGAACCTATAAAGCGCGGGGCAGTAAAAATGTAACCGATTACCTAAAAGGTGGAAGTGATTCCAGATGGTGGACCATTGGCCTTAGTGTTATGGCCACACAGGCTAGTGCAATTACCTTTCTATCAACACCGGGGCAGGCCTTTCATGATGGGATGGGGTTTGTTCAATTTTACTTTGGCCTTCCTATTGCAATGGTCGTTATCTGCCTTGTATTTATTCCTATTTATCACAGGCTCAATGTTTTTACCGCCTATGAATATTTAGAAACTCGTTTTGACCTAAAAACCAGGACACTTACGGCTATTTTGTTTTTAATTCAGAGAGGATTAGCCGCTGGAATAACAATTTTTGCACCAGCTATTATATTGTCTGCCGTATTGGGCTGGAACCTTATTCATCTAAATATTATTATTGGCGTATTGGTTATAATTTATACCGTAAGCGGTGGCACAAAGGCCGTAAGTGTAACCCAAAAACAGCAAATGGCAGTGATTTTTGCTGGTATGTTTTTGGCTTTTTTAATGATTTTAAATTACCTGCCGCTAGACATTACGTTCACAAAAGCTTTAGAAATCGCCGGTGCAAGCGGTAAAATGGACATTTTAGACTTTTCTTTTGATTTTGACAATCGATATACTTTTTGGAGTGGTATCATTGGAGGAAGTTTTTTAGCGCTTTCTTACTTCGGAACAGACCAAAGTCAAGTACAGCGTTATTTATCTGGAAGGTCGGTGAAGGAAATGCAAAGAGGATTGATCTTTAACGGTATATTGAAAGTGCCAATGCAGTTCTTTATATTATTGATTGGTGTTATGGTATTTGTTTTTTATCAGTTCAATAGTTCGCCATTGCATTTTAATCCTTCGGCAGTAAAGGAGGTGATGGCCTCAGAATATGCTTCAGAATATCAAATGCTTGAAAACCAAAAAACCACGCTAGACGCGGAGTTAAAAAAGAAACAGCTAACCTATGCCAGAGCGGAAGCCTCTATGGAGAAAGAAGCATTGCTCGAAGAAATTATCACTCTAAACAACACCGAAACTTCTTTAAGGACGCAATCAAAAGCATTAATTAAAAAAGCAAATCCAACTACTGAAACCAACGACAAGGATTATGTATTTATACATTTCATCCTGAATAATTTACCCCGCGGTCTTATTGGCTTGCTCTTAGCAGTAATTTTGAGCGCGGCTATGTCTTCGACAGCATCCGAGCTAAATGCGTTGGGTTCGACTACAGCGATGGATCTTTATAAACGCAATATACATGGAAGATCGCCAAATCACTATTTAAAAGCTTCAAAGTGGTTTACGCTACTATGGGGAGGAATCGCAATTGGTGTTGCCTGCGTCGCGAACTTATTTGATAACTTAATCCAATTGGTAAATATTATCGGTTCTATTTTCTATGGAAATGTTCTCGGAATATTCTTACTAGCCTTTTTTATCAAGTTTGTGAGAAGCAGGTCCGTTTTTATAGCTGCCATTATAACGCAACTCGTTATTATCTATTTTTGGTGGATTGATTTGATGCCATACCTGTGGTTGAATCTAGTAGGTTGCGCCATCGTAATGGGACTGGCTATTCTTATTGAATTTTTGATACCTGCTAAAGGGAAAGAAAAGTAGTTAGGTAGTAACAAACTTAATTTTGAGTTCGTATTAATTTGAAAGTCCATCAAAACAATGATAAGAGGACGGTCTAAAAAACAGATGTAATGTCCGTTCGGGCGCAGTCGAGAAATCTAAGTTCCCGAATATCTAATAAGAACTCGACTTGAGCCTGTTGAACACCTCGAACACAGTTGTTGACTCACCCTTGAACGGTCAAAACAATCCATAAAAAAACTCCCTTACATTATGCATGAAGGGAGTTTTTTAAATTATTTTATTCCTTACTGTATTCGTACTAAAGACCTCCCCATTCTTTCAGGGATGCTGTATTCAATGCTACATAATCATTATTACCAGCCTCTTTAGCTAGTGTTAGTGATGTTTTTGCTGCTTTAACCGCGCCTTTTGTATCACCACTTTTAGCATAGATCAAAGACTGTTGTCTGTGATACCAAAAAGCAGGATTCTCACGCATAGAAATTGCTTTGTCAATCCAAGTTTTCGCTTTCGTAATATCCTTTCCTGATTCTAGATAATATACTGCCGCTGCATAGTAATCTCCTGAACTAGGACCACTCATCATTTGATCTATACTAGCAGAAACCGCTTTATCAGTGCTAAATTTAATGGGGATATTAACCATGGTTTCATCCCACATAATAGATAGATCTGCTGAATCGCCTGTTACATCATTAAACATTATGGTAAAAGATTTAACCACCATTGGCAATGCTACAGTTTTGGCTTTTATTGTCACAGCTACTTTACTAGCATCCCATTCTTCTGGTGTTCCCCAATTGGAATAGTCATTATAAAAGCTTACTTCCCAAGTGTCGAGACTTGGTTTTGCAAAAATTGCATATGTCCCCGCTTTTACTGTTTCCCCTCCTATTTCTACATCGTCACTGAACGTAATTTGTGTGTTTTTATTCGCTCCTGTGCGCCATAATTTGTTAAAAGGAACCAAGGCTCCAAAAATCTCTCTATTTTTTTTGTGAGGGCGTGAATATTCCAAAGTTACATCGGTCAAACCAATCGTTTGTTCAATTTTCTGCGCTGGACTCGCTGCAGGTGTTTTTATCTGAGCATATGTAGTTACCGAGAAAACTGCAGCAACAACTAAAAGAATTATTTTTTTCATGAGTTAAAATTTAATAATTAATTGATTTAGCGAAGTTACAATACGTAGTTTCTTTATTCGTTAACAAAAGCATAAAATAGCTTGACTTCAACACCTAATAGTACTGTCTAACTACCCTTAGCATCAAATATGCTACTTCGCTTTTGTATCATTTATAGGTCCTTTCTAGCCATTACGTTCTAGACTTGCCACTAAAAAAAGTCATGGTAAAAATATGTTTTCGATAAGTACCCGACTCTTTTAGCGTTTTTATTCCTGAAAAAATCTTAAATTATTTATTTTTTAAAACATTTAATTTTACCCTATTTTTGGGTCATCTAATACAATTTTTCTACTCTTGTAGTAATATGAACACAATGGACCTAACGATATAATGATATGACAGCCAAATATTTATTGCTACTATGTTTCTTAGTAGTTAGCATAACTGGTTTTTCCCAAGACGAAAGCAATTCGATTGAGAGCCAATTTATAAAAGTAGTTGACAAATCTAATAGTTACCAAAAGTATAAAGTTATTAAAAAAACCAAAATAGAGGGCCTTCGTAAGAATGTCTTAGATACTATTGAAATGTTAGAGTTGAAAATTGCGACATCAAAGGTCGAAATAGGAAATCTAAAATCTAAAATAGAATTACTTACTAAAACCCTAGACACCACCAAATCAAAGCTGGCAGCATCAATTGAAGAAGAAGACAAAATAGAAGCGATAGGTTTGGTAATGAAAAAAACCACATACAACACGCTGCTATGGTCTATTATTACTGGTTTGTTAGGACTTCTAGGCTTTCTGTTTTATAAGCATAAGAATGGTCATGAAATTACCAAGAATACAAAGTTAAGGTTAACTGAAGTAGAGTCAGATTTTGATGCCCATCGTAAAAAAACCCTTACAAACGAACAACTATTGAGGCGGAAATTACAAGACGAGATTAATAAAAATCGTACTGTCTAACAACTACCTTCATGAAACTTTAGAGCATAAAAAAACCATCCTAGGATTTTATCAGGATGGTTTTTTTATTTACTAGCACGCTAAAAAAATTAGCTATCTAGTCTTGTTATTTTTGCACCAATAGCTCTGAGACGCTCGTCAATATTTTCATAACCTCTATCTATCTGTTCAATATTGTGGATGATACTTGTCCCTTTTGCAGAGAGTGCTGCAATAAGTAAAGAGATACCAGCTCGAATATCTGGTGAGACCATAGTAGTTGCTTTTAGGCTAGATTCAAAATCATACCCTATTACGGTTGCACGATGTGGGTCACACAAAATAATCTTTGCGCCCATATCAATCAACTTATCGACAAAGAACAGCCTACTTTCAAACATTTTTTGATGAATAAGAACACTTCCTTTTGCCTGCGTACAGACTACTAGAACAATGCTTAATAAATCTGGCGTGAATCCTGGCCAAGGTGCATCAGATACTGTTAGGATGGATCCATCTATATACCCTTGTATTTCATAATGCTCGTGTGAAGGGATATAAATATCATCCCCTCTCCTTTCCAGTGTTATACCAAGTTTTCTGAAAGTATCAGGGATTAGACCTAAGTCGTCCCAACTTACATCCTTAATAGTAATTTCACTATGAGTCATTGCGGCAAGGCCAATCCAACTCCCAATCTCAATCATATCTGGCAATACCCTATGTGTACAACCTCCCAGCGCGATAACACCGTCGATGATTAACATATTAGATCCAATACCTTTAATATCGGCTCCCATCGAATTCAACATCTTACAAAGTTGCTGAAGATACGGCTCGCAGGCGGCATTATAGATAGTTGTCTTTCCTTTTGCAAGAACGGCAGCCATAACAATATTAGCCGTTCCTGTTACAGACGCTTGGTCTAGTAACATATAGGTTCCTTGGAGACCATTGGGTGCTTCTACACCGTAAAAACGCTCTTCCCTGTTGTATCGAAAAGTAGCTCCTAACTTTATGAAGCCTTCAAAATGAGTATCGAGCCTTCTTCTTCCAATCTTATCTCCTCCCGGACGCGGAATGTATCCTTTTCCGAAGCGGGTAAGCAAGGGACCAACAATCATGATTGAACCTCGCAATGAAGTTCCCTCCTCTTTAAATAATTCAGACTCTAGATACTCTAAATTGAGTTCGTCTGCTTTAAAAGAAAATTTTCCTTTTCCTAGTTTTTGAATTTTTACACCCAAATTCCCCAGAATCTCAATTAACTTATTGACATCTCGAATATCTGGAATGTTTTCTATTAGAACCTCTTCCGACGTTAATAAGACAGCACATAAGATTTGAAGCGCCTCGTTTTTTGCACCTTGAGGACGGATTTCTCCATTTAATTTGTGTCCTCCTTCAATTTGAAAAGTTGCCATGAATTACGATAAATAAGATTAATAGCGCTTCCTGTTTGTATTCCGATTGTTTGAATTACTCTTGTAGTTTTTCTTAGTTGATGAACCGGTATTTGAAACGAAACGTTTCTTTGTTTTTAATAATTCTGTAGCGTCCACTAATGCTTCAGTGCTATCCTTGTAATCAATCTTTCCGTCAGAAAGCTCGAAAAGGTGATTAAAAATAACCCTATCGTCAACTGTATCTTTATTCCAATTTAAGAAGCATTTCTTCATATGATTCGCAATCGTAAGGATGAGTCCTTCGCGCTTATCTCCTTCTTCCCAAGTTACAGCAACATCAATCATCCTTTTGATATTATTTCCGTAAAAACGATATCTTGGAAAATTTTGAGGGTACTCTAAAGGTTCTGGTCTTTCCGCTAGTTCTTCTCTTGTAGGAATTGGAAATGGTGACTCTACATCAAGTTTAAAATCTGAAATTATAAATAACTGATCCCATAACATGGGTTGAAAATCTGGGACATCCCGTAGATGTGGATTTAAATTACCCATAATCGCAATGATGCTTTTGGCAATTTTATTTCGTTCCACACGATCTTCTGTTGCAACGGCCTGATCAACCATTTTTTGCATGTGACGTCCATATTCAGGTATAATCAACTTAGGGCGCTCGGTATTGTATTCTATATCTTCAATCAAAGTGTATATTTTTAAGGGGGTAATGTATTTCTGAAGTAATTAAAAACGCAAAATACTAAATTTATAGAGAAATAACACCCTCTACACTAGAAACTTCAAGATATTTGGCTATTATTGAATCGGCCGATTCCATGGTTACTTTTATGGAAATACTTGTATATGTTCCCTTTGAAGAGTCTCTTGTATTAATCTTCGCATCTGTACCATCGAAAGCCGCTTCAATTTCTGCTATTTTATCAAGTTTACTTGGTACAATAAACTTAAAAAGATAGGGAGATGGCCAGTCGGAGTCCTGTTCTAATTGTGTTTTTAACCTATCGTAAAATTCTGAAGACTTTTTATCCACTTGTATTCGTTTTGTTTATAAATCTCTTGCAAAGATAGGTTTTCAGTATCAATAATTATTTACGAACTTTGTCTATATTTAAACGATCAATGATTTTAATTGATCCGTTAAAAAAAAGAGCTTGGAATCAAGAAGAATTGTCATTTCAGGAGGACCCGGCACCGGCAAAACCAGCCTCATTTCCCACCTGGAAAAAGAAGGTTACAAGTGTATGCATGAAATCTCTAGAGATATCACAATTGCTGCTCAGAAAGAAGGTGTTTCTCAATTATTTTTAGAAAAACCATTGCTTTTTAGCGAAAAGCTTCTCGAAGGAAGGTTACGGCAATTTAATGACGGTTTTATATCTCCAGAAGGTTGTGTTTTTTACGATCGCGGAATGCCCGACATTACTGCCTATATGGATTATATAGATTCACAATATCCAAGTGACTTTTCAAAAATATGTAGCAGTAATCGATATGATGCCATTTTCTTACTCCCCCCATGGAAAGCTATTTACAGGCAAGATAATGAGCGATACGAGTCTTTTGAACAGGCAGAAGAACTGCACCAGTTTTTAGTCAATTCATATAAAAAATTTAACTATAGTGTTATAGAAGTGCCCCATGGAACCATTGAAGAGCGTATCACCTTTATACTGGATAAACTAAAACTATTATTTTGAATACAGCGCTCCAAATTCTTGAGAAGCATTGGGGGTTTTCTTCTTTTAAATCAAGACAAGAAGCGATTATAGACTCTGTTCTAAACGGTCAAGATACCGTCGCGTTATTACCCACTGGCGGTGGGAAATCCATATGCTTTCAAATACCTGCACTTTTAAATGAGGGTATTTGCATTGTTGTCTCACCTTTAATTGCTTTAATTAGCGACCAAGTAAAAAGCCTGCAAAACAAGGGAATAAAGGCGCTTGCGTTGAAAGGAGGTCTTTCCTTTGATGAATTAAGAACATTACTGGACAACGCTACACATGGAAATTATAAGTTCTTATATCTTTCACCCGAAAGGTTGCAACAGGAGATGGTTCAAAATTATATAAAAAAGATGAACGTGAATACAATTGCTGTTGATGAGGCTCATTGTATTTCACAATGGGGCAGTGATTTTAGACCCGCTTACAAGAATATTACCATTTTACGAGAACTGCATCCCTTAGTTCCAATTATTGCACTAACGGCAACAGCGACTCCCAAAGTATTGGAACATACCATCGAAGAACTGAAGCTCGAATTGCCAAATATCTTTAAGGACTCCTTCGTGCGAAAAAACATCGCTTATCAAGTAATAGAACAAGATGATAAGTTGTATCAAATAGAGCGTCTTTTAAAAAGGAATACAGGGTCGGCTATTGTTTATGTAAGAAGCAGAAAAGCTGCAGTTGAAATTCACAATCAGTTAAACAGTCTTGGATTTCGCAGTGCTTTCTATCACGGTGGCCTTTCGGCGGATGACAAGGATAGGAAACTTGAGGCTTGGCAAAATAATAGCATTTCAATTATGGTTGCAACGAATGCCTTTGGTATGGGAATCGACCATCCAAACGTTCGGTTTGTAATACATGTACAACTACCAGAAAGTTTAGAAAGTTATTTTCAGGAAGCTGGGAGAGCTGGACGAGACGGGGCTCGAGCAACTGCTGTACTTCTTCACAATGCCTATGATAAAATACTTGTTCGAAAGCAGTTTATCGATTCGCTGGCAACTCCTGTAGACTTAAAAAAAATATATCGTTCGCTCGTGAATTATTTTCGCATAGCTTATGGAGAAGGAATGTTTTCAGAACATAGTTTCAGTTTCACAGATTTCTGTACTACGTACAAGCTCAATACATTTGTAGCATACAATGCTCTAAACACGCTTGATCGACTTGCTATTATTCAACTCTCGAAAGAATTTGGGAGAAAAACAACAATCAGTTTTACAGTTTCTTCGGAAACGCTCCTCTCCTATTTTGAGCGAGACATCGTAGCTTCCGTTATTGGCAAAACGATACTCCGCCTTTACGGTGGTATTTTTGATTCCCCAACAAAAGTAAATTTAGAATTAGTAGCTAAAAAATCGGGGCAGAAAATATCCGTTATTATTTCAGTGTTAAAGAAAATGGAACGTGAGGAATTATTGGAGCTAAGTTTACACATTACAGATGCTTCGCTAACATTTTTAGTGCCACGAGAGGATGACAAAACCATAAATGTAGTTGCAAAAGAAGTCGAGGTATTAAACACTAAAAAAACGGATCAAGTAGAGGCCGTGCTAAAATATGTAGCGAACGACAGCGAATGTCGAAGTCTTCAATTAGTTCGTTATTTTGGGGAATTAAACAAAGAACCCTGTGGCATTTGCTCTGTTTGTAGTAAGACCGCTCAAAAACTTGATAGAAATGAGGCGCGATTGATGGCTAAAGACATTCTTAGTTTATTAAAGCAAGACAGCTTAAATTCACGTCAAATTTCTGAAGCGCTCCGTTTTACAGAATCGTTAATTTTACAAGTATTGAAACTTCTACTAGATGCTGAAAAGATTTGCATTAATGAGAAAAATAAATACAGCATTAAATAAATGACTAAATGGTTCGCGAGGTATTTTAGAAGCTGAAGGTTAAAAAAGAGATAAAACAAATTAATTATGAGGAAACAATGAGAGACTTGAAGATTGTATTCATGGGAACTCCAGATTTTGCAGTAGGAATATTACAGAATTTAGTGGAAGCGAACAAGAACATTGTAGGGGTCATAACCGCAGCGGATAAGCCTGCGGGTAGAGGCAGAAAGCTGATGCAATCGGCCGTAAAGAAATATGCCATATCGCAAAATTTAAACATACTACAACCCGTCAATTTAAAAAATGAAGCCTTTTTAAGCCAACTCAAATCGCTAAACGCTAACCTACAAATCATAGTAGCTTTTAGAATGCTACCAAAAGCCGTTTGGGCGATGCCTGAATTTGGGACGTTTAATTTACACGCATCATTATTACCTAAGTATAGGGGTGCCGCTCCTATTAATTGGGCCATAATAAATAGGGAAGCTAAAACTGGTGTAACTACGTTCTTTATCGACGAGGCTATAGACACAGGTGAAATAATCTCAAAATCTGAAATAGCTATAGATTCTGAAGAGACGGTTGGATCTCTCCATGATAAGTTGATGGTGTTGGGAAGTGATTTGGTAATTCTAACCGTAGGACTTATAGAACAAAACAAGATACAAACAGAGGTTCAATCTACTAACACTGCTCTTCTAGAGGCGCCGAAACTAACGTCAGAAAACACACGAATTGATTGGAATGCAAGTTCTAGTGAAATTGATGCTTTTATAAGAGGTTTATCTCCATATCCTGCAGCCTGGTCTATATTAGAAAATGATGGTGTAGAAATGAAGGTGAAAGTTTTTAAAGTTGAAATTGAAAATGTGCAGCACAACGATGCTATTGGAGGTATACAAACTACTAAAAAGAAAATGCGGGTAGCTGTTAAAGATGGCTATTTAGATATTAAGGAAATACAACTGCCTGGAAAGAGAAAAATGGCCGTTTCTGCATTACTAAATGGATTTTCTTTTAATAAAAATGCAAAACTATTGTAAAGCCTTACTATCATTGAATTTATAAAAAACAGTGAAAAACGGCTTGCTTTATTAACAAACCTTCGAAGTTATTAACAAATATCGCGATTTAGTGCGTCATTACTTGCTTGAACCGATAATCCTTTTAAATTTGTATAGCAATAAATACTTATCTAATCAACATTTTAATTTAAACAAACTATGAACAAATCAGATTTAATTGATGCAATGGCAGGTGATGCCGGAGTAACGAAAGCCGCGGCTAAAAAAGCATTGGAGTCATTTTTAGGAAATGTACAAGGTTCTCTTAAAAACGGAAACAGAGTATCTTTAGTAGGTTTTGGATCTTGGTCAGTTTCTAAAAGAGCTGCAAGAGAAGGAAGAAACCCACAAACAGGTAAAACTATTAAAATTGCTGCTAAAAAAGTAGTTAAATTTAAAGCTGGTTCAGATTTACAGAGTAGCGTAAATCATTAGGAATTTATCTTTTATTAATAAACACCCTTTTAGTAGTCATACTAGGAGGGTTTTTTATTGATACGCTGTTACTCATATGTTTAAAATTGTTTTGTTCGCTTTTTTTTGATTAGCTTTAAAGAAACAAAAACCCAACATGACAACACAAAAGCCAAAGAAAGGTGTCCTTCTTGTTGCAGAGCCATCTATTATAGGAGACATGTCCTTTAATAGATCTGTTGTGTTATTGGCAGAATACAATGAAAATGGATCCGTTGGCTTTATTTTAAACAAACCACTCGAATTTAAAGTCAAAGATTTTATTCCAGAGGCCAACTCTAACCTAAAAGTATATAACGGGGGGCCGGTAGAACAAGACAATCTCTATTTTATTCATCGAATTCCAGAAATTATTCCCAATAGTGTCGAAATTGCAAATGGAATTTACTGGGGAGGTGATTTTAGTGCAATTCTAGGCTTGCTCCAAGAAGATAAATTAAAAGGCGATCAAATTCGTTTTTTTCTTGGGTATTCTGGATGGGGCAACAAACAACTCGAAGAAGAGTTAGGTCTAAAGAGTTGGGTTGTTATTCCCAATGAGTATAAAAATGATATCATTGGAAAATCGAACAACGATTTTTGGAAAGAAAAAATGATAGAATTTGGAGGAGACTATTTAATTTGGTCCAATGCTCCAGAAGACCCAGCGTTTAACTAGTTAAACGTGCTCTCACATTTAATTTTGTCAATAGATTTTTTGCTACTGTATTTGAGTATTCTTTTTTGCGATACTTGCTAATCGGTTGAATTCCCGAAATCACATTTGTAACAAACATTTCATCAGCTTTTTGCAGTTCAAAAGGAGATACAGAAGCTTCTTCTAGTGTATATTCTGGAAGCTGAAGACATATCGCAATTATTTGCTTTCTTAAGATACCATTAAGACAACCATCAGTTAGAGGTGGTGTTTTAATTACGCTCCCTTTTACTAAAAACAAATTGCCATTTAATGCCTCTACAATTGTTTTTGTTTCATTGAGTAACAAGCAATTTTGATAGTCATTTTCTTTTGCAAAAATACTGCCCAACACCTGCACTATTTTATTGTTCGTTTTTAGCGTTGAAAGAAGACCCGAATTCACGAAGTGATCTTTAAATAGTTCAACTTCATAGCGCTTATCATGAAGCGTATAAAAAAGAGTTTCTATCTGGGCACCTGTAAGTAAGTACTCAATATCATTCGATTTCGGACTGTATTTTCCTCCAGCTTTTCTCCAAACTAAGATCTTTATATTATATGAACTATTTTTTTCTGAAAAGGTTTCAACTAGGTTGAGTACCTCTTTCTCTAGAAACTCTAGTGTAAAGTTAACTGGAATCTCCATCCGCAAAATTCGCATCGATGCCATTAGACGGAAATAATGGTCTTCCCAAAAAAATATTTTTGATCCCGAAACTCTTAAAGTTTCAAAGACGGCATCTCCATAATGAAGTCCACGATTATCAGGACCCATTGAAGTTTCCGTATTCTGTATTAAGTTTCCATTGAAATTGACCATAAAAAAACCGCCTCAATTTAACAAGACGGTGCAAAGATAGTTTATTTTTTAGGTGATACTAAGTGGAACCTAAAATCTGTTTTAATTCAGAAACCATATTTTCCCAGAGCATTTTACCCTCTTCTACTTCATCCTCTTCAGCGAAATCTGTAATCATCAACGATACATCTTTGGTAATTTCATCAACTTGTATTCTAAGCTCAAAATATAAGTCTGTACCTTCATCTTCGAGCCATCTAAATTTAATACGTTCCAAGTTTTTCTTACTCAACAATTTGGCTTCCTCTTCACTTTCAGCCCAGATAAATGTAAAAAACTCACCTCTAGAATTTACATTATCCGCATACCATTCAGACATTCCTGAGGGGGTTGATATATATTGATACAGCAGTGCCGGAGATACCTGAATTGGAAATTCCATTTCATATTTTATTTTATCGTCCATAGTTTTATAAGTTAAGCCGAATATATAGAAATAATTAGAGACTCAAAACAAAAGGTATTTAATTTTTCCTTTCGATGCGTTTATAAAAAAACCCTTCAACATAACGAATTATGAATGAAGGGAAGTTTTGTAGCGAGAGGGGGGCACGATCCCCCGACCTCCGGGTTATGAATCCGACGCTCTAACCAACTGAGCTACCTCGCCGCTTTGGGTGGCAAATATAAAAACAAATTGAGCCGCCTCAAAGATAAGTCTGTATTATTTTAATCTTTTTAATTGCCCATGCTCTGTCTATAGAAACAACTATACTCTCACAGAAATAGCTATATATTAAAGTTCAAATCGTGAGTTATTGGTGTCTTTCTTATTAAATGAAGATGATGCAATTCGAGAAAGCGCTAGCCATGTATTGGATGGAAGATTCTTTTTTGTTTATTCTAGATCAAATAAATTTTTTGAATACGTGAGTTAAAGCAATCCTCTTTTCTTACCAAAACATGAATTAGTCCGTTTAAAAAAAGATACTCTTACGAGAGTAATTCAAGCAATCCTTTAAAGTCAAGACTTAGTTGCTCTCCATTCTTTAAGTTTTTCAAGGTATAAGTATTTAACTTCATTTCATCTTCGCCTGCCAAAACAGCAAATTGAATACCGCGGTTGTTTACATAGTTCATTTGCTTACCAAGATGCTTTTGGTTTTTAGCAATGTCTGGATACAGCTCTGCCGATATACCTTCTTTCCTTAATTTGGAAATTGCTTTCATCGCATACATCGCTTCCAATTGCCCAAAATTAATGAAAAGTACTTTCGTTGTTTCTGAAACAGTTTCAGGAAATAAATTCAATTCTTCCAGTACTAAATAGATACGATCAAGCCCAAAAGAAACGCCAACACCACTGACGTCTTTCAATCCGAAAATCCCTGTTAAATCATCGTATCGACCTCCACCACCAATACTTCCCATTTTCACATTAGATGGAGGAGACACTTCAAATATAGCACCTGTATAATAGTTTAGACCGCGAGCTAATGTCACATCTATCTCTAGAATTGCTGTTTCTAATCCTAATTCTGAAACCGCATCCACTATGTATCGTAATTCAGAAATTCCTTCCAAACCTGTTTCTGAAGAGGATAGTAACTCTGTTAAAGAGTCTAGCTTTTCTGAGGCATTACCAGTAAAAGAAAACAAAGGCTCTAACTTTAATAGAGCTACTTCTGAAATACCTTTTGCGAGCATTTCAGTTTTTACGCCATCCTCCCCTATTTTATCCAATTTATCTAGAGCTACAGTGAAATCAATCAGTTTATCATCTGCTCCAATCACTTCAGCTATACCACTTAAAATCTTTCGATTATTTAGTTTGATTGTAACGCCATCAAGTTTTAACGCACTAAAAACAGTGTCATACAATTGAATAAACTCTACTTCTTGCCAAAGCGATTTTGACCCAACTACATCCGCATCACATTGGAAGAACTCTCTAAAACGTCCCTTTTGAGGTCTATCGGCTCTCCATACTGGCTGTATTTGAAAGCGTTTAAAAGGAAACGTGATCTCATTTTGATGCTGCACAACATAACGGGCAAAAGGAACCGTTAGATCATATCGAAGCGCCTTTTCAGAAATCCTGGGCGTTAATGAACCACTGTTCTTTTTGTTATAGAGTTCTTCATCCACTTTCCTTAAATAATCACCACTATTCAAGATCTTAAAAATTAAGCGATCCCCTTCTTCGCCATATTTTCCCATCAAGGTATCACTATTTTCGAAAGAAGGCGTCTCTATAGGTTGAAAACCAAAAGTTTCAAAACTACTTTGTATGGTGTTCATCACGTAGTTTCTTTTTACAACTTCCAGAGGTGAAAAATCGCGGGTGCCTTTGGGTATCGATGGTTTTTTCAAAATTTCAGCTTTTTATTATCCGGTTAGAAGTTAGGCTTCATTGCATATTATTCTCAATAGTATCTATTGGAATGTGTTATTCAACAAGTACAAATATCTTAAAATAATAGGTAACTTGTAACTTTAAACGCAGTTTATAGTCTAACCCTAAACTGCACAACAAAAACTATGTCTTCACTCTTCCGCGAAAATGTGCTCATTGCACTAGACTCAATTAAAACACAGCTTCTTAGAACGATTCTTACAATCGTTATTATAGGAATAGGAATTTGGTCGTTGGTGGGTATTTTAAGTGCTGTTAAAGCGCTAGAAAACACTATTTCGAGTGACTTTGCCTCTATGGGCTCAAACACTTTTAGCTTAAAGCGTTATGAGTTCAATGTAAATCGAAATAGTACGAAAGGGAAGAAAATAAACCCCGTAATAAACTTTAATGATGTGCGAGCGTTCACAGATTTGTATGCGTTCCCTTATACTAGTACTGCCATTTCTTTTGTTGGTTCTCAGCGTGCGGAAGTAAAGTTTGAAAATAAAAAAACAGATCCAGAAGCTAGCATTTATGGAGTGAACGAAAATTATCTGGAAAATACAGGTACAGATATAGCCAGCGGCCGAAATTTAAATATTTTTGATATTGAAAACAATAATAAAGTATGCCTCTTGGGGTCTGATTTTCTTAAAAGTTTATTTGTAAATGATGATCCGATAAACAAGACAATTAGCATTCGCGGCGTGAAATTTAAAGTCATTGGTGTTTTGGAGTCTAAAGGAGCCACCTTTGGCAACAACCAAGATTTGAAGGTGCTAATCCCTATGCAAGTAGCACGTGGTATCTTCACTCAACCCAACATTAATTATTCGATAAGTGTACAAGTGAGGGATAAAGAAATGATGCAAGGAGCTCAGGATGCTGCTATCATTACATTTCGGAATATTCGAAAATTAAATCCAATCGAGGACAATAACTTTGGTGTAGAGCGAAGTGACGACTTAATAAATCGAATTGGTGCTATTACGGGGTATTTGGAAGTTGCTGCATGGATTATTAGTATTATCACCATTTTAGGATCTTCAATCGCCCTTATGAATATCATGTTAGTTTCTGTTACTGAGCGAACACGAGAGATAGGGGTTCGAAAAGCACTTGGAGCCAAACGCTCCACTATTTCAATGCAGTTTTTTATCGAAACAGTTGTTATTGGTCAATTTGGAAGTATTCTAGGAATCATACTCGGAATAAGCACAGGAGCTATATTTGCATCGGTTCTAGACTTCGAGTTTTCACTCCCTTGGGCGGCCATGTTATGGGCTACATTAATTACCTTTTTAGTTGCTGTAATTGCCGGCTCCTACCCTGCGTCAAAAGCTGCGCGACTGGATCCTATTGAGAGTTTGAGACATGAATAAGGAATTAGATTTCTTTTATGTTTCTAGTTCTTAGAGTACATAGAAACTCTTTTAAAGTCCAAATATCTTAGATGATTCCCTTAAAGAATTCATATAGTTGGCCCTTCGTAATTACTGCTCCTTGCTGAATCAAACTAAAAATGTCTAATTTTTTATCTTCAGAAAAATCTTTTGAAGCGGTATAAAAAGTAACGTCATCTGAAGCAAAATTCTCCTGTAACCACGCATATCCTTCTTTAGTAGAAATATCAACTCCTGTATTGGTTATTTTTACAACAATAAGGTTCATCTCACTTTTTAAAATTCTAAATAAAAAGAGTTGTTGTTTCGATGTGTTTTCTAGATACTTTGCCTTGGAGAGTACCCCTTCCCAAACCAGGTCACTAAAAACATCGAGTTCCTGTTCGGCTACTTTTGGTTGACTTTTTTTGATCGATTCCCATTCCTTTGCGGTAATCGACTGGGTCGCAAGGAAATTTATAAACTCTTGAGAGAGGGAATCAAATTGTTCTTTTGTAAGACGAGTATATTTCATAAAAAATGCGCTCCTTTAAGGGGAGCGCAAATTTAATATAAATTAATAGATTCTTTAGAAAATATAACGCAATCCAAATTGCATCTGCCAGCGTGACATTAAGCTAGCGTCGTATCCAAAAGTTTCTGTTAAGTCTGATGAAAATGTATACTCTGCGACACTATTCTCATCTACCGTCACACCAATGGGCTGAACAGCATTTGGCTGTTGAACGAGACCCCAATCAGAACTGATAAAATTACCAAGGTTCAATAAGTCAATACTAAATTGTATGGTATTGGTTTTTCCATTTGCAAACTTAATGCGATAATCTTGTAACACTTTAAGATCCCAACGGCCTCTCCAAGGAGATAGCGCACCATAACGTTCGGCATAATCTCCGCGGCGTCCACTTAGGTAATCATCTTGAGCAATAAAAGCTTCAAAGGCTTGGGCTTGACCTGGGCCAGAAAAATTCATTTGATTAATCTCAGAAGCTGTTGGCACATATAATAAGTCATTTAATCCAGATCCATCCCCATTTATATCACCACCATAAGTATAACTGAATCGACCTCCTCTATTGTATTCAAAAAATGTCGTGATGGTCGTTCCCCATTTATCATTATCGCCATAAGTCCAATTTTTACTAGCCACACCAATAAAACGATGTGTGTCTCCGTATTTAGAGTAAGAAAGTATATCGGCGTTAGCATCGCCTACCACTGGATTAAAGACAAAAGCATCACCAGTAATTTCGGCTTCAATCGAATTGACATCTCTCGAATCTAAGTAACTATATCCTAAAGAAGTATATAGCCCATTGTCAAATGTTTTTTGCGCTTTAAACGCTAAGTTCCAAATTCGGCCCTTGTTTGAATTTGAAAACACATAACCATTAGCCTGTGCACCAAAACCGAGTCCATCACCACCGACTAATACATGATCATCCGCGGTATAGATTGGGCGGTTATCAGGTCCGCCCGATAAAGATCCTGAAGGAGTCAATAACCCCCAGTTTTGGACATGGGCACCATTGGTGTCTTTTGAGTATGATAAGTCAGCGGTAAGAACTAAGCCATTATCATATTTTTTATCGATACCAACATTTGTTCTCCATACTTGAGGGAACTGGTAATCTGGATCAACCATTTGATGAAACCACCAGTTGGGGTTCCCTATTTGATTTCCAAGCCAAACAAAGGGAAATCTTCCAGTAAATAAACCAGAACCTCCTCTAAGTTGCGTTGTTTTATCACCATTTACATCATAATTAAACCCAACTCTGGGAGATATTAACCAAGATGTGCTCGGCATTACCGTGTTTTCAAGGTATTGGACTTGACCTGTATTAGGATTTACATATGGCGTACTTGGAACATAATCTCCAGTACCATCAATAACTTCCTGTGCTTTTTGATCAGAATCAAAATATAGTGGTTTATCCATTCTCAAGCCCAAAGTCAATTTAAAGTCATCATTGACATCCCATTTATCTTGCATATAAAAGGCAAGCTGTCCAACATTTGTCTCAGCTAAGGACCAATCATCGGCATCGAAAACTGTTTGTGCATTTGCCAAGGCGTCAGCTAATAATCCATTATTCCCCGCTTCAACAAAATCAGCAACTGAACCAAAAGCACCGAAGGCTCCTACATAACCATTCGCATTCCCATAACCATATGTTCCTAAGTTAAAAGAGTTGTCAAACTCAAACTTTTCAAATGAAAACCCTAAAGTGAATGTGTGATTTGCTCTGGTGTAGGTTAAATTATTGGTGAGCTGAAAAACTTTTTGATCCAAAACATTATTTATAGAAAATGGCTCATGACCTGCTATAATATAATTTGACCCAGCCCCGTCCTGAATTGTGATGGCAGGAGCAGGTGTTGACTTAGGTGTTCTAAAATCTTCAAAATGAGTATATCCCGCTTGAAATTTATTCGAAACCGCATCTGAAATAGAAGAGTTAAGCTCTATTTGTACCGAGTTTAGTTTGTTGTTCATTTGATAACCAGAGTTCTCAAATTGCAGTACTGATGCGCTAGGACCTCTAAAGCCAAGAGCCGTAGGGTGAGCAGGTTTTTGCTGAGAGGCATTTAGCCAGTTGTAAATAACCGCTAACTGGTTTTTGTCATTAATATTCCAATCCAACTTAAAAATTCCTTTTGTCGATTCAGATTTGTGAATAAAACCCTCATATGCGCCTGTGTCATAGCCTAATCCAAGTAAAGTGTTTTGAACTAAAATTAAATCCGACTCATCGACTCGCGATTCGTTAATTGCACCCGTGCCGCGATTCGGAAGCCATGATTGACCTAAATCTTCTCTTTTATCCTGTTCAAAATTGGTGAAGAAAAACAACTTGTTTTTCACCAAAGGTCCTCCGACACTTAAACCAGTCTGTGTTTGAGATAATTTAGGGACAAAAATATTTTCGCCATTTATTTTAGACCCAGTAAGGTCTTGATTTCTAAAAAATCCATAGACAGTTCCTTTAAATACGTTCGAACCACTTTTGGTTACCGCATTAACAGAGGCCCCTGTAAAACCTGATTGTGTTACGTCATATGGCGCTGTTGAGACTTGGATTTGATCAATTGCGTCCAAGGAAACTGGTTGGGCATTTGTCTGTCCTCCGGGCGTCGCAGCATCCAGTCCAAATGGATTGTTGAAAATAGCACCGTCTAAAGAAAAATTATTAAACTGATCATTTCGACCGCCAAATGAGCCATTACTGGCAGTTGGTTCTAATCTTGTGAAATCTGCCGCAGATCTGCTTATAGTAGGCAACGTTGTTAGGTCTCTTCTTCCAATACTTGTTTCTGCCCCAGTGCGTCCGCTACCAAAAACCGCGCTTGCTCTGTTGCTTTTAATAACAACTTCGTCAAGCTGTGAACCAGGCAACAAACTTAGGCTAAGACTTTCAGCATTCCCTAAGGTCAAATAAAGGTCTGAAAAAGTTTGTTCTTGATACCCAACGTAGCTTACAGTTACCGTGTAGGGTCCCCCAACACGCAGGTTCACTAAGTTGAATCTTCCGTCAAGATTAGTTGCGGCACCATACTTGGTTCCTGTTGGCTCATGGACCAAAATAACATTAGCACCGGGTAATTCAACATTGTTCTCGTCATAAATTACCCCATTAAGACTTGATGTTGTTGTTTGGGCTACTGCCGAGCCAAAGAAGTTAAATAGCAGAAAGGAAAATAGAATTATACTTAGTTTTTTCATGACTATTGATTTGTTTGTTTGTTAATATTATCCTAAAAGTATGAAAATAAAAAAAGCCACTTCAATTGAAGTGGCTTTTTTTATTAACATTTAATGTTAAAATGAACTATTATCTCATTTATTTCGCTTCTGCGACTACATCAAATGATACAGTAACAACTACATCTCTGTGAAAACGAATTGTTGACTCGTAAGTCCCAGTTCGTTTTATGGTACCTCCTGCAATTGTAATAAACTTCTTATCAATAGAAACTCCTGCTTTTTCAAATGCTTCCGCAAGATTAATATTGTTGATAGATCCAAATAATTTATCTCCCTCACCAGTTTTGGCTGAAATTTTAATTTCCAAGCCATTTAACTTTTCAGCTTCTGTTTTTGCATCTCCAATTATCTTCTTCTCTTTAAAAGCACGTTGCTTTAGAGTCTCTGCTAAAACCTTTTTCGCTGAAGGAGTGGCCAAAACAGCATGTCCTTGAGGAATTAAAAAGTTTCTACCAAATCCATTCTTTACAGTAACTAAGTCATCTGTAAAACCAAGATTTTCTACGTCTTTCTTTAATATAAGTTCCATATTCTATCTGGTTTTTATTTTAATAAATCGGCTACATATGGCATAAGTGCCAAATGACGTGCTCTTTTTACGGCTACGGCTACTTTTCGTTGGTATTTCAATGAAGTACCAGTAAGACGTCTAGGTAAAATTTTACCTTGCTCATTTATAAATCTCATTAAAAAATCTGGATCTTTATAATCAACATATTTGATTCCAGACTTCTGAAACATACAATATTTCTTTGCCTTATTTGTCTCTATGTTAAGAGGAGTAAGATATCTAACTTCTCCGTCTTTTTTTCCTTTTGCTTGATCTTGAATACTTGCCATAGCTTATGCTGTTTTTTTATTATCTCTTGCTCTTCTTCTTTCTGCCCAAGAAACAGCATGCTTATCTAAAGCAACTGTTAAATAACGCATAACGCGCTCATCTCTTCTGAATTCTACTTCAAGATCGTTAATACCTTCACCAGCTGTGGTAAATTCGAATAAATGGTAAAAACCACTTTTTTTGTGCTGAATTGCATAGGCTAACTTTTTTAGCCCCCAATTCTCCTTTGATACCATCTTAGCTCCTTTAGAAACAAGAATGTCTTCGTATTTCTTTACTGTTTCCTTTATCTGCTCTTCAGATAAAACGGGATTTAAGATGAAAACAGTTTCGTAATGATTCATATAAAATCTGTTAAATTAAAATAATAATCTCTGGCGCCTTGCCAAGAGCGTGCAAAAATACCATTTTATTTACAATTTTCAAACCTTATTTAGCAAACTAGTTAATTTCTTACAAGTTTTGATAAAGTGAGTGATTTTCACGACAAAAGTTAAAAAAAGTTGCATTTCATCGTATTTTTGAGTATAATTGTTGTAACAAAAACAAACCTCATCGTGGATAAACCTATTCTTAAGTGTGCTATTGTAGATGATTCTACTTTACAACGACTTTCCATTGTTAGACTCATTGAAAATCACCCCGCCTTAGATCTTGTGGCCGAATATAATAATGCTATTGAGGCCAAAATGGGTTTGGCCGAATCAGAAATTGATCTTATATTTTTGGATATTGAAATGCCAATTCTTTCAGGCTTTGATTTATTGGATGGTCTTACTGTGAAACCTCAAGTTATTTTTGTGACTGGTAAAACAAAATATGCGTTCAAAGCGTTCGATTATGACGCCGTCGATTATTTACGTAAACCAATCTCAAAAGAACGTTTCTTAAATGCCGTCCATAAGGCTATAACCAATTATAAGCTTAAAAACGACGAAGGCTATGATGATGAAGATTTTATTTTTGTTAAAAGCAATCTTAAAAAACGTAAAGTATTTTTAAATGAGCTTCGTTATATTGAGGCCTTAGGTGATTATGTAAAACTGGTAACTGAACATGATGCTTTTGTTGTTCTATCTACAATGAAAGCATTCGAAGCACTATTGCCGCCAGAACGGTTTTTAAGAATTCATAAATCTTATATTGTAAATCTTGATAAAGTTGAAAGATATAACAGTAAAGTGATAGAATTAGACAAAGAGCAGTTGCCTTTAAGCCGTAATCGAAAAGCGGACCTAGTAGAGGCTCTAGCTGCTACTGTGCGTAATTAATAGTTGTCAACATCAATGATTAATTTCACAGATGCGAACTCCTTGATAGCGTTAAAACTGCGTTTTACATTATTTATATAATCCTTTGTTTTCGAAATTGATTGACTCTTTGGTATTTTCACTAGGATATTTGTTATATACTGATTTCTGACACGAGAAACTGGTGGAGGCTCAGGACCCAATACGTTCTCTTTTAGTTTTAATTCTAACGCCCTGCCAAACCATATGGAAGCGTTGGTCATACTCTGAAAATTTCTGTGCTTAAACGTAATCTTTATCGTCCTGTAAAAGGGAGGATACTTATATTGGTACCGTTCTTCCTTTTGTTGCTTGTACATGCCGTCGTAATCGTTGGTACTTACTTGCTGTAAAATTTGATGATAAGGATTGAAAGTCTGAATCAACACCTTACCTCTTTTTTTAGTTCTCCCTGCTCTACCTGAAACTTGTTGTAACAATTGGTAGCTTCGTTCGTGCGCTCTAAAGTCCGGGAAATTAAGCAAATTGTCGGCATTCAAAACACCTACCAAACTAATATTTCTAAAATCCAGCCCCTTCGCTATCATTTGTGTCCCGACCAATATATCAATTTCTTGATTCTCTAAACGCTCAATTAATTTTTCATAAGCCCTCTTGCCACGCGTCGTATCCTGGTCCATTCGAGCCGTAACATGATCTGGAAATAAGGTTGCCAACTCGTGCGCTATTTGCTCAGTGCCAAATCCTTTTGTATCCAAAGATTCACTTCCACAAGCCATACAAGACACTAGCATTGCAACATGATACCCGCAATAATGACAACGAAGCTCATTTTTATATTGATGGTAGGTAAGACTTACGTCACAATTTGAACATTGAGGAGCAATTCCGCAGGTGGTACATTCAACAACCGGCGAAAACCCACGCCTATTTTGAAACAAAATGATTTGTTCATTATTCCCTAAGGCCTCAGTCATTGCCTCGATTAAACGATCGCTAAAATGACCTTTCATTTGTTTTTTACGATATTTCTCTTTGATATCAACCAATTCGATATCCGGCATTTGCACATTTCCGAAACGTTTGTGCAACTTCACTAGTCCAAACTTATTTAATTCGGCATTATAATAGCTCTCCAAGGAAGGTGTTGCAGATCCTAGTAAGAGCTTAGCACCATGGACACTCCCTAGCACAATTGCACTATCACGGGCTTGATAACGAGGCGACGGAGTGTACTGCTTAAAGGACGTTTCATGCTCCTCATCAACAATGATTAATCCTAGGTTGCTAAAAGGTAAAAATAAGGAAGACCGAACCCCAATCACTAACTGCGCTTTTGGCTTTGATTCCATAACGTTATTCCACACCTCTACTCTTTCGTGTAACGAATATTTAGAATGATACACCGAAACACTTTCGCCAAAATAGTGTTGTAAACGCGAAATAAGTTGGGTAGTTATAGCAATTTCAGGAAGCATATATAAAACTTGCTCCCCGCGCGCTATTACTTCCTCAATCAACCGAACGTAAATTTCGGTTTTCCCACTAGACGTAACACCATGCAGCAAGGTCACTTCATGCGTCTCAAATGCTTTTTTTATTTCTAAAAGCGCAGTTTCTTGTCCTTCATTCAAGTCTTTCAATGCTGCGCCGGCCGCACCCTCAAACGCTACACGATCTTTTTGAATAAAATATTCTTCCAAAATCCCTTTATCTATGAGCGTTTTAAGTACCGAAGAGGTAACATTACTTTTTTTCTGAAGCGCTGCAGAGCTTACTGGTTTTTTTTCTTGAGAAGATAACACAAACAAAGTCATTAACACTTCTCGTTGTTTTGGCGCCCGCTTTAATTTGTCTAAAAGGTCTTTTAAATTTTCTTCGGAAGTATACGAAACTGCCAACCGAAGATAACGCTTCAACTTTGGCTTATACTGCTCATAAAGCTCTTCCTGTACCATGACGACCCCCTTTTGGAGTAAATTATGAAGTACTTTTACAACATTCTTCCGGTCTAAAACCGCACGAATATCATTAATATGGAGCATCGATTGCTGTTGCAAGGCTTCATACACCAAAAACTCATCATCAGAAAGCCCTTCTTCTAACACTGATTTCTTTTCAGATAATATAATAATAGTTTCACTTTCCAACAAAAACGCACTGGGTACTGCTGCTCGAATTACTTCTCCCAGAGTACACATATAATAAGACGCCATCCATTCCCAATGCTTTATTTGAAATGAGTTTACTATTGGATAATTATCTAGAATCTGATCAATGGGCTTGGTTTCATAAGGAGGGGGATTGTCCTTATAGACTGCGTATACTATTCCCGTATATATTTTTGTCTTACCAAATGGCACCGCAACACGCATTCCTTGCCTTAACAAAGAGGCTTCATCGCTACTTACACTGTATGTAAATTGCCGTTTTAAAGGAATTGGAAGTATTACGTCTATGAAATGCAAATTGATTGTTTCGTTGCTTTGTTATTTCTAATTGAATCCTTATTACGCTAGCTTTAGCACAGTAACGATACATAAATCATACTCTTGAACTGGATAAATGAAGCCTTTTTAATAAAAAAAAGGCCATTCCGAAGAACAGCCTAAAGATAGTATTTAATTGTTTTTTATTATTTACCTAGCATTCCTTTTTTCAGCTTATCATCGGCAGGCTCATTTCCAAGCCATATTCCGAAAAGTGCTTTCTTAAAATTCAATCCTGGGATAGTACCAAGCTCTTTGTTGTTTTTGTATACCACAACACCTGTGTCTTGATAGGTAATATCGAACATATCTTCCTCGACAATTTCATCATTAAAGAAACTTATAAATTTAGTAATTTCTGCAGCTATCGGCGAAGTGTTCCCTCCCGTAGAAGCTTCAAAACCTTCGTTTACAGCACCTTGCATTGCCTCACTAGAAACAAATGAAGAGGTAATAACCAATCGAATGGCCATCGTTTCATCTGCATTGATAATCGAAGCCGCATCTTTCGACTTTTCTCCTAGGTACAATCCTCCAGAATATAACTTTAAGACCATGGCCTTTTTACGAATGCCACCTCCGTTGAGGATAAGTTCTGAATTTCCAAAATTTAAAGTATTGTCTAAGATTACACTTCCAACTTCAGTTTGTGCAACTGACATAGTAAGGGTGCCTATTGAAATAACAAGTAGTAGTAATAGATTTTTCATCGGTGTTTAAGTTTAAGTTTGTTTTAAAATTTATCTCTGAGTCGTTGTAATGAAATATTTAATTCAAACCCCAACAACAATAGATTTGAATTCATCCAAATATAGAACATCATTATTAACAATGCACCAATTGACCCATACAATTCATTATATTGGGAAAAATTATTAATATAAATACCAAAAAGATAGGTTGTTAAAAGAAATAACATGGTCGTTAACAATGCACCGATTGAAAAAAATCGTGATTCTTTTCCCTCAACAGTTCCAAAATAATAGAGTATTGCGATAATGATGTACAACATTACCACAAAGATGCCAATTTGCAAGACGGATATCCAAAAAACATCGTTTTGAATGAGATCATCTCCCTTTAAAAAATGAATCGCATATTCTCCATATAAAATTACTCCAACCGTAATTAGTAACAACAATACCAAAACAATCGAAACTCCAAAAGCAACAAAATACTGTTTAAAAAAAGACCTATTTAACTGTACATGAAAGGAGTATTCAAAAGCGCTAAAAATCGCATTTACCCCATTAGCCGCAAGAAACAAAGACAAGATAATTACAAGCGATAGCAGGCCTCCACCTCGATGATTCATGGCGATATCTGCTATGGTAGGGTAAAAGAAATCGGCTGTTTGTGGTGGGAGTAATTCTTTTGTAAAAACTAAAAAGCGGGTCTGAAAACCGTCTATTGGAATATAGGGTATCAGGTTCATTATAAATAAGATGAAAGGGAATAACGCGACAAAAAAACTATAGGCAACTGAACTAGCTCTTGAGGAAAAAGTTCCTTCAATAATACCTGTAATATAAATTTCAAGTAAATCGTAAAGTGAAAGCCCCTTGAAGCCAGGGAGAATTATAAGCTTTAGCAATTTAACAATGCTTCGAATTACAGGAACCTTGTCAAGTTTTTTTTCAATTTCAGAACTCATTTAGATTGCTTTAAGACTTAAATCCATATTATGAACCGAATGCGTTAGAGCGCCACTAGATATGTAATCTACACCACAATCGGCATATTTTCTGAGCGTATCCAGGGTAATGCCTCCACTAGACTCTGTTAAACATTTATCGCCTATTAAGGTAACTGCCCGACGCGTATCCTCATAATTAAAGTTATCTATTAAAATCCTATAAACACCCTCTGTTTTTAAGACCTCTTCTACTTCAGATAGGTTACGTACTTCAATTATAATTTTTAAATTTAGTTTATGAGACTTTAAATAAGCCCTGGTCGTCTCGATAGCTTTGGTAATACCTCCACAAAAATCGATATGATTATCTTTTAACATAATCATATCGTACAATCCAAACCTATGATTTTCGCCTCCTCCAATTTTCACTGCCCATTTTTCAAGAGCTCTAATGCCTGGTGTGGTCTTTCGGGTATCAAGAATTTTAGTGCCTGAGCCATCCAATAATTTTACATATTCATTAGTTTTGGTTGCTATAGCACTCATTCGTTGCATCCCATTAAGTACTAATCTTTCAGATTTCAAAATGGACTGCGACAAACCAGAAACATAAAAACAAACATCCCCATATTTTACAGCATCCCCATCCTCCATTTTTATGTCGAGTTTCAAGCCTGGATCGACAAAGTTAAAGACTTGTTTTGCAAAGTCAATACCGGCAATGACACCAGTGTCTTTGACTAATAGCTTCGCTGACCCTCTCGCATCTTCAGAAATACATGCAAGTGAGCTATGATCGCCTTCACCTATATCCTCGCGAATGGCATTGGCAATTATTAGATCTATTTCTTTATGGAACAGTTTTTCTGAAATCATAGCCTGTTAATTTTAGCTAAAATAATAAAAAGAGTTGGCAGTAGTGCGCTTAATGTTATCGCCAAAATAAAAAAACAAAAAAATCCTTTATTTTTGGATTATGAAAATCACGCTCATTTCAATTGGCAAGACCGATAACCAACACTTAGAAGTTCTCATAAACGACTACATTAAACGATTGGGGTTCTATGTTTCTTTTACTTTTATTGTAATCCCTGATATAAAAAAAGCAAAAAATTTATCTGAAGTTCAACAAAAGAAAGCTGAAGGAACTGAAATTTTAAAACGAATAATCTCTTCAGACACGCTTATTTTACTAGATGAAAACGGGAAATCTTTAAGTTCAATTGGATTTTCTGAATTTCTTCAGAAAAAAATGAATAGTGGATTAAAAAATTTGGTCTTCTGTATCGGGGGACCTTACGGTTTTTCAGAAGATATGTATGAAAGAGCTCATGGGAAAATTTCCCTTTCTAACATGACTTTTTCACATCAAATGGTGCGCTTATTTATAATTGAGCAGTTATATCGTGGATTTACGATTTTAAAAAACGAACCCTACCATCATCGTTAAAAGAACGATTCAAAAAAAATCGATATAGCCATAAAGAAATCTTAACAGCTATCTTTTATAAAGGCATCCAAAGACAGTCTATATAGTCTGCAATCATGTGAAGAATCAGTCCTATTGCAACGATACGAAGTTTCTTGAACAGTGTCATTAGTACATATATTCCGATTGCAATGTAGCTATGCAGAGGATGAAAATTTATACTGCAGCGATCTGCCATAAAAATTGGGTCGGCGAATAGGTGATCTAAATCCACTAGCATAGTCGCGAGCATAATTAACCAAGCAGTTTTCCAATTATTTCGAAAGAAAACCCAAGCGATTAGTCCAGGCACTAGTAGATGAAGTCCGTAATGAATTAGTTCCTGTAGCATATAAAATGTAGCGATGGAAGTATTCGTTGTTTTCTAAAACGAACAGCATTTGTTTTATTAAATCACAAGGCTTAGTGGTAACTGGAATAAACAGTACTAAGGTGTTGAAACGGAATAAAATGGTTTATTTTCTATTTCTATTCAATACTCTGTATTCTTCATAGCACTCACTAATAGCGTCAAGAATCTGCAAGTCATTTGCGGTCCGAATAAAATCTGAAGAATAACTGCAATTATTAAGGATCTCGTCGACATCTACCCGCTCTAGCTGCAGCACTGCCATTAAAGTTTCACGATCAAATTTGCTTTGCAGGAGGTTTCGAATATTATCATCCTCTTTCATTTTACGCAACTTCTTCATCTGTTTGGGTCGCTTTCCAAAGACATTATAGAGAAAATCGGCAGGATTAAAAATTGAACTTAAGACTTTATTTACTGCCCCCGGTTGAGAAGCTCCTCCTTCATAACCTGAACCTGGACCAACGATTCGATATCTATAGTTATCATATATTGGTATAATTCTCGCGTCTACTTCGAGGTAACCTGTAAGCTGAACGGGGCGAACCACAACCTCTTCCAAAGCGATACCAAGCTCTGTCATCTTCACTTTTACCTCACCGTATTTTAACCAGTCATTAGTCACCCGAACTCGAATCGATTTAAAACCCAAATACGAAAAATAAATGGTGTCGTTTACTGTTGCCCGAATTGCAAAATCGCCCTCCACGGTGGATGTAGTTCCTTTAACGTTATTCAGATTTACAATATTAACATTCTCTAAAGCAGAATCGTCAAAGTCATTGAGCACTTTACCATTTATAACAACGACTTCCTGACCCCAACTTAATGAGGCTGTAAGAAACAGAAAAAAAAGAAACACAAATCTTTTCATAGAATGAATAAAACAAACATACTATTATTGTAGAAGGTTTTATCCTAAAATTTAGTTAAGTATACATTAAAATTTAAACTCTTCGTCGTCGTTTACCACCTGTTCCTTTCGATTCTGGCTTATCACTTCCACCGCGTCTTTTTCCAGAGAACTTTGGTTTATTATCTCCAGCGCCACTTCGACGTTTCTGAAAACCGTCTTTAGAATCTCCTCCAAAATCATTCTCACTTTTACCACGATCTCTTTCTCCTCGGCGATTTTCGCTTCTACCCCTTTCTCCTCTTCTGCCTTGGTCTCCACCTCTACTTCGGTCTCCACCTCTGCTTCGATCTCCACCTCTACTTCGGTCTCCGCCTCTGCCTCGATCTTCTCTTCCTCTTCCGCCACCTCGTCTTCCACCGCCACTGCGTCCTTTATCTTTTGAAACTTCAACAGATACATTCCTACCTTCTAATTGAAAATCACTAAAAACATTTAAAACGAGTTCTTCATGTTCATTGTCGGTATTGAAAAACGAAAAGCTATCCTTTACATCCACTTTATAAACACCGTCCTTTCCAAGATTTAATAAATCTTTTAGGAAGTCTTTTAAAGTCATCCAATCAAAATCATCCTTTGCTCCAATATTTATAAAATATCGAGTACTGTCTTTTTGATCCTCTTCATAACTACTTCTTCCACCCTCAATATTTAGATCTTTAGATTTCTTGTAATAATTATTGAAACGTGTAAATTCTACAGAAAAGAACTTTTTAATTAATTCTTCTTTGCTGAACGATTCTAAAACTTCATTTAGTTTCGGAAGGTGAATGTCAATCTCGTGATTGATTTCGGTATTGGCAATATTATTAGCTAAATGGAAAAGTTGCATTTCACAAATAAGATCACCTGAAGGAATTTCCTTCTTTTCAAACTTCTTTTGTATCTTTTTCTCAATACTAGAAATCTTACGAACCTCACTTTTTGAGACAATGACCATCGAAATACCTGTTTTACCTGCTCTTCCCGTACGACCACTTCGATGCGTATAGGTTTCTATTTCATCAGGTAACTGATAATTGATAACATGTGTAATATTATCTACATCAATTCCACGAGCTGCAACGTCTGTGGCAACTAACATCTGTATTTGACGTTTTCTAAAAGAATTCATCACCAAATCGCGTTGATTCTGACTTAAGTCACCGTGAATTGCAGCTGCATTATAACCGTCTTCTATTAATTGTTCCGCAACTTTTTGAGTATCTCTCTTTGTACGACAAAATATTACTGAAAATATATCAGGTTGCGCATCTGCCAAGCGTTTCAAAGCTGCATAACGATCCCTTGCATTTACTAAATAATATTCATGAGATACCTGAGAGGTTGAAGCGTTTGCAGATCCTACGGTAACTTCAACAGGATCGTGCATAAACTTCTTAGCAATATTTGCTACTTCACGAGGCATAGTCGCACTAAATAACCAAGTGCTTTTATCATCTGGAGAATAGGAAAGGATTTCAGTAATATCCTCATAGAAGCCCATGTTTAACATCTCATCTGCTTCATCGAGAACACAGTATTCAATTTTTGAAATATCAATCATTCTACGACCAATCATGTCTTTCATCCTACCTGGAGTCGCAACAATAATCTGAGCTCCCTTCTTAATCTGCCTTGCCTGATCCTGAATGCTTGCACCTCCATAAATAGCAACAACATTTAAGCCTTTTTCATGCTTACCATAGAGTTTTATTTCATTTGTAATCTGAAGACATAACTCTCGTGTAGGAGAAAGAATTAATCCCTGAGTTGTTCGGCTTCCAATGTCAATTTTCTGAAGCATCGGAAATCCGAAAGCTGCAGTTTTACCCGTTCCAGTTTGCGCTAAGGCAACCAAATCGATATCTTTCTCTAAAAGGATTGGAATTGTTTTTTCTTGAACTTCTGAAGGGGTTTCAAAACCCATATCAGTAATAGCCTGCAATAGTGTATCGTTAAGACCTAACGATTTAAATTTAGTCATAAAAAGTATATAAAGTTATTTGTGCATTTAGGAAGTAAAGTCGACACATAATAACCCTATCACTTCTTGCAGCACTACCTCACCCTGAGGATTTAAAATTAATTACAGCACAACAAAAGCCAGCCGCAATTTTCAAAGTGCAAAGGTACTATATTATTTGCAACAAAATAGTGTGGTTTATTGAATTGTGAAATATTTGGAGATTTACCGCTTTGACAGGTAATCGATTAACTGTCTCATTGCTCTTCCTCTGTGACCAATCTCACTTTTTTGATCAAGACTCATTTCTGCAAAAGTCGTCTTATAACCATTCGGTTTAAAAACTGGATCATAGCCAAAACCTCCTATACCCTTTTGTTCTTCAACTATTTCTCCTTCGCAAATACCAAGAAACAAGGCTTTTTTTCCTTCAAACACAAGAGAAATTGCTGTTTTGAATCTAGCCGCTCGGTTTTCTTTTTCCGATAAATTTAAAAGGAGTTTTTGGATATTAGCATTGGCGTTATTGTCAGGGCCAGCATAGCGCGCACTATAGACGCCTGGTTCATTATTTAACGAGTTCACCTCTAAACCTGTATCATCAGCGAAACAATCATAACCATAGTGTTCTTTCACATACGTAGCCTTCAAGATTGCATTTCCTTCTATAGTGGTTTCTGTCTCGGCAATATCTTCATTGCAGTCAATATCTGATAAGCTCAACAAATCAATATCAGGTGGCATCATTGTCTGAACTTCTAAAAATTTATTTTTGTTATGGGTTGCAAATACGAGTTTCATTTAGGGTATATTTTTTAAGGCGCAGGTGTTGGTTTATTTTTCTTGATAGTACCTCTCTATTATTTCCGCAGAGCTCTTAATGGTCTTTTTAACCCATTTTAGCTCTAATTCCAATTTTTCATCTTCAGAAAGGGACCAATCTATATCAGATTGCTTCAATCTGCTAACAAGGTTTTGCAAAATAATAGCTGCAGAGACTGAAATATTTAAACTTTCAGTAAAACCATACATCGGTATTTTCAAAAATCCGTCTGCATTCTTGAGAACAGCATCACTAAGTCCATCTTTTTCAGTACCAAAAACAAATGCCGCTTTCTTAGTGATATCAAAATCGTGTAGCGGTGTACCATTTTCATGTGGCGTTGTTGCTATTATTTGATACCCTTCTGCTCGGAGTCGGTCTGTGCAATCAATTATTGAATCATACCTATTAAAATCAACCCACTTTTGAGCCCCCATTGCAATCTCTTTGTCTATTCTTTTCCCTAACTGCTCCTCAACTACATGAAGGTCTTGAATTCCAAAAATATCACATGTACGCATTACAGCACTCGTGTTATGCAATTGATATACATCTTCTGTTGCGACGGTAAAGTGACGGGTGCGGTCTGCCAAGACCTTCTGAAAAAGCGCGCAACGCCTCTCGGTGAGAAAAGATTTAAGATGGTCAAGTAATTGTAAATCCACAGAAATAGTAACTTTGGGCTAATATAATAAGATTAGGGTAAATAGTTGATTTAAGTTTCTAAAAGGTGTCAATTAGATCCGTTACGAATAATCAAATGAAATGGCTTTCTCAAAGGCAAGAACGTTTGATACATTATAACTTTATTGGACATTAAATTGCTCACAACAAAACCACCGCCAAAGGGGAAGGTCGATCTGCTGTTTCTATTGGCTTCATACAAGTCAATAGATGCATGTGAGGTGTACGCGATGTCTTCGCCTTATACCTTGGTACAGAGATAAATTGGATTCATGCCGAGTTAAAAACCATTATCGAAACGAATATATCCCAAAACACTGCGGGATATACATCAAGAGGCAAAAAAGTGCGTACCCAAAATATGAAGTTCAGACATAAATAGTAATTCACTCACCTAAATTTTCCTCACAAATTCTTATCTTTGCTTTCCTCGACCACCAAAGCTTTTTGCATAGGTGGTCTTCAAATTTGAAGCAATGAACACAAACGCACTACAGGCGATATCACCAATTGACGGAAGATACGCGTCCAAAACGGCATCTTTAGTGCCATACTTTTCTGAAGAGGCCCTTATTCGGTACAGAGTACAAGTTGAAGTTGAATACTTTATTTCGCTAGTAGAACTCGAAATACCTCAACTTAAGGATTTTGACCAAAGTGTATTTGCCTCAATGAGAGCGTTATACACTGAGTTTACCGTAGCCGATGCGCAGCAGATAAAAGACATTGAAAAAGTTACAAATCACGACGTTAAGGCAGTTGAATATTTTCTTAAAGAAAAATTTGATGGCCTAAAACTTCAGAAATACAAAGAATTTATCCATTTTGGATTAACATCACAAGACATTAACAACACCGCCATTCCGCTTTCGTTAAAAGACGCTATGAATGATGTTTATGGGCCGCAACTAGCTGCTTTAACAACCAAACTCAAAGAACTTGCTGTTGAATGGGCAGAGATTGCGATGCTAGCTCGTACGCATGGTCAACCCGCATCACCTACCCGCTTGGGAAAAGAAATTGAGGTTTATGTAGTGCGAATAGAAGAACAGTTAAGTTTACTGAGTAAAATAAAGAATGCGGCAAAATTTGGTGGTGCCACCGGGAACTTTAACGCACACAAAGTAGCATATCCAGATGTTGACTGGAGAAGATTCGGGGCATCATTTGTTCAAACAAAATTAGGATTGCACCATTCTTTCCCAACGACTCAAATTGAGCATTATGATCATATGGCAGCCCTTTTCGATACCTTAAAAAGAATCAATACGATTGTTTTGGATTTAGATCGGGATATCTGGACCTATGTCTCTATGGATTATTTCAAACAAAAAATCAAGGAAGGTGAAGTGGGATCAAGTGCTATGCCGCATAAAGTAAATCCAATTGATTTTGAGAACAGTGAAGGTAATTTAGGAATTGCTAATGCCATTTTTGAACACCTCTCAGCCAAATTACCTCTAAGCAGATTACAACGTGATCTAACAGATAGTACAGTGCTGAGGAATATAGGCGTGCCAATTGGACACACCCTAATTGCATTTCAATCTACCGTAAAAGGCTTGCATAAATTGTTGCTGAATGAATCTAAGTTTGCTGAAGATTTAGAGAATAATTGGGCGGTAGTTGCTGAGGCGATTCAGACCATTTTAAGACGTGAAGCATATCCCAATGCTTATGAGGCTCTAAAAGGATTAACGCGCACCAACGAAAAGATTAACCAACGATCCATATCAAATTTTATCGAAACCTTAGAGGTATCAGAAGAAGTTAAAACAGAAATGCGCGCAATAAGCCCGAGCAATTACACGGGGATTTAATTGTTGTCCGCAACTCATTGAAAATAGTAAGGCTTCCATAAAGGAAGCCTTTTTTAGTAATGTATCGATGCCTTATAAGGGGTCTCGAGGGAATGTGCACTTTGATTCATAAAGAACTGTAGGGCACTAAAACTCTAGCAAATCTCCTAAGCCGGAAAACTTTGAAAGATCCAAATCTCCGTTTTCAATGGAACTCATTAAGGTCATCATTTGATCTGGTCTCATGTTTTCACCTAACAGTCTAAAAACGGCAAATCCTTTTTCGCTATCACTAGCAAACACGATTAGCTCATCAATGGCATCTTCTTCTCCTAAATATTTCAAGGTTGTTCCTCTGGTGTTGGAACCAAACCGCATAAGTGTTTTATATTTATCCTGGCTCATAATTTCGGAAATGATCTCTTTTTCAATTGCATATGCGTCCAAATTTCCTTCCTCAACTTTATAGGCTACTACATTAACCTTTTTAATAGTTTTTAAGACGTCTTGCTGTTCTTCCGTAAATGAACTGCCTTCAGATTGCAGCAAACTGGCAGCCAAATCTATTTTCATGAACTTGTCGTCCTCTTGTTTTGCTACCAAGTACTTTTGGAGCGACGGCTCATTTCCACAACTCACTAGTGCTAAAAATGCAACAGCAAAAGGAATAAGGTATTTTGTAAGTCCCATAATTAGATTCTTTTCTTTTTAATTTTGATGTTCTTTAATTCTTCACTACCCGGAACATTAAGTTCGGAGGTAAGTTTAGAAATTTGCTTGAGATCAATATCCCCCGTAATGCTCATGATCACTGTCATTTTTTCACCATTAATATCACCACTCAAATGCATTAATAATTCACTAACGTAATTTTCGTTTTTACCTTCCTTCGAGTAAAACCTAATGTTTTTACCTTCATCTTTTACACGCATTAATTCGTCTAATCCACTAGAACTGGACACGTATTTTGCTACAGATGCATCCATTTTAGCGGCTACTGTGGCATTCTCAGTGGTAAACACTTTCATATTATCAAGGTTGTTGACCATAGCTAGGTACTCTTTGGCTTCAGGATCTTCTGAGTTAAAATCCATTTTGCTCAATAACTTGAACATATTCTTAGTAACGATGACGGAGGTAACGTCATTTTCATCTTCAAAAGAATCAAATTGATTCTGGGCCGAAACAAAAATTGGCGCTAATAGGATGGCTAGTATAATTGTTAACTTTTTCATTTCTCTTATAATTTTAATTAGGTTTATTTTAATATTCTGTTTTTACTTTCTGTGAATTGATTTAGCGTTGCTAATTGTCCGGCTCCATTGTTGAAGTTTTTGGATAGAAGCAACATAGCCTCTTTACTTTTGTTGAAGGCCATTAAGGCCTCTCTTTCTTCATGTGACATACTTGGTCCTGAAAATACAAAGCTACCAATCACAATAGCAACAATAGCTGATGCAGCTATGCCGTACCACAATGCTTTTATTTTGAACACACTGTTATCTGGAATTATTAGTTCCCGCTGAGATACTTCATGTTGGGCACTGTGAAAACCCTCAAAAATAGATTGATACTCTTTCAATTGAGGAGCCACAGTATCGCTTGTAAAGTACTTTCGTAGCGACTTCTCCTCCTCTAGAGATGTATTCCCCTCAAAATAAGCTGCTAATAGTTTTTCTATCCTAGCTAATTCCATACTTGTGTTTTTTAATTATTTGATCTCTCACTGTTTTTCGAGCCCTTGATAGAGCTACTCTAATTGCCGTCTCGCTCATATCAAGCATTTCTGATATCTCCGAATATTCAAACGCTTCCACATCTCTGAGTTGTAAAATTATTCTTTGCTTCTCAGGAAGTGTCTCCATAATTTTAAAAACCAATGAAACGCCGTCATTTATATCAATTTGTTTATCAAGATTTTCGTGGTTTTGATAATTACTATGAACAATTTTAAGGTTGGATGCTTGCTTCGATTTCAACCGATCCAAACAATAATTTTTGGTCATCGTCATCGCAAAAGCCTCAGGGCTCTTATACTTATGAATGACCTCTCTTCCCTTCCATAATTTCAGATATACTTCTTGAACAGCATCCTCTGCTTCATCACTGGAAACAAGAAGTCTTTTAGCAAGTCGATACAGTTTATCCTTAAATGGCAAAACTGTCGCTACAAAATCTTTCTGTTTCATTTTATTTTGGTTCGTGGTCGCTTTTAATAAGACGCTCTGTATTGATGACGAATCAATTTAAGCTTTGTTACATTCTTTTTAATAAGAATTAAAATACCTTTTTTTAAAAGATGCTAATTATCTCAAATATTCTAACGAAGATGCTTTCGTACTAAAAATAATGTCGTTATTTTAGGAGATTACAAGATAAGTGATAAAAAAACAACCTAAATGAAAAAGAAATTATTCCTTTCCTTATTCGCGCTTGCTTTAGTTTGCAGTTCGTGTTTTAAAGATAACGATGACACCATTCAAACAGCAACTGTCGAGGACATTCAAAGCTTTATCTATCGAGGACTCAATTTCTTTTATCTATATAAAGACGACACTCCCGAACTGGCGGATAATGCCTTTGCGTCCAACGAAGAGAAAAGCACCTTTTTAAATAGTTTTAACGACCCCGAATCTCTGTTTGAATACTTGCGTTCATCCCAAGATAGGTTCAGCCTATTGGTTGATAATTACATCGCACTTGAAAATGCCCTTAATGGTGTATCATTAAGTAACGGAATGGAATTCGGACTAGTGCTATATCCGGATGGAAGTGGAAATGTTTTTGGCTATGTACGCTATATACTGCCCAATACGAGTGCTCAAACAGCGGGTTTAAAGCGTGGAGATATATTTAACAGCATCGATGGACAGCAGCTAACCGAGAATAATTTTAGTGACTTACTCGCTCCAGATGCATACACCATTGGTCTAGCCACTTATAATGGGACAACCATTTCGACTATAAATGAGTCTGTTTCTCTTTTAAAAACACAATACGCTGAAAACCCAATACAGATATCCAATACTCTTACAGTAAACGGAGTGAAAATTGGTTATTTACTTTATAATGGATTTACTTCTGAGTATGATTCTCAATTAAATGCTGTTTTTTCGCAATTTCAATCGGAGGGCATCACAGAGCTAGTAATTGATCTTCGGTACAATGGTGGAGGATCTGTTCGAACAGCGACCTATCTTGCAAGCATGATAACGGGACAATTTGCAAATCAGCTTTTTTATACCGAGCAATGGAATACAGATCGCCAAGCTGCGTATGCAGAAAATGGGGTGTTTCCAAGTAGTTTTGCCAATGGAGGAGAAGCAATCAACAGTCTAAACTTAAACAAAGTACATATACTTACAACGGGCAGAACGGCTTCAGCAAGTGAACTTGTAATAAACGGCCTTAACCCTTATATAACAGTGCGACAAATTGGGGGTACAACAACTGGTAAATTTCAGGCTTCATTTTTACTATATGATGCACCGGCTCCCAGCTTTAGTCGAAGTGGGGCAAATTCGGGACATACCTATGCAATGCTTCCACTCGTGTTTAAAACCGCGAATGCGGTGGGCGCAACAGACTTCGTAAATGGACTTGACCCAGATATTGAATTAAATGAAGACTACAGTAATTTAGGTGTTCTTGGCGACGTTAATGAACCTTTACTGGCCGCCGCTATCAATGATATCCTCCCTACTCCATCCCCATTAGGATTGCCTTTTAATCAGCTAAAAGAGATTTCAGAAAGCAAGGCAAACTCGCCACTTTACCAAATCATGCTAGCTGAAGATTAGTATCGTGTAAACAAGTCCTCATTAAAAAGTATCAATTCTATTTTTGAATTGATGCTTTTCTTTTTTAAAATATAGTCTTAGAAAGTCAAGGTGAAGCCTAGACGAAAATTACGCCCTCTAGTCTGATAGCGATATAGTTCTTCGAATTCTTCGTTTAAAATATTGCTCATACTCGCAAACAACTTTACATTTTTTGATAATCGATGAGACCCTGTGATATCCAATAAACCATAACTGCTTAACACGGTATTCTCCGACTCAAATGTAAGTGGATTGAAAAAGGATTCATCTCGCTCGCTATTGAATTGATAATTCAATCCTAGATAGGTAGTAACGAATACTTGATACCCAAGACTCGCATTTAGCTTATGTTCAGGAATTCGCAGTGCAAAACGCTCATCTGCCTGAGTATTTGTATAATTGGCAGTAGCAGTAAACTTTTTAGCGAATTTCTTTGATGCCTCAATTTCAATTCCGCTCGCTGTAAAGGCATCGTTCGTATTTTGATATTGATAGATAAAGAGATCAGGATCTACATTCACAAAATCTACATAATTCGTTTCATTCCGAGAAAAGTAAACAGCACTGAAGCGCAAAGCGGTTGCTGAAGTGAATTCTACCCCTGCTTCCATAGTAGTATTCTCCTCTGGTTGTAATGACGCGTTACCATACAAAGGATCATACAACTGAAACAAAGAAGGCGTAATATAAGCCGTACTGTAAGAAGCTAAGATCTTTAAGTTATTATTTTTGAAGTCGAAGTTATAAGACGGATTGATATTATAAACAACATTATTCCCATAGTCGCTATGCATGTTTAGTCTCAATCCTGCATTCAGGTTTAAACCAAAGTTAGAGATGTAAAGTAGATTCAAATAAGGATCAATAATATTAAAATTTGCTACCTCATCACTTACATCCTGATTAAAATTTGTTCCTCCATAAGGGATCGTAAATGAATTAAAGCTGCTAAAGTTTCCATTCAGCCCCGCCATTATTGAGATTTCTGAAGTGACTTCATAATTTGCAAAGGCATCAAAGCTGTAGGCCTCAGCATCGTATTTTGATGGAAACGACGCGCTAATTTCACGTTTAATCCAGGTATAGCTATCGTTGAATGTCACAGTAGCTTTTTTGTGTTTCCATTGCAGTGTCCCACCGGTGCGCCTTTGCTTCGATTCGGATTCATTATCAGCATCCACATAACTAAAATCATCAAAACCTGCTTTAAAGTTATCAATACCGAAAAACCTACTTATTTTAAATTGTTTACTAAAATGATACCCTACATTAAGGTTTAGGTTGTAACGGTTAAAAACATCTTCTTCGAACTTGGGATCTCCCTCATCGGCGGCAATAGCAGACAGTCCATCCGAAAAGCGATTGCTAAAATCGAGCTTATAGAAAAACCCATGGACTGTTCCATTGACCCCAACATAATTTGTGAACTCGTTTAATGTGCCATCTCTATTTTCGGCAGCACTATTGGAGCCATAGGAGGATGAGAACACAGCAGCTACTGGCTCCTCTGAAGTCTTTTTGGTTGTGATGCTAATCACTGCAGTTGCCGCACCCGAACCATAGAGCACACTTGACGCACCTTTTATGATTTCAATACTTTCAATTGCGGCGCTAGATAAAAGACGAAGATCAAAGTCGTTTGCAATCTGAGATGGATCATTCATTTGAACACCATCAATCATAATAACAACCTGGCGATTGCGACCTCCACGCACAAAGTAACCTAGATTTTGTCCTTCGTTTCCTCGACTACCATTAATTTCGATTCCCGAAACCTGGTTTACTATTTGTGAAACCGACATCCCAGATTTCTTCTCCAAGTCTTGCGAGGTGATTTTAAAAACCACCTTACCACTACTTTTTCGCGGAAGCATTGTTTTGGTATCGATTTGAACCGAATCTAGTTGAACTGTTTTCTGATTTTGCTGGGAGTACATGAAGCCACCTGCTGTAAAGCATAATGCCCAAAATAATTTTTGTTTCATAATTTTCAAACCACTTTTGTGGAGATTATTTTAAAACGAAAAAAAGAAGACTTTTTTAAATAACAATATGTGTGGCGCCTCGTGAATTCCAATAGAAGCGAGACCAACTCTCATTTGCTAAAAATCAATCCAAACCTTTATCCCGAAAGTTTAACAATGTGAATAAAGGCAGGTCTCCTGGCTTGTCTGTTGTGCTACCTTCCCATTCACCTAAAGTGAAAAGTGGTTTGAAGAATTGCACGATTCCAAATGCATTTGGAACGACTTACAGTTGCGGGAACAGCCTCGGCATTAAACCGAATTCCCTTTTAAGAGAAATAAAAAAATTTCTCACCAAAATTCAGCTCAAAAATAAGCTATTTAATTGGTAGCTCGACAAACAAAAACTGTTATTTTTGAGCATGCAAAAACAGTATTTTATCATTTGTTTGATTCTCGTTTTCATTGGATGTAAGGACATTCAAAAATCTCCTTCGTCTGTTTTAGTAATGAAACAAAAACTTGATATAAAATACTCTAAAAGCTTTGAAATAAACTACTTAGACTCTTACAAGGTAATTACATTAAAGAATCCGTGGCCTGGTGCAGATGTGACTTTTAAATATGCTTTGGTTGAAGAGAATGCGATTCTTCCGCCTTCTGAAAAATTCGACGCCATTATAAATATTCCTATTTCCGAGCTTGTTGTGACCTCTACAACGCACATTCCTTCTTTAGAAATGCTTGGGGTTTCTGAGGCATTAGTGGGGTTTCCAAACCTGAGTTATGTTTCTTCAGAAACGACAAGAAAAAGAATTGATGCAGGTAAAATTGTCGAACTTGGGAAAAATCAAGATATGAACACTGAAGTCCTTATCGATCTTTCACCTGATCTTGTAATTGGCTTTGCCGTGGACGGTGATAATTCGGCGCTAAGCATTATTGAAAAAACAGGAATCCCAGTAGTATATAACTCAGATTGGACAGAAACCACACCTTTAGGTAAGGCTGAATGGATAAAATTTTTCGGTGCTTTCTTTAATAAAGAAGAAATGGCTGACAGTATTTTCAACACGATTGAAAATCAATATAATCTCGCAAAAGAATCGGCTGCTAAAGCACCTAGCAAACCTACTGTGTTAAGCGGTGCTATGTATCGAGATGTTTGGTATTTACCTCAGGGAAATAGCTGGGCTGGGCAATTAATTAATGATGCTAATGGGAAATACCTTTGGGATGACTCAGAAGGCACTGGTAGCTTATCGCTTCATTTGGAATCAGTATTGGATAAAGGACGAACGGCAGATTTCTGGATCGGCCCTGGACAGTTTACAAGTTTAAAGCAAATGAGTGAAACCCACTCTGTGTATACTAAATTTGATGCTTTTAAAAAAAGCAATGTCTTTAGTTTTACGAACAAGAAAGGCGCTACCGGAGGCGTTTTATATTACGAACTCGCCCCGAACCGACCTGATATTGTTTTAAAAGATATTATTAAGATATTACATCCCGAATTACTCCCTACTCACGAATTGTACTTTTTTAGTCATTTGGAATAATGAAGAGCAAACAAACATATCGAGGTACTTTTTGTATACTAACGCTTCTTTTGGTTGTCGTATTTTTAATCAACATTAGTCTTGGATCCGTATACATACCATTTAGCGAAGTAATAGCAGGACTGCTTGGAGAAGGAGCTTCTAAAGAGTCATGGCAATATATTTTAATTGACTACAGGCTCCCAAAAGCAATTACAGCTATTATGACCGGAGGTGGCTTGGCTGTTTCAGGTTTGCTAATGCAAACACTATTTCGGAATCCTTTAGCGGGGCCATTTGTCTTGGGGCTCAGTAGCGGTGCTAGCTTAGGAGTTGCCTTTTTAATCTTAGGTGCAGGTACAATTGGTGGGGTTGCAGGCGGGATTTTATTAAGCGAGTGGAGTTTGGTTATTGCATCAGCTGCAGGTAGTTTTCTGGTTATGTTGGCTGTATTGGCTGTTACGTTCAAAATAAAAGACACCATGGCAATCCTAATTATTGGGTTAATGTTTGGAAGTGTTACAGCTGCTGTGGTGGCAGTCCTCTCCTATTTTAGTAATGCTGAACAACTTCAACAATACATTTTTTGGTCGTTTGGAAGCTTAGGAAACCAATCTTGGAATGGCGTCTTCATTTTAACCCTATGCTGCGTAGCAGGTGTTGCGTTAAGTTTTTTCAGTAGTAAGTCCTTAAATGCACTATTATTGGGTGAGAATTATGCGAAAAGCATGGGGCTGCATATTAAAAGAACTACGTTTATAATCATCATTGCTACTAGCATTCTAGCAGGAAGTATTACCGCCTTTGCCGGACCAATTGCATTTGTTGGACTCGCTGTACCCCATTTAACACGACAGTTTTTTACCACTTCAAATCATTCCATTTTACTCCCTGCTGTTTTAATTTTTGGAAGTTTATTATTGCTTATTTGTGATACAATCGCACAATTGCCTTTTAGTGAATACACCATACCAATCAATGCGGTTACTTCATTGATTGGAGCTCCTGTAGTTATCTGGTTATTGGTTCGAAAACGTAAACTCTTGTTCTAATGACTTCGGAAAGCAAACATATAGTGCTCGCTGCAAAGAAATTGACCGTCGGATATTTCAGAAAGAAAAAGGCAGATATTATTTCATCCAATATTAACTTTCAACTAGCTGAAGGGGAACTTATTGCTCTAGTGGGAACGAACGGAATCGGAAAATCGACCTTGTTACGAACATTATCAGGCATGCAGCCTTTAATTAATGGCGCTATTCAGCTTAACGATAAAAACCTCAATAGCTATACATCACTGCAACGAGCGAATTATGTGAGTGTTGTTCTTACGGAAACGCCAGCATCCAAAAACCTAACCGTTTTAGAATTGGTCTCCTTAGGACGACAGCCCTACACCAATTGGATGGGAAGTCTTTCCTCAGCCGATAAAAAAATAGTCACACGTGCCTTGGAAGCTACTAACACCATGGATCTTTTCGACACAAAATGCTTTGAACTTAGTGACGGACAATTGCAACGTGTATACATCGCTAGAGCCTTGGCGCAAGACACTCCAGTTATTATTTTAGACGAGCCTACCACCCACCTTGATCTATTTCATCGGGCTTCAATTTTAAAGCTGTTAAAAAACTTAGCTGCAAAAAACAATAAGACCATTCTTTTTTCTACGCATGAAATTGATTTAGCGATTCAACTTAGTGATAAAATGATTGTGATGACACCAAAAGCTACTTATTTTGAAACCCCTAAAGACTTAATTAAAGCGGGAAGATTCGATACGCTATTTCCCGAAGAAATGATTCATTTTGATTCTGAAACAGGACGCTTTATCATAAAAGACTAAACACAAATTGAATTTTTCTAAGAGTTAGTATATTTACATAGAATTGACCTAGGTATCGCCCTAACTAATTATAAAACCCTTCTAATAGTATTTATTATGAACGAAACCTTTCTCTTTTTACTTCTAGCGGCGATATCACTATCAATAGGGGCCTTTATTGGAAACTTAATTGCTCGTTTAAAAAGCAAGTCTGAAACCAGTAAAATGGAAGAACGCCTGAGGCTATCTAAGACGCAAGAAGAGAAATTACACGAGCGATTTGAAATCACCGTGACTGAGCGTGATGCTATTCGAAAAGAAAAGAATTTACTGGAGGTCGAACTCGCTACAAGTAATACTGAATTTAAAAACTTAGAACAAAAGCTCAAAGAACAAAAAGTAGAAGTTGAGAAACTACAGGAGAAGTTTACCCACGAATTTGAAGTACTCGCTAACCGGATCCTAGAAAGTAAATCAGAAAAATTCACGAAGCAAAACAAGGAAAATCTTGACGGCATACTAAAACCACTTCAGCTAAAGATTGAAAGTTTTGAAAAAAAGGTGGATGAGAGCCATAAAGAGAGTATCTCCCGACATGCGATGCTGCGGCAACAGATTATTGGTCTAAAAGAACTCAATGAACAAATGAGTAAAGAGGCCGTTAATTTAACGAACGCCTTGAAAGGTGATAATAAAATACAAGGGAATTGGGGCGAATTGGTCTTGGAGCGTGTTTTAGAAAAGAGTGGGTTAGAAAAAGACAGAGAATACTTTGTGCAAGAAAGCCATGTTACAAATGACGGAAAGCGCATCCTACCCGACGTTGTTTTGCACCTTCCTGACGACAAGAAGATGGTAATCGATTCAAAAGTATCCCTTATTTCTTATGAGCGGTATGTAAACGAAGACGACCAAGACTTGCAAGAAAAATTCCTAAAAGAGCACATAGCGTCTATAAAAAGACATATTGAACAACTAAGCGAAAAGAAATATCACGATATCTATGAAATTGAAAGCCCTGATTTTGTCTTATTATTTATACCTATCGAACCAGCCTTCGCCATTGCACTAAACAAAGACAACAATCTATATAATTTGGCCTTCGAGAAGAATATCGTAATCGTTACACCCACAACACTATTAGCAACATTGCGCACAGTTGATAGTATGTGGAATAATGAAAAACAGCAACAAAATGCTATTGAGATTGCCACGCAAGCAGGCAGGCTTTACGATCAGTTTGTAAACCTAACCGATGACCTCCTGAAGGTTGGAAATCAATTAAACACTGTAAAAGGATCTTACGATAGTACGATGGTGAAGCTCACTGGAAAAGGCAATCTAATTACGCGTGTCGAAAGATTAAAAAAACTTGGATCTAAGGCTAGCAAACAGATTAGTGAAAAGCTGCTTAAAAAAGCAGAGGAAGAGAATTAACGCTGTCCGATTTTCTTTGTTTCCTATCTTATAATAGTCCTAGAAAGTTGATCCTAGAACAGATGCTTTTTTAGGGTTCAAAGTTAAAACACACGACTCAGGTTGAAACCAAAGAAGATATCTCCTGTGCTCCAATCTCCTTGTGCATTCACAATATACCCCTCGTCAAACATCGCCTGTGCATTTGTAAAATGCATTTGAAAAACATGACCTCCAGTTTCCAAATCGAACCCAACAGAAAATGGATTTCTAAAATTGGAATTCTTGTTTCGATTTAAATGTAAACCATAGTCAACATTTAAACTCCATCGCTTAGAAAGTTTATATCTCCCCCCAAAACCTACAGCATATTGATTATGATCTTCGTCATAATTTATAGTAGTTCCATCATCCATAACTTCTCTGCTCCTCGTTGCCAGGTTTTCATGAATATACGTTGGTGCTATTAGAAATGAGAATGATTCGCTAAATTTTCGAGCTATTAGAATTTGAGAAGTATAGGTAAGTCTGTCACTAAAATCTATATTAGGAAATTGATCTGCTTCCAAAGAAGTATTCGCAGTAATCAAGTTATATCCGACTACAGACACTAAAAAGCCATCCTTTCGCTGCTGTAACAATCTATACTTTGCATGCACCCCATACTTTTTGGTGTATGAACTTCGCGCTACACCTATATTCAACCATTCATTAACACCATAAATAAATTTAATTTGGGTAACTGCATTATCCAATCCAAAAAAGTCGTCGAAACCATATTTCACAGACCCAAATCTGTGTGCAATTACTAGAAATAAATCCTTGCTACTTGCTAATTTTGTAGATTCAAAATTTACAATTTTAAGCCCCTTGAAAGTTGCAATCACTGTATTGTCTTGCACGACATCACTTTCAAGATCATTTAACAAATCATCTTGAGCGAACATAAAGATAGGAAACAGAAGAAATATTAAGGTGATTTTATTCATTTTAGAAATTTATTTAATTATCGTGCACTGATCTAATTTTACTATTTCAAACAAGTCGTCATACCCAATACACCTGCCTTTAATTATAATAATATCACCATTTTTGACGCCAGTCAATTCGGTAGCGAAACTGCAATGAACATTCGAGTCAATTGTAATAACTTTCGACGCTACTTGAGTTATTGTTCCTGTTACGGTAATGGTCTTATTTAAAAGGTCGTTGCCATCATCATTTTTAAACCTTTCCAATAAATAAGGGGCCACAATTTCAATTTCCGAAACTTCTGTCTTTATATCTCTATGGTCTTTATACATGTATGTATAACCAAAATAACCAATCATGGCGAGTGAGCTGATCAATAAAAGGAATCGTCTTCTTTGAGTCATACGTGGCTGTTAATTGGATTTTGTAAGGTAATAATTGGCTATTACATCTATTTCCTCAGCAATTTTGCTGCTAACAATCTTAGGAATTTCAATGTTGAAATCTTCGGGTCTCAGCGTAAACTGTAATTTCATCAAAATGGTATTATTAACAATAGATAATGTCGCGGGTAATTCTACGAACTTATCTATTCCATGCATTTTAATTTCGCCAACTACAACAAACTCTTTAGCCTCTTCCGAAAGTGCTGAAAGGTTAAAATTTATTAGTTTTCCTTTAAAGGTAGCCTTTGGAAATTTTGAAGACTCAATATAATTTTCGTTAAAATGCTCTTCCATTAACGCTACTTTAAAGCGGAAACCCTTCATAAGAGCCAACGTAGCGAATTCGCCATTGTCACTATTCAAAATAGCACTAACATTACTGTTTTTAGCTTTCACTTCTTCGAAGGACGGCACCGAGGCTTCAAAATTAATTTCTCCTGTTTTTGTAATATATCTTCCCTGAGATATAACAACTATGGGAAAGAAACATAAAATAAGTATAATTGCTTTTCGAAATTTCATCTTCGATTGAATTTAATTTTCAAGTAAGCCATCCTCGTTCCATTGAACTAACAAATCGATATTGGCTTGCGGTAATCTCGGTCCTCCCACTGGCATTAAACCCCCAGCTCCTTCGTTTCTGCTAATTCGATCTAACAACCCTCGAGTTTCAACCGCTGCTTTCACATCCATAAATACGGTTAAAGGCATAGGAGCTCCATTTTGAGGAGGACTTGAATGACAATTAACGCAGGCATTATCGATAATCATTTTTACATCTGCATATACCACAAGTTCGAGACCTCCTTCTTGATCTTCAGGTTCAATATCATCATAAGTGCTCGTGGTACATCCAATAATTAGCAAGAAGGTCATTGCTATAAATGGAACTAATTTATTCATAAAAAAGTCGTTTTATTCCTTTATTATCTTTGCCGTAGCAAACCCATTCTCGGTAGATACGTTTAAGATGTAAATTCCCTTCGATAGCGCAGAAATATTTACAATAGTGCTTTTATTGTCTATTTTTTGATTTTGCACCAGTTGTCCTAGCATCGAATAAATTTCCATTGAAGCATTTTCAAATTCAAAAGCACCCATTGAAATGGTAACCAATTCGCTGGCAGGAACTGGGAAAATTGAAAGACTACTCGCTAAATTCGCATCATTAACACTTAACACAGGATTCAAATCTACTGCTATAGCCCCTCTATTGCCTTGCCCATGATTACCAAACACATCGGTATTGTTTCCACGAGCCCAAACTAAACTAATGCTGGCTGCTGTATTATCAAAAGTAAAATCGGTTGTGTCACTCCCAACAAGGTCGCGGGTTGCCACTAAAGTGCGCACTCCCGCACTCACTGTATTCGATGAAACCGTCCAATCTTGCGTGTCGCCTGTTGGAGGAACTCCTACACCCAAAAATTGACGATCGTTAAACCCTGTTGCGTCATAGGTAACAACATCCCCGCCGCTAGTCATAGTATTGACTCCGAATCCTAATCCGAGCCATAGATTATCTGGTCCAGAAAGCGTAATGGTTACCGTTGTATCATCAATCAAGACTTCTCCCGTATAATCAATGCTTGACTGTAGGACTAAAGTCCCTGTGCTAACAGTTTGCGCATAGATTGAACATAGACCTCCTAATAAGACAAAAAGTAGTGTAATTTTTTTCATTGGTATAGATTTAATAGTTTAATTAAAGTTTCATTTTGAGTTAATATCGCATAATCTAAGGCAGTATTTCCTTTGCTATCTTTTAAGGCAGGATTAGCTCCCCCATTAAGAAGAACTTCGGCAATGTCATTTAGGCTAAATATCGATGCATACAGCAAGGCCGTTGTTCCATTTGAATCAGCCTTATTGAGGTCGGCACCTTGAGATAAAAGCAAACCAACTATCTCTTTATTGCCTTTTATAGCTGCGGCCATAATAGGCGTCCCGTACTTACTTTCTCCATTAAGCTCGGCGCCATGTGCTACCAAATACGTGGCAGCCTGAACATTTCCATGATACGCAGCTAACATTAAAGGGGTATAGCCCTGATCGTTTTCAATATTAAAACTGTCCGGGTTTGTTTTATTAAATGTTTCCAACGCCGCCGCATCTCCTGTTCTTGAAAGGTCAAAAACATCTTGTCCAATCGCAGTGATCGAAAGGAACAAAAAACATCCTAAAAGGAGATAAGAGTGCATTGATTTTTATTTATTGTATGCAAAAGTTAAAAAATAAAAATAACAGAAATATCTTAGAAACTAACTATAAAACAAATTTTCGTAAAAAAATCCTACCATTTAACGTATGGAAATTGCAACTTCCATTAGATATAATGATTCATCAGCAAGTCGCTATTGTTATTTATAGTGTAAAGGTGAAACAATTTTGTGCTACATACTTCACGTCAACGAGTGAAAAAAACCCCGCCTTTTGTAAAATGCTCGTTATTTACTTAAGTACATTTTTCTACGAGCATACAATTCGTAGAATGCGTCGTCCTTGAGACTGTCAATAAACAAGATGCTTTCACCGGTGCTTTTCATTTCAGGTCCCAACTGCTTATTCACATTACGGAACTTATCGAAACTAAAAACAGGCTGCTTGATAGCATACCCCTCTAATTTTGGCTTAAAATCAAAGTCAGTTACTTTGCTATGACCCAACATAACTTTCGTAGCATAGTTTACATAAGGCTCGCCATATGCTTTTGCTATAAATGGAACGGTTCTAGAAGCTCTTGGATTTGCTTCAATTATGTATACCATATCATCTTTTATAGCAAACTGAACATTAATCAAACCAACTGTATTTAGAGCTAACGCTATATTTTTTGTATGGTCTTTAATTTGTTGCATCACAAACTCTCCCAAATTAAATGGAGGGAGGGTTGCATTAGAGTCACCGGAGTGAATACCGCAGGGCTCTATATGCTCCATGATACCGATAATATATACATTCTCACCATCGCAAATGGCATCAGCCTCAGCCTCTATAGCTCCATCTAAGTAGTGGTCTAGTAATAATTTGTTATTTGGAATTTTACGCAATAAATCAACTACATGCTCTTCCAATTCTTTTTTATTTATTACAATTTTCATTCCTTGACCCCCAAGAACATAAGACGGTCTAATAAGCAACGGAAAGTCCAACTTATCTGAAAGAGCAAGCGCCTCTTCTGTAGTTTCCGCAACTCCAAACTCCGGATAAGGAATATTAATATCTTTCAAAATATTAGAAAAACTACCTCGGTCCTCCGCCAAATCAAGTGATTTGTAACTTGTACCCAAGACTTTAATTCCGTAACGATCTAATTTTTCAGCTAGTTTTAATGCAGTCTGACCACCTAACTGAACAATAACACCTTCAGGTTTCTCATGCTGTATGATATCATAAATATGTTCCCAAAATATAGGTTCGAAATATAATTTATCTGCCACGTCGAAATCTGTAGAAACCGTTTCTGGATTACAATTAATCATGATGGTCTCATATCCAATTTCCGAAGCGGCTAAAACACCATGTACACAACAGTAATCGAACTCTATTCCTTGACCAATTCTATTGGGTCCAGAACCTAATACAATTACTTTCTTCTTAGCTGTAACAATACTGTCATTTTCTGCATAGGCTTTTCCATCAGCAGTTTCCATATCGTTTTCAAAAGTTGAATAATAATATGGCGTTTGTGCTTTAAATTCTGCCGCACAGGTGTCAACTAATTTGTATACCCTCTGAACGTTAAACTCGATGCGTTTTTTGTGCACTTGACTTTCCAAGCATTTCAACATATGGGCTATTTGACGGTCGCCATACCCCTTTTGCTTGGCTTCTAATAATAATTCTCTTGGAAGTGTATCTAAAGTAAATCTAGAGATTTCCTTTTCGAGCATAAATAACTCCTCATATTGACGAAGGAACCACATATCAATTTTAGTAATCTCGTGAATTCTACTAAGTGGAATACCTATCTGGATAGCGTCATAAATAACAAAAACTCGATCCCAGCTTGCATTTTCTAGTTTGTAAAGAATTTGTTCATAGTCCTTGTAACTCTTGCCATCTGCACCTAAACCATTGCGCTTAATTTCAAGTGACTGAGTAGCTTTATGTAAAGCTTCTTGAAAAGACCGTCCAATACCCATTACTTCACCAACTGATTTCATTTGAAGACCAATTGTTCTTTCAGAACCTTCAAACTTGTCGAAATTCCATCGTGGAATTTTCACAATCACATAATCTAAAGTTGGCTCAAATAAGGCGGACGTAGATTTGGTAATCTGATTACTCAATTCATCTAGGTGGTAACCAATTGCCAA
>CALKCP010000013.1 GCA_938083445.1 uncultured Ulvibacter sp. | reverse complement strand
GCAACCGTTCGCGGCAACATCATCAACCAAAACAATATTGATAATTACCCTTTGGGCTATTTTCGAGTTTCTGAAGTTTCTACCTTGACATATATTGTTGAGTAATTATTTCTTCTGAAAAAACTAGAAATTATATTTTGACCTAGATAAAATCAGGCGTCTTAGCTCTAAAATTGTAAATTTGAGGTATGAGCTTTATAAAAACAACTGAGTCAGATTCAGATTATGACAACTTAGAACACTTAAGTATTACCGAATTGCTTCAAAACATTAATTCTGAAGACAAAACAGTACCTCTTGCAGTTGAAAAATCACTTCCTCAAATAATAGCTCTAACGGAGGTGGTTTCAGAAAAACTAAAAAACGGCGGGCGATTATTCTATATAGGTGCCGGTACCAGCGGAAGACTAGGTGTTGTTGATGCAAGTGAATGCCCTCCAACTTTTGGAGTTCCTCATAATTTGGTTATTGGTATTATAGCTGGAGGGGATGAAGCCATTCGAAAAGCTGTTGAATTTGCCGAAGACTCCGCCGAACAAGGTTGGAGTGACCTTTTAGAACACAATATTTCAAGCAAAGATGTAGTAATCGGAATTGCCGCTTCTGGCACTACGCCTTATGTGATAGGGGCTTTAGAGAAATGCAATGAAAATAATATTGCTACGGGCTGTATTACATGTAACGAAGAAAGCCCTTTGCACAAAGTCGCCAAAGATCCAGTGGTTGTAGTTGTAGGTCCAGAGTTTGTTACGGGCAGTTCTAGAATGAAGGCTGGTACCGCTCAGAAACTAGTTCTCAATATGATCTCTACTGCCGCAATGATTCGATTGGGCCGAGTAAAAGGCAACAAAATGGTCGACATGCAACTTAGTAATAACAAACTAGTTGATAGAGGAACACGCATGCTGATGGAAGAACTTCATATTATGGAAGACGAAGCTGCTTTTTTACTAAAGAAACACGGCACCGTGAGAGGTGCAATAAATGCATATCAAAATGAATAAGCAACACACGGACACAAAGCTATTGGTAAAAGGTCTTAAAAGATTAGCCCTAGGCTTGCCATTTATAGTACTTACCACCTACATCCTTACTTTTGCCTTTCTGAATAAAGAAACGATTCCACTTTACATATTTCTCACCCTTGGAATTATTGCAATGGGAGTTACAATTTATTTAATGTTTGATGGAATCAAATTGATTCTCAGATCAATTTTTTAATTTATTACACAACAAAAAATCCCTGCCCAATAACTATTGAACAAGGATTTTCCAATTATTAACTAAATTAACAATTAGTGCTAATTACTGATGATAAACTTTTTATGGATTAAAGCCTTCCCATTGCTGATCCTTAAGAAGTAAATACCATTTTCAAAATAAGAAACATCCTTTGTTAAAACTCCATCGGACAAATTCTCCATGTTAATCTCGGTTACGTACTTCCCAAGAACATCAAATATTTGAATTGATGAATTAGAATCAAATGAAGAAGTAACAGCAATGTTTATCAAATTACTTGCTGGCACCGGATAAACAACAACTGAATTTTCTAAGTCATTTCCAGCTATTCCTAAAAGGCTACCATCTATAACATTTGAAAAAGTTACTTCAGAAACATCCTGAGAATAAATCGTTTCAACGGCAAACCTGTACTGTTCAGATGCAATAGTTGATCCCCAATCTGTATCTACAAAGGACAAGTCCGATACAGGAGACGGTGTAAGTAATTCCCAATTTGATGTGTTTGGAAATTCACTTGCTAAACCTCTTCTAACGTTATATGATAATACCTCATTATTCGTATTCGGCGTGCCGTCATCCAAGGTATTGATTCTAACATGGAAAGAAGACTCAAAAGCTCCAATTGCTTCGGAAAGTAACGTTATTGGACCTCCTGGATATTTAATGACCGCCGTATTAGGAACCGATGGATCTGAAAAGTCGGTCACTAATGCATACGTACTTTCAGGATTATTCTGCCAATGTACAGCGACCATAATATCATCATAAACAACAATATTGGGAATGTCGATATTGATTAATGCATTTCTCTCTAGTAAGAAAGGTTCGCTCGACGCTATTATTTCTTCAGAGGCAACATCAAAGACATCTATACTTACAAAATCTGCGGCAAGATTATATATATCTGTACGAATCTCAACATTTGTAAGGGTCGTGATCTCATTGATGGTGAAAATATTACCCAGCCATACATTTTCATTAGGTTCGTTGGTATAACTAAAGGAATTCACATCGAGATCATTCTGTAACTTTTCCTTTGTACTTTCCAACGGATTTTTCCAAACAATTGTAGCATCTGTACTAGCGCTAACACTCACATCAAACGGACTGATATATTCCTGATCTAAGACAACGTCACCTAATTCAATAGTCGCATCAACTACTGTGACCATTACCGTCTTTTCGTTATAACCATAAAGTGAAAAAGTAAGTTCATATTCGTTGTCACCATAGACTGTAGGGAAGTTAAATTCACCTAAATTATCAGTAGTAGTATTATCTGAGGTATAGCCATCCAAGGAGATTTCCACATTTTCTAATGGAACGTTGGTGTCATTGCTCCCAACAACGCGTCCGTTTATTTGAACAACAGCTTTTTCCGATAATACAAAATCCTGTAGCGTATTCGGAGCATCTAAAGTAGTTGTTATGGTTTGATCGTTATAACCAAACTTAGAAGCAGAAATATCATAAGTCCCATAGGGTAAGGCGATAAGCTGATATTCTCCGTTACTATCACTTTGAGCTGAAATTGAGCTACCATCGATAGTCACTGTCGCATCTTCTAAAGGGTTGTTTGAATCGTCTCTAACTATTCCACTAACCAAAGAAGTGCTAATTTGAGGATCTACAACAAACCTTGTATATGCAAAATTGCTCCCAGAGTAAAACGACGTTGGAGGATTCATTAAATCTACTTCAACAAGGTCGAAATTCCGAATCGTTCTTATGTTTGACCCACCATTGGCCGTCGCATAAAATCGTGCAATCGATGGCCACCACTCAGGATCAAATTGATAGTCTTGAACCACAATGTTGTCCATACCAGTATATGATATCGGCTGATCGAAAGGAATATATAGTTCTCTGTTCGGCCCTGGAAGAATTTCTACAATACCGTCGAAAACTAGGACAAGTTCAGAATTCGGTAAGTAGCCACTGCTCAAATCATTGGTTTGTGTTTGAGATATCCATACTTTTAAAGGTAGTTCCTGTACCCTGTCTGATGCAAGTAAATTGTCATAAGCGTAAACAAATCCGTAGATATCACCAGGATTGTCAAAATCACTGCTTTGATATAATGTTTGCGAAATATCCTCGTCACCTAGCGTAAATGTATCTCCACCTGTATTAAAAGGAAAATTTAGATCGATACCATCTTTTGAACCCATCTCATCCAAAACAACAGTTCCTGGCACTACATGAACATTTACCTCTCTAGAAGTATTATTTTCTAGCTCTTCATCCTGAGCAAATTCAATTTCAAAATAAAGTCGATGTGAGGCAATACCTGTAAATGTATGATTTACCGTTACTACTGCTTCCTCCCACGAATCAAGATTCACGCCATTAGTTGTTGCTACAACAGTTCCCGGGGCTTCCATTAACCTCACAGTATAATTTGAGCCTAGAACTGCTAGCGCTCCAGTATTCTTAATTAAAACATCAAATCCTTCATTGACATTATCACCAGCGAGGTAGTAAATATCACCGTTTTTAACCTCTAAATCCTGATCATATAAATGAACATTCGCCGTAGAAGTAAAAAGATCAAATTCTGTATAGCCAGGGGCTGAACCAGGTACTACACTAGTTATACCAATATGATTATTCCCTTGAGCAGCTGATATATCTACCGTAATCAGTGTCCAAGTATTTATCGGAGCCGTTACTGCTTGGATTACATTTACATCACCCGTAACTCCATCTTTCCAAACGACTTCATTATTAGCCTCTAAAAAACCAGATGACTTAATATAAAAACTATAGGTATCTCCTGCTTCAATCTCAAGTCTCGGAGAATAAATAGTATCTGAAACAGTTCCAAAAAAGTTCTGATCTGGTTGAGCTCCATAAAACTTATCACCCTCTACAGGATTACCAAAATTGGTATTCTCAAGAGTTCCGAAAACAATACTCCAATGTTCAGGAGGGAATTGAGCCCCTTCAAAACTTTCATAGAATGTATTGATAGCGGTTGTTGCTAAATACGTGTCATTGTCAATATTTACATCCCCAACAGCCAGTAATGTAGCCTCTATTTGATATACTCCTGATGTCGAAAAATCATACTGTCCAATAACTATAGACATACTATCTCCTGGAATTAAATTCAAGGAGCTGTTGTTATATGGAGACTGACTGACACCGTCAACTTCCCAGATTATCTCAACAATATCGATTGTATTTTCACCAACATTTTGAATGGTGGCTACTACATCTTGAATCCCTGATATAGGAGTTATTCCTTCAGGACTAATTGCCACTAGAGCACCATCTTTTATAGTTGTAACCGCGTAGGTCCAATTTAGTATATTGTTTGACGGATCAAAATCTCCTGCAATATCAAGTATTGCTTCAAGGCTATATAGGCCTACTGTATCAAAGTTAAAGTTCCCAATAGTAAGATTCGTTGAAGCACCAGGCGCGAGATTTAATGAATTTGCCGTGAACTGTGTTTGAGCATTCCCATTCACCGTCCAATCGATAGCCAGATCATCAATGGTGTTGGTTCCTTCATTCTTGAGTGTGAGTATAATATTCTCTATACTCGGACTTTCAGAAACACCAATAGGATTAATCACTTCTGTTAATGCCCCATCTGCGAATGTATTTGGTGTAACCGATACATCGTCTATATACCATTGATGCCATGTTCCTTCATGTCTGAAAGCCACATAAATATTTTGGCCAGCGTAGCCACTTAAATCGATGCTTGTCTCCTCCCATATGTCATCTAAAGTAGATGGGGGAGTGAAATAAACTTCAACAAAATCCCCACTTGCAGGGTCTCCGCTTCCAGTTGAAATATGTACAGAGGCACGATCTATAAACTGAATATCTCTACTCAAAGCCCAAAATTTGAAATCGTAATCTCCATTTGCAATTTCAATTTGTGGAGATACTAACCAGTTATCAGATTGATTATTATCAATGGAGCTGTAGGCAGAACTCTCTCCCGTATGGAAAGTGCCATCAAAATCATCTCGCCACCCGTCTAAGGCGACACCTAGCTCATAAACACCCCAATTCGTAGGAGGCCAGCTTTCAAATCCCTCTTGTACAGCAGTTAACTGTGCCGTTGCAGTAATAGAAGTCAGCAACAAGGAACAAAATAAATATATGTTTTTCAAAATTATGTTTTTTTAAGGAAATGCCCCTCCTTATTAAAAGAAGGGGCAAAACTTATTTATTCTTTAACAATTTTCTTAGTAAATATGTTTTTATCATAGTTAACTATAACTACATACACGCCAGCTGAAAGATCTGAAATATCTAAGTCTAGCCTTTCGCTTTGACTGATCGTTTTAGTTATAATTAACTTACCGGCCATGTCCGCAATTTGAACTGATACAGATGTGCGAATCACATCAAGGTCTATCGTTATACGATCAATCGCCGGATTAGGATACAATGAGATCGTGTTATTGATTTCAAAACCAGTTGTTCCCAAAATAGTGATATTGAAACATTCTGATACACCAACACAGTTTCCATCTGTTATCTCTACAGCGTAGTTACCACTCTCAGTTGGTTCGAAAACCTGATTTATAGCACCTGGAATAGCAGTATTTGTATCGCAGTCAATCCATTGGTAGGTTACACCTGTAGCATTTGCAGTAAGAGTCGTACTAGTTACTGCAACACTAAGGTCAAGAACAACCTCTGCTGGATTTTCAAATACTGAAACACCCATTCCGCCGCCAAGACACTCTACAGTCACCGATCCAGTTACGGTTTCGTAACAGTCGTTTGTAATCGTGTAATCATAGACTCCGAAAGGAACGTTTTCAAACAAATCTCCTACAGGGTTTCCTGTAACCAACGTCTCATCATAACCATTCGGACCAGTCATATTAACTGTCGCTCCTGATATTGGTAAAGGAGAACCTACAAAGAAAAATACATTGTTGGTTGTTTCAGCAGCTGGAGTATCAAATACCGATACGCCCATTCCGCCACCTAAACATGAAACTGTTACTGTTCCAATTGTAGTTTCGTAACAATCCTTGGTCATTGTGTAACTGTATTCTCCAAAGGGAACATTTTCAAATAAATCCCCGATTGGATTTCCAGTGGTAAGTGTTTCATCATAGCCACCAGGACCTGTCATATTCACTTCAACACCTGATATTGGTAATGGTGATCCGACAAAGAAAAATACATTATTAGTTGTTTCCGCAGCTGGAGTATCAAATACTGATACGCCCATTCCGCCACCTAAACATGCAACGGTTACTGTTCCTGTAGTAGTTTCGTAACAATCCTTGGTCATTGTATAATTATACTCTCCAAAGGGAACATTTTCAAACAAGTCACCGATTGGATTTCCTGTCGTAAGCGTTTCATCATAACCATTAGGTCCTGTCATATTCACTTCAACACCCGATAATGGCAATGGAGATCCTACAAAGAAAAACACATTATTGGTTGTTTCTGCAGCGAGTGCTTCAAACACAGAAATTCCCATTCCGCCATTTGCATCAACCGAAACCATTCCATTAGTTGTTGTGAAGCAATCCTTCGAAATCGTATAATTATAAGCTCCATAAGGAACTGTTTCAAACAAATCCCCAATTGGATTGCCTGTGATTAGCGTTTCATCGTAACCATTAGGTCCCGTCATATTAACAGTCGCACCACTCAGTGTAAGTGGAGGACCACCTGCTTCAGTAAGAAAAATGAAGACATCATTTGTCTGTCCAAATAGCTGGACGCTCATAAACAGTGATAATAGAATTAGATAAAGTTTTTTCATAATTTCAGATTAAATGATTATTTATTAGTTTTTTTCTTCTCGATGGAATCAATGATTTTTTTCATCCCTTTTGTAAGATTTTGATTTTGTTCAATTAAACCTTTGAGCTCGGATTCAATATCCTGTTCATCTTGTTTTTGACTTTTTTTCTTTGTCATTCTGAAAAATCGTTAAGTTTAAAATGGTTGATTTATTTGAGGCAAATGTAATTGGAGAGCGCATTCGAAATCGAAAAAATGAAAACACAAAAACTCTACATATAGAATAATGGAGGAATATTAATACTACAAAAATAGTTATATAATTGACCTACAGTTATTTACGAAACTATTTTTAGATATTGTTTCGCTGCGAATTGAGAAGGAAATTGGAGGAGGTTTCTATAAATTGGTCAGAAAAGCGATAAGATTTTCTTCTCTATCCATGTTTATTTTCTTTCGTAATCTAAATCGAGCCATATTAATACTCTTAACAGATTGATGAGTAATTGAAGAAATCTCCTTAGTTGACATATTTAATCTAAGGAATGCGCAAATTTTTATTTCATTTGGAGTTAAGTCTGGAAATGCCTCACTAAGAGCATCATAAAAATCTGAATGAACTTCTTTAAAGCGCAATTCAAATTCGTCCCAAATTTTACTAGATGAGTTTAGTTTGAGCTCGTTTATTATTTGCTGGAGTATATTCTGGTTATCTTTTTTTGCTGTCGGTTTAATTTCAACCAATTTGCGAGCTATACTAGTTATAAATTCATTCTTCTCGATGAGATACATCATATTCGAAGCCAGCTCTTTTTTCTTATAATCAATGTCGCGACTTAGCTTTTCTTTTTCCAGCTCCAAATTTTCATGTCGAAGTGTGGCCTTTAGTGTTTTTGCTTTTTGATTGATATATAGCAGAATCAAAATAACCACTGCTAAAATTGTAAATATTGATATTCCTATAAAAATTAACTCCTTTCTTTTATAGGCTGCCTCTCGGCTAAATTTATCAATCTCTCTAGCTCTTAGTATCTCATCAAATTCATATTGCATCTTAAGCTGAGTTATTCGCTTAAGATCGTTTTCATTTTGAAATTCCTCATTATTCTTAATATATATTTTTGTGTAGACTAGGGCAGAATCTATTTGTCCTGTTTTATCATAGATCATACTCAATATACGGGCATTTTCATATATCGTTTCTTTATAAGAATTTGAGCTAGCAAGCTTTAACCCATCCCAAGCATATTTCTTAGCTTCCTCAAATCTAGCGTCATTAAAGGACAGCTTAGCTGCAGTAGTGAAAATATCGGCCTGATATATGGATAAAGGTCCATCATGGTCGCTTTTAGTATTTTTCAGCATATTCAATGCTAATTCAAGGTATTCTTCAGACTTTTTATACTGCTCCTTATCAAAGTAAATCTGTGAGATAAGATTATACGCCCTGGCAATATCAGCCCAGTTTTCATTTATTGAAAAAACTCGTATTACATCCAAATAACCAGATATTGCATCTTCCGAATTACCGAGAATACTCTTGATATTCGAAATATTTGACAATACGATGGCAGCAGTGTAGGCATCACCCATTTCTTTAAATAGTACTTGCGCTTCTAAATAATTAGCCTGAGCATCGTCGTAATCTTCTATCTGAAGATAAAGATTTCCCAAATTGTTATAAAGGTGAGGCAGTAAGGGTTTAAAATCATTTTCTTTGGAAATATCGAGACAAGACTGATACAATTCCAAAGCCTCAATATATTTATTCTGGGCGAGATTGATATTTCCAAGGATCATGGAAATCTGGGTATGATCGAAAAGGTTCGTTTCTAAATCGAAGTAATCTAAAGATTCGGCATAATAAATTTTCGCTTCTTCAAGTTGATCTTTAGCAATGTAACTATCTCCTAATGTAGCCACATTCTCAGCAATCCCTAAATCGTAATTTCGCTGCTTAGCTAGCCTATATCCTTTATTCGCATAGTATATAGCTGAATCAGCATTCGAAGATCCATAGAACTTCGCAATCTCAGAAAATACCAAAGATTTTTTATCCAAATCCTTCGATGCATTGAGAACTCCAAATAAGCTATCCAATTTTTTATCCTGTGCACAAATGAGTGTTGGTGCCAGTAATAAAAACAAAAGAAATCCTTTAAAAGTCATATCCACAAATTCTTTCTAAATATACAAAACTACACTACACACAACAGTATCTTATACCTGATTTGTGATTTAAGTAGATTCATGAGTTTGCCACGTCGGCCTGTGGCCTCCTCCTAAAGTAGTTCTTCTAAGCTTAATTGGAGTAACGGCCCGCGAGCCCACAGGGTGAAGCAATCTCATTCTACATTCGGTTGCTATTGTTGAGTTCAGTTGAGTTTATTCCAAAAAAAAAGACCCGATTCGTTAGAATCGGGTCTTAAAGAAGGCGGCGACCTACTCTTCCACAAGTGTAGTACCATCGGCGCTAACGGGCTTAACTTCTCTGTTCGGAAAGGTAAG
>CALKCP010000012.1 GCA_938083445.1 uncultured Ulvibacter sp. | reverse complement strand
AGCAGCGTAAAATCGATTAAGAACTCTAACGAACATTCTTTATTTGCGGTATTTTGTATTTATATTTGCCTTATGAATAAAAAAGTGATTTTATTAATTCTCGATGGCTGGGGTATCACTCAGAATCCTTCAGTTTCTGCTATTTCGCAGGCAAACACGCCTTTTGTAGATTCCTTATACACCAAATATCCCAACGCACAATTGCTTACGCATGGAATGAACGTTGGTCTGCCAGATGGACAAATGGGAAATAGTGAGGTGGGACATATGAACCTTGGCGCAGGTAGAATTGTTTATCAAGATCTTGCCAAAATAAATGTAGCAGTTGAAAACAATACCTTAAACAAGGAACCTGTTCTGAAAGATGCATTTGACCATGCCAAGAAAAACAACAAGAAAGTTCATTTTCTAGGATTGGTATCTGATGGCGGTGTTCACTCTCATATAAATCACATAAAGGGCCTACTGTCTGCAGCGCATGAGGAAGGATTAAAGGACGTATTTGTCCACGCCTTTACTGATGGTCGCGATGTCGATCCAAAATCGGGAGCAGAACATATTTTAGACTTACAACACCATATGACCAAAACCACCGGGAAATTAGCTTCGGTAATTGGTCGTTATTTTGCCATGGACAGGGATAAGCGATGGGAACGTGTTAAAAAGGCCTATGATTTGCTTGTCTTCGGAAAGGGTAGCACTTCGTCAAATGCGGCAGCTAGTATTGAAGCAAGTTATGCCGAAGGTGTCACCGATGAGTTCATTGAACCTATTGTCATAACTGAAAACGATCTGCCCGTAGCGAAGATTTCGGAAGACGATGTCGTCATATTTTTTAATTTCAGAACAGATCGAGGAAGGCAACTTACTGAGGTTTTGACACAAGAGGCGCATCCCGATCAAAACATGAGTCCAGTACCGCTTTATTACGTAACCCTAACAAACTATGCCGACCATTACAAAGGAATTCGTGTGGTTTATAATAAAGATAACATCAAAGATACCCTTGGAGAGGTACTGGAAAGAAATAATAAAAAGCAGATACGAATTGCTGAAACAGAAAAGTATCCGCACGTCACTTTCTTTTTTAATGGCGGAAGAGAAGTCCCTTTTGATGGTGAAAATCGCATTCTTTGCCCTTCTCCAAAAGTGGCAACCTACGACCTTCAACCAGAAATGAGCGCCCTTGAAATTAGAGACAAAATAATTCCTGAAATCAAATCAGGAACTGCTGATTTTATTTGCCTTAATTTTGCCAACCCAGATATGGTAGGCCATACTGGTGTTTTTGAAGCTGCCATGAAAGCCTGTGAGACAGTCGATTCTTGTACTCAAAGCATTGTTGAAACGGCACTAGAAAACGAGTATACTACAATCATCATTGCAGATCACGGTAACAGTGAAACGATGCGAAACCCTGACGGTTCTCCCAATACAGCTCATTCCACCAACCCAGTGCCCATAATTGTTGTAGATCCAGATATAAAATCTGTGAAAGATGGCGGAATTCTAGGAGATATTGCACCTACCATATTACACCTTATGGGGATAGAGAAACCAACCGCAATGAACCGAGATTCACTAGTTTAATGTAGTATATAGCAAATAGGCTCAGCTATTCTAAGCAACCATTAGGTTGGTAAGTAAGAGAAGCTTCGAAATCGATATTTCTTTGTAATTTTGCTTTTATGATAGTTCAGTCTTATACAATAGCAGTAGATTTTGACGGAACCCTCGTTGACGACAAATATCCAAAAATTGGAAAACCAATTATTTTTGCATTTGACACTTTAAAGAAACTTCAAGAAAATGGGCATAGATTAATTCTTTGGACCTACAGAAGAGGAAAAACTTTGGATGAAGCTATTCAATTTTGTGCCGATCAAGGAATTGTCTTCTACGCAGTCAATATGAGCTTTCCAGAAGAAGAATGGGACCCAAGAGACAGCCGTAAAATAAATGCCGATTTCTTTATTGATGATAGAAATATTGGGGGATTGCAAAGTTGGGGCGCAACCTACCAGCAGCTTATTGGCGAACCAAACCAAGGATTGAAAACGCAAGCTAAACCAAAAAAGAAGTGGTTCTTTTTTTAATGTAAATTATGATTATAACGAAGACCAAAGAAGAAATTGAGTTAATGCGTGAGAGCGCCTTGGTGGTTTCTAAAACCTTAGGAATGATTGCAAAGGAAGTTAAACCTGGTGTTACTTCATTATATCTAGATAAATTAGCCGAAGAATACATTCGGGATCAAGGAGCTATTCCAGGGTTTTTAGGCTTGTACGATTTTCCAAATACGCTTTGCATGAGTCCAAACGCTCAGGTTGTGCATGGGATTCCAAATGATACGCCCCTTCAGGAGGGAGATATAATATCCATAGATTGCGGGGCCATAAAAAACGGCTTTTATGGAGATCATGCCTATACTTTTGCCGTTGGTGAGATAGCACCTGAAATTGAAAAACTTCTAAAAATAACAAAGGAATCTCTTTATGTAGGTATTCGTGAACTAAAAATAGGAAAGCGATCTGGAGATGTAGGATATGCGATTCAGAAATATTGTGAAGGGCATGGTTATGGTGTTGTTCGAGAGCTGGTTGGGCATGGTTTAGGACGCACCATGCATGAAGACCCTGAAATGCCAAATTACGGTAGTCGCGGACGTGGTAAGAAATTTATTGAAGGGATGACTGTCGCCATTGAGCCAATGATTAATCTAGGAACACGACGCATTGAGCAACTCAATGACGGATGGACCATCCTCACAGCAGATCGTAAAGCCAGTGCACATTTTGAGCATGATGTTGCCATTGTTGACGGAAAACCAGAACTACTCTCTACATTCGCATATATATATGAAGCACTCGGTATTGAGAGTGACGAAGAAGTAGAATTTAGAAAAGAGGCCTTGGTTTTATAAATCTTGCTGAATGCAACAAATTTTTAAGTTTTTTCTGAATTTAATTCCCAGAACTGTATTAATCAGGCTGAGTTATCTTGTGCGGCCATTCGTCGCTTATTTTCTGAGAGGAGAAAAATATACAGATCCAATTGACGGGAATTCTTTTCGCAAATTTTTACCCTATGGTTATGAAAAGGTTAGAGAAAATGTATTATCCCCGAGTACACTTTCACTGGAAAGGCATCGTCTATTTTGGCTTTATTTGAAAAATGAAACTGCGTTTTTTACTAAGAATTTAAAAGTCCTTCATTTTGCGCCCGAGCAAGCATTTTACAAGCGCTTTAGGAAAATGAAGAATCTCGAATATACAACCACCGATCTTAATTCTCCTATCGCTACTGTAAAAGCAGACATTTGCGACCTCCCATTTGAAGACAACGCATACGACTTTATTATCTGCAACCATGTTTTAGAGCATATCCCCGACGATACAAAAGCGATGCAGGAATTGTACCGCGTTCTTGCTCCAGGTGGCACAGCGATACTTCAGGTTCCTTATGATGCAGACAGATCAACAACTTTTGAAGACAACACCATTACCGATCCAAAAGAACGTGCAAAAATCTTTGGACAGTACGACCATGTTCGGGTTTATGGAATGGATTATTTCAATAAACTTGCAGAAATTGGTTTTAAAGTAGAGGCGCTAAATTATTCAGCAAAACTTTCCGAAGAAGAAATGAATACATATCGATTGGCAAAGGGAGAGCTTCTTCCTGTTTGCAAAAAACTAGTTGACTAGCAAATTGGCAAACCCATCCGTCATAAAAACTTGCTGAACATTCAAGGAATCATTATGCGTTAGATAGGCTTCAATACCTTCAGTAACGCTAAGTAACTCTCTAGACTTTTCTAACCCAAGGGCCATAAAGGCTGTTGCGTAGGCATCGGCAAGACCGCAACTAGCAGCAACAACAGTGGCACTTGTTACATCACTCTGCTCTGCAGACCCAGTTAATGGATTAATCGTGTGAACATATTTTTTTCCTGAAATAGGGTCCGTTCTAAACTTACGATAGTTGCCAGAAGACGCCATGCCTTTATCGGTCAATGAAATAGCTTTTGAGAAAGCACGGTCCTCCATATTTGAGCCTACATTTTCGATACCTACAACCCATAACTTGTTTTTATTACGATTCGTTCCCTTCGCTAAAAGTTCACCTCCCAATTCTATCAGGTAATTTGAAACGCCCTGTAATTCTAGATACTGTCCAATACAGTCTATACCATATCCTTTGGCAACAGCGTTGAAATCGAAATATATTTCGGGCTTTTGCTTCACTACTCTGCTCTCTTTTGAAATAAACACCTTTCGGAAACCGACAAACTGCATTAAAGAATCGACTGTCTTTTTATCAATTGTATGAAGAGGCCTTACATCTCCAAATCCATAGGCATTTCGAAGCACACCAATTGTAGGATCAAAATAACCAAGAGAGTTTGTAAAAACAGTTTCAGAAATACGAAATACTTCCTTAAAAATAGCATCTACAACAAGGGTGGAATCTCCGCGGTTAATTTTTGATATATCACTATTGGGCATATAGGTACTCACCGATTTATTCACAGCATGAATTACAGAATCGATTCCTCTTTCTGCAGAAAAAGATGCAGAAGAATAATACTGAATTGAATAGGTTGTGCCAAAAGCTTCTCCCCTCAATATTTTAAACTGTGGCTCATTTTCCTCACAAGAAATCAAGAGTAAAATCGCAATTAAGAAGAACATTCGTTGCATAGCGCCTAATTTTTGTTAGTTAGAGTGATTGCGATTAAAGATCGGAATTGTATCGAGAACCTTGATGGTTTTATTAATTTCCTATTGTTAGTAAATTTAGGCATTCCGGCAATTATTCTATTTCCTGAATTCCATTAAAAACAAGGGTGTAATCTTCATCCTTAATTACTGGTTTTGCATAATCTAAGCCATGACCCAATCCAACACCTGCGTAATAGGTTTTAGCCTCAAACTTTAGAGCATGTTCTTTAATGGTTTGCATAAATACCGGGTCGTATACATTCGCATCCTTTGGATAGGATGTCGCTCGAACGATTACAAAGTGTAAGGTTTTATTCTTAAGAACTACGAATTGCGGGTCTTTCTTTAATTTCGAATTGACGCCCATAAACTCAAAGCCATCATCTTCAAGTTGTTTCCCAACAACATTCATTGCGAGATTATGTAGTTCTTGTTCTGTAAGTTGGTTCTCCATAATACAAAGATACTATGAGTTAAGACAACGGCAATAACTGAATAAAAAAAACCGCTTCCAAATAATATGAAAGCGGTTTTATATAAGACAATTCGTCTTTCATTAGCAGTTCATTTATAGTTGCGCTGAAACAGTGGCCTCTATTTTTTGTGTTGGTTTAGGGTAGAGCGAAACTGACTCTAAAGTTTCAATTCGAACGAAAAAAGGGCCGTTTAGATATCTAAACGACCCTTTTATAAATTATTTGTAAAAATTTTCTATCCTCCGAAATCGTCAAATCGAATATTCTCGTCTGGAATCCCAAAATCTTCACCCATCTTCTGAACCGCCTGGTTCATCAATGGTGGACCACAGAAGTACAATTCGATATCCTCAGGCTCTTCGTGAAGGTCTAAATAGTTGTCTATTACTACTTGGTGAATAAAGCCTACAAAACCATCTCCTTCACCGTCGATACTATCCTTCACTTTCCAGTTATCTTCTGGTGCAGGTTCTGAAAGCGCTAGGTAAAACTTAAAGTTAGGAAATTCATTTTCTAACTGTTGGAAGTGATCTAGGTAGAACAACTCTCTTTTAGACCGCCCTCCATACCAATAGGTCACTTTTCTACCCGTTTTTAAGGTTTTGAATAAATGATACAGGTGTGATCTCATAGGTGCCATTCCGGCTCCCCCACCAACGTATAGCATTTCTGATTCGGAAGGATTTATGAAGAACTCACCATAAGGACCAGAGATTACTACTTTGTCTCCTTTTTTCTGATTAAAGATATATGATGACGCAATTCCTGGATTGACGTTCATCCAGCTGTTTTTGGCTCGATCCCAAGGCGGCGTCGCAATACGTACATTCAGCATAATTTCACGTCCTTCTGCGGGATAGGATGCCATTGAATAGGCACGCTCTACAGTCTCGTTATTTTTCATAACCAAAGGCCATAGACCAAATTTGTCCCACTCTGCTTTAAATTTATCGGGAGTTTCATGCTCTTCAGGATGTGCTGTAATATCTATTTCATCAAACTTAATTTCACAAGGTGGAATCTCAATTTGGATATAACCTCCTGCCTTATAGCCCATATCTTCCGGGATTTCAACAACAAATTCCTTAATAAATGAGGCTACATTATAGTTACGCACTACAGTTGCATCCCATTTTTTTATTCCGAAGACTTCTTCAGGAATATGAATGTTCATATCCTGCTTCACTTTTACTTGACAAGATAAACGCGCTCCGTCTTTTAATTCTTTTCTACTGAAATGAGGTGTCTCTGTAGGCAAGGCCTCTCCTCCACCTTCTAAGACGTGGCACTCACATTGAATACAAGTTCCCCCACCACCACAGGCAGATGGAAGGAATATTTTTTGTGCTCCAAGTGTCGACAGGAGGGTTTCTCCCGAAGCTACTTCAATTACCCTCTCATCATTGATGGTAATCTTAACTGGTCCCGATGGAGACAATTTTTGTTTGGTAAATAGTAATAACGCTACCAATAGCAAGGTCAATACCAAAAAGGCAAGAACGGTTGCAATGATAACTCCTAATGTGCTTACTGCTAAAAACATATTATTCTTGTGTTATTTCTGAAACTTCTACAACTTCAATTAAAGCCGTATTCTCTTTTTCTAATTCTTCTGAAGGCATCTCTATTTGAGCCACTTTCACTTCTGATGTCGATACTTCTTCTTCACCACCTGTTAACATTCCTCCAAAACTCATAAACCCAATGGCCATCAATCCGGTAATGATAAACGTTATTCCCAACCCACGTAATGGCGCCGGAACATTGCTATATCTAATTTTCTCACGAATCGCAGCAATGGCCACAATAGCTAAAAACCAACCAATTCCACTACTAAATCCATAATTCAATGCCAAGCTCAAAGTTTCAATTTCTCTAGACTGCATAAATAAAGATCCTCCCAAAATGGCACAGTTCACGGCAATTAATGGCAAGAAAATACCTAAGGAATTATATAGGGAAGGAGAAAATTTCTCTACAACAATTTCTACCAATTGCACCATCGTTGCGATGGTAGCGATAAATAGAATAAAGGACAGGAAGCTTAAGTCGTAGGATGCATATTCTGCACCAAGCCATGACAGTGCTCCTTCTTGAAGAATATATTGATCCAACAACCAGTTTAATGGAACAGTAACCGTTAATACAAAAATAACTGCTGCACCAAGACCAACAGCCGTACTTACTTTTTTAGATACCGCCAAGTACGAACACATTCCTAAGAAATATGCAAATACCATATTATCCACGAAAATCGATTTAAAAAATAACTCTAAATGCTCCAT
>CALKCP010000011.1 GCA_938083445.1 uncultured Ulvibacter sp. | reverse complement strand
GTCACAACCGCACCACAAACACCGGCGTCATTGTCTTGTGTAATATCTGCCGGACACGTAATTGTTGGGTCGAGATCATTAACTACGGTTACTACAGCCACACATGTGCTTACGTTTCCGATTAAATCTGTTACCGATAAGGTGACATTGTTTGGTCCAACATCGCTACAATCAAAATCGGTTTGCGAAGCAGCTAAACTTGCAATTCCACAATTGTCTGAAGAACCTCCGTCAATATCTGCTGCTGTAATAGATGCATCGCCGTTGGCATCTAGTTGCACCGTAATGTTCCTACAAACTATTACTAGTGGTTCGGTATCATTAACCGTAACATCGAAGCTACAGGTTGTTGTATTTCCACTTGTATCTGTTACTAAAAACGTATTGGTGGTTGTTCCGACGAGAAAAACACCTCCGCTGGCTATTCCAGCCGTTTGAGAAATTGTTTCTCCTACACAATTGTCTGAAGATGTTACGGTATAAGAAACAACAGCACTACAAAACCCTGGGGTGTTAGATACAGTAATATCAGCTGGGCACGTAATAACTGGATCTATATTATCTGTAACTGTTACTGTAGCCGCGCATGTAGAACTAAAACCATTTGAATTTGTAACTGTTAATGTAACAGTATTTGCGCCAATATCAGCACAATTAAAGGAAGAAGGACTAACAGAAAATGTTAGTGCAGCTCCATTTGGATCTGTTGAACCATTATTAACATCATTTCCTGATATAGAGGCATTCCCGGCTACATCTAATGAAACAGTAATATCTTGGCAATTTGCCGTTGGTGAAAATAAATAACTTCGTGTATCTGGGAAATCATTTCCCATATAGAATCTCATTCTTGCTTCCGCGTCTGCAGAAAAATTAGTGACACAAGAAAAAGGTTGGTTGTAAGACATTATTTGAGTAGAATCTGGATTGTATACATCACCATTAGTATCTGTGGCGCCACCACCACCGTAAGTACATCCCGCCCCCCAAAGATTAGGGTCTGCTGGTGTGTCACATAACAAATCTCCAGCACCAACTAATGGGAAACCTGGTATTGTACCACAATTAGAGCCATCTACTAATTCTGCTCCAAGAGCTGTTTCAAAAGTATGAAGTAGACCAAAATAATGACCCATTTCATGTGCTACAGTTGCGCCATTCGGTTCCAAATTACCATTTGCAACTGTAAAATAATCTTCAGTCATCCATGGAAAACGAGCATATCCACCAATTGGATTACCTGAACCTGAACCACTAAGAATTGAAGGAATAAAGTAAGCGTTAACATGGTTTAAAACGTTGTATGCTGGAAGATTGGCATCACCTTCTGCAGACCCACCCATTCCAACTGCACCTAATGTTAGTAAATCTGTTCTATTAACATAAAGTATAGGTTTTACATCTAAAAGAATGCCATAAGCAACATAATGTCCAGCCGCTGCTGTAATGTTTGCTAAAACAGTTGCTGGATTTGCACCACCTATACCTGCATTATTTCTAATAATTTGAGGTTGAAAAGGAACCGTAATTGGCCCAAGTGGAAAAATTGCTTCATCTCCTGGAGCAAATCCCATATTCATAGTCTGAACATCTAATAATAATTGGGCGTAATCTTGTGGATGTACATCCTCTATACCACATTCTCTTTGGGCATTCACTTGCCATGTAGAGAAAATGATAAAAAAAGTGGCTAATAAAAAAGTATATTTTTTTATAATTTTTGGGGAAATTGTGATCATGCTATGAAAGTTTATTAATCTTAATTAAAACTACAAAAAAATATACTTTTAAACGACACTGTTTATTCAAGTTGTTAATAAGTTTTTCCTCGGCTTTATTTGAAAAAAAAACGCCTTCAGCATGAAAACTGAAAGCGTTTTTTAATAGTTGAAACTATCTATACTTATTTTATCATCTCATAGCTGCGTTTAATAAACGCAGTAAGCTCTTCACCTTTTAATAGGTTTTTACTTAGTCGTGCCAAATCTAAGGCTTGATTAACCAAACGCTCCTTCTTCTTTTTCGTTTTAGTATTCAAAATTTCTCCTACCAATTCGTGATTTGTATTTACAACTAGATTGTACATTTCTGGCATTCCGCCCATTCCAAACATACCACCGCCGCCACCAGACTGCTGCATTTCCTTCATACGGCGCATAAATTCTGGTTCAGTAATGATAAACGGATTGGCATTGCTATCCATCGCTTCCAACTGCACTGAGAACTTTTCTGAAGGAATTGTTTCTGTCAAGTAAGTTTTCAAGGTTTCATTTTCCTCATCTGAAAGTTTTGAAATAGCTGTTTCATCCTTCTTGATTAGATTCTCAATATGATCTCCATCAACACGAACGAAAGTCGTTTTTTCATTCGCTCCTTCCAGTTTCTGAATAAGGTGAGAAATAATTGGAGAGTCCAATAATAGAACTTCGTATCCTTTTTCTTTCGCTGCTTCAATGTATGAGTGCTGCTCTTCCTTATTTGAAGCGTATAGGATTACTAAATTACCATCCTTATCGGTCTGGTTTGGTTTTAATTTTTCCTTTAACTCTTCAAAAGTATAGTAGGTGTCGTCTACTGTTGGATATACCGCAAAATCCTGTGCTTTTTCAAAGAATTTATCTTCGGAAAGCATCCCGTATTCAATAACAATTTTTATGTCATTCCATTTCTTGTTAAAGTCCTCACGGTTGTCATTAAATAAACTCTTCAGTTTATCAGCAACTTTACGTGTGATATAACTTGAAATTTTCTTAACCGCTCCATCTGCTTGTAAATAACTACGAGAAACGTTTAATGGAATGTCTGGGGAGTCAATAACTCCTCGAAGCATCGTCAAAAATTCAGGAACAATACCTTCCACATTATCGGTTACAAAAACTTGATTTTGATACAATTGGATTTTATCTTTTTGCATATTCAAGTCGGGCGCCATCTTCGGGAAGTAAAGAATTCCAGTAAGATTAAAAGGATAGTCCACATTTAAATGAATATGAAAAAGAGGCTCTTCAAACTGCATTGGATACAACTCACGGTAGAAGCTATTGTAGTCTTTGGCTTCTAATTCGCTAGGTTGTTTTGTCCAAGCTGGAGTAGGGTTGTTGATAAAATTATCAACTTCTGTAGTTGGCGCTTTATCTTCTTCTTTAGCATCTTCTGGCTTTGGAAGTGTTTCCGTGCGCATTCCAAATTTAATTGGAATAGGCATGAACTTGTTATACTTCACTAAGAGTTCAGTAATTCGTGCTTCCTCAAGAAACTCCAATGAATCTTCTGCGATATGCAAAATAATTTCTGTTCCACGGTCGGTCTTTTTTCCTTCTTCCAAGGTGTAGTTTGGAGAGCCGTCACAGGTCCAGTGCGCTGCGGGTTCGTCTTTATAACTCTTCGTTATAATTTCAACCTTTTCAGCAACCATAAAAGAGGAGTAGAAACCGAGTCCAAAATGCCCAATAATCCCGGCATCTTTTCCATTTTGGTCTTTGTACTTTTCTAAAAACTCCTCGGCTCCAGAAAAGGCAATTTCATTAATGTATTTTTCAACTTCTTCTTTTGTCATCCCAATACCTTGGTCGATGATATGAAGTTGTTTCTTTTCTTTATCAATTTTCACCTCTAGAATCGGATTGCCATATTCTACTTTGGTTTCACCAATTCCCGATAAATGCTTCATTTTAAGAGTTGCATCCGTCGCGTTCGAAATCAATTCACGAAGAAAGATCTCGTGATCACTGTATAAAAACTTTTTAATAAGCGGAAAGATATTCTCTACCGCTACGTTAATAGTTCCTTTGCTCATTGTATTCTATTTTTATATTAATTATAAATTTAAAAAATTATAACCTCTAGAAATAAAACCTAACATCGTTATAATCGACAAAGAAGTAGTCAAATAAGATACCAAGACAGGGGAGTATGACACCTTGTCATTTGTCATTATTTTAACGAAATATATTGTTTAATAAAAACTATGTGATGTTCAACATTTTGTATCTTTGTAGGAGATTTTAAAAATAAAGACCAAGGCACTATATAATTATACCGCGTATGACAGCAAAGAAAAAAACCACGACCAAGACAAAAATATCTAAAGACACCATTATTTCAGTGTATATGGAAACAGTTCTAGAGACGGAGCATATGCCAAAGAGTGTTTTTAAATTTTGTAAGGAAAACAATTTCCAAGAATCGGAATTCTATTCGTTTTTCGCATCATTTGAAGTCTTACAGAAAGATATTTGGACTAATTTTTTCCTACACACGATGCATCTTACACAAGAAACATCTGAATATGAAGCTTCCGATAACAAAGAAAAGATGCTTATTTTCTTTTATACTTTCTTCGAAATGCTCACAGCCAATAGAAGCTATGTTTTATTTGCTTTGGATGAATCTAAAGATATGATGAAAAACATGCTACAATTAAAAGACCTGCGAACGCATATTAAGAAATACACCTCATCCTTAATTGAGGAACGTAACGATGCGCAGCAGTTAAAGCTTCTAAAACATCCTTCTAAAATATTTTCAGAAGGAGCGTGGTTACAGACCTTGTTTATTTTAAAATATTGGATGGATGATCGTTCGCCTTCTTTTGAAAAAACGGATTTGGTCATAGAGAAGTCGGTGCGTGCAATATTTGATGTTTTTGAAACAACCCCATTAGAGAGTTTGGTTGATTTTGGAAAATTTATGTGGAAAGAAAAAATGTCGTAGTCATGAAGACGATAGACAGAATTCCGACCAATAAAATTCAAAGAGCCTCAAAATTAGTAACTACGGGAGTAAAGGTAGGTGGAAACTATATCAAGTATTATGGTGAGAAAATGATTAATCCAAATCTTTCAAAAGAAAAGTTGAATGAAAACAATGCAGAGGATATCTATGACGGATTAAAAAGTTTAAAAGGGAGTGCCTTAAAAGTTGCTCAAATGTTGAGTATGGAGAAAAACATTATGCCAAAAGCGTATGTCGAAAAATTCTCCTTAGCACAGTTTCAAGTCCCGCCATTGTCTGCCCCTCTGGTGCGTAAGACGTTTAAACGGTATTTTGGTGGTACGCCTGAGTCTTTGTTTGACACATTCGATTCTAATTCAATTGCAGCTGCTAGTATTGGTCAGGTACACAAGGCGTCCAAAGATGGGAAAGCCCTTGCTGTAAAAATTCAATACCCTGGAGTCGCCGAGAGCATTAGTAGTGATTTAGCATTAGTGAGACCCGTAGCCATGAAAATGTTCAACTTAAAAGGGAAGGACTCCGAAAAGTTTTTTAAAGAAGTGGAAGGGAAGTTGTTGGAAGAAACAGATTATCTTTTGGAGGTGATTCAAAGCAAGGAGATTACAGAGGCATGCAGCAATATTTCAAACCTTATTTTTCCAAAGTATTACGAAGAATTGTCGGGAAGCAGAATAATAACAATGGATTGGATGACGGGGGTTCATTTATCCGAATTTACTCAAAAAAATACAAATAAAGGAGATGCCAATAGTATAGGGCAGGCACTTTGGGATTTTTATATGTTCCAAATGCATGTGTTGAGACGTGTGCATGCAGACCCACATCCTGGAAACTTTCTTGTAAACAATGATAAACAGTTAATTGCCATTGATTTTGGTTGTGTTAAAGAAGTCCCTGACGAATTCTACGTGCCGTATTTTGAATTAGCCAAACCAGAAAACCTGGAGAACAAGGACGTATTTTTAGAAAAAATGTACGCACTTGAAATTCTAAAAACGACAGATACCCCGCAAGAGCTAAAGTTCTTTTCTGAATTATTTCACGAAATGCTGAGCTTATTTACGCTTCCATTTCACGGGGAGACTTTTGATTTTTCAGATTCAAAATTTTTTGGCGATATCGCCTCGCTAAGTGAGAAGTTTGCAAAAAACACCGAGTTGCGAAAAATGAACGGGAACAGAGGTTCTAAGCATTTTTTATACATCAACCGTACGTTCTTTGGATTGTATAATTTGCTAAATGACCTGGGTGCTTCTGTGGATATTAATAACTACAAAAAATTTATTTAAGCAAACTTTAACATATTTTGTTTAACTTAAACAGCTAAAAGTAAAACAAAATGTTATATATTTACATTGTGTAAATCAGGATGGTAGAAATTGCTATGAAAGAGTAAAATTATTCTATTATCCATTTGGTTTGGTTGTTAAAAAGGGTGCGTCTTATGCACCCTTTTTTTATTTTAGAAGAGATGTAAGTACTATTTTTTAAGACCTGCCTTTGTTGAAAGAACATTGTTGTCTTTATTTTTTACGTATCTATTTAACCAAGTATCCTGCTCCCATAGCAGGTGAAGAACACTTTCTTTCGCTCTATATCCATGACTTTCTTTTGGTAACATAACCAGTCTTGCCGGGGCACCCAGTCCTTTAAGGGCGTTGAAATAACGTTCGCTCTGCAGTGGGTAGGTCCCTGAATTATTATCGGCTTCGCCATGCACTAATAAAAGAGGAGTCTTCATCTTATCGGCATGCATAAAAGGTGACATGGTATAATAGGTTTCCGGAGAGTCCCAATAGCTGCGCTCCTCACTCTGAAACCCGAAAGGTGTTAGTGTACGATTATAGGCTCCAGATCGAGCAATGCCTGCTGCAAATAGTGTACTGTGGCTTAGCAGGTTTGCCACCATAAAAGCACCATATGAATGCCCTCCAACACCTACACGAGAGCGATCGATATATCCTAAGGCATCTACGGCGTCGATGGCTGCTTTTGCATTTCCTACTAGCTGGGTTCTAAAGGAATCATTAGGCTGTTCGTCGCCTTCGCCTACAATTGGAAATGCGGCATCGTCTAAAACAACGTACCCTTGAGTGACCCAATAGATTGGTGAACCATAATATGGGTAGATAAATTCGTTCGGATTTGATGTGCTTTGAGAAGCACTGTTTTTATCCTTATATTCTCTTGGGTAGGCCCATAAAATCATAGGCTTTTTTTCTTTCTTAGCTTCGTCATATCCCACCGGTAAATAAAGCGTTCCTTCAAGTTCTAAACCATCATCGCGCTTGTAGTTAATCACTTCCTTATGCACGTTTGCTAGACTCTTGTACGGGTTTTCAAAAGAGGTTACTGCGGTGAGTGCATTTTTCTTATAAATATTTCTGAAATAATAATTTGGATACTCATTTTGCGATTCAATGCGCACTAAAACCTTTCCTTCTTTCAAGTCAACTACCGCGCGCAGATCCTCTAGCTTGTCGGTATACACAGATCTATAGATACGATTTGTTTCCATGGTGTTGAGGTTAAATGAATCGATAAATGGAAACTGCCCCTTATCTGTATAGCCGTCTCCCATAAGAAAAGCCTTGTTGTTATCAAGGGCGAGTACCTGACTCCCAAATTCATTTTTTTGTTTTACAAAATTACCTGGGTCCTTGTAGCTGTCTTGATAGTTTCGGTCTGAAATAATCTGCGCTTCTTTCGAGTTATCTGATGGGTCGAAAAGGTAAGACTTCGTGTTTCGGTCATTCCACCAATAGTCGTATGCTACTGCAACATTGTTAGTTCCCCAATCTATAGAACGGAATCTATTTTTAGTTTTTAGCAGTAGCTGTCTTTCACCATTAAAGGGCGCTTCTAATTGATAAAGGGCATCGCGATATGCCACTATATTTTCTGGATCTCCTTTGTCCAACGCTTCCACCCATACTATTGTAGCAGGCTTGTCTGCACGCCACGTCATTTGCCGTTTGCCAGTGCGAGTAGCCATAAATCCCTTGGGTTGCACTTCATTAAGCGGAACGTCATTCACGAGTTTTACCAAGGTTCCAGAATTAGTATAAACGTTTTTTTCGTATGGAAATCTTCTATATGTTACGATGTAAGAGAATGGCTTTTTAATATGACTCACCATCACAAAGTTTCCGTCGGGTGAAAAATTAATGCTGTTGTACATAGCTGATGGTAGAAAATCACTTTGCAGTCCACCGATAGAAACCTTTTTTATTTCTGAATATGCTAATTGCTCAAAATTTTGTTCGTCGTTGGGGTTTTTTAGCAAATCTTGGTACGTCCTGTTTTGGGCTTTCGCACCATCACTCACCGAAATTGTTGGCCCTTGTGGGATCGCTTTTTGGGTGTCAATCAAGCCCGTTCTATTTTGTGGAAGAACTTTGACTAACATGGCATTATTGTCCTTAAACCAACTAATTGCATTTCTCATATTGGCATTTACGACAGGTTCAGTAAGCCTTTTGGCCGTTGCTTTTTCGATGTCTAATATCCAAACTTCAGTGCCTTCTTTAGTGGTGTTTAAACAGGCAACCATTTTTTCATTTGGAGATTGACTAAAGTTAGAAAGTCTAGGTTTTTTTGGTAACCCCTTGACCTGAGTTGCTTCTTTTGAAAGGGCTTTTTTGACTTTAATATTGTTGTAATAATTGGTTCTACTTCCAATATTTGTTTGCGGATTAATTCTTAAACCTGCCAGGCGCATTTCAGTTTCTGAAAGTTCAGCGATCGACTTGTAGGCATCTCTGTAAAGCAGTACAACATTTTCACCTTTGCTGTCAATAAGCACTGAAGGTGCCAAAGGTGCATTCACTAGTTCCATAATCGCCTCTGGTGGCTGCTGATATCCAAGTTTTTCTTGTGCAAAAACAGTGACAGTGAGAAAGAGAGTAATGATGAGAAGAATCGTATTTTTCATTGGATTAATTTTGGAAAAAGATACTCAAAATTGAAGTCAAGAACAACCTTAAAGTTATGCACGCATAGTAGATGTTGATAATTTTCTTCAAGCAACTATACTTAATGGCTATATTGTCGACTCTGATTAAAACTAAAGCTTCATGTTTACTTCAAAAATTACGGGTTTGGGATCTTATGTTCCAGAAAATGTGGTAACAAACAATGATCTGTCAAAAGTAATGGATACCAACGATGCTTGGATCCAAGAACGAACTGGCATCAAAGAAAGACGACATATTAAAAAAGGGGACGGAAATACTACTTCTACTATGGCTGTAAAGGCCTCTAAAGTTGCTATAGAAAGAGCGGGTTTGACAGTAGACGACATTGATATGATTATTTTTGCAACATTAAGTCCTGATATGTATTTTCCAGGAGGTGGGGTAGAGGTTCAAGAACTTATGGGAATGCGCACAATTCCTGCCTTAGATGTCCGGAATCAATGCAGTGGATTTGTTTATTCTCTATCGGTTGCCGATCAATTCATAAAAACGGGTATGTACAAACATATTTTGGTTATCGGTAGTGAGAATCACAGTGGAGGCCTTGATTTTACTACAAGGGGCAGAGGAGTTTCTGTGATTTTTGGTGATGGTGCAGGTGCTGCTGTAGTCTCAAGAAACGATACTGGAAAGGGAGGTATTCTTTCCACGCATTTACATAGCGAGGGAAAACATAAAGATGAATTGGCTTTGAATGGGCCAAGTACTTCTTGTTGGGTGCCGGAGCTAATAGATAAAAACCCGCAGGAAGATATTCCTTACTATCCGGTTATGAATGGCACTTTTGTTTTTAAGCATGCGATTGTTCGTTTTATCGAAGTTATAACCGAAGGTTTGGAAGCAAATAAGCTCGAGATAGCCGATATTGATATGTTAGTTCCGCACCAAGCAAATTTGAGAATATCTCAATTTATTCAGAAGAAAATGAAATTAGATAACTCCCAAGTGTTTAATAATATTCAAAAATATGGGAATACAACAGCAGCTTCAATTCCTATCGCTTTAACCGAAGCATGGGAGGCGGGTAAAGTTAAGGAAGGTGATTTGGTTGTTCTAGCTGCTTTTGGAAGTGGTTTTACCTGGGGAAGTGCTGTTATTAGATGGTAGTGATGTAAGTAGCACCCCTGTTTTGAGCAAAACGTTGCGTCTTATGCTTAACGATTCTCCAAGGTAATTACATTATAAACTGTGTTTTAACGACAATAAAGCTATAATTATGAAGAAGACCCTTGTTCTGGGCGCAAGTCTTAACCCCCTCCGATATTCAAATATGGCCATCAATAGGCTAGTAAATAATAAGTTTGATGTCGTCGCTATCGGATTAAGAGAGGGCCATGTTGCTGGTGTTGAAATTAGTAAGGAGCAGCAACTATTTGACGACATTGATAGTGTTACGCTCTATCTTAATCCGCAACGCCAAAAGGAATATTATACCTATATAGTGTCTTTGAACCCAAGGCGTGTTATTTTTAATCCGGGTACTGAGAATCCTGAGTTGTATCAATTACTACATGAAAATAATATCGAATCTGAGGTTGCCTGCACGCTGGTCCTACTTGGTACGAATCAGTACTAATCCGAGAAAAGTTAGCGCTCCGTTTAGAATGAGAATAAAGAAACCAAATTCAAAATGAAAGACTGCTTCACAAAGAAAACTAATAGCATAGCCTAAAAAAGGAGTGGCAATCGCCACAAGGGGAACCCAAAGGTCTTTCACTTTCCAATCGGTTAACATCCCATACGCATATAGACCTAAGAGGGGGCCGTAGGTATAGCCCGCAAACGTGAAAAGCTTAGCTATTACAGAAGCGTCTGCAATAATGTAGTTAAAAGAAATAATCACGGCAATTAATACCAGCGACATGATGATATGCACCTGCTTCCGAACTTGAATTTGTTTTTTTGGTTCATACTTTGTCTCAATACCTAAAATATCAATACTAAAGGATGTTGTTAAGGCAGTTAGTGCGCTATCTGCACTAGAGTATGCTGCGGCAATGAGTCCTAGTAAAAAGAATACGGCGATTCCTATTCCTAGATCTGAGTTTACGGCTATTGTAGAAAACAGTTGATCTTTATGGGCATCGATTCCATGTTGCTCTGCATAAGCGGTTAATAATAATCCAAGGGTTAGAAAGATGAAGTTTACTATAGTAAGTACTATCGTGAACCAAAAGATGTTTTTTTGCGCATCTTTTAGATTGCGACAGCTAAGGTTTTTTTGCATCATGTCTTGATCGAGACCTGTCATTACAATGGCTATAAAGGCGCCACTTAAAAACTGCTTTATGAAGTAGTTTCCTGATTTCCAATCATCAAAAAAGAAGATTTGAGATAAATCACTGTTTTCTAGATATTCAAATGTATTTGAAGTCGATAGGCCTAGGTTGGTTGCGACATAATAGATGGCCACCCCAACAGAAATTAACATGAACAACGTTTGCAAGGTGTCTGTCCATACAATGGTTTTTATCCCACTTTTAAAAGTATAAAGCCAAATAAGGAGTATCGTGACGGTAACGGTTAGCCAAAATGGCACGCCCATTGAGTCGAATACGAGGTTTTGAAGTACTATGGCCACCAGATAGAGCCTAAAACTGGCACCTACAATGCGTGATAATAGAAAGAAGGAGGCTCCTGTTTTGTATGAGTATTTTCCGAAGCGTCCCTCCAAGTAGGTGTAAATAGAGGTTAAATTAAGGCGGTAATACATGGGCAACAGAACGAGACTTATCACTGCATAACCAACAGTATAGCCGAGGACTACTTGAAAGTAACCGAATTTGGATGCTTCTACCCAACCAGGAACCGATATAAAGGTTACGCCGCTTAAAGAAGCGCCAATCATACCAAATGCCACTAAATACCACGGTGATTGCTTCCCTGCCTTAAAGAAATCTGCATTGCTTCCTCCTTTGTTTGTGACATAAGAAATTAGTAACAAAAGCCCGAAATAACCGGCAATAAGAAGCGCTATGTGAATTGGTTGCATAAAGTGTTAACTAGATGATCGTTTTATTTTGCATAAAATTACGAAGTTTCTAGAAGGAAGCTGTCATTTTTATCACACAATAATTTTCTCTGCGTTTGCTTGTTCGCGTGCTACATTGCTCAAGCACTATCTTAGTTCATTTTAGTTCTTCAAGAACTTTTATTTTAATCATAAAAAAAGCTCGATTCCAATAAAGAAATCGAGCTTTTCTAGCATATTGTTACATTTAATCCACTTCTGGAAGACCATTTTTTCCTTTTCTTGGAGCAAATGACGAGTGTAATATTTTCCATCCGTCATCGGTGTTATTCCAAGTTGAAGATGCTCTGGTTGCATAAACGGTGCTCCCATCAGTTCCTGCAATTGTAAATGACCCATCTGCTACAAATGTTACCACAGCAGTTTTCATATCTGGAGAAAAGTAAGTTTCCATATCTGAGAGTGTGAAAGAGTCCCATGTTAAAGCAGAGTCTTTCATAATGTCTTTTTTAGTGTAAACATAAAAGGGGCTTAAATTAGAGTCTCCAGTTGAAACTGTGATTTCTGGATGTTCAAATTTTTTGTACGCTTCGTAATCACCCTCCAATATTGCCTTTTGCATTTCTTTTTGATACGCCATTATTTCTTCGCTAATCTCAGCCTCTGCAGTCTTCGCATAGTACCGTTGCGCATTGATACGGTATGGAGATGCAAAAGTTCCAAAGTCTATGGCTTTAAGTTGTGTTTTTAAGGCATTTTCATAATCACCCATTGAAGCGTAATGTTCTGCCATTGAATCATATGCATTTGGCCCAGCATGACTATCTTGAGACATTTTTGCGTACTGAATTGCTTGGTTTACGTCTTTTTCACCATATGCGCCATTCATATATCCGTAGGAAATCATGTTGTATGCAGATGAAGAATATTCAGGGAATTTTTTAGCAAACGTTTTAAATGTATTAAAGTCCTGCATGGAGGTACCCAAGAAGTTCATTAGCGGGCTCGTTGGGAATTCTTTTAAAAGGCTTGCCTCTAAAGAGGCTAACTCATCTGAAGATACTAACATATAGTCATACCATGCTTTTTCTTCTGAGCTTAGTTTTGAAGTGTTTATTTCATTTAGCTTTGCTTCTCTACTTCCCCATTTTTTATTACTACTGCTAATATAGGCCAATACTAATTTAGCACAGCCACAGTTTTTATCTAACAATAATGCTGAATTCGCCGATCCAAAAGCCGCCATGTATTCTAAATTGAATGTGTACTCTATAGCTTGGTTTACAACAATCTCCGCATTTTTGTTACATGAGGTATCCTCAATCCATTGGGCATTTGAAGCTATTGTAAAGCTCAAAGCGATAAGTGTTAAAATTTTTCTCATAATCAAGTTGGTTTGTTTAAAATTTTATAAATTGCATTCGGCTAATTTAAAAAATTAGTGGCGTGTTACAATCAATTATGTGTTTTTTTTTTTAAATTAGTGGTGACCAACAAGGAGATGCCCAATGTTTTGTTAAATAAACGAGATTGTAACTATTTCGATAACAAAGAGTTGTATTTTTGTTGTTGGGAACTTTAAGGGAAATTTCACCTAAATTAATTACTATGCTCACGGTATTTGAAGTTTTCAATCCGTATATGCACGATGGAAAGTTTCTGAGGTTGGATGAGGTATTGAATCATTATATTTCAGAAATAATAAACACTGAAACATGAGACCTTCAATTTGAACAATCGATTGCTTATCTTCAAATGACAAGGCAGACCTGATGGCTTTTTTACAAACACGCAACGATACTGACTTTGTTTTTGATCCAAAACATCAAATTCCTTTAAATAAATCGAAAAACCCGAAGGAATAAAAAAATAGTGCCGTCTAATACGATAAACCTATAATTATGAAAAAATCTATTCTTACGAGTTTCATTTTCCTCAGCTTTTTAACAAGCACCGCACAGCTGAGTCCTGCAATAACTTCTTGGCTTCAAAATACGACAGAAACAGGGAGCTACTATATGCAAGGAAACTCAACACCGCTGTCAAACAATACCCTGGTGAATTGTCAGCAAGTAGAATACTCCGAAGATTTTGTTTATATCACAGCCACGGGTATTCCTTCGTATCCAACAGGCCCATTTTTAGATGGAAACCCTTCCATCGCTATAAACCAGAGTGTTATTTTTAAATACCCTCTAAATCCTCAGGCTAATAATGGAACTCCTATAAGCACGAATGGCGGGAATATTGGGGCTTTTGTAAATGGTGTTGCGCTCTTCGATTATCGAGATGGTACGGGTTGGGATTCTGTTAATAATAGGCTTTGTGGAGGCCCTGGAAACCCTCCTTGCCCGGGTGGACCGATGGCTATGACCGATTGGAGCCGAGATGCCATCCCTGCCGAAATGGACGGTTTTGACTGCTCTAAAGGACATCCGGCGATGGGTAACTACCACCACCACCAAAATCCATCTGCTTTTAAGTTGGATTTAAATGTTGTCTCTACTATATGCAATCTATACGATGCGGATGGACTTTATGCGATCGATGCTTCACAGCACTCGCCTCTTATTGGATTTGCCTACGACGGCTTTCCCATTTATGGGGCTTATGGTTTTCAAAATACCGATGGCTCGGGAGGTGTTACTAGAATACAGTCTAGTTATGAATTGAGAAATATTACGCTAAGAACAGAATGGGCAGATGGAACAAACGTTGATAATGGCCCTCCGGTAAGTGCTACTTATCCGCTAGGTTATTTCAGAGAAGATTATGAATATATTTCACAAACAGACCCGTTTTATCTAGACGAGCATAATGGTCGGTTTTGCATCACGCCCGAATATCCAAATGGAACCTACGCATATTTTGCTACTGTAGACGTAGATTGGAACTCCGCTTATCCTTATGCTGTTGGGCCAACATTTTATGGCATTCCTCAAAACAGAGTCGTAAACACTATTAATGAGGCAACGACCATCTACGACCCAACACTAGGATTAACAGAAGTCGAATTCCAAAATATCAACATTAATATTTTTCCGAATCCAGCATCCGACTTAATCGCTATCCAATTAGGAACACTCGTAACGGAGGATGTGAAAATAGAATTATATGATATCGCTGGAAAGTTAATTAATAGCTCTAGAATCAATAAAGGAAGTACGATCTCCTATTTCGATGTACAAACAGTGTACGAAGGCACTTATTTGATTAAAATATCAAGCAAGGAATATAGCGTCACAAGGAAAATTCTTGTAAAAAGAGATTAAAGAAAATATTTGGGTAGTATTGAAAGCGGGTTTGGAATGTGTTCCACTCCCGCTTTTTTGAGTTTAGAAATAAAAAGAGAAAAGGACCCCCTAAAACCATCGATTTAGTATCCTTTGCGCCATTGTGATGTCTCTTCAAAAACATGCTCTAATATTTTTGTGTCTGTTTCGGTAAACTCCAGGTGCCGCCTTGACATAACGACTTCGCATACCTCGAAAGCTTTTTTAGTTAAGTAGGTTGACATTCCGGCACTACCTCCCCAGCTAAAACTTGGAATAAAATTTCGAGGAAAGCCACTTCCGAAAATGTTAGCACTTACCCCAACAACGGTTCCTGTATTAAACATCGTATTGATACTACTTTTACTATGGTCACCCATCATTAAACCGCAAAATTGTAATCCGGTACGCGCAAAACCTTCCTTTTCATAATCCCAAAGTCGCACTTCAGCATAATTATTTTTAAGGTTTGAAATATTTGTATCTGCACCTAAATTACACCACTCGCCTATTACCGAATTTCCTAAAAATCCATCGTGTCCTTTATTTGAATATCCAAATAGCACCGAATTATTCACTTCCCCTCCAACTCTGCAATATGGGCCAACTGTTGTAGGTCCATAAATTTTAGCACTCATTTTTACTACGGCATTTTCGCAGAGAGCAAATGGTCCTCGAATCATACATCCCTCCATAATCTCTGCATTTTTTCCAATATAAATAGGGCCATTTTTTGCATTTAAGGAGCATAGAGATAATTCAGCGCCCTCCTCAATAAAGATATTCTCTTTAAAAAAGGCCACGGTAGTTTTAGGAATAGGTTGGGATTTTCTGCCCTTGGTAATCAGGTCGAAATCGCGCTGAATAGCACTGCCATTTTTGGAAAAGATATCCCATGTATGTTCTATTCTCAATACATCGTCAAAAGTATATTGTGAAATAGTATATGTTTCAAAGTCTACTTCTTGATTTTCAGTAGTAAAAAAAGCAAGAGGTTCATCTTCAAAAAATATGGCTTGATTTTCTGAAAGACTTTTAATCTGTTGTACTAAATTTTCAGAAGGAAGAAAGGACGCATTAATAAGAACATTGTTATCCAACTCAACCATTGGATACTTATCGGTTAGGTAATCTTCTGTAACCGTGGTAGTAGTAGACCCAAGATAGTGCTCCCATTTCTCGCGAATGGTTAAAATCCCGACTCGAATGTCGGCAACAGGTCGTGTAAAAGTAAATGGAAGTAATTGATTGCGAACGCTACCGTCGAAGAGAATGTAATTCATAAGTAAATATTGAATCGCTTATCTGTATACTGGTTTCTATACAAATTAGCCAATTTTATGGTTGAAGTCTCAAAAATAGCTAATTATTAAACAGGAGTGAAAACATTTTTAACAAAGAAAGCCTTCGATTTCTCGAAGGCTTTCAAATAATATGTTAGAATGACTATTCTTCCTCTTTAACTTCAGCAACCGCTGGCTTCTTGAATTTTGCGTATTTCGTTTTGAACTTATCAATACGACCCGCTGTATCAATCAATTTAGATTTACCAGTATAGAAAGGATGTGATGTTCTTGATATCTCCATTTTTACTAAAGGATATTCAACGCCATCAACTTCGAGAGTTTCTTTTGTATTTGCAGTAGATTTGGTTACAAAAACATCATCGTTCGACATGTCTTTAAAAGCTACTAATCTATAATTTTCAGGATGGATTCCTTTTTTCATCTTTTTATATTTTAATGTCTCCCCCTTAGTTCTAGGATTGAGCGTGCAAATTTAGTCAATAAATACAATTCTACAATAGTTTATGATATTTTTTTCTTCGGAATCTAATGATCTGGACGAAGAGTCATTCTAAGCATTGACCGATGGTTGATTTCCAACTGACTAGATCTCAATTCGGTTTATGTATTTGTTCTTACTTGTCATGTTAAAAAGTTCCACAAAAAGATAATCTACTGTTAGATGTGGATTGTAACGTTTTATTATCTTTGTTTACTAACACATCGAACCAAAAAAACTTCATACATGGAAAACCAAATTGCATCTGTAAAAAAAATTGCACTACCAAATGGCCTGCTTTTAGCCTTAACCATCATAGTAATTTCAGTAATCGTCTATGTACTAGGACTGACCTACGATCAACCTTGGTGGCAAAGTTTATTGAACCTCCTTGCGCTGATAGGATTTATTTTCTATGGAATGAAAGCATATAAGCATGATAATCAAGACTATTTATCCTTGGGCGAAGCGTTAAAAATAGGCTTAGCAATTTCCCTTGTAGCAGGTATAATAGGAGCTGTTTTCACATATTTATTCGTAACAGTTATCGAGCCTGATTTTACTGTAAATATGCTAGAGGTGGCTCGTGTGAAGATGATAGATGATAAGCCAGATATGACACAAGAGGAAATGGATATGGGAATAGGAATAGCAGAGAAAATGATGAGTCCAGGTACCTTAGTTACACTTGGTATTATTAGCTCTCTCTTTATGGGTTTTATCATTTCATTAATTACAGGACTCATCATGAAAAACAATCGCCCAGAATAGTTGAATTAAATTCTAATGAATCTATCAATCGTCATTCCTCTACTTAATGAGGAAGAATCAATTAACGAATTATACCATTGGATTGCAGAGGTTATGCAATCCAATGGTTATTTATATGAATTGATTTATATCGATGATGGGAGTACCGACAAATCGTGGTCGCTAATTCAAAAACTTTCTGCCGTGCATCCTGAAGTCAAGGCACTGCAATTCTTAAAGAACTTTGGAAAGTCTCAGGCTCTGCATGCTGGTTTTGCCCTGGCAAAGGGAGACGTTGTTATCACAATGGATGCCGATTTACAGGACAATCCTGAAGAAATACCTGCCCTATATAAAATGATTACTGAGGACAATTATCAACTGGTTTCCGGTTGGAAAAAGAAACGGTACGACGCTTTTATTTCAAAGAACTTACCATCAAAACTATTCAATTTAGCCGCTAGAAAAACATCTGGAGTAAAATTGCACGATTTTAATTGTGGTATAAAAGCGTATCAAAAAGAGGTCATTAAAACCATTGAAGTTACTGGTGAAATGCATCGCTACATACCCGTATTGGCCAAAAATGCAGGTTTTCATAGAATTGGAGAAAAAGTAGTTTTACATCAGGCAAGAAAATATGGCACCACTAAATTTGGTGCCGAACGCTTTATACATGGATTTTTAGACTTAATAACCATTTCCTTTATTTCCAAATTTGGCAGGCGACCTATGCATCTATTTGGAGCCTTGGGAGCCTTAACCCTATTTGTCGGTTTCGGCTTTTCCCTCTATCTAGGAATAGATAAATTACTTTTAAATCCAACGGGCAGATTGATCACGGAGCGACCCCAATTTTTCATAGCGCTTACTGCCATGATATTAGGAACACAATTGTTCTTAGTTGGGTTTTTGGGTGAACTAATTTTAAGAAGCAAAAAAGACTCCAAAAACTACATCATTAAAGAAGCGTTAAACACCTCAGAATAACTGCCAACTTTCTTTATTTTTACAAAATAAATAAATGTTTATGATTTACATAGAACCCAAAACCCTAGAACGTGTTAATACATGGTTGACCCCGTTTTTTGACAAAGATTCCCAACAAACGATAAAAACGATGATGGCTAGCGATCCTGAAGGATTGGAAGATAGTTTTTACAGAAATCTAGCGTTTGGAACAGGTGGAATGCGAGGGATAATGGGAGTTGGAGATAACCGTATTAACAAATACACTTTGGGTAAAAACACTCAGGGACTATCCAACTATTTACTACGCCAGTTTTCAAATCAACCTGTTAAAGTAGCTATAGCATACGATTGCAGACACAACAGTAAAGAATTGGCGAAAGTCGTGGCCGATGTATTCTCCGCAAATGGTATCCAAGTCTTTTTATTTTCAGATTTACGGGCTACTCCAGAGCTTTCATTCGCTGTAAGACATCTAGGATGTCAATGTGGGATCGTTTTAACCGCTTCGCACAATCCTCCAGAATACAATGGATACAAAGTGTATTGGGAGGATGGTGGACAACTTGTTCCGCCTCAAGATCATGAAATAATTTCTGAGATTAACTCTTTAGATTATACCGATGTTGCATTTGAAGCAAACGATTCTCTAATCAACCTTATTGATACTGAAGTTGACAACGCCTTTGCCAAAGCATCTATAAAAAATGGAAGTTTTGATGTGAAACAAGAAGCCAAAGACAATTTAAAAATAGTTTTTACCTCCCTGCACGGGACTTCGATCACGATGATTCCGAAGGTATTAGAAGATGCAGGATATAAAGATGTACATATTGTAGCGGAACAAGCAGTACCAGACGGTGATTTCCCAACAGTCAAGTCTCCAAACCCAGAAGAGCCTGATGCGCTTAAAATGGCAATGGAATTGGCAGAAAAAACACAAGCCGATATTGTTATTGGAACCGACCCTGATTGCGACCGACTTGGTATTGCTGTTCGAAATGAAAATGGGGAAATGACCATTCTAAATGGAAATCAGGCAATGGCTTTCAAAACCTATTTTCTGTTGGAACAATGGCAAAAACAGCATAAATTAAACGGAAAACAATTTGTTGCGTCTACCATTGTATCAACACCGTTGATCAAGAAAATTGCTGAGAAATTTGACGTTGAATATAAGGAAGGCTTGACAGGGTTTAAATGGATTGCCAAAATGGTAAAGGATTTTCCTGAACTTGAACTTATTGGTGGTGGTGAAGAAAGTTTCGGCTATATGGTTGGTGACTTTGTTAGAGATAAAGACGCGGTGACCGCTACCCTATTGGCTTGTGAGATAGCCGCTATTCAAAAGGAGAAAGGAAGTGGCATATATGCGTACCTTCAAAATATCTACAAGGAAGTTGGATATTATAAAGAACATCTAATTTCAGTAGTCAAAAAAGGAAAAAGAGGTGCCGAAGAAATTTCAGAAATAATGAAAAATCTACGTAGTAATCCTTATCTTGACATTGCTGGAAGCAAGGTAGTACGAATTGAAGATTACTCGAAGAATGAAGCCTATAACGTTGAAGAAGGTTTTTCTGAAAAATTGAATATTCCGTTATCGAATGTGTTAATATATAGTACCGAAGACGGCAGTAAAATTGCAGCCAGACCAAGCGGAACTGAGCCAAAAATAAAGTTTTATATCAGTGTTAACGCTGAAAAAAAAGAAATGCTTCAGAAAAAAATAGATAGCATTGTATCACATCTAAATATAGGTTAAGCCTACCAAAAATGGATTATTTCAAAAAAATACTTCGCTATGCCATACCCTATAAAAGGTACGCTTGGTTAAATATTATCTCGAATGCGTTTTATGCACTTTTTGGAACCCTAGCCATGGTTTCATTATTTCCTATGCTTTCGGTGTTATTCGATAAAACGAAACGCCTTGAAATTAAACCGCAATGGACTGGGATTTTGGACACAAAGGATTATGCAACGAATTATCTTAATTATTTTGTCACTCAAAAAGCAAATCAGGGTACCGAAGATGTACTTATTTTCATGGTTGTGTTGGTAATTACCATGTTCTTGCTTAAAAATTTGTTTGGGTATTTAGCAATGTACTTTATTACATTTCTTAGAAACGGTGCTCTGAAAGACTTAAGAAATGATTTGTACAAGAAAACGATCGATCTCCCGGTATCCTTTTATTCTGAGAAAAGGAAAGGCGATACTATAGCTCGTATTACGAATGATGTACTTGAAATTCAGTATTCGTTTTTATCGATATTAGAACTTCTTGTTCGTGAACCATTGACTATAATTTTTGGAATCTCGGCCATGCTAATTATAAGTTTTAAGCTTACCATCTTTGTTTTCATTTTTATACCACTTTCAGGTTTCATTATTTCAAGAATTGGAAAAAGTTTAAAAAGTCATTCTGACAGGGTTCAAAATGAACAAGGTTTTTTTCTTTCAATTTTGGAAGAAACACTTGGGGGGCTCAAAATCATAAAAGGGTTCAATGCTGAGCGTATTTTTACCGAAAAGTTTAACGAATCTACGCACCGTTTATTTAAATTTTCTAACACCCTTTTGAATCGTCAAAACCTCGCTTCTCCAACAAGTGAATTCTTGGGAATTGTAGTTATTGCTACATTGCTTTGGTATGGGGGACAAATGGTTTTAGTTGAGAAAACATTGCCCGCGGAGATGTTTATTATATATATGGCACTTGCCTATCAGATTTTAACACCAGCGAAGGCCATTAGTAGGGCAAGCTATAATATTAAGAAGGGAAATGCGGCCGCTGAGAGAGTGCTCGAAATACTTGAAACCAGATCGGCCATTAAGGATGCACCTGATGCTATAATTAAAAAGGAGTTTACGGATGGTGTAACTATAGAGAACGTATCGTTTAAATACCAAGACGAATGGGTTTTGAGAAACTTTAGTTTAAAAGTGGCTAAAGGAAACACGGTAGCACTTGTAGGTCAGAGCGGAAGTGGCAAAAGTACCATCGCGAATTTAGTGACTCGTTTTTATGATGTTAACGAGGGAGATATCAATATTGATGGAGTGAATATTAAAAAGATGACTCAAAAATCATTGAGAGGTTTACTCGGATTAGTTACGCAAGATTCAATACTTTTTAACGATACCATTAAAGGAAATTTACAAGTCGCAAAGGAGGATGCCAGCGATGAAGAAATTATTGAAGCATTAAAAATTGCAAATGCATGGGAGTTTGTTGAAACCTTACCGCTTGGAATAGAAACCAACATAGGGGATAGTGGGAATAAACTCAGTGGCGGACAGAAACAACGCTTAAGTATCGCGAGAGCTGTTCTCAAGAACCCTCCGATAATGATACTTGACGAAGCAACTTCTGCACTCGATACTGAAAGCGAAAGACTTGTGCAAGATGCTTTAGAGAATATGATGAAGAATCGAACTTCCATTGTGATCGCCCATAGACTGTCTACAATTCAAAAAGCAGATACTATTGTTGTTTTATCAAAAGGTGAGATTGTTGAAATAGGTAAACACCATGAGCTACTCGACAAAAAAGGGGTGTATTATAACTTGGTAGAAATGCAATCTTTAGCGTAATCAAATTTTTCTATAAAAAAAAAGAGCGGTTGGGGAACCGCTCTTTTTTTTCGAAATCAGTACAATTGGGGCTCATACCGATTTCTCATTAACACAAGGTTATTAAGTCTGGTACAAATATATACTTTTTTTGCGGAGTTCACAAATTTTTTAACACTTTATCTTAAAAATATGTATTTTATCGATATTTAATTGCGATGTTACTTATTTTTCCTACAAGTATGTTGTCAAGAAAAAAGTTGGATTCATTGCATAAAAAAAACGGACTAGCCCCCGCTTAAGTCCGTTTTTATTGAATTTGTACATAACTTGGGGCTTAAAACAAAAGCACATATTAATTAGTACAAGACAAAAGTAACTAATTTTTTCCTACAAAAAAATTTTATTTAACTTTAATCGTTAATTAGTGCGTTTTGTCGATGATATTTAACTTTATTGACTACTAAAATGATAATTAAACCTTTTCAGACTACCTTAGTCCTAGTAACAAACACATCCATTTGTGACAGAAGAACAATTATTAGTAAAAGCTTTAAAGTCTGATACGGGAAAGGAAGTTGCTTTTCGAACCTTAGTCTCTCAATATAAAGAACGTCTATACTGGCAAATACGTAAAATTGTTATTGATCATAATGATACGGACGATGTTCTGCAAAATACATTTATAAAGATTTTTAGAAATATTAAGTCATTCAAGGGGGATAGCAAATTGCATACTTGGATGTATAGAATTGCAACAAACGAATCCATTACATTTATTAATAAAAGAGCCAAAATGGCGAAGGTTACAATAGAAGAATATCACCACAAAGCTATTTATAATCTGGAAAGTGATGTTTACTTTGAAGGCGATGCGATTCAAATGGTATTACAGAAAGCAATCGCAACCCTCCCCCAACGACAGCGACTTATATTTTCAATGAAATATTTTGAGGAGCATACATTTGATGAACTTTCTACTATACTAGAGACTTCTGTTGGAGGGTTAAAAAGCAGTTATCATATTGCAGTTAAGAAAGTAACAGCCTATATCAAGGCGAATGAAATGAGTTTAATAGCGAATAAAACTTTTTAATAAATAAAAAGTCCAAAGAAAGTGAACGAACAAAAACACAAAACCGGATTTAAAGTCCCAGCGCATTATTTCGATACTTTGGAAGAACGTATATGTAATGAAATTGACTTAGAAGTCTTACCCAAGGATACCGGTTTTATTGCGCCTGTTGGATACTTTGAAAATGTGGAAACTGTTGTTCTCCAAACGTTGAATTTTGACGAAAAACCTAAAAGTGTAATCGGTTTAAATTCAAGAAAAACGCTGGTTTACGTTTCGGCTGTGGCCGCTTGCTTTGCTATCATTGTATCCGTTTTTTATAGCAATAAAAGTATCGTAAAGCAGATAGATTCAATTAAAACTTCATCAATAGAGAATTATATCGATGAAGGATTTATAGACCTCAAGAGTTATGAAGTTTTAGCATTATTAGATGATGAAGACATCGTAAATATAGATTTAGAAAGCAATATCTTTTCTGAAGAATCTTTAGAAAATTATTTATTGGAAAACCGAATTGAAGAAACCTTTTTAATAGAATAAATATGAAAAAAATTATTATAATCCTGTTTTTTGCTAGCACTGGGCTTATTGCTCAACCAGATCGATTTGAAAAAATTAGAACTCTCAAAACAGCTTATATTACACAAGAGCTGTCACTAACACCCTCTGAGGCAGAAAAGTTTTGGCCTGTCTATAATGAGTATGATTCAAAAAGAACGAAGTTACGCCTATCGGAGGGTCGCGAGGTTGCATCTAAATTAAGAGACGTGACGGAAGACTTAACCGATGAAGAAGCGAATATACTAATTGACAGATGGCTACAAATTGAATCTGAATCTTTACTGCTACAACAAGAGTTGATCTCAAATCTTAGGAAAGTTCTTCCACCAAACAAAATAATTCAACTTCGAAAGGCTGAAAACGATTTTAAGCGAAGGTTGTTAAAACGATACAAAGGAAAGGATAAAAAAAAATAAGTTATTCTTTGAAAGTCAATTTTGAAATTTTATTTCGGCCTGAAGCAAAAGCGATGCTGTCATTCACAAATTCAATAGTATAAAATCCTTCCTTAGAAAGCTCAACCCAATTTGCACCTTGATCTCGGCTATAAGAAATACCTGGAGACCCAACGGCAACAATTCCCTGACCATTACTGCCAGGTAAAAATTTTACTGAAGACCTATATCCGGGACCTTTCCCATTACTTAACAAGTTCCATGTTTTTCCGCCATCCTTGGTTATGGCCTTATTACCTTCATTAAAAGCTTTATTGTCCCAATCACCGCCAAAAACAATGCCTATATTTTCGTCAAAAAAATCAATACTATAAATTCCTGTCATTGCTTTTCCTTGCAAAATAGGTGTGTTAAACACTTCCCATGTCCTCCCCTTATCGCCTGAGTAAAAAATCCGGGCTCTTTTACCTCCACTGGCAATCCAGACTTGATCTTTGAAAATAGCAATGTTAGAGTTACTTGCTGCAAAGGCTGCTTCACCAGCCTCTACTGCAGGCAGGCCTCCACAATCCAATTTTTCCCAAGTATCACCCCCATTCCTCGTTATAATTATCGATAAGCAATTCGCAACTGGGTCACCCATTGCAATACCTTCATCAGAATTAAAAAATGCCATCGAATCATAAAAAACTTTTTCTCCTTTTTCTAGGTATACTTTCTCAGCACTATTGGCTTCATTCCCACTCACAGCTATTTTATATAAGACGCCAGGGTTGGCTATGCTCAGCACAAAAACAGCGTCTTTGGTCACCGCTATCGACCTAAAATGCAACAAAGAATCCTCGTACCTAATAGTGGCAAGTTTTGGAACCGCCTTTTCTATAAACCCAACTACGCCCGAATTCGCCGCAAACCAAACCCTTTCGGAATCAACAGGAGCTATTGCCCGTATGCTTAGACTATCAGTAAACACCTGTTCAATGCTTAAAGATTTGTAATTGGGTGCAGTGCTTAGATTACATGATACACACAAGAAAACACTTAAAAGTAGAAAGAAATATCGCATTTATTATTTTTTGTTAAAAGTAACAAAAGTATTCATTGCTATTATGATACCTTTGCATCCCAATAAATTAAAAATGAAATTACACCGTAATTTAGTATTTGCTTCAATAGATGCTCTTCATGATATCTTCAATGAAAAGAAACAAGCTGACAAAGTATTAAGAAACACACTAAAAAGAGATAAGCGCTGGGGGGCCCGTGATAGGAGTTTTATTGCTGAAACCACCTATGACATTGTGCGATGGAAGCGTCTATATGCAGAAATTGCAGAGGTTAAAGAACCCTTTGACCGTGGCAACCTATTCAGAATGTTTACGGTTTGGGCCACTTTACATGGGATTCAAATTCCAGACTGGCCGCAATTTGAAGCGACTCCAACGCGGCGCATCAAAGGAAGGTTTGATGAATTGTCTAAAATTAGAAAATTACGTGAGTCTATTCCCGATTGGTTAGACGAACTTGGGGAAAAAGAACTAGGAAAAAAATGGGATAAGGAAATTGCCGCTCTAAACAAACAAGCCTCCGTCATCTTAAGAGTAAACCCGCTAAAAGCAACTTTAGAGGAAGTTCAAGCCAAATTATCGGAAGCAGAGATCCAAACGGAAACTATAAAAGGATATCCTCATGCACTTAAATTAGTAGAAAGGGCTAATGTTTTTGTCACAGATGCTTTTCAGAATGGTTGGTTTGAAGTACAAGATGCCTCTTCTCAAAAGGTGGCGCAACTTTTAGATCCCAAACCAGGAATGCGCATTATTGATGTCTGCGCTGGCGCTGGAGGTAAAAGCCTTCATATCGCCTCATTAATGGAAAATAAGGGTCAAGTTGTTTCTATGGATATTTATGCAAATAAATTAACTGAGCTAAAAAGAAGGGCTCGAAGAAACGGAATTCACAACATTGAAACCAGGGTTATTGATTCGAGCAAGGCAATTAAAAAGTTAATTGGGAAAGCTGATAAACTATTAATCGATGCACCTTGTTCAGGTCTTGGAGTTTTAAGAAGGAATCCGGATGCAAAATGGAAATTAGAACCCGAATTTTTAGACAAGATAAGAGCAACACAGGTTGAAATATTAGATTCCTACTCGCGAATGGTAAAACCTGGAGGTCAAATGGTATATGCTACTTGCTCGATTTTACCTTCGGAAAATGAAAAGCAAGTAAAGGCATTCTTAAAACGAGAAGCTGGACAAGATTTTACAATGACAAAAGATCAAAAGATACTTCCAAGTATCTCAGAATTTGATGGTTTTTACATGGCCCTGCTTCAGAAAAAAGAAGCAGAGTAATTTTAAATGATTTGCCTCGAGAAGAAATCGAGGCATCAGAGGCATGACCTCCTACCAGGATTCATTTTCTTCCATCATCTAACACAGTCACTTTTTTCTCTCAATGAGCAAAGCGAATGGTCTTTCTTCTATATACCAATCTAGAGACTTCATACGAAGAGATCCTCAGAGAATTCAACTAAATAGTAGGCATAAAAAAAGAGCGGACTAGGCCCGCTCTTTTCTAAATACTATATGATTGAATTATTTTACAATAATTCTTTCAGATTTTGAAGAAGTTGACCCGAGAGTTCCAACTTTAATAATATAGACACCGCTTGCTGCCGAAGACATATCTAACGTAAATCTATATCCATTAGCATCATTTCTGTTTGTTGTTTTAACCGACAATTGCTGACCTAACATATTGTATATACCTGCATAGATTGTTTCGTCCAAACTCGATGTTAATAGAACCTCAAATTGCTTGTTATCTGACGAGCTTATTACCATTTCAGAATTATTAATAGCAATATCACTCAACCCTAAAACACCAATATTAGCAGTATAATCTTCCGTTTCACCATAGGTAGTTTCCTCACAAGCATCAGTTGGCACTGGAGCATTCCAGTTAGATTTAGCGCGCATTGTATGAGAACCTAGCGTTGCCGCTGCAGGAACAACTAAATCAATAGTTTCAGTATAAGTACCTCCGGCCTGTCCATTAGCAATTTCATAATTATCTACAACTAATTCATCAGCAGAATAGTTAAAATCATCATTGTAATCGATCCAAACATTTACAAATTGATCACCGTAACCAGTAGTAATAGTAAGTTCATTTGTACTTCCCTGGCTTAAGTTGGCAACTTGAGCAGTGAAATCTGCATACCCTTCACAACCAGATGGATTGTTAATATCTGTAACCGAAAACAATTGAAACCCGTCGTCGAATGAACAATTCATTGATGGCTGACATACTACATTTTCTACAACTACAGTTGCTTCATCATTAGAGGCTTCCTGATCCCCTGCCAGAGCCGTTGAAACAACAATTGTATAAGAACCGAGTGCAGAAAAATCACCTTGAGTTGCAAAATCAAACACCACTTCTTCTTCCGAATTGATTGTTGCGGTAAAAGACTCAACTACTGGTGCACCACCATCTATTGTATATTGAACATCGAAACCCGTTTGAGCAGTTGCTCCAAAGTTTTTAATATTTACTGAAACCGTAACCAAACCAAGACCTGAACCACTTTCAGGACTGGTGATCTCTAATGCACCTACATCATTTGCTAACAAATGAGTCACTTCTTTAGTTGCACTATCATTTGCTGAAAACTCATCACTCGCTAATGCAGTTCTTGCTTCAATCGAGTAGGTCTGTCCTGGCGTCGATAAATCTAATGTTTGAGCAAAAGTAAATGTCTCAATAGATCCAGCAGAAATGGTTCCGGTAAACGTCTCCGTTGCCATTAAATTCCCATCCAACCATAATTCTAAAGGAATAGTAGATTGAGGAGCTGAACCAAAATTACGGACACTAATTTCAACGACCTCAGCGTTCGTTAGCAGACCATTTGATGGCGTAATAATGTTACTCGAACCAACATCAGTCGTAAACCCTCCAGATAGAGAAAATGATGCTACACGAGAAGCCCATTGATTGTTTGCTGTAAAGTATTCTGCAGTATGCCAAAATGTGAAATTATTCGGGTCCATTGTTAAGTGAGAGTAATCACCAAACCTATTGCTAAATGTCTGAACACCAACTCCTTCTATAATTTCAACTTCTGCAATAGTCATTTCGCCTAAAGGATCTCCAGCAAACCTTCCAGTATAACGAATTCCTGCTGGCATCGTAGCACTAGCAATATTAAAAGCCATACCAATATTCCCTGCTGCATCCATTGCAGCACTTCCCATAAAACGACTATTACCATCGGCTGGAGCATAGGTACCTTCCTGATAAATAGACCAATCATTTGTAGCGTCATTTCTTAATTCTATCCAACGAATTCCTCCTAGGTCATTACCATCAACATCAGTTAGAAAAGTAATTAACCAAGAATTGTGCGTTCCAAAATTTCTGTAATTAGCTGCATATGAAATTATTCCACCAATCATATCGATTTTTTGACTTGTACCCGGCTGGGCAACGTCACCAGAACCAAAAGGAGCAAATACCGAATCGAAAGGGGCTGTAGGCACCTCTAAAGGAGTCGAAGAAATTGTAGAATTTGCAGCTGTTACCCAATCAATGTCCATTTCCCAGATTTTTAAGTGGTCATTTGCTATACCGCCACCCCAACCATCATCTTGAAGATAGGTTACATATGCCGGTGTATCTGCAGAAAACGTTGTACCTAAAAGATTCGCTGGTTCAGGGCTTAATACAGTATTGCTGTTTCCAACAAATCCTGGAAGTGGAAATCCAATAATCTGCGGACTAGCACCCCCAGCAAGCATAACATCTCTTTCTATTGCATATACCTTGTTAGGACCTCCTTTATTTGCTGTTAAATAGTATCCATCATGCCAAATACTATAATGTGGATAGTCTGGAAATGAATCAAAAGGAAATTGATACACATTATATGCTCCAGTAGGATCATTTGTTTCTGAAACTCCTATCGCTAGTGAATTGTTAAGCGATCCAAACTCACTCACAAAATAGCGATCTGCCAATTGATCATACATGACAATTGGGTCACCACTATTCGACGGTATCCCTAAGAACGTTCCAAGAGCAACGGGCCCTGTAAGTAATACTCCTGTTTTATCAAATATACTCACGATCGAATTCACTGAATGTACATAGTGATTTGGTCCCACAGCCCCTGTTGGATCTGGAGGAGTTGCGCCTGTATTCGTTGCACCAATAAAATTTTGTTCCAATGCACGAGCAGTGATTTGACCAACCTGTGTTTGTGCGATTTGATCAAAACCTAATGGCAATGCATTCTGATTTACTTTTTCATTCGCTCGAAAGTTGTTAGGAACAATGATAATGTCTTTTGGGTCCGTACTATTATTTTCAGATACGGTTGGGAAATCACGAAGTGGAATTGTTTTACCAATAAAAGTTCCTTCAATAATTGTTGTTGGAGCTTCTCCTTCTTGGGCTGTTAGAACACATGTAACAATCATGGCGACTAAGGGCAGTAGTGTTTTTAAATTCATAGATTTTTTTTTAATTTTTAGCTCTCGCAATATACTGCATAACTCGTACATAAACAACCCAAAAAAAACCATGAGGCATTTCCTTTTTCTTTCAGAAACTGTTAAACAGCGTATTTCACAATAATTTTATTGTTTCAATTTAAATGGCACCGAAGCTACCCATACAAATAAGACAATCCCTCCTTGCAATACCTGCGTTTAATATGAAAGCAATCATCTTACAAAAACTTCAATTTGATTGTTTGGCAACGGTATTACTTTTGATTCTTAATTAGAGTTAGGAGGTTCCATTACTTGGTAAACCACCTTTGCCATAGATAACACCTTCATTTATAATAAACCACGTTTCTTTGCTAAGATTCGCTCACACTGTAGCAGTTTCTCAAAGATTAGAATGTGCATATAAATCATTATATTTGTCGTTTTTAATCCTAAAAATTTCCAATGAAAAAAATTATTTTTTTAGTTCTTTTGCTACCAGCTTTAACTTTGGCGCAAGAAAATAGAACTGGTAAAGTGTCCAAAGCTATTACTGCTGCAAAAGCTATTACTGGAGAATTTCAATCATTTGAGCTCTTCGATTCAGAAATTAAAAGCGCTACAGAAAAGTATTCAGAAGCTGTAAAAAATGGCGTTGTTGTCGCAATTAATCAAGACAAGATCAATGACCTTTTGGATCAAAACCCAGAACAAATAAATCTTAGTATCCCTCTAAAATCGAATGGTCAAACTATTGAACTTGATTTAATTCAAGTAGCAGTTTTTTCGCCTAATTTTAAGGCTATGACTAGTAATGGAAGAGATATTACGAATGAAGTAGACTTTGGAAAACACTATCGAGGTGTTATTGCAGGAAATCCTAATTCACTTGTTTCAATAAGTGTTTTCGAATCTCAGATTAGTGGTTTTATTGCTAACGAAGAAGGCAATTACACCATAGGTAAATTAGAAGACTCAGACAAAAATCACATCATTTATTTAGATGCTGATTTAAACAATACCGCACCAGGAACATTCTGTTCAACTGAGGGCGATGGTATAAGCTATACGGAAGAAGAATTATCACCACCTCTCACCGAACAAGAACCAGGAGATGAAATTGACGTATATATTGAATCTGGGCAGTCTGTATACAATGCGACTGGCAGCAATCTTGCAAATACCATTGTTTTTATAACTGGTATTTTCACACAAAGTTATGTGCTTTACGCGAATGACGGTATTTCGGTAAGAACATCTAGTATGATGGTATGGGTTACTCCAGATCCTTTTGCCGGCCCTAATTCTCTGAGTCAATTAAATGCGTTTACAGCAAATGTAAATAGCAACCAACAAAATTTAAATGGAGATATAGCTCATTTAATTGAGAGACAGAATTATGGCGGAATAGCTTGGCTCAATGGTATGTGCAGTAATAGTAACGTTTGTTATTCTGGCTTAGCAAATTTAGCTGTAATTGGTGTCCCTACATACTCATGGAATGTTATGGTCATTTCTCATGAAATGGGACATCTTATGGGTTCCAATCATACCCATGCCTGTGTTTGGAACGGAAACAATACCGCCATTGATGGTTGTGCTGCAACAGAAGGTAGTTGTCCTCGACCTGGAAACCCTTCTATAGGTGGAACAATAATGAGTTACTGTCATCTCCAAGGAGTTGGAATTAATTTTAGTCAAGGTTTTGGGCCTCAACCTACTGCGGTGATTCTTAATAAGATTGCAGCTGCTGGAAGTTGTTTAGATCCAATTGTAATAGACAACCCTCCGGTTGCGGTGTGTAAATCAACATATGTAGTTGCCTTAGATACGAACGGAGAGGCTTCTATTACTGTACAAGATATTGATGGAGGAAGTTTTGATAATGTTGGAATAGTTTCCATGTCAATTGATATTGACACTTTCGATTGTGAAGACGTTGGTTTCAATAATGTAACATTAACAGTTACAGATACCGATGGATTAACAAGCACCTGTGTTGGTTTCGTGGAGGTTTTAGATGGTTCAACGATTGTAACTACTTGTCCTGAAGATTTTACGGTAAGTGTTCCAACGGGGACCTTTTATGAACTTTTAGATTATCAAGATGCAATAAGTATTGTCACAGACATTTGTAGTGTCTTTCCAGCTGCAACTTCTCAAAGCCCTAATGTTGGAACCCAATTACCAGCAGGTGTAAATGTAATTACAGTTAATGCATTATTGAATGATGGAAGCATCGTTTCTTGTTCTTTTGAAATTACAGTGGAAGAGGTTTTAGGATTGGGAGATAATTCGATATTATCGAGTCTTACCTTATATCCCAACCCAGCAATTGAAACCATCTTTTTAAGCAATCCTGAAAATTTAGAATTGGAATCTATCTCAATCTATGACATGACTGGAAGGTTTATTAAATTCGTTGACCTATCAAACATAGGTGTTGAACAATCCATTGACATTTCAGAGCTATCTAAATCAAGTTATTTTGTAATTATTCAAGGAACACAGAGTAAAATAGTCAAACAACTAATCGTAAAATAAACACAGCATACATTACAATAAAAAAGCCCTTTTCATAATTGAGAAGGGCTTTTAATTTTAAGAACAGTTTCTTGCTATTATTTTTTTTGAATTTCTTCTATAAAAATAGCAGGATATGCATCCTTGAGCAATCCACAATTAACGCGCTCGAGTACATTATATGTAACGCTAACTTCTAAACTATCTGTATAAAATTCGGGAAGTAAATTTTTAGGCATATAAATGGTCGACGAAACATCGACGACCCATCCACATCCGTCCATTGCAGGGTCTCCATAATTTCTAATGATAGCATCTTCGCAAGAATTACAGCTATTATCATCCACAGCCCCACCCTTGCTTTTACATGCTGAAACGACCAGGATGGTTGTAATTGTAATCAAAGATAAAATTTTCATCCGTTTCTTATTTAAGACAATATAATATTTTCTTCAATAGCATGGCTGGGTCTGGCTTGATATTATAGATTTTCAGGCTGTTTGATATACTATTGAGATACAGTGTTTTTCTTAGAGAAGATTAAAATTGATCATTAGCGATGCGATATAGATCTATTTTATGATGTTCGAAATGTTCATTTATATCCATGACGATTCATTCTTTAAAATAAAAAAGAGCGGCACAAGGCCGCTCTTTCAATCTAAATCCATGAACAATTATTTCACAATAATTCTTGCCGTTTTATATGATGTAGTCGCTTGGCCTCCCATCCGAACAAGATAAACTCCACTTGACATAGCAGACATATCTAAATTCAATCTGAAAGCACCATCGATAAAAGGCACCCTTTTGTTAAAGCCAATTTCTTGCCCTAGAGTATTATAAACCGCCAAATAAACACCCCCTTCAAATTCCGTTATTAAAGAAACTTCAAATTGATTGTTTGGCAATGTTAAAACATTAAGTTCTGAACTCGAAATAACATTATCGTTAACACCTAAATTACCAATATTAGCTGTATAGTCTTCAGTTTCACCAAATAGTATTTCTTCACAAACATCATCCGAAATGGGTCCAGTACCACTGGACCTTGCTCGCATTCGGTGCTCACCCAATGCAGCTCCAGCAGGCACTACCAAATCAAAAGTTTCAGTAACCGATCCAGCCGTTTGACCAGATGCGAATTCATAATTATCTACAACTCTCTCATCGGTCGTAAAATCCAAATCATCATTGAAGTCAATCCAAACACTAATGCGCTGATTTCCATAATCTGAAGTCACTGTTAACGGCGTAGTGCTCCCTGGCTCTAAAACCGCTATCAAATTTGTAAAGTCTCCATATCCTTCGCAGCCTGTTGCATTATTAATTCCTCCAATTTCAAAAACTCTAAATCCATGTCCAACCGAACAATTAGATTCTGGCATACATAATAAATTGTCGACAACAATTGAAGATTCATTGTTCGCTGGCAATTGATCCCCTGAAAGAAGCGTGCTTACGCTAATAGAATAAGTGCCAACAGTATTTAAATCTGCTGTTTGAGAGAAACTAAACGTTTCTTCTTCTTCGCTCTCAATACTTCCAGTAAAAGACTCAACAACGGGTGTCGATCCATTAACGGAATACTGAATATTAAATCCAGATTGTGTGCTGGCTCCGTAATTTTTTACTTTTACAGTTACAGTTTCGTCTGCTAAACTAGGCCCTGTTTGTGGAGAAGCAATAACTGAAATTCCTACATCATTTGCTAATAAATGAGTAACGTCTCTAGTAAAATCATTATTGGGTGTATAACCGTCACCCGCTAATGCTGTTCTAGCTTCAATTGAATAGGTTTCTCCGGCATTAGATAAATCGACAGTTTGCGCAAATTCATAGGTTGCAAATTCGTTAGAATTTATAGTTCCTGTAAAAGTTTCAGTTGCAACAAGATTACCATCAACTCTTAGTTCAATTGGAATATTTGTAAGTTGATCTGGGCTAAAGTTTCTAATGCTAACTTCAACATTTTCAGCATTTGATAAAACCCCATTTTCTGGAGAGTTTATAGCAACAACACCCGTATCGTTAGCAACAGCCCCAAAAATTCTCCAAGAAGCAACTCGAGTCCTCCAAAAATTATTTGAGGAAAAGTAATCTCCTGTATACCAAAAAGTAAAATTATCTGGATCCATAGTAATCTGGGAATAATCGCCATACCTGTTCGTGTTTGTTCTTACTCCTGGTCCATCTATAATAGTCTGTTCGGCTATAGTCATCGTACCTAATGGATCTGCATCAAAACGCCCAGTATATCTAAGTGACACAGCTAAGTTAGTGCTGGCAGTTGTATAAGCCAATGCTATATTACCTAACTCGTCCATTGCAGAAGTACTCATAAGGCGACTATGTCCATCTGCTATAGAATACGTTCCCTCCTGATAAATACTCCAAGGATTTGTTGCATCGTTTCGTAATTCTATCCAACGTATTCCTCCCGTTTCATCGGCATCAATAAATGTATTGAACGTGATTAACCAAGAATTATGAGAAGCGAAAGACCTGTAGTTTGCTGCAAATGAAATAATACCTCCATGACCTGAAAGTCTTTGACTTGTTCCTGGTTGTTTAATTGCTCCATTACCATTACCAAATACTTCGCTAGAATCAAACGGATCGGTAGGTATTATTAGAGGCGCAGAAATAGTAGAATTAGCTGTGCTTACCCAGTCCATTTCAATTTCCCAGATCTTTAAATGATCGAAAGGAATCGCTGCAGACCAATTATCATCCTGCAGATAGGTTATATATCCAGGAAGTGAAGTGTCAATATCTGTACCCAAAAGATGTGCTGGTTCGGCGCTCTTTACATTTAATTGATTGGGGATAACGCCCGGAAGGTCAAAAAGCACCATTTGAGGATCAGGTTCACCTGCTAACATGGCTGCCCTGTCCATAACGAAACCATTTGTAGTTGATGGTCCTGAACTTGGAAAATAATTTGAGGTCCCATAATAACCATCATGCCAAATTCCGTAATGAGGGTAATCTGGAAATCCGTCTAAGTCAAATTGCCAAACGTTATAAGCACCTGCTGGATCGTTTGTTTCAGAAACTCCAATCGCCAAACCTAAATCAGCACCTAAACTACCAAATTCACTAACAAACCATCTGTCGGCTAATTGATCATACATTACAATAGGATCACCATTATTAGAAGGAATCCCCAAAAAAGTAGATAAATTAACAGGACCAACAAGTAAATTACCCGTCTTATTAAAAATCTTTACTATTGAATTTACCGAATGTACATAATGATTTGGACCTACTGCACCTGTTGGATCTGGTGGTAAGTAGCCAGATTCACTCTGATTTGCACCGCTAAAATTTTGCTCAATTGGCATACTTACAATACCTCCTGGTTCCGTTTGAAGATTATGTATCACAGTAGGAATCGTATTCACACGCGTTGCAGCAGCACCTTCAAAACGTTGATCTAAAATCATAGTAGGCACTATTTTTCCATCAGATTCACTTGCATTGTAGCGAGGCATTGCATCCAATCTTGCTGTTTTACCCATAAAGGTTCCTGTAACAATTTGCTCAGGAGAATATGTTTCCTGTGCATAAACAATACTCGATATGAGTATCGCACTCATCGAGAGTAGATTTTTCATTTTCATAAAGCCGTTTTTTTTTATTCAAATGTAATGGAATAATCCTGAAACAACAAGGTCGAAATTGAACTAACTAATGCGAAACTAAAATCTTTAGGATGCTTCTAAAATTCACTTTAGCAATTAGGTCAAAATTTATTATCTTTGCACCTTTAAAAACCGCTTGTACCTGTCGGGCAAGCCTTCAAATTCATGTAAAGAATGATTCACTTTTTTGGAGACGTAAAAAACACTGTTTTTGCTGTCCAAACGCACGAAAAAATTTCAGAAAAGGACATACAAAAGTTAGTTTGGTTGTTTGGCGACCAACCTAAAATAGAGACTTCCGCAATTGCGGATTTTTTTATTGGCCCAAGAGCTTCTATGATTACTCCATGGAGTACCAACGCTGTTGAGATTACCCAAAATATGGGCATTAGAAGTATTATTCGCATTGAGGAGTTTTATAATGTTTCCGAAAACTTTACAGAATTTGACCCTATGCTTTCACAAAAGTACAGTGCCCTAAATCAAACAATATATACCATTGATGTTCAACCTGAAGCAATTAGGAATATTAGCAACATAGCACTTTACAACAAACAAGAAGGTCTTGCTTTAAATGCTGAAGAGATTATCTATTTAGAAGATCTTTCATTAAAAATAGGACGAAAATTAACCGACAGTGAAGTATTTGGCTTCAGTCAAGCAAACAGCGAACATTGCCGGCATAAGATATTTAATGGGACGTTTAAAATAGACGGTGAAGAAATGCCCTCCTCTTTATTTAAGTTGATTAGAAAAACTTCTGAAACACATCCCAACGATATCGTCTCTGCCTATAAAGACAACGTTGCTTTCGTGAAAGGTCCAAAAGCCATTCAGTTTGCGCCAAAAAGTGCCGACAAACCCGACTTTTACGAAACCAAAGAATTCGAAAGCGTTATTTCAATTAAGGCCGAAACGCATAACTTCCCAACAACGGTGGAGCCCTTTAATGGAGCAGCGACAGGAAGTGGTGGAGAGATTAGAGATCGCCTAGCAGGCGGAAAAGGCTCCCTGCCATTAGCCGGAACTGCGGTATACATGACTTCTTATTCGCGTTTAGAAAAAAACAGACCTTGGGAAAAAGGAATGACTGAAAGAGATTGGCTCTACCAAAACCCATTAGATATTCTAATAAAAGCAAGCAATGGCGCTTCTGATTTTGGAAATAAATTTGGCCAACCCCTTATAACAGGTTCAGTATTCACTTTTGAACATGAAGAAGATGCAAGAAAACTTGGCTTCGACAAGGTTATTATGATGGCTGGAGGAATTGGTTATGGAAAAGCAGACCAAGCTCTAAAAGATATTCCTCAAAAAGGAGATAAAATTGTCATTCTAGGTGGCGAAAACTATAGAATTGGAATGGGTGGCGCAGCTGTTTCATCGGCAGATACGGGCGCATTCTCGAGTGGGATAGAACTAAATGCTATTCAACGTTCTAACCCAGAAATGCAAAAACGTGCAGCCAATGCAATTCGTGCGATGGTCGAAAGCGATCACAACCCCATCGTTTCGATTCACGATCATGGGGCGGGCGGACATCTCAATTGTTTAAGCGAATTAGTAGAGGATACAGGTGGATTAATCAACTTGGATTCATTACCTGTGGGTGACCCTACCCTATCAGCAAAAGAAATTATAGGGAATGAATCTCAAGAGCGTATGGGACTCGTTATTGGTGAGAAAGACCTAGCTCAATTAAAGCGAATTGCAGACCGTGAACGCTCTCCAATGTATGAAGTTGGGGATGTAACAGGGGATCATAAATTCACCTTTGAAAGCAAAAGCACTGGAGAAAAACCCATGGACTTTGCGCTAGAGGATATGTTTGGCAGTTCTCCAAAAACGATCATGAAAGACATCACTGTCGATAGAAATTATAATGACCTAGCGTATGATGCTTCAAAAATAAAAGAGTACCTCATTCAAGTGTTACAGCTTGAGGCTGTTGGCTGTAAAGATTGGCTTACAAACAAAGTAGACCGATGCGTGGGTGGTCGTGTTGCAAAACAACAGTGTGCAGGACCGTTGCAATTACCACTTAACAATTGCGGTGTAATGGCTTTAGATTATAATGGAAAAGAAGGCGTTGCAACTTCCATTGGTCACGCACCGATTGGTGCATTGATTGATCCTGTAGCCGGTTCAAAAGTTGCCATCACAGAATCTCTAACCAATATTGTGTGGGCTCCAATGCAAGAAGCTTTGAAAAGCATTTCGCTTTCAGCGAATTGGATGTGGCCTTGTAATAACGAAGGCGAAGATGCACGATTGTATAAGGCAGTTGAAGCCGTAAGTAAATTTGCCATCGATTTAGGAATCAATGTCCCTACCGGAAAAGATTCTCTTTCGATGAAACAGAAGTACAAGAATGAGGAAGTAATCTCACCTGGAACTGTAATTATTTCGGCCGCTGGTCATTGTAATGATATTAAAAAAGTTGTAGAGCCTGTGCTTCAAAAAGACAAAGGGAGCATCTATTATATCAATGTATCCCAAGACGATTTCAAATTAGGAGGTTCTTCTTTCGGTCAGATATTAAATACCATAGGTTCTGAAACTGCAACAGTAAAGAGCGCAGCCTATGTCAAGACTGTTTTCAACGTGATACAAGGTTTAATTTCTGAAGAAAAAATAGCTGCCGGCCACGATGTTGCGTCTGGAGGATTGATTACAACCTTGTTAGAAATGTGTTTTGCAGATGTAAACTTAGGTGCTAATCTAGATCTTTCAGGAATGGGAGAAAATGACTTGACAAAGGTATTATTTGCTGAGAATTGTGGAATCGTTTTACAGGCTTCGGAAGATGATGTTGTTGAGAATACATTGGCAAAGAACAATATTAACTTCGTAAAACTTGGAAACGTTACTTCTTCTGAAACCCTTCAGCTGAAGCATCCAGAGCAAGACTTGAGTTTCAGTATTCCTGAAATGCGCGATGCCTGGTATAAAACTTCGTATTTACTAGATCAAAAACAATCTGCAAATGGAATGGCAGGCGAACGCTTCAATAATTATAAAAATCAGCCGTTATCGTATAACTTTCCGAAGCATTTTACAGGAAAACTACCATTAGTGGGCGAACGCAGATTAAAAGCCGCCATCATCCGAGAAAAAGGAAGTAATAGTGAACGTGAAATGGCAAATGCAATGTACCTCGCAGGATTTGATGTGAAAGATGTGCACATGACCGATTTAATTGAAGGTCGCGAAACCCTTGAAGATATTCAATTTATTGGAGCCGTTGGTGGCTTTTCAAATAGTGATGTGCTTGGTTCGGCGAAAGGTTGGGCAGGCGCATTTCGATATAACGAAAAAGCGAACAATGCGCTAAAAAAGTTCTTTGATAGAAAAGACACCCTTTCTGTTGGAATCTGTAATGGATGCCAATTGTTCTTGGAGTTAGATCTAATTAATCCAGACCACGAGAAATTAGCTAAAATGAGACATAATGTTTCAAACAAACACGAAAGTAACTTTACTAGCGTTACTATTGCTGACAATAATAGTGTAATGCTATCTACGCTTGCGGGTGCTTCTTTAGGAGTTTGGATAAGTCATGGCGAAGGTAGGTTCGATCTACCAATGCCTGAGGATCAATACAACATAGTTGCAAAATACGGTTATGACAGCTATCCTGCCAACCCAAATGGAAGTGACTATAATACCGCTATGATGACCGATGTTACCGGGCGTCATTTGGTGATGATGCCGCACATTGAGCGATCAACATTTCAATGGAACTGGGCGAATTACCCTGCTGGAAGAAAAGACGAAGTTTCTCCTTGGCTAGAAGGTTTTGTAAATGCTCGAAAATGGCTAGAAAATAAAAATTAATTGCTGGGTTTTAACCCGTACAATAAAAAAATATCACATGGTTATGAAAAGATTTTTACAGTTCGTATTTTTATTCGTTTGTTTTATAGGGTATACTCAGGAGACCCAAGAAGTCTATCAACGTGCTAAAATAAATTACAATTCGATTGAAGATTTATCACGATTGAACCGATTGGGATTGGCAGTAGACCATGGCGAGCACAAAAGAGGGTTTTTTATTATTTCAGATTTTTCTATTACAGAGATTGAGACCGCTCGCGATGCTGGCTTTTCTGTTGATGTTCTAATAGAAGATTCAAAAGAGTATTTTCTTCAGCAAAATAGAGACATCATACCCTCTCAAAGGAACCCGACCTGTTCGGGAAGTAATGTGATCGACTACCAAACACCTGACAATTTTGAATTAGGTTCTATGGGTGGCTATTTAACCTATCAAGAAATGCTTGATAATTTAGATTTAATGCAAACCCTCTACCCTAACCTCATTACTCAAAAAGAAAATATTAGTACTTTTCTGACCAATGGTCAAGCAGATAATTCAACAACACCTCCAATTGGTGGAAACGGAATTAAGTGGGTGAAAATTAGTGATAACCCGAATTCGAGCGAAGCAGAACCTCAAATTTTATATACAGCGATACATCACGCAAGAGAGCCTGCTGGACTATCTCAACTCATTTTCTATATGTGGTATTTGTTAGAAAATTATGATAGTGATCCTGAAATACAAAGCATTCTAGACAATACAGAACTTTATTTCGTTCCTGTTATTAATCCTGACGGCTATTTGTATAATGAAAAAACAGATCCAAACGGTGGTGGTTTTTGGCGAAAAAACAGATTCAATGGCCATGGAGTTGACCTCAATAGGAATTACGAATATTTTATAAACGGTGATCCAACTAATGGTATGTGGGGAGGCGACGGTGCGTCAAACGACCCGAATAATCAAACCTATCACGGTACAGAACCATTCTCAGAAATTGAAGCCCAGGCAATGAAATGGTTTGTTGAAAATCACAATTTTATTATGGCCTTTAACAACCATACTTATGGAGATTTACTTTTGTACCCCTACGGGTATACTAGCAACACACCGACTGTTGAAAATGACATATTTGAAGGTATTTCTGAAGAATTGGTTTCGCAAAACGGGTTTAATAACATCCTCTCATCCGAATTATATTCTGCTGCTGGGGATAGCGACGACTTTATGTATGGTACCATTTTAACACATGACAAAATTTACGCCTTTACACCAGAAATTGGACCTCAATTTTGGCCGCCATCAAATGAGATCGAGGGGATTTGTAAAGGAATGATGTATCTAAACCTAACAGCCGCTAAGATGGTGAATAACTTTGCATCTGTCAAAGACACTTCAGCCCAGTATCTTGGCAGCCAAACTACCATTAACTCCAGCTTCGACATAAAAAGGTTAGGCCTTGCTGGATCTGGCGACTTTAACGTGCGTATCAATCCCTTATCAGCAAATATTACGTCCGTTGGCAGTCCAGTTAGTTTCAACGGAATGTCAGTATTGCAGTTATCGGATGGGATTATTCAATATACTTTAGATAGTGGTATTGCAGTTGGAGACGAGGTTGTTTTTGAACTTATTATCAACAATGGTAGTTTTGATACGAAGACCACACTAACAAAGAAATTTGGTTCATTGCTCACTGTATTTGAAGACTCTGGTAATAGCGTTACCGATAATTTTGTGAATGATGGATGGGGAACTACGACAGCTACTTTTGTTTCACCATCTAGCTCCATTACAGAATCACCCAATGGAAATTACTCAAATAACGCCAATGAAACCATCACCTTAGCAGAAAGTGTTGATCTGACAAATGCGATTGGAGCCAACGTAACTTTTTACGCGAAATGGGAGATCGAAAGCAATTATGATTATACTCAATTTGAAGTTTCAATTGATAATGGTTCTAATTGGATTGCCCAATGCGGTCTTTATACAAATGAGGGAAGCTCAAATAACTCACAGCCAACAGGAGAACCTTTATACGATGGAACTCAGAACGATTGGGTCCTTGAAGAAATTGATTTGAGTGATTATTTAGGTGAAACTATTTTAGTGAGGTTTCAGTTTAGATCTGATAATGGCCTAAGAGCGGATGGATTTTATTTTGACGATTTAGAAATAAATATTCTTGATGAAAACCTCGGAGTTGTAGATTCGGAGGTCTCATTGTTCAATCTCTATCCAAATCCTGTAGAGAACGTGTTGCATATTACAACACCACTTGATAACTATGAAATTAATGTGTATAATATTCAGGGTCAGATTATTGAAATAAAAAAAGACCTTCAAGGATCGATGACTTTTGATTTTAGCGGATACAGTTCAGGAATCTACTTAATGAAGTTTTCATCAGAGAAAACCACACACACATTTAAAATTGTGAAAGAATAAATGTCAATATAAAACGTACTATTATTAAAAATGGAGCCTTTACTGGGCTCCATTTTTTTATATTAATAAATAAACTGAATTATTTTTCATAATTTGCAATTTAGAATAAATAGATTATGACAGACGTAAAAAGACTTTTTGACTTTCCATATTATCAACTAGAACAGTATCCTCAAGAAAAGGCACTAGTAAGTAAGGTAAATGGCGAATGGATTGCAACCTCAACTCAGGAATATATAGACAAGGCCAATGCTATTAGCCGTGGTTTAATTAGGCTAGGAGTTCAGCCCAACGACAAAGTTGCTATTATTTCTATGACCAATAGAACTGAATGGAATATTTGTGATATTGGTATTCTTCAAACTGGAGCCCAGGATGTACCTATTTATCCAACAATTTCTGAAGAAGACTACGAATACATACTTAATCATAGCGAATCTGTTTATTGCTTTGTTTCCTGTAAAGAAGTGGCAGATAAGATTCAAAAAATCAAAGGAAACGTTCCTTCTTTAAAAGAGGTGTATTCCTTTGACGAGATTGAAGGTTGTTCGAATTGGAGTGATCTACTAAAATTGGGTGAAGATAAAAGCAATCAAGATGAAGTAGAAAGCCGTAAAGCGGCTGTAAATGAAGATGATCTTGCGACACTAATTTATACATCCGGAACTACAGGAAGGCCAAAAGGTGTGATGCTGTCGCATAAAAATATTGCAGGGAACGCCAAACATAGTAAAGGGCGATTACCCATCGAAATGGGAAAATCTACAGCACTTAGTTTTTTACCTGTTTGTCACATCTATGAGAGAATGCTCTTATATATGTATCAATATTGTGGTGTAAGTATTCATTTTGCTGAAAGCTTAGAAACCATTAGCGATAACTTAAAAGAAATTCACCCTGAGGTGATGACTGCTGTTCCGCGATTGCTGGAAAAAGTATATGATAAGATTATTGCCAAAGGATCAGACCTAACAGGCGTAAAAAGTAAATTGTTTTTCTGGGCCGTTGATTTAGGCCTTCAATGGGAACCATACGGTCAAAACGGATGGTGGTATGAAACTAAATTAAAGCTCGCTCGCAAATTAATATTCTCTAAATGGCAGGAAGCCTTGGGTGGAAACCTTCAGGCGATAGCCTCAGGAAGCGCGGCTTTACAGCCACGTTTAGCGCGCGTTTTTAATGCTGCCGGCTGCCCTGTAATGGAAGGCTATGGTCTTACAGAAACCGCTCCTGTATTAACGGTGAATGATATGCGTAATGGAGGCTTTAGAATTGGAACGGTAGGTAAAGCACTGCCAGATACAGAAATAAAAATAGCACATGATGGCGAAATTCTAGTAAAGGGACCTCAAGTAATGATCGGTTATTATAAAGACCCGGTTCAAACCAGTGAAGTATTAAAAGATGGGTACTTTCATACGGGGGATATTGGAGAAATAGATGCCGATGGCTTCCTCAAAATTACAGATCGTAAAAAAGAGATGTTCAAAACCAGTGGTGGTAAATATGTTGCCCCTCAACTTTTAGAAAATGCAATGAAGCAGTCGCGTTTCATTGAACAGATAATGGTTGTTGGTGATGGAGAGAAAATGCCAGCCGCGCTTGTACAACCTAATTGGGAGTTTATTGAAAGTTGGTCAAAGAAGAAAGGAGAGAATATAAGTTCTGACATAAAAATTGCTTCGCAAGATGAAGTTTTGATCAATCGAATTATGGAAGAGGTTGAGAAGCATAATGAAAAATTTGGCCAGTGGGAGAAAATTAAAAAAATAGAGATTACCCCAGAAATTTGGAGTATTGAAGAGGGTCACCTCACTCCTACCATGAAAATGAAAAGAAAGGTTATTAAAGCAAAATACATGGATCTCTATAATAAGATTTACGGACATTAAGCGGACGGCAGTTTCGACTCATATAATACATATTTGTTTCATTATTAACCAAAGCGTCTTCCAATAGGAAGACGCTTTGGTTTGTATCCTACAAAAAGTAAATTCATTATAGAAAAATTACCAAACTAATTGTGCAATTTACTATGCACGCATAATATCTTTCCCTATCTTTGGACTTCTGAAAAACTTCTATGAAAGAAAAAACCATCGACTATGTGCTGCGTTCCACCTGGATAGGTGTAATGAAAATGTATAATGAAGAAGCTGGGAAAAAAGGAAGTTCTATGGCTACAGGCTTTGCGCTTATTAGTATCGATACAGAAAAAGGGACTTCATCAACAGCATTAGGACCGAAAATGGGAATGGAAGCCACAAGTCTCTCTCGAACGTTAAAGACAATGGAAGAAAAAGGGCTTATCGTTCGGAAACCAAACCCTTTGGATGGTCGCGGTGTGATTATACATCTAACCCCATTTGGGCAAGAAATGCGAGAGTTTTCAAAAACTGTAGTTCTCGGCTTTGATGATGCGGTGAAAAAAGCGATATCCGAAGAAGATCTTAGGGTGTTCAAAAGAGTAGCGAACACTATCTTGGAACTCATCAACAACAAAAAAATATACACCCCCGAAAAAACAGTATAAGATGTCGAAAAGAAGAATAAAAAAAATAGCCGTAATTGGTTCAGGTATTATGGGAAGCGGCATCGCTTGTCATTTCGCTAATATTGGTGTTGACGTTTTACTACTTGACATTATCCCGCGCGAACTAAGTGATAAAGAAAAGAGCAAAGGTCTAAGTCTAGACGATAAAGTAGTTCGCAATCGCCTAGTAAATGAAGCGTTAACTACTGCAATAAAATCGAGACCGGCTCCTCTATATCATATTGATTTTGCAAAACGTATTACCACCGGGAACCTGGAAGATGATATAGCGCAAATAAAAGATGCAGATTGGATTATTGAAGTAGTCGTTGAGCGATTAGACATTAAAAAAATTGTCTTTGAAAAGCTTGAAAAATATAGAACTCCGGGAACCTTGATTACATCAAATACTTCAGGAATTCCTATAAAATTTATGAATGAAGGTCGAAGTGACGACTTCAAAAAGCATTTTTGTGGAACGCATTTTTTCAATCCACCGCGTTATCTCAAATTATTTGAAATAATTCCTGGACCAGACACATCGGAAGACGTTTTAAACTTCTTTAATAATTATGGCGAAAAATTCCTTGGAAAGACGACGGTAATAGCCAAAGACACCCCTGCTTTTATAGGGAACCGTATCGGTATTTTCGGAATACAAAGCCTCTTCCATCTTGTGAAGGAAATGGGACTAACCGTTGAAGAAGTAGATAAATTGACAGGTCCTGTAATTGGACGACCAAAATCAGCAACCTTTCGAACCGTAGACGTAGTAGGTCTCGACACTTTGGTTCACGTGGCAAATGGAATCTATGAAAACTGCCCAGAAGACGAAGAACACGACGTCTTTCAACTACCTGCTTTTATCAATACAATGATCGAAAACAATTGGTTAGGAAGCAAAACTGGACAAGGGTTTTACAAAAAAATCAAGAATGCCGATGGCAAAAGTGAAATCCTCGGTATGGATCTTGAAACCCTAGAATACAGAAAAAGCGCCAAGGCTAAATTCGCTACCCTAGAGCTTACAAAATCAATCGACAAAGTCGTTGATCGATTTAAGGTTCTTGTTGCTGGACAAGACAAGGCCGGTATCTTTTACCAAAAAAGCTTCGGTAGTATGTTTGCATATATATCAAAACGCATACCTGAGATATCAGACGAACTTTATAAAATTGATGATGCTATGAAAGCAGGATTTGGTTGGGAACACGGTCCTTACCAAATATGGGATGCCGTTGGCGTGAAAGCCGGAATTGCCTTAATTAAAGAGTTGGGTAAAGAGCCTGCTCCCTGGGTGAACGAAATGCTAGAAGCGGGCATTGACTCTTTCTACACTATTAAAAATGGGGCAACCTATTACTATGACATTCCGCAGAAAAAATACCTAAAAGTACCTGGACAAGATGCCTTTATTATATTGGATAATATTCGATCGTCTTCAGAAGTATTTAAAAATAGCGGTGTTGTAATTGAAGATCTTGGAGACGGGATTCTTAATTGTGAATTTCAGAGTAAAATGAACAGTATTGGTGGTGATGTGCTTGCCGGATTTAACAAAGCAATCGACATTGCAGAAAAAGATTTCGATGGATTGGTTATTGGAAATCAAGGTGCAAATTTCTCAGTGGGTGCCAATATTGGGATGATCTTCATGATGGCTGTAGAGCAAGAGTATGACGAATTGAACGCAGCTATAAAGTATTTTCAAGATAGCTGCATGCGATTACGCTACTCGGCTATTCCAACCGTTGTTGCGCCGCATGGAATGACCTTAGGTGGCGGCTGTGAAATGACCCTCCACGCAGATAGAGTTGTCGCAGCAGCCGAAAGTTATATCGGCTTAGTTGAGTTTGGTGTTGGTGTTATTCCAGGAGGCGGAGGTTCTAAAGAAATGGCATTACGTGCCAGTGATATGTTCCAAAAAGGAGATGTGGAGTTGAACGTTTTACAAGAACATTTCTTAACCATCGGAATGGCAAAAGTGTCAACGTCTGCTTATGAAGCTTTCGATTTAGATATTCTTAAAAAAGGGAAAGACATCGTCGTTGTGAATAGAGACCGGCAAATTGCAACAGCAAAAGCTACGGCAAGAATGATGGCAGATCAAGGGTATACCATGCCCGTGAAAAGGAAAGATGTAAAGGTGCTGGGAAAACAAGCTTTAGGTATGTTTTTGGTGGGCACAGATTCTATGAAAGAGAGCAACTACATTAGTGATCATGATATGAAAATTGCCAATAAACTTGCCAATGTGATGGCCGGTGGCGATTTATCAGAACCTACACTGGTAACCGAGCAATATTTATTAGATCTAGAAAGAGAAGCTTTCTTAAGTCTATGCGGGGAGCGAAAGACCATAGAACGATTGCAACATATGATTCAAAAAGGGAAACCACTAAGAAACTAGATATGATAAAATTAGGTCATCGAATCCCTGAAATCAAATGAAGAGAATGTTTGCTTTTCAAGAAATAAAAATTTGGCAAAAGGCAATGAAAATAGCGGAAGAGTCCTAATGCATTTCTTCTGAATTTCCTTCTGAAGAAAAAATTAACACATTATTAAACGAGATTATTGACATGCAGAAAATGAGGTATTCGTTCATCCAGAAATTTTCGAAGAAAATATAAAAAATCTTAAGTCTAAAATCTAAGATCTATTAAAACATGAAAACAGCATATATAGTAAAGGCATACAGAACAGCCGTTGGAAAAGCACCAAAGGGAGTGTTCCGGTTTAAAAGAACAGATGAGTTAGCGGCAGAAACCATCAAGCACATGATGAAGGAATTACCGCAACTTGACGTGAAGCGCATAGACGACGTCATTGTTGGAAATGCCATGCCAGAAGGTGCTCAAGGACTTAACATGGCGCGTCTTATCTCTTTAATGGGATTAAATTCTGTGGACGTTCCAGGTGTTACTGTAAATCGATTTTGCTCGTCTGGAATTGAGACCATTGGAATTGCGACTGCAAAAATTCAATCTGGAATGGCCGATTGTATTATTGCCGGAGGTGCCGAAAGTATGAGCGCTGTTCCTATGGCTGGGTATAAACCAGAATTAAACTACGACCTAATAAAATCTGGTCATGAAGATTACTACTGGGGTATGGGTAACACGGCAGAAGCCGTAGCAAATCAGTTCAAAGTTTCTAGAGAAGATCAAGATGAATTCGCATTTAACAGCCATATGAAAGCCCTGAAAGCGCAAGCTGAAAATCGTTTTCAAGATCAAATCGTTCCTATACATGTTGCGCAAACCTATATCGATGAAAATGGTAAAAAAGCCACAAAATCATATACCGTAACGAAAGATGAAGGGCCACGAGCAGGAACGAGTAAGGAAGCATTGGCAAAGTTACGCGCAGTATTTGCAGCAGGCGGAACTGTTACAGCCGGAAACGCCTCACAAATGAGCGACGGAGCTGCCTTTGTTATGGTAATGAGCGAAGAAATGGTAAAAGAATTAAACCTCGAACCCATAGCCAGGCTAGTGAACTATGCCGCAGCAGGTGTAGAACCACGTATTATGGGTATTGGACCTGTAGCAGCAATTCCGAAGGCATTAAAACAAGCTGGACTGAAACAAGACGATATCGGGCTCATTGAGCTAAACGAAGCCTTCGCTTCGCAGTCGTTAGCTGTGATGCGCGAACTTGAGCTCAACCAAGACATCGTAAATGTGAACGGAGGAGCCATTGCATTGGGGCACCCGCTGGGTTGTACTGGAGCGAAACTATCGGTTCAACTCTTTGACGAAATGCGAAAACGCAACATGCAAGGAAGCTATGGAATGGTTACCATGTGCGTAGGAACAGGTCAAGGCGCTGCTGGTATCTTTGAGTTTTTGAAATAAGCAAATAGAATAAGATTTGTCTGGTCGAACGGACATAATAAATAAAGAAACAATGAACACAGAAAAAACAAACGAACTACTCCGAGGCGGTCAATTTTTAGTGAAAGAATCGGTCTGTGAAGATATATTTACTCCGGAAGATTTTACCGAAGAACAACGCATGATGAAAGAGGCTGTGATGGCTTTTAATGAACGTGAGATTATTGCCTATAAAGACCGATTTGAAAACAAAGACTTCGCCCTAACAGAAGAAGTAATGCGTAAAGCGGGAGCACTCGGGTTTCTGGGAGTCGCAGTGCCTGAGGCCTACGGCGGTCTGGGAATGGGCTTTGTATCTACCTTGCTTACCTGTGATTATATTTCAAGCGGAACAGGTTCTTTTAGTACCGCCTTTGGCGCTCATACAGGGATTGGTACGTTGCCTATTACTCTTTATGGAACAGAAGAACAAAAACAAAAATACGTTCCCAAACTGGCTATTGGAGAGTGGTTTGGGGCCTACTGCCTCACAGAGCCAGGGGCAGGTAGTGATGCTAACAGTGGAAAAACAAAGGCTGTTCTTAGCGAGGATGGTACGCATTACAAGATTAGCGGACAGAAGATGTGGATTTCAAATGCAGGATTCTGTAATGTAATGATCGTCTTTGCTCGAATTGAAGACGATAAAAACATCACTGGTTTTATCGTGGAGAATGACCCATCTAATGGTATTACGATGGGAGAAGAAGAACATAAATTAGGAATTCGTGCTTCCTCAACTAGGCAGGTTTTCTTTAGTGAGACTAAAGTTCCTGTTGAAAATATGCTGTCACAACGTGGCAGTGGATTTAAAATCGCAATGAACGCTTTAAATGTAGGTCGTATAAAATTGGCAGGTGCCTGTCTCGACTCACAACGTCGCGTTACCTCTTTTGCAACACAATATGCCAACGAAAGAAGGCAGTTTGATAAGCCCATAGCAGAATTTGGCGCTATTAAGGCAAAAATAGCGGAGATGGCAGCAAATACGTTTGTTGGTGAAAGTGCTACCTATAGAGCATCAAAAAATATTGAAGATCGAATCGCATTAAGAGTAGCTGCCGGGAACTCGCATCAGGAAGCAGAGCTTAAGGGTGTTGAAGAATACGCCATTGAATGTTCTATTTTGAAGGTTGCCCTTTCTGAAGACCTTCAGAACTGTGCAGATGAAGGAATTCAAATATTCGGTGGAATGGGATTCTCTGAAGATACTCCAATGGAGGCGGCTTGGAGAGATGCACGTATTGCCCGAATTTACGAAGGCACCAATGAAATTAATCGAATGCTATCGGTTGGAATGTTGGTGAAAAAAGCGATGAAAGGCCACTTAGATTTATTAGGACCTGCCATGGCAGTAGCGAACGAATTAACAGGTATTCCTTCTTTTGAAACACCCGATTATTCTGAGGTGCTTTCGGAAGAGAAAGCCATGCTAGTAGAACTTAAGAAAGTCTTTTTAATGGTTGCGGGTGCAGCTGTCCAAAAATTTGGACCCGACTTGGAAGATCACCAACAAATGCTCATGGCAGCCTCCGATATTCTTATTGAAATTTATATGGCTGAAAGTGCCATTCTGCGAGCACAAAAGAATTCTAAACGCGACAAAGAAGATGCTAAATATCAAATAGCCATGTCGCAGTTATACCTATACCACGCTGTAGACATAATACAAACGAAAGCAAAACTTGCTATTGTTTCCTTTGCAGAAGGTGACGAGCAAAAAATGATGTTACTAGGCTTGAAACGTTTTACCAAATATCAAAATTTGCCAAATGTGGTTGCATTGCGTATTATGATTGCTGAAAAAGTTACGTCAGAGAATAAATACTGTTTTTAAATCGGTAGTGTCTGATAAAAATAATGAAGCATATAACCTATTCTTGTTATCCCTTTGTTTAAAGCGGTTTAACACTAAGACATCTTGTTTTTTGATAAGAATATAAATTTAAAATAAAACCTAGTAAGAATTAATTTTTAAGTGCTATTTTTATATCGCCGTCCTTTTTTTGGTAAAAAGAGCGGCGATATTTTTTTTCTATTCAATCACCAAGATCTCATAAAATGAAAAAAACATTGTTTTTTGTGGTAATAAGCTTTTTAGTTATTGCCTCACAATCTTGTGAAGAGAATTCGACTAATCCTGAGAGTATGGAGGAAATTACATTACTTCCGGAGAAGAAAGGAAAAAAAGAAAGGAAGGTTCATAATCCCGATAAAAATGCTATTTGGACACCTGAACAAGCCGCACATCATCAACGAGTTCTAGAAAAACTGGTTGAAACCTCGAAAAATTTCAATTCTAAGGGGTCTAATATCCCATATGCAAAAGGAGCTTTAAATGGAGAATGGGTAAATAGAGGCCCAAAAAACATGCCCGGTGCGTTTAAATTTGCAGAGATGCTCGATGGTACGGATATTATATATGGGGTAACGTTGAATCACTATGTTGGTGAGTACAATTCGAAATCTTATATCCACAAAGGCACAATTTATAATCCTAACACAGGTACAGGAGGGGATGATTTTCAGCTTTTAACTGCAAATTGGCCTAACCGGTATCAAAACCTGTTTGCCTTTGAACATTTAGGAGCAGTACGGTTAGTAGCTCATATTGAGAATGGTCCTTTATATTATTCAGATGACGATGCTGTGACCTGGACACTTGCAACTGGTCTTCCCGGAGCCAATAAAAGTTCGGCAATTAACAGGCAAGAGGATCATACTATTTATGTTACCGATAACACAGCGGTTTATGTATCTACAGATTACGGTGTAAGTTTTTCTTTACTTAAAGATTTTGTCAACTCACGAGCATCTTTCCTTTATACACCAAGATATGCAATTCAAGATGGTGCAGATAATGTCTACTTGGCTAGAGGCGGCTCATTTTATAAACTAAATGCAACAGGAACAGACTTTGACCTTAAAGGTTCTTATTCAAGTAACCATAATGATAATGCTTTTAGTATTGGAGGCGATCAAGGCACGTTTTATGTAACCGAAAATAGAAACTATTGGGTTTCAACGGATGAAGGTATTTCTTGGACCGAAAAATTCCCTCATGGTAATTGGTATGGAGATACGAGTGGAGAAATGGACGCTGGTTTATTTTTTGCGGCACATCCTGAAGATCCAAACATTGCTTTAGGTGGATATGCGATTCCTATTATTTCTACTGATGCATTAAGCACAGTCCTAACCGATGAAGCGGGATGGGGATGGTATCAAAACGGTACTAATCTATCAGCAGAAGATTATTACAATCGAATTAGGTTTAATTACCATCCAGATTTTCAGGCTTCTCACTTTTTTTATAATAGTAGTGGAGATCTATTTTCAGCACGTTGTTCAGATGGTGGTATTTTCATATCGTATAAAGAGTGGTCTGATTTTCCAGACCCTGGTGTCGGGTATGATAATTCTGGGTATGCCAATGCACACTTTATCAATTTAAATGTCTTAAATACAATAACACCTCTGGTATACAGAGATTGTCTATTTACAGGTGCCAACAATACTGATCATATCAATTATGGAACTCAAGATCAAGGGTCTCAAAGTATTATTCCTGGTACTGATGGAAACGTTCTAGATTTTTACCAATCTATTGGAGGTGATGGGCCACCTATAAATAGTTATGATGGGCTTAATGCATGGAAATGGAATCGACAAGGGGATAAAGTATGGGCTCCTGTTAAAGTCTATACCGCTGGGGGAACATTTCAATCAATCGGTACAATTAACTCAAGGTTTAATTCAAGCCCGACAGTTAATTTTCCTCAAAATTCAGAAATGAACTGGGTACAAACATACATTGACCATAATGCTCCAGATGAAAACATTTGGATCTTATCTAGAGACCTCTACCGAGCAACTTGGGATAATAATAATTTAATAGGGCACACAGTAGATAAAGGTGAAAATCAAGTCGCTGCCTTAGCACAGGGCAACGAAAACCCTGACTTATTATATATGTTACAAGATGGAAAAATATTTATTTCAACAGATAGAGGGAATACTTTTGGGGATGGAATAAACACGCCATTTGTCATGACTCCTGGAGGGTTTACAAGAGGAGACATTGGCAGCGGTATTGTACTACCTGGTAATGATAATTGGGTTTTATTTTCTGGACCAAGCGATAATGACATTGGCTCGATATTATCAAAAGATGGGGGAGTTTCATGGGATGATGTTACTGGGGATTTTCCTGCAGGCGATGATGCACAAACGGGTGGAATGATTGTTTTACCAAATGGTGAATTCGTATTTGCAGGAACAGATATTGGTCCTTATGTTTTTGATGTAGTACAAGAAGAGTGGACCTCTATGGCCGAAGGTATAGGGTTTTTCAATGTAATGGACGTAGATTATATTCAAGAAACTAATGTTGTGCGTTTTGGATCATGGGGCTCAGGTATCATAGATTTTAGCATAGATCCAATATTGGGTATCCAAGAAAATTCTCTAGCTAATGAGATTTCAATGTACCCTAACCCATCAAGTGACTTTGTAAACGTAAAATTGAATACTTCAGAAACAGTAAAAGTAATCATAGACATTTTTGGGGTTAACGGACAAAAAATAAATTCGGTCACACACACATTTCGCAACAATATTCCCTTAAGAATAAACACCGAGATGCTTTCCTCCGGAATGTACCTTTTAAGACTTACCAATAGCCAACAACAGGTAAAAACTGGGAAATTGATAGTGAAATAAAGATTCTAACACGATTTTTTTAAACATCATATATTTTGTAGGTGTTTATTAATTTAACTTTAAAAGTTTTGAATTTAATTCGTTAATAAAACCATCCCAACACATGTTAGAGTGATTTTTTATTTAATACGATTGTTTCAAACTTTGTTATCTTTAAAATCAAAACAATTTAAAAATGAATCAAACGCTTGCATCCCTCCTATTCTTCGCTTCGTTCAACATCATCGCTCAGTCGAATCCCGAGGTATATCTCTGCGATATTAAATCGGAAAATGGTGGTTTGGCAACATCTAACTTCCAAAATATATCTAATGATGAAGGCTATGATAGTCAGCCCTCGTTTGCTAATAACAATACTGTCTTATTTGCCGGAAATAAGAATGGACAAACAGATATTGCGATGTACAATATTTCAGAAAAAACCAAAACATGGGTTCATAAAACAACCGAAGGGGGCGAATATTCACCGATACAAATACCTGGTTATGAAACTAAAACCTCAGCGGTACGTTTGGACCCGGATGGCTTACAACGTCTGTACATGTACGATGTAATTTCCAATGAGAATATTGAATTAATCGAAGATTTACAAGTTGCCTATTATGATTTCTATAATGCTGAAACAATTATAGCTTCTGTATTAAGTGATGGTCATTTGGATCTGGTCTTTTCAAATTTAAATGAAAAAAGAACAGACACAATTCTGAGAAACGTTGGCAGATCTATTCATAAAGTACCGAATTCAAGTTCAATGAGTTACACCTCTGTAAATGAAGATAAGAATCAAGAAATATATGTATTAGACATGGAGACAATGGAAAGCTTTTTTGTCTGCCAATTACCTGTTGGCATACAAGATTGCACCTGGTTAAATGATTCGCAAATTCTCATTGGCAGCGGTAGTAAATTATATATCTATGATACGTTTCTTAATTCAGATTGGAAAGAAGTGGCAAATCTTTCAGAATACAATATTAAGAACATAACGAGACTCGCAGTGAGTCCAGATGAAGGAAGGTTATCCTTGGTTGCCGTCTCAAAATAACAATCTAATTACCTGCGTTGTCTGCTAAAGCAGAATTAGAAAATTTTGATATGCGAATAAAAGAATACTATTTTAAGTAAATTTATGGCAAACAAAAAACGAATGAAAAGCTGTCTTCTAATTATAGGAATATGTATTCATACTTTTTCAATGGCTCAAACAGATACGCGCCTCTACGATATTATTGAAGCTGTTTCGTCCCAAAGAATTGAGGCAGATATAACCACCCTAGCAAATTTTGGAACCAGACATACCTTAAGCGATACCCTATCAGAAACAAGAGGAATAGGAGCCGCTCGAAGATGGATCAAAAAAGAATTTGAAACCATCTCTACAGATTGTTCCGATTGCTTGGATGTCTTTTATCAAAAAAAACTAGTCAAAAAGGAAACAAACAAGCGCATTACTGAAGACGTTTGGGTTGTGAATGTTGCCGCAGTTCAAAGGGGTAGCAAATACCCAAACAGATACATTATTATGAGCGGTGACATTGATTCTAGGGTAAGTGACCCTAATAATGCAACCTCAGATTCTCCTGGTGCAAATGACAATGCCAGCGGAATGGCAGGAGCTATGGAGGCGGCCAGAGTACTCTCTAAATATACTTTTGAAAGCAGTATCCTTTATCTAGGATTAAGTGGAGAAGAGCAAGGGTTATTTGGCGGCAAAGGCTTTGCTGAGTTTGCCTTAGCCCAAGGTTGGGACATTATCGGGGTTCTAAATAATGACATGATTGGGAATATTAAAGGCGTTGATGGTGTGATAAGTAATAAAGACTTTCGAATTTTCTCTGAACCGGTTCCCCCAACTGAAACAGCCAAGGAAAGAGGCCGAAGACGATTTTATGGTGGTGAAGTCGATGGCGTTTCGAGACAATTAGCTAGATATGTTTTCGAAACCACAAGAACCTATATGCCTGAAATGAATCCTATGATGATTTATAGGCTTGATCGTTTTGGACGAGGTGGTCATCACAGACCCTTTTGCGATCTTGGATTTCCAGGAATTCGAATTATGGAGGCGCACGAAAATTACACGCAGCAGCATCAAGATATTCGCACCGAAAATGGAATTGACTACGGCGATAAGATAGCATATGTAAATTTTGAATATGCAAAAAAACTCACCGCTGTAAATGCTATTTCTATGGCTCGTCTGGCTTGGAGCCCACCTAACCCTAAGAATATTAAAATAGGCGGAATAGTAGAAGCATCTACTAAACTCAAGTGGGACAAGGTAGATGGTGCGCTTGGATATAAAATATATTGGCGAGACACTACCTCCCCAACATGGGACAACAGTAGATTTGTGGGTGATGTTTCAGAGTTCACTCTAAACGGAATTGTGATCGATAACTATTTTTTTGGGGTTGCATCCATTGGCCAAAACGGCCATGAAAGTGTCGTTGTATTCCCAAAAGAAATTTTTAGATAAACCATTAATAAAATTTGATGACAAAAACCATACTCTCATTGCTCCTATTAATAATTGGCCTTACCAGTTTTTCACAAGAGTTTACCCGTCAAGATAGACTAAGAGGAAGCATAACTCCTGAAAGAGCATGGTGGGATCTTAAACATTATAATTTAAAGGTTGAAGTAGTTCCCGATGAAAAATTTATTCGTGGAAGCAATACAATTACATATCAGGTTTTAGAGAAAAAGAACGTCATGCAAATTGATTTACAGCCGCCAATGAAAATTGATAGTCTGTTTCAAAATGGCAAGAAACTAAAGTTTGAAACAGAAGGGAACGCACATTTTATCACATTAGTCAAAAAACAAAAGCGAGGTAAAGACTACGCCTTGACTATCTATTTCTCTGGAAAGCCAATGGAAGCAAAAAATGCTCCTTGGGACGGTGGTTTTACCTGGACAAAAGATAGCAATGGCAAGCCTTTTATAGCAACATCAAATCAAGGCATTGGTGCCAGTATTTGGTGGCCAAACAAGGATCATTACTATGATGAACCCGAAGATGGCATACAGCTATCTGTAACAGTACCTAAAAATCTTATGAATGTTTCTAACGGACGTTTAATAAATACTATTGATAATGGCAAAACCAAGACTTGGATTTGGAATGTGGTAAATCCCATTAATAATTATGGCGTTAATATTAATATTGGCGACTATGTCAATTTCTCTGAAGTGTACGACGGTATAAAAGGCGCGTTAGACATGGATTATTATGTATTACGTGATAACCTAGAAAAGGCAAAAAAACAATTCAAACAGGCGCCGCTTATGATGGATGCCTTTGAGTATTGGTTTGGCCCCTACCCTTTCTATGAGGACAGTTTTAAATTGGTTGAAGTCCCTTATTTGGGAATGGAACATCAAAGTAGTGTGACCTATGGAAATAACTATCAAAACGGCTACTTAGGGAGTGATTTATCTGATACAGGCTGGGGGCTTAAGTTTGATTTTATTATTATTCACGAAGCGGGTCACGAATGGTTTGCTAATAATATTACACATATTGACGTCGCCGATATGTGGATTCATGAGGGCTTTACGGCCTATTCTGAAAACCTGTACCTCAATTATCACTTTGGTGAACAAGCTTCCTCAGAATATGTATTGGGAACACGTCAAAGGGTTAGAAACGAAAGTCCAATAATTGGTGTTTATAATGTAAATCAAGAAGGTAGCGGTGATATGTACTACAAAGGAGCAAACCTGCTGCATTCTCTGCGCCAACTAATAAATGACGATGAGAAATGGAGAGCTATCCTAAGGGGACTAAATAAAGACTTTTATCACCAAACAGTAAGTAGCAAACAAGTAGAAGAATACATAAGTAAAAAAAGCGGTATCGACCTTCGTAGTTTTTGGGATCAATATTTAAGAACAACTAAAATCCCCCATTTAGAATACAAGGCTTCTGGAATAAATTTAAAATACAGATATACCAATATCGTTGAAGGCTTCGATTTACCTCTTATTTTAATTGTAAACGGCAAAGAAGAGTGGATCACTCCCTCTTCCGAATGGCAAACAAAAGCATTTGAGTCAAATATAGAAACAGTGCTCATAAAAAAAGATTTTTACGTCGAGGGAGATGCTCTTAAACCTTGATTGGTTGGAGTTGCTTCTATTTTGCACGCTCCAAATAAAATCTCAACTAAAGAAAGATAAAAAAGAAGCCTTGTTTTTTTGATCGCGTTCTCATATAATAATTCTGTTACAAAACAAAAGGCTGCTCCGAAGGGCAGCCTTTTGTTTTGTTTAAAGAACTAGCTTGTGCAAATGTTCCAGCATTAAAGTCCACTAATATAACCTCCATATACATCTTTGAACCTAAGACCCTCAGTCATATGATACTTGCTTAGTTTTCTGTATTCGACCAACGCCCATAGAACAAACTCCTTGAAGAAGTAAACGTCTTCTTCAGGAATATCTTCCACATACCTTTCCAACAAATCGTCTAAGGGTTCAATACGGTCTAATTGTAATTTATAATCCTCGTCTGATAAACTATCCAACAATTCAAAGCCACCGCTTTGTTCAAAGAACCAAGCCACAATATCATCATATGGTTGCTGTTCTCCTTCTTTTTGAAGTTTTTCAATTTTTGGAAAATACTCCATAAACTGCGATTTAACAGCATCTGCTATTAGCTGCTGTGCAACTCCCGAAGCACCTTCTTGTTCACCTTCATAGACCAATTCAACTTTCCCAGTAATAGCGGGAATAATCCCTGTAAAGTCACCTAAACGAACAGATGTTTTTTCATCTCCATTCTGAAGGGCACGTCGCTCTGCTGTACTTAGTAGATTCTGAAAAGCCGTAATACTCAATCTCGCACTAATCCCACTTTTAGCATCGATAAATTCATTTTCTCTGGCTTCAAAACTTATTTGTTCTAAAATATTCTTTGCAAGCTCGGGTACATACACATTTTCTTTTTCGGCTACTGCCTCTGCAGTTTCTTGTTCAGTTATAGTTCTCGCAATCTCTAAACTTTCTGGATAATGGGTTAGAATTTGTGATCCTATTCTATCTTTTAAAGGCGTTACAATACTACCTCGATTCGTATAATCTTCGGGATTTGCAGTAAATACAAATTGTATATCTAAAGGCAATCTAAGTGAAAACCCTCGAATTTGAACATCGCCCTCTTGTAAGATATTAAAAAGCGCCACTTGAATTCGGGCTTGTAAATCGGGAAGTTCGTTAATTACGAAAATACATCGATTCGCTCTTGGAATCATTCCGAAGTGAATAACGCGATCATCTGCGTAGGTCAACTTCAAATTCGCGGCTTTTATAGGATCAACATCACCTATCAAATCTGCCACAGTAACATCTGGTGTTGCTAATTTTTCTGAAAAACGGCGGTCGCGATGCAGCCAATTAATAGGCGTGTCATCTCCCTTTTCAGCAAGTGCTTGTATCGCAAACCTCGAGATAGGCATAAAGGGATCATCATTTATTTCACTTCCCGCAACTACGGGTATGTATTCATCTAACAAATAAATCATCTGCCGTGCCAATCTTGTCTTGGCCTGACCACGTAACCCTAAAAGATTTATATTGTGTTTTGAAAGAATAGCACGCTCCAATTCAGGAATCACAGTATATTCATACCCATGAATTCCTTCGAAGGTTGTTTCTTTCCGCATTAATTTCTGAAGTAGGTTTTGTCTTAATTCCTCCTTAATTGTTTTAAATTCGAATCCGGCGTTTTTTAATTCGCCAAAAGTTTTGATGTTTTCTATTTTCATGCTTTTATTATAAATTTTTCTAGGCTCTAGGTGTTTGATTCTGGCTCCTGGATGCTAGGTTTTAGGTCTTGTTCCATTTTTTTCTCTCCTCGATCAATGCGCAAATCGAATGCTCTCTCTTCTTAAAAATCATCCTCTTAACTTTTTCTTTCGATTCGTTTCGTAATCGGTAAAAATCATCTCTCCAAGCCCCTGTAGCCCTGTGTAAAAGGCTTTCCCTTGATTTGCCTCTGTGAATCGGTCAACGAATTGTTGTAAATACGGATCGTTGGCAATCATAAAGGTTGTTATGGGTATGTGCAACTTTCTGGCTTGGGATGCCATTGCGTAGCATTTGTTAACGATGTATGGGTCTAATCCATTGCTGTTCTTGTAGTAATCGCCATTTGGCATGTTCAGGCAACTAGGTTTCCCATCGGTAATCATAAATATCTGTTTATTCGTATTGCGTTTTCGCCTTAGCATGTCCATTGCTAGTTTAAGTCCCGCCACTGTATTGGTATGATAGGGACCCACGTTTAAATAGGGTAAGTCCTTTATCGTTATGGGCCAGGCGTCATTTCCAAAAACGAGAATGTCTATCGTATCTTTAGGATATCTTGTTGTAATTAATTCTGAAAGTGCCATCGCGACTTTTTTGGCTGGTGTGATGCGGTCTTCTCCATATAAAATCATACTGTGGCTAATATCAATCATCAACACCGTACTCATTTGTGCTTTAAAGGATGTTTCTTCAACCACCAAGTCATTTTCAGTCATGGAGAAGTTGTCTATCCCTTGATTAATTTGGGCATTTTTAAAACTTTCTGTCATGGATATATTTGACAATGGATCTCCAAATTGATAGTTACGGAACTCACCTGTCTGCTCATCCCCTCTTCCTGCATGCTTTGTTTTATGATTTCCCGCACCACTTCGTTTTAATTTTCCGAATATTTGGTCTAAAGCTCTCTTCCGAAGTTGTCGCTCCAACTTTTCAGTAAGTGACGTCTTAGCTTTGCCGTCGCCTGTTCCATCTCCCTCTGGTATAAACTCCTCTCGGATAAATCCCTTTTTCTTTAAATCTTCTATAAAATCATCAATGGTATAATCGTCGGTAGTTAAATTATATTCTTTATCAAGCTCTCTTAACCAATCAATTGCCTCATCAAAATCACCAGAAGTATGCGTAATTAATTCTTGGAAAACTTCAAAAAGTCGTTCAAAGGGAGACTGTTTTTTGGGGGTATGCTTTGTAAAAACAAAGCCAGTACTTCTCTTTTTCATATTCATTTTCTAAAATTAACACATTTAAAAATAATTCGGAAGGAGTTAACATCTATTTATGAAATGCTTCTGAAACATTTTGTTAACTTTAAAAAATATAAAAAATCTTATTAAGTTATCTAACCGCCTTATGAAGAACGTACTAATTCTGATACTTCTTGTGATCACCTCTTCCCTCTTTGCTCAAGAATTTTCAATGGAGATTTTAAAGGATGTAAAACCCCGAAATATTGGCCCCGGAGGAATGTCTGGACGGGTCACAGCCATTGATGTTGTTACTTCAAATCCAGATGTTATGTACGTTGGAACCGCCTCAGGTGGTTTGTGGAAATCAACAAGCGGTGGAATTAAATGGAATCCTGTATTCGACAATGAGGCAACTGCCTCGATTGGAGCGGTTGCTATACAGCAATCAAACCCTTCAGTGATATGGGTTGGAACAGGTGAAGGCAATCCACGAAATAGTTTAAACGGAGGATATGGCGTGTATCGATCCCTGGATGGCGGTAAGAATTGGGATCTAATGGGTCTCGAAAAAACGCGGCATATCCATAGAGTTATTATTGACCCTACAAACCCAAATACGGTCTATGTAGGTGCGATTGGCTCTCCATGGGGCGAACACCCAGAGCGAGGTGTTTTTAAAACTACAGATGGCGGAAAAACATGGAATAAAATTTTATTTACCAATATAAAAGCTGGTGTAGGTGATATGGTCATGGATCCTACCAATCCCAACAAACTCATAGTAGCGATGTGGGAGCACAAAAGAGACCCTTGGTTTTTTAAATCGGGAGGAGAAGGCTCTGGTCTATACGTTACACACAACGGTGGTGATAGCTGGGAAAAACGCACAGACAAAGACGGTTTACCGAAAGGTGAACTCGGAAGGATCGGAATCGCTATTGCTCCGAACAAACCAAATATTGTCTATGCCCTAATCGAAGCTAAAAAAAATGCGTTATACAAGTCTGAAGACGGCGGATTTACCTTCAAAAAGATAAATGATAAGAATGACATCGGAAACCGGCCCTTTTACTACAGCGACCTAAGCGTAGACCCTGAAAACGAAAATAGGGTCTTTTCTGTATTTACCTATGTTAATGTATCTGAAGACGGAGGAAAAAATTTCGAGCAGTTAATGCCTGCTTATGGAGTCGATAATGGGGTTCATCCCGATCATCACGCCTGGTGGATTCATCCTTCCGACGGAAGCTTTATGATCGATGGAAACGATGGCGGAATGAACATTACGCGCGATGGTGGAAAAACATGGCGCTTTATTGGAAATTTACCAGTTGCTCAGTTCTACCATATCAATGTAGATAATGAATTTCCGTATAATGTTTATGGAGGTATGCAGGATAACGGAAGTTGGCGCGGTCCAGCATATGTATGGAAGGCACAGGGCATTCGGAATGACTATTGGCAAGAAATCTCATTTGGTGATGGGTTTGACGTACTCCCAGACCCAGACGATAGTCAGTATGGCTGGAGTATGAGCCAGCAAGGATATGTAAGTCGCTACGATCATATTACAGGGAACAATTATACCGTGCGTCCAACACATCCCGATCCAAATGTAAAATTGCGCTTTAACTGGAATGCTGCTATCAATATTGATCCATTCGATACGAGCACGCTTTACTTCGGAAGTCAGTTTGTGCACAAAAGCATGGACAAAGGTTTAACATGGGATGTTATTTCTCCAGATTTAAGCACCAACGATCCAGAAAAGCAAAAGCAAGGAGAAAGCGGTGGATTGACTATGGACGCAACAGGAGCTGAAAACCATACAACAATCCTTGTAATTGAACCCTCCCCGCTTGAGGTCGATATGCTTTGGTCTGGGACCGACGATGGTCGCGTTCATTATACGCAAAATGGCGGTGCATCCTGGACAGATGTTTCAAAAAATCTGAAAGGCTTACCGGCAGGTAGTTGGATCGCTCAAATCAAGGCATCAAATAAAAAGAAAGGGGAAGCCCTCCTCGTAGCGAACGATTACCGCAGGTTTAATTATACCCCTTATGTATATCGCACGCGTAATTATGGAAAAACATGGGAGCGAATTGTAGACGCTACGGATGCCATAAGTTATGCGTTAAGCATCATTGAAGACCCTATAGAAAAGAACCTGCTTTTTTTAGGAACCGACGACGGACTTTATATTTCTATCAATGCCGGCAGTAGCTGGGAAAAATGGACACATCATTTTCCGTCAGTTCCTGTGAAGGATCTCGTTATTCATTCGCGAGAACATGATCTAATTATAGGAACTTTTGGGCGAGCCGCCTGGGTGTTGGATGATATTCGTCCCTTACGCGCACTTGCAACGAACAGTAGCTTGTTTGCATCAGAGATAACGGTATTCGACCCTCCAACAGCTTATCAAGCCGCATACCAGCAACCTACGGGAAGCAGGTTTGGAGGTGATGCCTTGTTTAACGGTGAAAACAAGGACAGTGGTGCCTTGATTACGTTTTACTTTCAGAAAAAGAAAGATAAAAAAAGTCTAGGCAAAAAAGACACCGGATCTAAAGATGAGGATGGTGATGACACCGAGGATACTTCCGGAGAAAAAAAGGGTCCAAGTAAAGATTCTCTCTATTTAAAATTATACGATGATACTAGATTGATAAGAACGCTTAAAAGAAAAATACCCGATAGCACAGGAATTTATAAATGGAAGTGGCGACTCGATGAAGCTGGCGTCGATAGGCCATCTCGAAAAATCAGAAAACGCAGCAATGAACGCGGAGGCACAACCGTGAAACCTGGTATCTATAAAATTGATCTGGAGTATCAAGAAAACACCTCATCTACCACTATAAGCGTTAAAAATGACCCACGTCTCAAAACATCTCAAAAAGCAATTGATGAAGGGTATGCTGCATCAAAAGAAATAGAGGCAATGACCCAATTGGCTGCCGATGCCGTCAAACAACTCATTGAAAGTAAAAATACAGCCAAAGACTTAAGCACGAAGTTAAAGAATGATGACGCTAAGAAATATAAAGAAGAAATTGACATAAGTAAAAAAATATCCAAGAAGATTGATTCAATTGTTGCTCTTTATATTGGTAAAGAAGACAAAAGGCAAGGGATTACTAGAAATCCTGAAATCAATGTAATGCAGCGCTTGGGATCGGCTGGCTGGTATAGTGGAAGTAGGCCCAATGGAATGACAAAGACGGAGACACTTCTTATGAAACATGCAAAAGACGCCTTAGCTGATGCACTAATACAAACAAATAGTTTTTTCGAAAAAGAATGGATGGTCTATAAAACCCAATTAGAAAAGATACAGGTTTCACCTTTTAAAAATCTAAGTAAATTTAAGGTAGATTAGATATGTTGTCATTAGACCGATAAATATTTTGTGATTATACTGTAATCATCTTACCTTGCATCTATTATTATATTAATCAATTTATAAATAACATCATGAAAAATATTGGATTATCAATAACGGCAATCGCTCTTTTAACGATTATTGGTTGTAAAGAAAATAAAAAAGATGCAGAAATAATTGCTGCTGAGAAAACAATAGAAGTGGTCGAAAATAATATAGAAAAAGTAGTGTCAAAAACGGTTACACTTCGTTTAGAACCTAAAAGTGAAAGCACTGCAAGTGGAAAAGCCCAATTCGCGGAGGTTGATGGTGGCGTTGCCTTCTTCATGGAGCTAAGCGGATTAACACCAGGAGTGCACGCAGTTCATATTCATGAAAAATCAGATTGTTCTTCTCCGGATGGAAAATCGACTGGAGGGCATTGGAATCCTACGATGTCTAAACATGGAAAATGGGGAGATGCTGAAGGTTTTCATAAAGGAGATATCGGTAATTTAACTGCCGATGAAAATGGAAATGGTAAAATTAAAATGGAAACAGATGAATGGTGTATTGGATGCGATGAGGAAAATAAAAACATTTTAGGAAAAGCAATTATCGTGCATCAAGGAGTTGATGATTACAAAACACAACCAACAGGTGCTGCTGGCGGAAGAGTTAGTTGCGGTGGTATTATTGAGTAATTAAGAAAGTAGAAGCCAAAAAAAAACCATCTTTAGTAAAAGATGGTTTTTTTTTTGAGTCACAATCAACATGTTTCTTTTTAGTGAAATCGGGGGATATTGAAGTTTACTTTATGTTTCATTTTGATTATATATTGACCAATTAATGCTATTCTATTTAGAGTTTCGTTTTGAACTAACTCACAATCCAAATATAGTACTAATTGTTCTTAATAAACGACTAAATACATTTTTATTCGATGAAATACGTTATTTTTTAACATTTAGCATGTAAAAAGCACTCCTATTTGACATCTTTAGTGCATTTTTATACTTTAAGCTGTTGTGAATAGCAAGATAAAACCTAATTATCTTCTTAACAATTAGTTACCTGCAGTATTCATTAAGAAAAATACTGCTTAAAACCAAAAATAGCACACAACAAAAAACCTTCCTTATATTTTAAGGTTGGTTTTTTATGCAACAAATCAAAATGTTTCTTTTTAGTGAAATCAGGGAATATTGAAGTTTACTTTATGTTTCACTTTGATTCTATATTGACTATTCTATAGTATTCAAATATGATACCACACTCAAGAAAGAGCTACACTACTTCTTTTTTTAACAGGATTTTATAGTTTTTCGACTTCTCGCATTCTTAGGGGTCCCAATTCAAATGCAGCACTCTCTAAATCCAACTTTAACTCTGGCACCATATCGAGAACTCCGTTGGCTTTAAATACTAATGCTGTAATGTAGATGGCTTTTGGTTCAAAGGTCTTTCCAAAAACATGGCTTTCTATAGTAGCTAAGGCCTCTGTTGGCATTGCATTTATTAATTGGGCATAGGCTAACAAGACGTAGGTTTCAGAAGTAGCACGATTGGCAACTTCAAGTTTTGCTAGGCTCAGCGCTTTTTGAGGATTGTTATTGGTGTATAACTCTATTAAATAAGTATGATACATAGCGCCATAATCTTCTGTCAATAGTGCTTTTCTAAAGTTATCTTCATAAACAGTCGCTTCTGCACCGTTTCTATCAAATTTGGATAATTCAGCTTTCAGTAAAAAATACTCAGGTCCTTTATGATACGTCCAAACAGCATCTATAATGCGATTGGCCTCCACGGTATTTCTTTCAGAAGCATATACGAGCCATGCAATGCCTCTTTTCGCATGTACATTATCTGTTTGTAGTTTTAGGGTCTTTAAATAATACTCATAAGCCTCATTTAACCTTCCAGCGTGGCCATAATAGTCGGCAAGGTTTGAATATATCCAAACTTTGAGGGAGGCATCACCTCGAGATTCTGCAATGGTTTTGGCCTGCTCCATATACCGAATGGTAGCGGACAAATTTCCTTTATAATCAGACCATTTGGATAACCGAATTAAATAATTATAGTCCGTTTTATTTTTTATGTTTCCTAATAATGTGTCCGCTTTTTGATATTCGCCCAGTTCCATAAACACGTCAAAAAGCATGTATTCTGTTGCTCGCTTGTTATCCGGAAATTGGTAGGCACTATCTAAGAGAATCTTTGCTTCCTTAAATCGGTGTTGTGTGATATAATTATGGGCTAGCGAACGTAAATAAGTATCTTTATTTCTTGCCGAAAGTTGCAGTGATTTTGCAATGAGCTTCTCGCTCGTATATAGGTTTGAGAGCTTTCCAGTAAGTGAAAACAACCTAGTATGTAGTTCGGCAATTTTGCCAAGTGCAATAATGTTTGTTGAGTCTTTAGTAAGGCGTGATTCCCAAAACGTTAATTCATTTAAAGCATGCTCTATGGATAGCTTTCCATTTGATGCCAGATATTTTTCATAATCTAGAACCGATGTGATCTTCTGCGGAACCTCCCTAGCACACCCGAGAGCTAACAGCAAAAAAGCGAGTGTAATTAGGTGCTTCATAAACTCGATTTAATAAAAAAAAACGAATAAATGTTCTCTTTTTGATTCGTCAATTATTTCTCTAAAATGGATTGGCCAAGTATGGAAAACTTGCCGAAAAGGACGCATCATTTTCTGACACAAAATCACTGATTAAAGTTGGGTTATCCATCCCAGCAGGCCCTCCGAAAATTAATAATAACGATACATCGATAACATCATCTGTCAATGCTCTTCCTGTAAGAACTTCAGTGCCATTAAAGTAGGTCGTAATACCCGTTTCAGCAACCCATAGAACATCATTGGACAAGAGCGTTGTGAAAGCCGTCGCATCGAGTCCTAAGGCGTTGGTCGTATAATCTGGATTCAAAGCCAATAAATTACTCTGAAAGTTGGATTGAAAAGCAGCTTGCATTTCACTTGGAATTGTAAGATTAAAAGCATCTTTCATCCCAATAGTACCAAAGACCGTATTAATTCCTGGACGCCCTATTTGATCTTCCTGTGTAAAGGTTCCTGAAAAGTTCAATCCAGCCGCACATGGTTCACAAATGGAACCTCCACAATCAATCCCTGTTTCATCGCCATTTTGGAGACCATCAGAGCAGGTTACAAGACCTATCACATTTCCATTATCATCAGCATCTGTGCAATGAACAAACAATAGTGTTGAACAAATTGTTGCGAAAATTAATATGTACCTATATGTTTTCATCTTAGTATGTTTTCGAATTATTAATTTTTATTGTTTTCTCTTTGCTTCAACCCATACGCCATACACTGGTGTCCCAGGTGCTAGTGGATTTGCCCCAGCAAAACCAGAGCCTAAGAGTACTTTAGGTACTTCAACCACCACCGACAATACATTTGTACCTGCAAAACTATCTGTTCCAGGATCAGTAAACCCGGTCGCTGCTCCGCTTAGAATTTGATTGTAACGATCAAAATCAAAGAAGAAAGGATCCTCACGAGGCCCCGCAAAAAACATCATACCATTTGAAGTGGTCGTTTGAACCTCCGTAGTTGTTGATATTTTCACACTACCCGAAAGATTTTCAGCATCGATTGTGCTATCTACACCTGTTTCAGATTCTTGAACCGTTAATGGACCAAAAAAGTACATCGTATCTTCCATAGTAGTAGGATCGACTCTTTTAATCATTTGAATTACCTTGTCTTCAACGAGATCATTATTGGTGTCAATATTTATTTCCAACAAAACATTTTCATCAAACACAGCTTGTTCTGTAGGCCGATCTGGGGCCAATAGACCCTGCACATCTACTACAAATACAAGATTATTAGGGTCTTCGCCTTGAAAAGCATAGAAATCGGCAATATCTGATGACGTCCCAGCGATGTCGGGAGCATCAAGATGGTCTGCTGCAATTAATACGACCGAAAGCAGCGCTAGCGCAAGGCTTCCTAATACCGCAAAAATTCTTGTTTTTTTCATAATTTTAGTTCTTATTTTATACTCGTTTTTACTCGTTAGAAACTATGTTAGCGAAACGTACTTCCTTAGATTTATTTTTAAAGATGCTGCTTTTTTGATTCGATTCAAAAATAACGTATTTCTCTCACACAAAAATAGCTTTTTTTAAAATCTATGAACCCATCCGCAGCCTACTGGTTTCTCAAGTTCTTAAATTAATTTAACGACTATGAACTTATAAACGACTTATAAGACGAAAAATTCTTCTACAGCAGATTAAAATCTGTTGGATTTATTTACGGTGTTAAAGTGTTCGCTGTTCGAAATACATACGGTACATATATTACAGCAAAGAATGTTTTCAGAATAATAAAACGAAACCTAAGGTACGCCTCCTCAACTGTAAAAATCATATTTGATACCCCGGAAAGTATTATATTTATAAAAAAAAATCATGAAAATACTTTACACGCTTCTATTCGTTTTTCTTGTCAAAGCCACTCTTACGGCACAAGATACATTTTCAATTATCGCTGTTGATCCTGTGACCGGTGATATTGGTTCTGCAGGGGCTTCCTGTGTTACTGGGATTGGGTCTGCTGGAATTATTGACATCATTACAGATATTATTCCCGGACGAGGCGGTGTTAATTCACAAGCCTATGTTTGCATACCAAATACGAATCTTCAAAACGCAATAGCACAAATGGAGGCTGGATCTAGCCCTTCAGAAATTATTGATTATTTATTGTTAAATGATTCTTGCGCAAGTGCAGGATTTAATCCAGAATACAGACAGTACGGTATTGCAGATTTTGATGGTTCTGGGAACCCAAGAACAGCAGGTTGGACAGGAAGCTTAGCAGATAATTATAAAGAAGATCGTCAAGGAAGTAATTTTAGTATTCAAGGAAATATTCTCTTGAACCAGACCGTGATCGACAATATGGAAGCCAATTTCAATAGCACCTCAGGGACCTTGGCAGACAAACTAATGGCTGCCATGCAAGGCGCTAATTTTGCGGGTGCAGATTCGCGCTGTCTTGCAAGTGGAACTTCGTCAACAACAGCCTATTTGTTGGTATATCATGCAGATGATGCCCCCAACAATCCATACCTGCGTCTTAATGTAGGGCAACAAGCATCGGGGATTGAGCCTATTGATTTACTCCAGGATTTATACGACACTTTTTTAGGAGTTGAAGAAAATACAATCGCAAGTAAAATTCAACTATTTCCTAACCCTGCGACAGATACACTTTCTTTAATTGTAGATACATCAGTATCTATAATGTCTTATCAACTTTTTGACATTTCAGGAAAAAAAATGATTCCGAACAAAGAGGAATCATTTAATAATAAGACGCTTGAAATACATATTTCAGGGTTGAATACAGGTGTTTACTTTCTAAGAGTAGCAACTAATTTAGGGGATACCACTTTAAAATTTATTAAGAAGTAATTATTCAATGAGTGATTGAATTACTGCGTTTCGCCTTTTACTAGTTTATCCATGCTTCTTTCGTTTTATTTCTCCTGTACAAGAAACAAAAAAAGCACTAAAAAAAACCGCTTCCAAATTACTTGGAAACGGTTTATGTACTTGTGTACCGCTATTACTTTTTCATCACCCTTTTTATCACCGTTCCATCCTCGGTGGCGACCTCTATAAAATAGACCGCGATTTCCATGGCCGATAAGTCGACTTGATGGCTGCTCTTGTTTCTGAAATCTATTTTTGTCGTACTCCTCACCGAAAACGCAAAATGGTGGCAAAATAAAGCGCCAAAATTCCTTTTTTGTGAGCCGTTAAACCTTCATTTTTAATGTTTTGACAGAAAATTCCTGCAATTCAACGAGTATTTTAACCGTATCAACGAAAATATCAAAGCATAGTATAATTGCTGATTCAAGGCATGTATATTTGATTCATTCAAGCCCCAAGTTTGAAGTGTAATTAAAACCTATGATTATGACATTTTCAAATAAAAGAAATTTTCCGACAGTACTTTTCACCACCTTACTAGTAATATTCCTTTCCTTTGGCACTGTAACTGCCCAAGTGGGTATTGGGACAACAAACCCATTAGCAATGCTTCATATAGAAGCTTCTAACGCTGATACGCCAACCGTTACGGATGGCTTTTTGATGCCTCGTGTAAATAATCTCGCCGATGAGTCACTCGCGCCGACTTTAGGCATGATGGTTTTCTACAATGGCGCACTTACCGGTAATATGAAGCATACACTTTATTACTACGATGGAACAAATTGGGTAAACGCAATCGGGGAAATAGCCAATGCGGCAAACCCTGTTAGTCTGTATGATTGGGATGACACCAACAAGGGGGTTGTTTATTGGATCGATGCTCAGAATCCTTCTCACTATAAAATTGTTGCTGCACTTGAGTTTGATACTGAGTTTGGTCGTACCAACAATGATTCGGGACATGGCGGAGAATGTGATAACCACCTCTGCACCTCTGGTGCAAACGGTTTTGAAGCAACCAAGTCATGGATCGATGCTCACAGTTCTTTAGATTCTAGCCACTATGACGAGTATGCTGCAAGTGCAGCTTATTATTATGATGGGGATAGCAGCTTGGGTTCGGCAAACATTGGTTGGTATCTGCCAACTCCAGGTGAAATGAACTTTATTGCGAGAAATGCTACGTCGATAAACTCGGCATTGAGTTCGGTAACTCATACTGATATTAATAATGTAGATATGAGATATTGGGTTTGTCAAGATTCTAAAGTGGATAAGGCAGTTTTAGTAAAAATCAAGGCGGCAAATCAGGAATACAAGCCCGAGGAAAAAGATAAGGACTACGACGATAATCCGGTCAAGGCGCGTCCTGTTCGTGAAATCGGTGGATAATAATTATTTTTTATCTTAGTGTCGCACTAGCTTTTTGTTCTTTTCCTCTCTTAAAAACACCTCTATGAAATCACATTACTTAATTTTGATGTTCGTTTTACTCATCGCTTGCCACGTTCAAGGTCAGGTCGTTATTGGTCCGGTTGATGGTGTTGATCCTGAAGCCAGGTTAGACATTAGAACAGGTAGTGAATCATCAGGAATGATGATTCCAAGGGTTAATAACTTTCCTTCTGGAAGCATTACACAAGGGATGATGGTTTTCTACACGGGCTCGAACTTTGATCAATCTTTATATGTCTATGTAGATAATACTTGGCAACAATTGGCTGAATCGGCCGGACTCGATATTACTGCGCCATCAGCACCAACTTCTCTCACCGCTTCCAATCCAACAACATCTAGCATTGACCTTTCTTGGACAGCATCTACCGCCAATGACGTTACAGGATACTATATTTATTTTAGCGATACTACGTTGGCAGCTACGGTAACAAGCGGCACGTCAACTACTATTACTGGTTTGACTTCAGGCACCTCATATACCTTTTACGCAACAGCTTATGATGCGGCGGCTAATGAGTCTACGGTGAGTAATAATGCCTCAGAAACAACTACTAGTTGCGGAGGAATTATTCATCAAGCTAGCTTTGAAACAAATGCTGATGGCTGGGTTTTATATTCAGGTGCAGTAAGAAGTACAGACGTAGCTTTTCAAGGATCTTACTCTGTTAAAATGAATGGAAACTATAGTGATGATGGTGCCGAAATGGAATTAACCGGTTTAGACTTCACCCAGTATTCTAGTGTCACCATAGACTTCCGATATCTTACCTCTGGCTATGATGATAATGGACGCAATGCTGACAAAGTTGAGTTGTGGTTTAAGTTTGGCAACTCTTGGTATCTGATGTCTGAGCACGGCAGCTCAAATGGTTCGTGGACTCAGGTTTCCTTTACCTATAATAATGGGAGCTACATCGATCAGATTGGAGCAATAGACATTGCGGGCGATGCGTCATCCTCTTCTGAATTGGTTTACATCGATGACGTTGTGATAACTGCTATCTGTAACTAATAATTTTAAACAAAATTTTATTAAAAGAATGTGGCGCCAATCTGGTGCCACATTCTTTTTTTATGAAGTGAGGACCCTCATTTTTAATGTATTGAAAGAAAATTCCAGCAATTCATCGAGAATTTTAAACGCATCAACAAAATATCAGAAAGTAGTTTTATTACTTCTCTTAGTTAGAATTCAAAAAAGGCATAAAACCATAAATTAAAGAATTTTTAACCTGAATAAAGATGCAGTTAAGCGAAGAAAAAAAACTGTTTACCTAAATTCCTCTGATTCGTAAAAAGAAAAATCTGAACTTTATAACATTCAAGCCCCAAGTTTGGAGATTATTTTTTAAACCTGCGATTATGACATTTTCAAATACAAGAAATTTTCCGACAGTACTTTTCACCACCTTACTAGTAATATCCCTTTTCTTTGGCACTGTAACTGCCCAAGTGGGTATTGGGACGACTAATCCTCAAGCCATGTTAGATATAGTCGCATCCGACCCCGCCAATCCAACTGCTAAAGATGGGTTCTTAATGCCTCGTGTTACTTCGCTGACTCAAAATTTTCAGTCTATTGCCGTAGGAACAATGGTTTTTTACAGCGGTGGTACTGGTGTTGGAAATGGGAATATGAAAAATACCGTTTATTATTACGACGGGAATAACTGGAAAAATTTGTCAGGGGAAACTGCATCGTCGACGGACCCAAAGACATTGTATGATTGGGATGATGTCCATAATGGTGTTGTTTACTGGATAGACCCAATTAATCCATATCACTATAAAATTGTATCACCCTATCAATTAGGGGGTATTGTATACGGGGATAATTCTGGTTCTGTCGATTGTATGGGACATGTTTGTGATTCAGGAACTTTTGATTCAAGAAGTAAAACTTTGGCGTGGATTGCGGCACACCCCAGTTTGAACGCTGCCAATTATCAAGATTACGCCAATAGTGCTGCGCATTTTTTTAACGGAGTTAATGGAGTAGGTAATACAGCCATTGGGTGGAGTCTACCTTCTACAGATGAACTTTTATATCTTGTTGCACAAAGGAATAGTATAAATCCAAAGTTTTTGGAAAATGCACCCACCTATACAAATTTGGACGCAACAGAGAGATATTGGAGTTCCGAGCAGTACACGTCCGATTGGACATCAGGTGGAGTTACTTATCCCTTGGGTAATGGGGGGATTTATGTTTTGGATGCAATTGGTTATGTTACCACCAAAGATAATTCGGCTACAGATATCGGAGCAAGATTTATTAAGGAAATAGGACGTTAATTTGCATATTTTAAGTCTAAATAAAGAACATATCTCCAATGAAAAATAGTTCCATAAAATTAATCAAGTTACTGTGTACAGCAATCCTCATTGTAATTTGTTTTTCTGATCTAAACGCTCAAGTCGGAATTGGTGTGCCTGCAGGAGAGGCCCCGCAAGCGACTCTTGACATCAGATATGATTCAGCAGTAAGTCCGGGATTTTTAATGCCCAGAGTGACAGTACTGCCTACAGGAAACATTTCAGAGGGAATGTTAATTTTGTATTGTGCAGGCTGCACAGACACTGACGGTGATGGTGCGATAAATTATGAAGGAGGAATATACTACGTATATGTTGATAATGATGGGGATGGTACTCTTGAGTGGACATCATTGTCCTCCAACGCAGGAGTTGTTGAGATTGACGAGCAAGCCCCGAGCGCTCCGTCTAATTTGGTCGCCTCTAATCCGACTTCATCAACAATAGATTTGTCATGGTCAGCCTCCACAGACAATGTTTCTGTTGCAGGGTATTTTATTTATTTCAGTGATGGCACTTTGGCAACTACAGCACCGAGTAATTCTATTACAGTAAATGGACTTAACCCTAGTACATCATATACATTTTATGTAACGGCCTATGACGCAGTAATGAATGAATCAGGTCAAAGTAATACTGCAACTCAGATTACTACTGGCTTGCCAGATACTGAGGCGCCAACAGCACCTGCAAACCTAGTTGCATCAAACATTACAACATCTTCGATTGACTTGACTTGGAATGCTTCTACCGATAATGTCGGCGTTGTGGGGTATTATGTTTATCAGGGTGGAGTTCAAGTCTCTGATGTAACAAGCGGCACGTTAACTACTATTGCCGGTCTTAGCGCAGGTACATCATATACTTTTTATGTAACGGCATATGATGCGGCGGGTAATGCCTCGAGCGCAAGTAATACAGCTTCTGCAACTACAACGCTGCCGTACGTTGTTATTAATGACGCCAATTTTGAGAGTGCATGGAACGGCTGGAGAGATGGTGGGAATAGGTGTTCCCGGCAAGGAAATGGAAATTGTACTGGATTTAATGGATCTCAATCAAGTGGGTACATAAGGATACATGATAACAATGGAGATGATAGTTCAATGTTTCTCGATAATAAAAACTTGTCTCCATACAGCTCTATAACAGTCGAGTTTCTATACAAAACAAACAACAACTACGACCCAACCGACTATTTTAGTTTCGAATATAGAGATGGTAACGGAAATTGGATTGAGGTTTTTAGGCGAACAGGTCAAAACACCGATTGTACGACGGTTACACTTACTTTATCGGCTACGGTCTATAATTTTGGAACTGTTGATGATTTTAAATTTACAAACTATGCAAATAACAGGAATGAACAAGCCCGGATACATGAAGTTCTTATTACGGGTTATTATTAAGTAAAAAATGTTTCGCCGAGCAGGACAGCTATACTTTTATGATAATAGAACACTTAAATTTTAATGATCAACTCCGTACAAAATCTGCCAGGATTTCACTCCAGGCGCTGGTCTCACAGTTTCCATAGCGGTACTGTAAGTGTTGGTTTTGAGCCACGATTCGGCTCGCGAGATACGCTCAAACAAAAATTTATTAAAAGAATGTGGCGCCAGTTTGGTGCCACATTCTTTTTACCCACCCACCCCACAGCTATGCGGCTAACTGTATAAAGCAGGCGATCGCTGTATTGGTTTTTGAGATAAGCCAAGCCGTGTACCAGGGCCAAAAAATCACCAATATTGTTGGTGCCCCGGGCAAAAGGCCCTTGGTGAAATAATAGCTTCTTGGTCTGTGTGTCGACGCCTTGATGTTCTATGCGCCCGGGCTTGCTAGACGAGGCGGTCTCTACCGAAATCGAATAGAGGTTGGGTGATCCGATCCCTTATTTTTTCTCGGCTTACAAAAGGAATCTATTTTTCATAATTAAATTGTTTGGGTAGTTGTACTTTCTTTTTTTTCGCTACATTTTTCATCAAAGAATAAAAAAGTCATATTTTTCAGGTTTTATATTCATGTAATTCATTCTAATTTGTATAAAATAAGACTTATTTCAGTATTACTTTTATTTTTTTTGTAACAAAGTTTTAGCATCACTTACTAATAGAACCAAACAACCTACCATCATTGAACAAAGAACTTGAACATAGTTTCGTAAAAGAACTCGAAACGAATCAAAACATAGTGCATAAAATTTGTAGGTTGTATACAAATAACAGTCATGCTCACAATGATTTGTTTCAGGAGATAACCATACAACTATGGAAGGCATACCCTAAATTTCGAGGAGACTCAAAGTTTAGCACTTGGATGTATAGAGTAGCATTAAATACCGCTATTACACTATATCGCAAATCCAAGCGTACGGTGGCTACTCAAGATTTTGAAGCTGTGAGTTTTAAGATTTCATCTGTGGAGTATGATGACACGGTAGAAGAGCAATTAAAACTGATGTATGCTGCCGTAAAAAGCTTGAACGACATTGACAAAGCTCTTGTCTTTCTTTATCTAGAAGACAAATCATACAGAGAGATTTCTGAAACATTAGGTATATCAGAAGTGAATTCGCGCGTTAAAATGAACAGAATTAAAGGAAAATTAAGAACAGTACTAAATCCGTAACGATATGGATCATTTAGATTTATTAAAACAAAAATGGCAAAGTGTGGAGCAAGAGCTCCCTCAATTGTCATATGGAGATATTCATCAAATGCTGCTTAAAAAGTCCTCATCTATTGTGAAGTGGATCTTTTTAATAAGTATTGGCGAATTATTGTTTTGGACTATTTTAACCTTTTTTGTTCCAGAATCAAGCAAAATAATTAATGATAGTATGGGCTTAAAAACGACCTTTATTATTGTTAATGTACTCCATTATACTATTTTCACTGTTTTTATCTATCTCTTTTACAAAAATTATCAATCTATTGCAGTTACTGACACCATTAAAGATTTAATGGAAAATATTTTAAGCACACGAAAAACGGTCAAGAATTTTGTAATATACAATGTCAGTGCATCGGTACTGTTGCTTATTGGGGTAAATTTATTTTACTACACTAAAAAAGAGCAACTCTATACGTTAATGGCAGAAAACTATGAAGGCTACGGAACTATTGCGAAAGAGAGCTTCACCTCTGTGTTTTTTATTAGCCAGCTACTTTTTGGCGTACTTTTGGTCGGATTGATTCTGCTTTTCTACCGAATTATCTACGGCATATTACTAAAACGCCTTCAACACAATTATACTGAGTTAGAAAAAATGGAAACCTAGAAAGAACAATGAAATAATAGTAAAATGACGTAATAAGTGAAAAGGAAAACAGCTTGTTGAAATTCTTAACCTTCGAACCTCAGTAGCTCTGTAGCTTTAAAAGGTTGTATTTCTAAAACTTTGCTTTCATAATCTGAGAGTTCAACCATCTGTTACGCTAAGAGCCTAGTACCTCCACTCTCGTTCCTTATTAAGTTCCTCCTGAGATTTAATTTCTTCAGTAGGAATGACCTTTAAAAATGAAGGATGTTGCTCTATGGCATATTCTAATTTCTCTACGATGGCATCTATCGATTCGTTTTCATAATCAATTTTGAGAGGTTCCTTTATCTCCATGGACTGAAGAATCCCTTTCTTTTTAACATTTAGTCCTTTCCTATCGAAAGACCTTCTAAAACCATCAATAACTATTGGAACGACTATGGGTTTGTTTTTTTTGATAAGGTGTGCAGTACCGCGTCTAATTGGTCTCCATGGTCTGGTTGTACCTTGAGGGAAGGTGATTACCCAACCATCATTTAAGGCTGTGGTGATACTACTTACGTCACTCATTTTTACCTGTCGATTTACATCTTTCCCTTCTGCTCGCCACGTTCTTTCTATACTCACGGAACCCGCGTACGCCATAATTTTAGGTAACAAGCCATCCTGCATTGTTTCCTTTGCCGCAACGAAATATAAATTTAATTTTGGTCGCCATAGATAGCCAATATTCTTTATGTTGTCCTCTCTCCCACTTAATGACGCATTAAAAACATGAAACATAGCAACTACATCTGCGAAATAAGTTTGGTGGTTGGATACAAAAAGTACGTTTGTATCGGGTAATCCTTTTAATATCTCACTGCCTTCAATATGCAGCTCGTTAAAACCATTAAACCTGCGATGAGATAGACTTCCCAATATTCGGATGATCCAAAGCTTGATAAATAATATGTGTCCAAATGGATTTCTCTTAAAAAGGCCCATAGAGTTTTTCTAGGTTTAGTCCGGTTTTTCGTGTAAAATTAACGGAAGCGTAAAGATACTAAAATCTGCTTCTAAAGCACCTGTTTCAATAATTCTCGTACTTCGTTAAGCATCATCGCTGTGGCTCCCCAAACAACATGATCATTCAGTAAAAACCCAGGAACATCAATATTTGTAGCGTAAGAGGTTGTTAAGACTTGATTCGTTATTATAGCATCATCCATAAAATGTGACAGAGGTACTTCAATCAATGCTTCCACTTCGTCTTCTTGTGCCTTAAAATTAGGTGTCTTCGGGGTAATCCCAATAAAGGGTTGGACAAAAAAATTACTAGGTGGTATATATACTTCTGTGAGCTCTTTTAATACGGAAACTGTCTCTCTAGAGACTCCCACCTCCTCTTCTGTCTCACGTAAAGCGGTTGCCTTTAAATCAATATCTTCCTCTTCAAATTTTCCGCCGGGGAATCCAATTTGTGCAGAATGAACGCCTTTGTATGTTTTCCGAAGAATTAAAATAAGACAGGTCTCCATATTTGCATTTGGGTAAAACAGCGCCAATACCGCTGCTCTTCTGGCCAAATTTAGCTCTCGGGCCTTTGTTTTCAATTCAATCAAGCGTTCAATGGGCGCCATTTTTAATTGAATGACCTCGCCCGGAAGCTCCATTTTTGCTATTTTTACAATACGTTTTTCAAACTCTGCAAATGTCATTTAAAACACACTTTATGTTAATTAGTATCATCGCTGCTCTTTTTAGCGTGAGCTGTGAAGATAAGAAAAAGGCTTCCGAAGTTAAAATAGAAATTTCAAAAGTAGATGCAAATGCGGATACTATATCTTCAAACGTAAAGAATACGATTATTTCAAAAGTCTATCCAAAGATATCAAATGAAAATGCAATTGAATTTTTAACTACTTATGGGGATAACAACCCTGAAACCAAGGTCTTAATCACAACTTATATTGGAATTATAGAGCTCGAATTATTTGATGATGCGCCTTTACATCGGGCAAATTTTATCTATTTAGTGAAGCAAGGCTATTTCAATGAAACTTTTTTTTACAGGGTGGTTCCTAATTTCATCATTCAAGGAGGTAATAGCGACCTGCGTTCCACATCAAAAAAAAGAGCATCCTTAGGAAGTTATATAGTGCCCGCAGAACTTGACAATGGAAGAAAACATAGGATGGGTAGTGTTTCGGGGGCTAAAACATATCGCAAAAACCCCGATAAAAACTCGGTTCCTTTCGAGTTCTTTATCTTTTTAGGACCACAAACCTCAACAGTACATCTCAACGGAAGCTATACCGTATTTGGTCAGGTTACTAAAGGCATAAGCGTTGTAAAAGAAATTGCAAACCTACCTCGTGATACTGGAGATTGGCCACTACAAAACGTCTACATAAACGCAAAGGTAATTGAGTAAAACCATTTTATAAGTGCTTTATCTTTTCTTAGTGACTCCCCTATTCACTATAGGTAAATTCTTTATTTAAAAATAAATCTATAGATTTTATCGATAGATTTACCTACCTTCGTTTTTAACGCATTTAATTATGACAATTACTCAATTAAAGTATGTTCTAGCAGTCGCCGAGCAACAGAACTTCACCAAAGCTGCTCAGAAAACTTTTGTGACGCAGCCTACACTAAGCATGCAGATTCAAAAGTTAGAAGATGAATTAGATATTCAAATTTTCGATCGAACTAAAAAGCCAATCGAATTAACCGCTATTGGAAATAAAATTGTTAGTCAAGCGCGCAGCATTGTCAACGAGGCTGAAAGAATGCAAGATATTGTTGATCAAGATAAAGGGTATATCGGGGGTGAATTCAGACTTGGTATTATTCCAACGATTATGCCTACTCTTTTACCCATGTTTTTAAAGAATTTTACCAATAAATATCCGAAAGTCCAACTTAAAATAGAGGAACATACCACCGAAAATATTATATCCAAATTAATGGACGGTCATCTAGATGCCGCGATTGCAGCCACCCCCCTTTCTCATGAAAAAGTGAAAGAAAGAGTGTTGTACTATGAACCATTTGTTGGATATATTCCAGATAATCACCGTCTGTCTGCTGAAAAAAAAATAGACAAATCTGATCTAGATATTGACGATATTCTATTGTTGGAAGATGGACATTGTTTCCGAGATGGTGTGATCAATTTGTGCAAAGCTTCCAAAGGAAGACCGCAAGACAATTTTCAACTGCAAAGTGGTAGTTTCGAAACACTTATAAAGCTGTCTAATGAAGGCTTAGGGATGACATTATTGCCCTATTTACACACCTTAGATATTTCAAAAGACCAACGTAAGAAGCTCCGTTTTTTCAATGAACCTTCACCCGCTAGGGAAGTAAGTATTCTGCACCATAAAAATGAATTAAAGATGCAAATAATCGATGCATTATACGATGTAGTATCAGGTGTGGTACGAGGGGCAATTGCCTTTCAAGACATAAAAGTAATTAGTCCTAAAAAAAGTTAAATCAAGAAAAAATATTTCTTAAGCGCAAAGAAGTTTATTTATTGGGGTAGTAAAACCAAACATTGATTTAATTGTGGGTTCTGTTTAAGAAAAGATGCTATCCAAATTTTTAATTCCTCTATTTCATAGGGGAGTAATCTAGTTAAAGCCTTCCTTAACTCTTTACAGAACAAATTTACGTCGAAACTAACTTTAGAAAGTACTGCTTTGGTATAGTCAAACATTGCTCTAGCCATAGTTAAAATAGAATTAAAATATCGATTAAGTAATATTATTCAATAGGCAGAAGGAGTTTTATGTTTAAGATTTTGTTTAAGATAGCGAAAAAACTACAGATTCTTTTAATTCGATTTAAATAACTTCGTTAAAATGAATTATCTCCATCCAACAAATCGCCTAAACCACCGAGAACACTGCCTTCCCCTTTTTGCTTGACGCCACCACTTGGAGCAGCCATCCAAACTCGTTTTGCCAAACGGCTAAATGGCAGTGACTGAATGTAAACGGTACCCGGTCCTGTTAGTGAAGCAAAAAATAATCCTTCACCTCCAAAAAGTGTGTTTTTAATACCGCCTATAAATTCTATATCATAAGAAACTGTACTATCGAACCCAATGATACATCCCGTATCTACCTTTAACTTTTCTCCCACTTGAAGTTCTCTCATTGCTGTAGTGCCACCAGCATGCACAAAGGCCATTCCATCTCCCTCAAGTTTTTGCATAATAAACCCTTCACCTCCAAAGAGACCTCTTCCTAATTTCTTTGAAAATTCTATGCCGATAGATACGCCTTTGGCGGCGCATAGGAAAGCGTCCTTCTGACAAATGAATTTACCGCCAAATTTCTTTAAATTTATTGGTATTATTTTTCCAGGATATGGTGAGGCAAAACTGACTTTCTTTTTTCCGTGACCAGTATTATAGTAAGCGGTCATAAATAGGCTTTCACCTGTTAGCAATCTCTTTCCCGCTCCAAATATTTTTCCCAAAATACTATTGTCCTGAGAAGATCCATCTCCGAACAAGGTTTCCATTTCAATGTCTTCCTCCATCATCATAAAGCTCCCTGCTTCTGAAATCACTCCTTCATTAGGGTCCAATTCAATTTCTACGAATTGCATCTCTTCGCCAATAATGCTGTAATCTATTTCATGTGCTTCCATATTCTTCCGTACGTTGTTTGTGTAAGCATATGTAGATTCAATGCTTCATTTGTTACAACTAAATAAAATAAAAAATTCGCTATAATGAAAACTTAAGCTCTCACTTTTACCGACCACTCAAATTCAAAGGTTGAGACGATATCTCCATCACTGTCTCTTCCAACTGAAGTCATTGTGCAGATTCGCCCTTCTCCACTGGCAATTGCATCGTCTATCACTTCTTTGATATGATTTCCATCGTTACATGTAAAAGTAATACGGCCTCGAGCCTTTTTTGAAAAGGAGGCTTGGTTCTTAGCTACCAACATAGAAATATTTAGCTTGCGTTCCTTCAGAGCAGAGATAACCATCGCCCCTGTGCTCAACTCTGCCGCCATTCCCTGAACGGCCCAAAACATAGATTTAAAGGGGTTCTGATTAATCCAGCGGTGTTTTACAGAAGTTACACATGTTGCCGATGAAATGGATGTAACGCGTACTCCACAAAAATAGGCTGCTGGCAGTTTGAAAAACAAAAACGCATTCATCTTACTGGGCTTAATTGGCATTGAGAGTTCCTTTTTTACAAAGATATTCATTTTGACGGAAACACTAATTTGTTAAATTTATGTTAATTTAGGTACTATGTGTAACATACTACCTTTTTTAGGACATATATTTGTATAAGAAATTAATAAGCATAGGAATATACATTCTTATACAATCAAAAAATACAGCTTCGATTATACAGTTATCACCGCAACAAAGCACTTTGCAAAAGATAAAAAATTGGCATTTCTATTTTGTATAAAAATAATCACAGCAATCACTCCGCCCATTGCGGATACAAATACATAAAAATATGAGCACTCTAGTGAGTTTTTCTTTGGCAGTAGTCTTGAGTATTCTCGGTGAAGAAATACCGAGAGAAACAGACTTAACTTCAAAATTGAAAGTTGAAATATGCGACGATTATGAAAGTATGGTGTCACTTAATATTGCCACTATAAATGAACCGTTATTTAAAGTAAAAGGAATCAGATGAAAATTGAAAACACAAAAGCGCAAATGCGCAAAGGGGTTCTAGAGTACTGTATCCTCTCTATCCTAAAAGATGGAGAAGCGTATACTTCAGATATTTTAGACACCTTAAAAGAAGCAAAGCTGCTGGTGGTTGAAGGAACTATTTATCCACTTCTAACCAGGCTTAAAAATGCTGGATTACTTTCTTATAGATGGGAGGAGTCTACCGGGGGACCACCACGAAAGTATTATGCCCTTACTGAAACAGGAACATTATTTCTAACAGAATTAAACACTACTTGGAGCACGTTGCTAAAGGCTGTGAATAGAGTAACTAGCGAAAAAACTAAAAAATGAAAAAAACAGTAAATGTAAACTTAGCTGGAATGTTTTTCCACATCGATGAGGATGCCTACGGAAAACTCAAACGCTATCTCGATGCTATTAAAAAGTCATTAACAGATCCCCAAGGCAGCGATGAAATCATTCGGGATGTTGAAGCTCGTATATCTGAACTTTTTTCAGAAAAAACGAAACATAATTCACAAGTGATATCCATGAAGGAACTTGATGAGGTTATAGCGGTTATGGGACAACCCGAAGATTATATGGTCGATGAAGATATTTTTAAAGACAGCACTCCAAATGATAACGGTAAATCTCCCGAAACTTCTAAGAAATTATTTAGAGACATTGATGATAAATTTGTTGCAGGGGTCTCCGCAGGATTAGGACATTACCTCGGAGTTGATGTTATATGGATTCGATTAATATGGGTAATACTCGTACTTATTGGCTTTGGGAGCCCTTTACTCGTTTATTTAATATTGTGGATCTTAGTTCCTACGGCCGAAAGTACGGCAGACAAATTAAGAATGACTGGAGAACCTATCAATATTTCCAATATTGAAAAAAAGTTTAAGGAAGGGTATGATGCCGTCGCCGATAAAGTAAAAAGTGCCGACTACGACAAATACGGGCAAAGAGTTAAAAGCGGTGCTTCTGGTTTTTTTGATACGCTTGCTAGTATCCTTCGTGCCTTGGTTAAATTAGTTGTCAAATTTATAGGAGTTTTGTTGGTTATTTTCTCTCTTTCCACATTGATCGGTTTAATTATAGGGCTTTTTGCCTTTGGGTCTATAGACTTATGGGGGCAGGGAGATGTCATGGAATATGTCACTTTAGTGGATACCACAAACTCTCCAGTTTGGCTTATCTCTCTATTAACATTTTTTGCCGTTGGAACACCTTTCTTTGTGTTGTTTATTTTAGGCCTTAAATTGTTAATTGATAACTTAAAGTCTATTGGAACTCCTGCTAAAATTGTCCTCTTTGTACTATGGATTTTATCCATTGTTGGCCTTAGTGTACTGGGCATTCAACAGGCCACCGAACAGGCTTTTGATGGAGAGTCTATTACTAAAAATGTCTTGCCGGTGAGAAGCAGTGACACCTTGAGAATTGCAATGAGAGCCGACAACCAATATGACTATGATGTTAATAGACAAAGTGGCCTGGTTATTCAGTATGATGAGAATGACCAAAAAATAATATATTCGAACGACCTTCGTCTTATTGTGCGTCATACAAGCGACAGCCTTGGGTCATTATTAATTAAAAAGCAAGCGCAAGGAAACAGTTTCTTAAGTGCCAAAAAAAGAGCCGAAGCAATCATTTATAGGTATGCGCTGGAAGACAATAATTTATTCCTAAATGGTTTCTTTACAACAGACATAAAAAATAAATATCGCGATCAAGAAGTAGAGCTTATTCTTTATCTTCCTGTTGGCACTGTATTGTTTGCCGATAGAAACACCTATTCCTTTCATAGAAATGGATCAAACTATGATGATATTTTGAAGAATGGCGACGAAGAATATTTTTTGCGAATACTAGAGAATGGAACCCAATGTCTCGATTGCAAGGAGGAAACAGAGGACCCAATAAGATCGAATACAAAGGATGACGATAATGACTGGCAAAATGATGGAGAAACTGAATTCTATGATGATCAGGCCGATTCACATCGAATAATATTCGATGAAGACGGAATTGAGAATATATAAAAGCGATGAAGAAGTGCTGAACATCGGTCACTCACCAAATTAAAAAGAAGAATAGAGGTATGTAGACTAAAAAAATCCGCTCCAATTAATTGGAGCGGATTTTTTATGAACGCTAAACTAAATTCGCCTAGACCATGTTTGTTTACTCAAGAGTAGCCAAATATCTTTCCGCATCAAGCGCAGCCATACATCCAGTGCCCGCTGCAGTTACCGCTTGGCGATATTCTTTATCCTGTACATCACCACTGGCAAAAACTCCTGGCTTATTCGTCTTGGTGCTTTTACCTTCCGTAATTAAATAGCCAGTATCATCCATGGTTAGCTGACCTTTAAAAATATCGGTGTTGGGTTTGTGTCCAATGGCTATAAATAATCCTGTAATGGCTATTTCTTCTGTTTCATTAGTCTGATTGTTTTTCATTCTCAAACCTTCAACAACCATACCGCCTAATACTTCATCAATTTCTGTATTGTATCGCAGATCAATATTCTTAGTAGAGGTAACTCTATGCTGCATCGCCTTTGATGCTTTCATATAATCTTTACGAACCAACATGGTCACTTTATTGCAAATATTAGCTAAGTAAGTAGCTTCTTCTGCCGCAGTGTCTCCTGCTCCTACAATCGCAACATCTTCTCCTTTATAGAAAAAACCATCGCAAACAGCGCAGGCGGAAACACCTCCACCGCGAAGTCTTTGCTCGCTTTCCAAACCTAAATACTTTGCTGTAGCACCTGTAGATATTACAATACTTTCTGCTTCAATTTGTGTGGTTCCATCGACTGTCGCTTTATGAATACCTCCAATTTCATCACTTAATTCAACGGCAGTTATCATACCGATTCTAACTTCTGTACCAAAACGCTCGGCCTGCTGTTGCAGTTGCACCATCATTGTTGGTCCATCAATACCTTCAGGATATCCTGGGAAGTTATCGACTTCAGTAGTTGTAGTTAACTGTCCTCCAGGTTCCATACCTGTATACATAATGGGTTTTAAGTCGGCTCTAGCGGCATAAATGGCTGCAGTATATCCTGCAGGACCTGAACCAATAATCAAACATTTTATCCTTTCAATTGTATTCGACATAGTAGCTTTTTTCAGAAATTTTAAGATTGTAAAAATAGCAACTTTGTACTAAATCTTACCCTAAAAGTTATCAATAGTTATTTTTGTCTTATTTGTAAAAAAAATTACGTATTCTGAATTTGTTTCAATTCAAATTGATTCGGTTTTAAACCACGTTTTTAGTACTTTTAATAATTGAAATCGAATAAAGCATTCGGCTTTACTATTATTAATTCGAGCAATCATTCAAATTTATGAGTAACTATCAGATACAAAGTTTAGAAGAATATTTTCAAGTGTATCGGAAATCGGTTCTTGACCCGGAAAGTTTCTGGGAAGAAATAGCTGAAGAAAACTTCACCTGGCATAAGCGTTGGGACGCTGTATTAAGTTACGATCTAAATACACCCCAGATAAAGTGGTTTGAAGGTGCGAAATTAAATATCACAGAAAACTGTATCGATCGCCATTTGTATAGCAGAGGTGACAAGACAGCCATCATATTTGAGCCTAATGACCCTTCGGAAAGTGCAGAGCACATTACTTATAACGACCTTAAAGACCGGGTGTGCCGATTTGCTAATGTTCTAAAAGAACAAGGCATTGAAAAGGGTGATCGGGTTTGTATTTATTTACCTATGATTCCTGAACTCGCAGTTTCAGTTTTAGCTTGTGCAAGAATTGGTGCAATACATTCGGTAGTTTTTGCTGGTTTCTCTGCCGCAGCTTTGGCTACCAGAATTAATGATTGTGATTGCAAAATGGTGCTTACAAGCGATGGATCTTTCCGAGGGACTAAAACAATTGACCTTAAAGGTATTGTGGACGAAGCACTCGAATCCTGCCCTGATATAAAAAAAGTACTGGTTGCAAAGAGAATTAACTCCAAAATAGAGATGAAAGAAGGACGTGACCTTTGGTTACAACCTTTATTGGATGCAGCTTACCGCGATTGTGTTCCCGAAATCATGGATGCTGAAGACCCTTTGTTTATTTTATATACATCGGGCTCAACGGGAAAACCCAAAGGTATGGTGCACTCCACAGCCGGATATATGGTATATACTGCCTATACTTTTAAAAATGTATTCCAATACCGTGAGGATGATGTTTACTGGTGCACCGCAGATATTGGCTGGATAACAGGCCATAGTTATATTTTATATGGTCCATTGGCCAACGGAGCTACAACGGTCATGTTTGAAGGTGTGCCTAATTATCCGGATTGGGGACGCTTTTGGGAAGTTGTTGAAAAACATAAAGTGAATCAATTTTATACCGCTCCAACGGCAATTAGAGCACTAGCAAAAGAAGACTTAAGCTTTGTAAATAAGCATGACCTATCGTCGCTTAAAATATTAGGAACTGTAGGAGAACCCATTAATGAAGAGGCTTGGCACTGGTATAATGACAATATTGGCAACAAAAAAAATCCAATAGTTGATACCTGGTGGCAAACAGAGACTGGCGGCATTATGATTTCTCCTATCCCCTTCTCTACACCTACGATTCCAACCTTTGCTACATTGCCTCTACCAGGAATTCAGCCGACATTAATGGATGAACACGGTAATGAATTAAAAGGCAATCAAGTAGATGGACACTTATGTATTAAATTCCCATGGCCTTCGATGGCACGAACTATTTGGGGAAATCATAAACGCTATAAAGAGACCTATTTTTCCACTTACAAGAACAAATATTTTACTGGAGACGGAGCCTTAAGAGATAGTACTGGCTATTATCGCATTACAGGGCGTGTTGATGATGTGATCATCGTATCGGGTCACAACCTAGGAACCGCACCCATAGAAGATGCAATTAATGAACACACAGCAGTCGCGGAAAGTGCCATTGTAGGATTCCCTCATGAAATCAAAGGGAATGCACTTTATGGATACGTAATTCTAAAGGAAACAGGAGAATCTCGCGATCATACTAATTTAAGAAAAGAGATCAATCAGATTATTACAGAACATATAGGACCTATCGCGAAGCTTGATAAAGTGCAATTCGTAATTGGACTTCCAAAAACACGAAGCGGAAAGATAATGCGACGAATTCTTCGGAAAATAGCCTGTAAAGACACCTCAAATTTAGGTGACATAAGCACCTTGTTAAACCCTGAAGTTGTTGCCGATATTATGAAGAATGTGGTTTAAGACGTTTTTCTTGTTCGAATAACAACATCCGTACAAAGCTTCATGCAAATGGAAAATGATCGCTTGCAGCGAACTCATTTTTTATTCCCAAACGCTTACAAAAGCAATGCGTGAAAGGGGATTTAAATAATCCTAATAAACCCTTATTGCAAATGGAAAATGATCGCTTGCAGCGAACTCATTTTTTATTCCCAAACGCTCACAAAAGCAATGCTTTTGACACATTTAGAAATAAAAAATGACCCAGTCTTCACTGGATCATTTTACATTTAGTCGGGATGACAGGATTTGAACCTGCGACCACATGACCCCCAGCCATGTACGCTACCGGACTGCGCCACATCCCGAAAAATAAAAGAACAAAAATAATTAATTTACATAGCTCTACAAAGTATACCTCCTATTAAGTGCGAAATTAAAATTCAATGAAAAGCATCAAGAAAGACAATATTTACTGCGCTTAAGAGATATAAATACTCAGCTATTTTAATTGATAGGGGAATGAAATGCACATGGCATTGATAATGCCATTATAAAAGGAACAACCTTACATAATTTTTGAACTTTATTTATGCCTTTTTAAGACCAACTTTATGACCTGAGAAAGCATAATAAAGAATTACAATATAGCAAGGCAGTAAAATCCAGTATCCAAAAGAGGCAGATTCGGCGGTAGCTGCCGCAGTATCGATTCCACTTTGAAGTAGATGTTCTTTCCTATTATCCACCAACGCACCATATAACGGAGGTAAAATTGCACCCCCAGAAATAGCCATTATTAGCAAGGCAGAAGCTGTTTTCGTAAATTTTCCTAATCCTGTTAATGCTAACGGCCATATTGCGGGCCAGACTAAAGCGTTTGCAATTCCTAAAGCAGCAACAAAGAGAACGGAAGTGAATCCAGTAGAAAACACCACACAAAAAGACAAAACAATCCCTAAAAGTGCACTTGCTTTTAATGCAAATGCTTGACTAATATATTTCGGAATTAAAAACACTCCTAAGGCATAGGTTGCTACCATCGCCATAAGAGTAAACAGGGTGAAAAACTTCGCTTTTTCAACAGGAATGTCTAAGGCTATTCCGTAAGAGATAATTGTATCGCCAGCAATTACTTCAACTCCTACATAAAGAAACAATGCAATGACCCCCAGCCATAAATGAGGAAATTGAAAAATACTTGTTTTTGATTTTTCACCATCCTTCGCATCTTCTATAGGCTCTGCTTCAACATGAGGCAGAGGCGCTTTTAGAATTAATATCCCTAATACAAATAAAACAGCAGCCATTACGATATAAGGAGTGACAACGCTGTCTGCCATCGTATTTAATAAATCCGCTTTTTCAGAAGCACCAACTTGAGTTAATTTGTCTTTTACATCATCGATTCCAGACAACAAAATGGCACCAAAAATGACGGAACCTAATGCTCCTGCTACCTTGTTTGCAATCCCCATAATGGCGATGCGTTTTGCAGCACTATCAATAGGGCCCAATATTGTGATGTATGGATTCGAAGCGGTTTGCAACAATGTCATTCCCGCGCCTTGAATAAATATTCCGGTTAAAAACAACCAATAGGTTCTTGATTCAGCAGCCGGTATGAAAATTAAGGCACCTATTGCCATGACAACCAAACCTAGAGACATCCCTTTTCTGAAGCCTATCTTTTCTAGTATATAGGATGCCGGTAAGGCCATAACAACAAAAGAGATATAAGAGGCCGATGCTACAAGGTAGGATTGAGCCTCCGTTAATTCACTGATGGTTTTCATAAATGGAATCAGTGCACCATTGATCCAGGTAACAAAACCGAAAATGAAAAATAGTCCGGCTATGATAAGAATTGGAACAAATGTTTTTTCGGGAGTTTTAGGTAATACCTCGTTATTATTAGACATATATCTTAGGTTCGGTTTGGTTCGTTTTTTATCCCATTAAAGGGCATCAGTTTAATACAATGAATCCAAAGTTAAATTATAATTTTAATATTCAGTCGAAACGTGTTTTTTTTATTCTAGAAATGATGAATTCCTTTACAGAGTAAAAAATATGTATGAAACTACTAAAAGAAATCATTGTCAATCATTATTCCCTGCTTTTTTTAGTTCTTTAAAATGAACTTTTTTGCCAATCTTCCTGGAACTATTCTGGTAATGCCTTGAATTAATCCTTGAATGATGTAATGAATTGGTGAGCGATAAACGTTTCTTGATGATCGATATTTGGCTGTAATGTATTTTTTTTGACCCGGTAAATTAGTTGGTCGAATGGCTCCATTAACAAGCGCAGAGAGCAGTGCCTTTTTCTTAGCTTTGTTTTTCTTCTTTGTACCAAGCAATTTCAAATTTAAATTAGAATAATCAAATATGAGTTTATTTGAAGATCTCACTGGCCCAGCATTCATTAAGAACTGAATTTTCTTTATTTGTCCAGACGCTGTTTCCACTCCCGCTAAGGGTCTTAGAGTAGGGTTTAGGCTGGTCATTTCCATTTCTCCAACTGCTACAGCTAATGAAAAGGTTTTCCCAGTATATGGAACCATTAGTTCAACATTCATTTCTGCCTTCCCAAGAAGACTCGCATCAAGTTTTGCCTCTAATTGACCAATACGCATTTGTTTTTCAGGCATGTTGGTTATCCCACTTATACTACCGTTAATATCTTCAATTTTAATGGATCCAGACTCGCTTTTTTTAACTCCAAGTTCAGTGTAGGTTATTGAAGAATTTGAAATTTGAACGGAATCAATAAGGACTTCCAATGGAATCGAGTTGATAATGCCTTGAAAAACAGGTTTCTTTGTGTCTCTTGGCCTTGACATGTTTTTATTTCTATAAAGTTTGATGTCCATTTCATCGACAGAGAGTTTATGCGCAACAATTTCTAATTGAGTGTAGAAATCTTTTGAAGGTTCAATCTGATGGATACCAATTTCTTTTACATATAACTCGATGATATCGTTTTGAAAACCAAGACGCTTACTAACTTCAACCCAATCTATGGCGTAACCCAAGGAAATATCATTCAGTAAAATCTCTTTGTCCATGAGGTTATAATGCAAGCTACCTAAGCTAATATCAGTATAATCGTTTGGTTTGAAGGTAGCACCTTCTATATCAACACTTAAATTACCCACTTCAAACGGTATTAGGTGTTTGAATTTTACAGAATCTGTTTCTATTTCTGTTGCCTCTATATTTATTTGTTTTATTTGTGCTTTTATATCTTGTGTAATTGGGTTTCTTACCGTCACAGAGCCATTCTGAATCCGAAAGCTATTTAGCTCGGCACGCGATAAGATATCTCCAAACATTTCTTGTAATTCTTTACCCCCTGTTTTTCTTATCGTATCGTTACTAAGTATCACCTCAAATTTTGGCTGCACAAAAGCAATTTCATCAATAATTAAACCTTCACCAAAAAACAAGTCTGTCAATACCAACCCGTTCACGGTAGCATAATCTACTTCTCCTCTAATAGCACTTCCACTTGGAGTGTTGATAGGTAGAATACTAACATCATCTAAGGTCACCCCTCTAAAAAAAGTGTCTAAGTCAAAGTCCGAATAATGAATATCATAGGCCCTATCAGGATTTGAATTTATTCTTTCTTGAAATTTAGATTCTACCCGCCACTCTACTGCCTTTAAGACACAGAAGAGCATTCCTAGAAGGAGTACTATCGATATAGCTGCTTTTTTCATGGTATGATAATTAGTGTTAGGTGCGCTACTTATGGAGCAAAAATCATGTTTGACAACAAAACTAAAAAAGACAGGTCCGGTTTTAGAACAGGTTTATAGAAACGTACACGGCTCAATCAAAAGTAAAGATTTTTATTAACTATCTTATTATTTCTTTGAACCGCCTATTCTCTATCTAACCTTATCAAGATTATTACTTTAACCTCTGCGATATTTTTGAATTAGCTCCTTCTAAAACAGAAACGTTTAAGAAAAAATGAGAAGTTTGAGCAGCTCGGTTTTTGGAAATAGAACAAAAAATAAAAGAGATACCTCATGGATTTCTCATCCGCTTACCTAAGTCGTTTTGAAATGATTTTTTCTATGAAGAGTTATTGAAATACCTTGCAAAAAAGACTTTTGTAAAAAGAAGCTCAAAACAGGCCATGCCTGTTGTCTTTTATGTTTTACAGGCTTAAGTGCCAAACGGCACTACGCCTATAAAACAAAAAACCCAATCACAAAAGTGATTGGATTTTTTTGGTCGGGGTGGCAGGATTCGAACCTGCGGCCTCCACGTCCCAAACGTGGCGCGATAACCGGGCTACGCTACACCCCGAAAAATTGAGGTGCAAAGATATTCTTTTTATTTACTTTACAATACATTTTTATTATCTTTTCAAAGGAATCTTTTGATAAGAAAAAACAACGCTCATTACTCTAGATACAACACGTTTTTACGGCCCGTATGAAGCCAAAAGACACCATTAATAAACCCAAGTGAAAACACCTTAAAACAAGACAAACGCTCCAGACTGCTGTAGACAGGTAAAGACTTCAACATAAAAACAGAGTACACAGGTTACTTGTAAATCATTAGTAAAGGAATATGCCATATTAAAGTTCCCCCAACACAGCCCGATGGGTGAGCTTCCAAACATGAAACAAACCCGTTAGATACTAGGAAAGGGTTTTTCGGCTTGAACGTAAAAAATTCAGTTCATTTTATATATAAATTGGTATTAATACCTACTTTTGTGAAAACCAATATATTTATGCTAATTATCGGCATCGCTGGCGGTACTGGAAGCGGCAAGACTACTGTAGTTAAACAGATTATTGCAGAACTTCCCAAAGATGAAGTTTGTGTGATTTCACAGGATTCATATTACAAGGACACGAGTGACCTAAGTTACGATGATAGGGTTAAAATTAATTTCGACCATCCAAATTCGATAGATTTTGATTTAATGCTGTCGCATCTCAAAGAACTGCGAAGTGGAAAATCCTTTGAACAGCCTGTCTACTCTTTTATAGAGCATAATCGGACCACTGAAACAATCCGGACATTCCCAAAAAAAGTAATTATTGTTGAAGGCATTCTAATTCTAACGAATGCTGAAATCAGGGAAATGTTGGATATTAAGGTGTATGTGCATGCAGACAGTGACGAACGCTTAATAAGAAGACTCAAACGAGATATGATCGACCGCGGTAGGGATTTAAATGAAGTTTTAGATAGATACCAAAACACTCTTAAGCCAATGCACCAACAATTTATTGAGCCCACGAAAGGATTTGCGGATATAATTGTCCCAACCAATAAACACAATACCGTTGCGGTAAACCTAATTCGAAATATTATTAATCAAAATTTAGTATAATTAGCTTGAAATTTTCAGAAATAAGACAAAATAAATGGGTTCGATATATAGGCAATAAATATGTGTTTATCGCCTCCTTGTTTCTTATTTGGATGTTTTATTTCGACGCAAATTCGTTCTTTATTCACAATGAACTGGTCAAGGACATTGAGGCCTTAGAAGACAACAAAGCGTTTTACAAAGAAGAAATAAAAAAAGACAAGGTCTTTATAGAAAAAATGAAAGATAGTAGCGAGGTAGAAAAATTTGCCAGGGAAGTCTACTTTCTTAAAAAAAATGATGAAGAAATATTCATCATAGAACATCAAGACAGTATTAAAAACAAAAAGAATGAATAAGTTTTTGTTTAGCGAATTTGACCCGGTTTCGGCAAAACAGTGGAAGCAAAAAATTCAAGTCGATCTTAAAGGGGCAGATTACAACAATACGCTTGTTTGGCAGAGTGCCGAAGGAATAAATGTAAAGCCATTCTATCACGCAGAGGATGCAAAAAGTGCACCCAAACCAGTTCCTGGACATCCAAACCAGTGGTCAATTGCCCAAGATGTTTTTATTGATGATGAATCAATTGCAAATAATTTAATGCTCGATGCTATAAAAAGAGGTGCTGAGGCCATTATTATCACTTCTGAAAAAGAATTCAACATTGCTGCTTCACTTCTAAATTTTCCTTTCAAAAATGTTCCAATATATTTTACTCTAAAGTTCATTTCTGAGGCATTTATCACACAATTAATAGAATATCTAACGAAGCAACAGGCGACAGCATTCTACAATATTGATATTATTGGCAATTTGGTCTCAACTGGAAATTGGTTTAGCAACTTAAAAAGTGACCACGATATAGTAGGGAAATTTCTTCGGAAAAACGATTCTGAAAACATTTTAAGTGTTGACACATGCGTTTATCAAAATGCGGGAGCAAACATCACCCAGCAGCTTGCCTATGCGATCGCTCAAGCCACTGAATACTTGAATCATTACACAAGCGCTTCTAAAAACGAGGGAATAAGGAGTGCACTAAAAATGACTTTTCAAGTTTCCGTTGGTTCAAATTACTTCTTTGAAATTGCAAAAATTAGAGCACTTCGAAAATTATATGCGCTCATAGCAAAAGAGTTTCATGTACCTCAAACCTGTCATATTGTTGCGAGGCCAACAAAACGCAACAAAACAATATACGATTACAATATAAATATGCTTCGCACAACCACAGAATGCATGAGTGCTGTATTAGGCGGAGCCGACACAATTTGCAATTTACCCTATGACGCTTTATATCATAAAAGCAATGAATTTGGAGAACGAATTTCAAGGAATCAGTTGTTAATTTTAAAGGCTGAAAGTTATTTCGATGCCGTTAGTAATCCAACAGATGGGTCCTATTATATTGAAAACCTAACAAGTGAGTTGGCAAAAAAGGCACTTGAAGTTTTTAAAGAAATAGAAGCTGGTGGCGGTTTCTTATCGCAGTTAAAAGAAGGGATCATACTCCGAAAAATAAAAGAAAGTGCATCCAAAGAACAACATCTATTTGATGAAGGGAAGTTGGTTCTTTTGGGAACCAACAAGCATATCAATAATCAGGACAAAATGAAAAATGACCTTGAATTATACCCCTTTGTAAAAACAAATGTTCGAAAAACATTAATACAACCGATAATCGAAAGACGTTTATCCGAAAAAACAGAGCAAAAAAGATTAGAAAATGAATCGATTTTATAACCTATTAATTGGCTGCTTTTTTGTGCTAATTATCTCAGCATGCAGCGCGCCTTTTGAATATAAATACAATGACAAACCAATGCAGGTAAGTTGCGCTGGCACAAATGAAAAGCTACTAAATGAGGCTCTTTACAGCTTTTTTGATGATATCACAGTATACTACCGAACGAAATCAAATGACCCCTCTCAAAGCGGCATGTCTACCTACGAAGCCTATGCAAATTATGTGTACAATGGGGCCTTAGGACAAGCTGATTATGAAAGTATTGTTTCTAACCATACCAAAAATGTTATGAACGAACTTAGAAAGGAGACACAACTTTGGGATAGAAAACCTGCCATGAGCAATCTTAATTACAATAGTGAGTTCGTTAATTGCCTCATAAGCAACATCAAAGACAAGGACATGGCATTATCCATCCAAGCGCTCAATAGTGCAAATAGCATGACCCCAAAACTAATGGCTGATCGGTTTCGATTGAACATTAAGGCAGCCTTAGTAGATCCAAATTATGGAATGTATATAGCCCTGGATACCTACTATCAGTATCTATTCGATCTATAAACGCAGACAAATAAAATGTCCAGAAAGAATTTACAACATATTGATAGCACCGATTTAAACGATAAAACATCGATTGAAGGTACATCGAGTACGGTTTTTTCAACTCCGGAAACCATAGATATAAAAAAACAATACACCGTAAAAGATACGGAGAATCTTGAGCACCTCAACTTTGTTGCTGGAATAGTTCCTTATTTACGAGGTCCTTATTCTACCATGTTCGTGAGAAGGCCTTGGACGATCCGTCAGTATGCTGGGTTCTCGACTGCCGAAGACAGCAATGCATTCTATAGGCGAAACCTTGCAGCAGGACAAAAAGGCTTGTCTGTAGCCTTTGACCTCGCAACCCATAGAGGATATGACAGTGATCATGAGCGCGTGGTTGGGGATGTTGGAAAGGCCGGAGTTGCTATTGATAGCGTGGAGGATATGAAGATTTTATTCGACCAGATTCCTCTAGGAGAGATGAGTGTTTCAATGACTATGAACGGGGCCGTTTTGCCAATAATGGCTTTCTATATTGTTGCTGCAGAAGAACAGGGTGTGTCTTTGGAATCACTGGCAGGGACCATTCAGAATGATATTTTGAAAGAATTTATGGTTCGAAATACATACATCTACCCTCCTACTGCCTCGATGAAAATAATTAGTGATATTTTTCAGTTCACTTCAGGGAAAATGCCAAAATTTAATTCTATTTCAATTTCAGGATACCATATGCAGGAAGCGGGTGCTACCTGTGATATAGAACTAGCCTATACATTGGCCGATGGTCTGGAATATATTCGCACCGGAGTAAAAGCCGGATTGGATATTGATTTATTTGCACCTCGACTTTCCTTCTTTTGGGGAATTGGTATGAACCATTTTATGGAAATTGCAAAAATGAGGGCCGCTCGCATGTTATGGGCAAAAATCGTAAAGCAATTTGATCCAAAAAAAGAAAAATCGTTGGCATTAAGAACACATTGCCAGACCAGTGGTTGGAGTTTAACACTACAAGATCCATTCAATAACGTTGCTAGAACATGTATCGAAGCTACGGCAGCTGTATTTGGAGGAACACAATCATTGCATACAAATGCGCTAGATGAAGCCATTGCATTGCCAACCGATTTCTCAGCCAGAATCGCACGAAACACTCAAATTTACCTTCAAGAAGAAACAAATATTACTAAAACCGTAGACCCCTGGGCTGGCAGCTATTATGTTGAAAATCTCACCAATCAAATCGCGAATAAAGCCTGGGAACTTATTCAAGAAGTTGAAGAATTAGGTGGAATGACAAAGGCAATCGAAGCGGGAATTCCGAAGCTTCGCATTGAAGAAGCAGCAGCAAGAAAACAAGCTCGTATTGACAGCGGTCAAGACAGTATCGTTGGTGTAAACAAATATCGCTTAGCAAAAGAAGATCCGTTACAAATATTAGATGTTGATAATCAAAAAGTTCGTTTGTCCCAAATCGAGAGACTTAACAAGATTAAATCTGAAAGAAACAGTTCGAAAGTGCTCGAGACCCTCTCAAATTTAACAAGTTGTGCGAAGACAGGTGAAGGAAATTTGTTAGCTTTAGCTGTTGAAGCTGCTCGAGAACGAGCTACTTTAGGAGAAATAAGTGATGCCTTAGAATTAGAATTTGGACGTTACAAAGCTCAAATAAAAACATTTAGTGGTGTGTATAGTAAAGAAATAAGTAAGGATCTAAGCTTTGCAAAAGCAAGAGAGAAGGCAGATGAGTTTGCAACTCTGGAAGGTCGTCGCCCGCGCATTATGATAGCAAAAATGGGACAAGACGGCCACGATCGTGGTGCAAAAGTTGTTGCCACTGGTTATGCCGATGTTGGATTCGATGTTGATATTGGCCCCTTATTTCAAACACCCGCAGAAGCAGCCAAACAAGCCATGGAAAACGATGTTCACGTATTGGGTGTTTCATCTCTAGCGGCAGGTCATAAAACATTAGTACCCCAGGTGATCCAGGAATTAAAAAACTATGGTCGAGAAGACATTATGGTAATCGTTGGAGGTGTAATCCCTGCTCAGGATTATCAATATCTTTTTGATGCTGGGGCAGTAGCAATTTATGGCCCGGGAACTAAGATTAGTGAGGCCGCTATTGAAATACTTCAGATATTAATCGATTCGGTTGATTAGTATAAAGTCCTCCTAAAAAAATGCTTCATTTTAAATCGACACAGGCTGCAATTAAAGAAAGAATATCTTTTTAAATCTGAAAGACTGGGGTTTCGAAATTGGCTTCCCTCAGATGCCGTTCCATGTATTGAAATGTGCAAAGACGCATTGGTGATGAAACACTTTCCGAAGCCACTTTCCAAAGAGGAAACCCTTGCTTTAATTTCAAGATTAGACCATCACTTTAAAAAGCACGGCTATTGCTATTTTGCTATAGATCTTATAGAAACTGGAGCGTTTATTGGATTTACGGGATTTGCCAATCAGACGTGGGACAGTGACTTTACGCCCTGTGTAGACATAGGCTGGCGTTTAAAACGCTCGGCTTGGGGTAAAGGATATGCGACCGAATCGGCTGCTGCTTGCCTAAAAATCGCTTATTCGATGTTTGGACTAAAAGAGGTTTTAGCCTTTACAACCGATACGAATAAGGCCTCACAAGGAGTAATGACAAAAATCGGTATGCAGTACGAAAATACATTTCAACATCCCGCTATAATAAATGACCCGCGCTTTAAACATTGTGTTGTTTATAAGTGGCAGTATTTATAATCTGTTATGCACGCATACTAATTGATTAATTCGTTATTTTTACAAACTCAAAAAATAATTCAATGAATTTTAAAGCAAAAATGTTGCGTGATGACGCGCTCAAGGGAAAAACTATTGTAATTACAGGCGGCGGAAGTGGCCTGGGAAAGGCAATGACAACCTATTTTTTAGAGTTAGGAGCTAATGTTGTTATCACTTCAAGGAATATTGAGAAATTACAGACTGTGAAAGCTGAATTAGAAGCTCAAACGGGTGGAAAAGTTTTAACGGTGCAATGTGATGTTCGCAACTACGATGAAGTGGAGGCTATGGTTGCAGCTTCGATAGCCGAGTATGGTACCGTTGATGTGCTTTTAAATAATGCCGCAGGAAACTTTATTTGTCCTACTGAAAGGCTTTCTGCAAATGCATTTGATACCATCATTGACATTGTTCTTAAAGGTTCAAAAAATTGTACCCTGGCCTTCGGAAAACATTGGATTGCTCAAAAAGAAACCAACAAGACAGTATTAAACATTGTTACGACCTATGCATTTACTGGATCGGCGTATGTGGTGCCGAGTGCAACCGCAAAAGCTGGTGTTTTGGCTATGACGAGGTCTTTAGCTGTAGAATGGGCTAAATATGGCATTCGTTTTAATGCAATTGCCCCGGGGCCATTTCCTACCAAAGGTGCTTGGGATAGATTGTTGCCAGGCGATTTAAAAGAAAAATTTGACCTGTCGAAAAAAGTACCACTTAAACGTGTTGGTGATCATCAAGAGTTAGCCAATCTAGCAGCATACTTGGTCTCCGACTTCTCTGCGTATATCAATGGTGAAGTTGTCGTTATTGATGGAGGAGAATGGCTTAAAGGTGCCGGACAAATGAATCTTCTGGAAGAAGTACCCGAACAAATGTGGGATATGCTCGAGGCGATGATTCGCTCAAAGAAAAACAAATAAGCCTTCAAAAATTAATACACCAATCATGAAACCATCGAGATGTGGTGGTGAATGACAGAAAATAGATAGGTTGCACAGCAACTATTTTATGGCATTTGCCGTTCGAAATTCAATGGTTAGGATTCGCTCAAAGAAAAACAAATAAGCCTTCAAAAATTAATACACCAATCATGAAACCATGATAAATTAAAATGCGCTATAGAGCCAACTAGTATTCCTAAAACGAATTTCAATCTGAGCACTTGTTTCAGTTTCAAAATAATATTTATTTTTTGTTAATGTATAAAATTGGGTAGAGCTATTGATCTTATTCCATTAAATAAACTGGAGCCGATAAGCGCTTTCATTGAACCAACAATCGCAATATTAGAGACTTATTTTGATTGTAGTCTTAGCTTCAAAGAATGTTCACTTCATGTTAACAAAAATCATTTTCAGTCCGCGTAATTAATCGTATTTTTAGTCCCATAATTCAGAAAAAATTAATGGGGAAAATCATTGCTATCGCAAATCAAAAAGGAGGTGTTGGTAAAACAACTACGTCCGTAAATTTAGCAGCGTCCCTAGGCGTTCTTGAAAAAAAGGTGTTACTAATAGATGCCGATCCACAAGCCAATGCTACCTCTGGATTAGGTATCAATGTAGAAAAGGTAGAATTGGGATCCTATCAAGTAATTGAGCACACCGCCGTGGCAAAGGACGCAATTGTAGCGACATCATCGCCCAACGTGGATATTATTCCAGCACACATAGATCTCGTAGCCATTGAAATTGAACTAGTAGACATGCCAAGTCGAGAGTCCATGTTAAAGTCTGCTATAGGCAGTTTAAAAGAAGAATATGATTACATTATTATAGATTGCGCACCTTCTCTTGGACTCCTAACCCTGAATGCATTAACAGCTTCAGATGCTGTAATTATTCCTATACAGTGTGAATATTTTGCCTTAGAAGGTTTGGGCAAACTATTGAATACCATTAAAAGCGTGCAGAAAATACACAATTCTGATCTTGATATCGAAGGGTTGCTTTTAACCATGTATGATTCCAGACTTAGGTTATCGAATCAAGTTGTGGATGAAGTTAAGAAGCACTTTACAGAGATGGTTTTTACAACAATCATTCACCGAAATGTGCGCTTAGGGGAGGCTCCAAGTTTTGGGGAGAGTATCATTGGGTATGACGCGAGTAGCACAGGGGCTAATAATTACTTAAGTTTGGCGCAAGAATTAATCGAGAAAAACAAGTAAGTACTAATGGCGAGAGCAACACAAAAACAAGCTTTAGGTCGCGGCCTTTCTGCATTGCTGAGCGACCCATCCAATGATATTACATCTGTAGATGATAAAAACGCCGACAAGGTGGTTGGCAGTATTGTAGAATTGGACCTTAATTCTATTGATGTAAATCCATTTCAGCCCCGAACAAGCTTCAACGAAGAGTCGCTCCGAGAGTTGGCCTCTTCAATCAAAGAATTAGGCGTTATTCAACCAATTACGGTGCGGAAAATCGAGTTTAACAAATACCAACTTGTAAGCGGAGAACGCCGATTTCGCGCTTCAAAACTAGTAGGACTAGCAACAATACCCTCATACATACGCATTGCAAACGATCAAGAGTCTTTAGAGATGGCCTTGGTGGAAAATATACAACGCCAAGATTTAGATCCTATTGAAATTGCCATTTCTTATCAGCGGTTAATAGAAGAAATTCAAGTTACTCAGGAAACATTAAGCGATCGAGTGGGTAAAAACCGATCAACTATTGCGAATTATCTAAGGTTATTAAAGTTAGATCCTATTATTCAAACGGGGATGAGAGATGGGTTTATCTCAATGGGCCATGGTAGGGCCCTTATTAATGTTGAAGCATCGGCTGATCAATTAGACATTTATGAAAGAGTGCTTAGAGATCGCTTATCAGTTCGTGAAACCGAAGCAATTGTAAGAGATTATAGAGAACCTAGTGTAAAAAAACCCGGGACAAAGAAAGCCATTCCGTTATTTGCGAAGGATGCAAAAAAAGAATTATCTAGTTTATTTGACAGCCATGTGGATATTAAAATAAACGGTTCTGGTAAGGGTCAATTTGTCTTTCCTTTCAAAAATAGAGAAGAATTTCAACGAATCCTGAAGCTTATAAAACGTGAAAAATAAGCTACTAAATATCGTGTGCGTGCTACTAACTGCAATTACTTTTGCTCAAACGGCAGACACACTAACTGTAAAAAATGAAGGTATTCTTGTAATTAAAGACTCCCTGAATCCTTCAGAGAAATACGATCCATTGGCGCCTCAGCGAGCGGCCTTTTATTCTGCTGTTTTGCCTGGTTTAGGTCAGGCGTACAATAAAAAATACTGGAAGATTCCTATTATTTATGCTGGAATGGCAACTGGAATCTATTTTTATATACAAAATAATAATGACTACGATCGCTTTCGAAACGCCTATAAAAGAAGATTAGCAGGATTCACCGATGACGAGTTTTACGGTGATAATGAAGAGCCAACTATTTCGAGCCAACGACTGGTCGATGCACAAAAAACTGCTCAGAAAAACAAAGATGTGAGTATCATTGTATCCTTAGCCTTCTATTTATTGAATATTATTGATGCAAATATTGATTCGCATTTTAGACAATTTAATGTGAGTGATGATTTATCTCTAAAGCCTAAATTAAATTTTAACCCAGTGAACGCTCAAAGCAGTTATGGGCTATCTTTCACCTATCAGATAAAATGAAATTAGCATTATTAGGATATGGAAAAATGGGTAAAACCATAGAACGTTTGGCTAATGAGCGAGGGCACTCTATTGTATTTAAAAGTTCAAGTAACATGTCTCAAGGTTCTCTAAGTGAGGCTGATGTAGCGATAGATTTTTCAACACCTAAAACGGCAGCTAGAAATATTAAAGCTTGTTTAGAACTAGGGATACCTGTAGTTTCAGGAACTACGGGATGGTTAAAGGATTATGATGAAGTCATAAAGTTTTGTGAAGACAGTAACGGAAGCTTCATCTATGCGTCCAACTTCAGCATTGGTGTCAATTTATTTTTTAATTTGAATCAACAATTAGCACAAATAATGCGCCCATGGGAGGCATATAGGGTTTCTATCGAAGAAATTCATCACATTCAAAAAAAGGATGCTCCAAGCGGTACAGCAATTTCTATAGCTGAAGGGATTATGAAACACAGCAGTAAAACAGGTTGGAAACTGAACGAAGCGGAGGAAGATGCTATCGAGATAACTGCAAAAAGAATAGATACGGTGCATGGCTTGCATGAAGTTGTATACGCTTCCGAGATAGATTCTATATCGATTAAGCACGAAGCGCATAGTAGAGAAGGGTTTGCTATCGGTGCAATAGTAGCGGCAGAATGGCTTCAATCAAAAAAAGGTGTCTTTACGATGAAAGATGTGCTGCGTCTTGATACTTAAAAGGAAATTCAAAAATCGCGAAAGCGTATTCGAAATATAGATTAAATAATGCAGTTGAATTCTGCATAAAATAAAAATAAAATGAGTTGGACAGGTTGGTTACTTTTTGCACTTATCGTGCAGGTTATACACTTTTTAGGAACTTGGAAGCTGTATGTTAAGGCAGGTAGAAAGGCTTGGGAAGCGGCGGTTCCCATATACAATGCGGTAGTTCTAATGAAAATCATCAATCGCCCCTGGTATTGGGTCATTTTGTTGTTCATTCCAATTGTGAACCTAATCATGTTCCCTGTAGTATGGATAGAAACATTGCGAAGTTTCGGAAGAAACAAAACAACAGACACTGTTTTAGGATTGTTAAGTTTTGGGCTCTATATTTATTATATTAATTATACGCAAGACGTATCTCATATCAAAGATAGAAGCCGTATACCACGTACCTCTGGGGGCGAATGGGTTAGCTCTATTTTATTTGCTGTAGTTGCAGCTACTATTGTGCATACCTATGTGATGCAGCCATTTACAATTCCCACCTCTTCATTAGAAAAAACCTTACTTGTTGGTGACTTCTTATTTGTAAGTAAATTTCATTACGGTGCTCGTACCCCAATGACGGCAGTTGCATTTCCAATGGTTCATGATACCATTCCAATATTAAAATCAAAATCGTATCTAAAAGATCTTCAAATTCCATATTTCAGGTTTCCTGGTTTTCAGAAGATAAAACAAAATGACATCGTTGTGTTTAGTTGGCCTCCTGATACATTAACAAATATTACCAATCCGCGTTCAAAAGTAGATATAAAACCACTGGACAAGAAATCAAATTATGTGAAGCGCTGTGTTGGTCTTCCTGGAGATTCATTAGAAGTACGCGATGGATATGTATATATAAATGGTACAAAAAACGAACTTCCCGGCAGAGCGAAATTACAATTCGGCTATGCCTTTAGAACTAAAAACCCGTTAAACCCTAGCTTTGCTGCCGAACAATACGATATTACAGACCTATATCCCATGGATAATCCGCCAAGTTATAGGGTATTCCGAGCTATGATGACCGATGCATCCTATGAACGATTTAAAAATTATCCAGGCATGGACACTATTTTTAAAACGACTGCTAAAAAGGACGTTAGCGACCTCAGTACCTTTCCTCAAAGCCCATATTATCAATGGAATACAGACTACTTTGGAGCGATGTATATCCCGAAAGCAGGTGCAAGTGTTGCGATTACGGCTGAAACATTGCCTTTGTATCGTCGCATTATCGAGGTGTATGAAGGAAGTGAGATGGGCATAGAAAATAAAATTTCACAGTCGGGCACCCAAGTGCTTCTCAATGGAAACCCTTTAACAAGCTACACTTTTAAGCTAGACTATTACTGGTTAATGGGTGATAATAGAAATAATTCACAAGATGCACGTATGTGGGGGTTTGTGCCTTTCACACATGTTGTAGGAAAGCCTGTGCTGGTTTGGATGAGCTGGAATAGCAATGCTAAGGGCATTATGAACAAGATTCGCTGGGAACGATTATTTACTACCGTTGGCGGCGACGGCCCACCTGTATCGTATTTTAAATATTTGTTAATCTTACTTGCCGGATGGTTTCTTTTTGATTATTTCAAGAAGAAGAAAAAGGCGACCAAAAAGTAATTGGTGAAGACATAAATTAGGTGACAATATGAGGCCTCATTTGGGCTGGAACTGTATGGGGCAAGTACGCTAAAAATGAAACCACTAAAAACATAAGGAATAACTTTATGCATGCGATTTTAATCCATCCCTCCTATTTTCCATCCATTCTGCAAATGGCTGCTGTTTCTCAAGCAAAGAATGTGGTGATAGAGGCATACGGAAATTATCAAAAACAGACGTATCGAAATCGAATGTATATTGCACATAATAATGGCAAGTTATTATTGAATATTCCAATAAAACACAACAAAGAAGGGCTTAGAAGCCAAATGAATTCTGTTGTTATAGAGAATGACTTCCCCTGGCAGTTGCATCACTGGAAATCGATACAGACAGCCTATCGAACCTCCCCTTTTTTCGAGTACTACGAGGACGATTTAAAAGATTTCTTTACACGACCGGCGAACAATTTACTCGACCTAAATATTGAGATATTTCATTTACTATGTGGTTTATTAGGTATTGAGGTAGTAGTCTCAAAAAGTCAGAAATACGAGAAAGAACCTAACACTACTGACCTACGTTCTTTAATTGAAGTAAAAAGCGACCTACATTTTAAGTTTGAACCCTATAGACAGGTTTTGCAAGAGCACCACGAATTTTTACCAAACCTTTCAGTTTTGGATTTGCTATTCAATGAAGGTCCAAACGCTTTAAATTACCTGGAATCTCAAAAGATTGCTTTCGATTAATGCGTCTTAATTTCAGGAATAGCGGGCCAGCCAACCGTGGAAATTATGGGGTAATGATCTGAAAAAGTTTGTCTTATAGTCTCAAAGTTCAAGACATCAAAAGCTTCTGAAGCAAAAATATAATCGATCCGCATGGGGTAAAAATCAAATAAATATGTTGTGCCCAGTCCATTGCCACGCTCCAAATAGCAATCTTTCATCTCTTTCTGTACTTCTCGGTATATATAAGAAAATGGTGTGTTATTGAAGTCACCTGAAAAAAGCACTGGATATGGCGACGAGGCTTTATGAGCTAAAACTTCTTCAATCTGTGACTGTTGTTCCTTAAAGCTGTTAGACATTCTGCCCAAAAGCCTCTTGGTATCAGCCACCTGCAAGTAAGAAACTTTAGCCTGAACCCCCATAGACTCCAAATGAAAATTATAAATTCTAATGGTGTCTTGTGACTTTACAACATCAACATATAAGCTATTATTAAAAGTGCCCCTAAAGTCGAACGCACCTTTATTCACAATAGGATACTTCGATAGAATCGCATGCCCAAGGATATGTTCTTGAAGCACTCCTTTACTATTCTTTTTTTTATTAAAATAGATATACTGATAAGGATATGCTGAAAAACCAATACTTTCATCCCTATAGTATTCCTGAATACAAATGACATCCGGTTTTTTTGATTCTATAATGTCTTGTAAGGTCTCAGAAACATTTACAGAGGAATTCTTTTCATAGGCGTTAAACAAACGCACGTTATACGACATCACCTTTAAAGTAGCATCGTACTGCTCGGCATTGCCTTCAGAAGAGAACTGTAAAAAAGAATTGAAGAAAAAATAAGCCATTATTAAAACACCCGAAGAAAGCAATAGCTTCAACTTACCTAAAAGTATCCAGTACAGAGCGAAGATGATATTTAAAAAAATTAGCGGTGAAACTATAAGGCTTAGCAAAGAAACCGTTGGGAAATGTTTTGGTGGCAAATAAGGCAGTACAAAAGAGACGATTAGAAAAAAAGCAGCAACGCCATTCATCCAAAAAGTAAATCTTCCTAAAATTGTTGTTTTTTTCAAGTAGGTTTTTATTATTTTTCTCCTTTTCCTGCGTTAAACAAAAAATCTTTTTCCTCCTTAGTCAAACTCTCATAACCACTCTTACCTATTTTATCTAATATGCTATCCACCCTCGACTGATGTGCTGTTTTATCTGTAGGTGATTTTCCCTTCTTCGGTGTTGGCCGCACATTGCGATGTACTTTTCTAAAGGGCTTCTTAGCTCGAGATTTAAAGAGGTCAAAAAACCAATCCATCCCATTTTCAAACCACTTGCCTATGTCATTACCCTTCGCCATTTGAATGGCATATACGTATCCAAAAATTGCACCTCCCACATGAGCTAAAAGCCCCCCTGCATTGCCTGATGTTGGAATTTTAACGAGATCTAACAATAGTACAAAGGCAGCGATGTGCCATAGCTTAATTGTAAACATAAACACCCGAATTTCCGTATTCGGACTATAGGTCGCAATAAACACCATGATAGCCATAACGGCTCCCGAAGCTCCTATAAGATGCCCAGATGTATTAATAAAAACAGGGAATAGATTATACGCTAAAACATAAAAAAGCCCCGCAAACAGACCTCCCAATAAATAGATCGTTAAGAATCGTTTTGCGTTAAAGAGATTCAATACTATTTTTCCAAACCAATGCAACCAGAGCATATTAAACACTAGGTGCCAAACACCGAAGTGTAAAAAACTATAGGTAATTAAAGACCACGGTTGCAAGATCAAACTTAGAGGGTCGTCTGGGAGCACAAACCAAGAAACAAGGATATCTTGTGGTATTCCAAAAAGAAATGACGCCAAATAAATTGATAAAAAAAGAGCCGTATTTACCGCTATAATCTTTACTAAGATGCTTGCATTTTTAAATTGATATGTTAAATTATTTGCCATACGTCTTAATACCACCGCTTGTCGTTAAAACTATTTTTTTTCCAATAATAGGCCATGATAAAGCCAAACAAGGCACCTCCAATATGGGCCCAATTAGCAATATTCTGTCCAAAAAGGGAGAATCCAGTGAGTCCTGAGAATAAATCAATGAGAAGTAAAACCGGAATAAAATATTTTGCCTTGATTGGAATGGGTAAAAACATAAGCATTAACTCGGTATTTGGATACATCATTCCAAATGCTACTAAAATACCATAAATCGCTCCCGAAGCCCCAACAGCTGGAACATTGTATGATGAAAAGATAGTGTCAATTTTACTCTGAGAAACTACTTCCAAAATACTTCGACTCCCACCAGTTCCTGTCTCTAAAAAATTAGTTATGTTTTCTTGACTCCACCCACCCGCAAGCAAGGCATCCACGCCGCTTTGTACTTGATAATAGTTAACCATCGTGTGTATAAGAGCCGCACCTATTCCAGCAGAAAAATAAAAGAACAAGAATTTGTTTCGACCCCACCTCGCTTCCAAAGGGGAACCAAACATATAAAGTCCAAACATATTGAATAGAATGTGCATGATGCTTTGGCTATCATGCATAAACATATGAGTTAAAGGTTGCCAAAAATGAAAATTGGGACTTTCAAAATAATAAAGTGAAAACAATTTGTAGGCAACCTCACCGGTGTACATAGAGCCCATATAGAACAATACATTTACGATAATAAGTGCTTTTACTGTATCCGTTATTCTACCCATCTATAAAAATTTTTTATCAAAATCATTGACATCCATTGTAATTAAAACCGCCCTATTGTTTGGCGCAAAACTAGGCTCCTTACAAGCAAACAACTGATTTACCAGATGCTCTCGCTCTTCTCTGCTCAAAGATACGCCCGTTTTAATTGCCATACTCTTTGCCATTGATTTCGCAAGCAAATCATTCTGACTAAAGCCCGCGTCTGGAACCTCTTCTCGAATATCATTTATTAATTGTTCAAGTATTTTTTCTATTTGACTTTCAGCAACCGTAACCGGAATTCCTTCGATCTCAACAATATCATCCTTTAAAGCAGCGAAAACAAATCCGGTATGCTCCAACTGCTCCTGAATTTTTTTCAATATTTCCACATCCGGCTTTGCTAAATTAAAACATAGGGGAAATAACAACTGTTGACTTACGGCTTCCTGAACCGTTATATTCTTGAGTAATTCTTCGTACAAAACACGTTGATGAGCCAAATGCTGATGAATGATCATGAGCCCCGATTTTATTGGGCTGATAATGTACTTCTTTTGTAGTTGAAACGTTGTCTGCCCGGCGGCTTCAGACTCATCATCAAAAAGAGTTCCAGTAACTTCATCACTCTCAAAATGCATTTCGACACTATTCGCCGATTCGTTAGCTGATCTAGGAACAGAACCAAAGCCCTCGTTAAGTCCAACGTATAAAGATTCCCATGAGGCACCTTTTTCCTTTTGATAAGGAACAGCGCCGCGACCTTTCGTCGATTCCTTTTGAAAAGGATTAAATTCCTTGTCAACATCGATGATAGGTGCCACAGGTGATTTTTTATTATAATCGTAAGGTGTGTCCAATTCTGCTTCCCGATTAAAATCTAGAACCGGACCAATGCTAAATTGACCTAAGCTGTGTTTTATTGTTGATCTTAGTATGGCATATAAAGCCTGTTCGTCGTCGAATTTAATTTCTGTCTTAGTGGGATGTATATTAATATCTATGGACTTAGGGTCTACATCTAAAAATAAAAAATACCCGGGGGTTGTGCCTTCTTTTATTAAACCTTCGAATGCTGAAAGTACCGCGTGATGAAGATATGGACTCTTAATAAAACGATTGTTTACAAAGAAGAACTGCCCTCCCCTACCTTTTTTTGCGAAATCGGGCTTTAAAACGAATCCGTTAATTTTAATAATTTCAGTTTCTTCAGAAACAGGAACCAATTTTTCATTTGATTTAGCACCAAATACATTTACTATTCGTTGTCTCAAATTACTCTCAGGCAATTTAAACACATCACTTCCATTAGCCAGCATGGTGAAGGAAACTTGAGGATGCGCTAAAACTACTCTGTGGAATTCATCAATTATATGGCGTGTTTCAACCGTATTACTTTTAAGAAAATTACGTCTTGCAGGAATATTGTAGAATAAATTTTTCACCGAAATAGTCGTTCCTGTTAAAGAAACAACAGACTCTTGCTCTATTACTTGACTACCTTCGATACTTATTTTTGTTCCTACTTCGGAAGTTTCTGTTCTCGTTTTTAACTCGACATGTGCGATCGCAGCTATGGAGGCCAAGGCCTCTCCTCTAAATCCTTTTGTATGAAGGCTAAATAGATCTTCTGCAGATGTAATCTTTGATGTGGCATGACGCTCAAAACACAGGCGAGCATCGGCATTACTCATACCCATGCCGTTATCTATTACTTGCACCAATATTTTACCTGCCTCCTTGATAACCAAGGTGATTTCTGAAGCCCCAGCATCTAAGGCGTTTTCTAACAATTCCTTAACGACTGAAGCTGGACGTTGCACAACCTCGCCTGCGGCAATTTGATTCGCAACATGATCCGGTAAAAGTTTAATGATGTCTGCCATTATTTGGATAAGAATATAGACAAGTCGAACTCGATTATGTAAAGAAAAAACAAAACTAAAACAGCAATAACGACTAATATTATTTTATTGGTAGCGCGACTAGAGGGGTCTCTAATATCATCCCAAGCATTTACAAACTTGCCCTTCAGGCCATTATTAGGACCTACCGTAGAACGAAATTTATCAAATTTATGTTCAATTTGAAATGGGCTACCTTCCCCTTTGTCATCAAAATAACGAGGTTGATAATCGAATTTTTTATTCTTGCGTGTTTTTAAAATGCCCATAATAGTTGAATTCAAAGTTACTGAAAATAGGCAATTCTCGGAGTATTTTGGCTTTCAAAGTTTTGAACAATTACAATGCTCTAATTTTATCGCATCGCAGGATAAATATGGGCGACAGTCGGCTATAGACTAAAACTTCGAATCTTTTCTAAGTTGAGCCATTTTAATTGCAGCTATCGCTGCCTCGGTTCCTTTATTTCCATGTATCCCTCCGCTTCGATCAATGGCTTGTTGTTGTGTGTTATCAGTTAAGACACAAAAAATTACTGGAATATCTCCCAACACATTCAAGTCTTTAATTCCTTGTGAAACTCCCTCACAGACATAATCAAAATGCTTTGTTTCGCCTTGCACTACACTTCCAATAGCAATCACAGCGTCAAGCATATCATAACTCTTTTGCATCCTTTTACAACCGTATACCAGTTCAAAACTCCCAGGTACATTCCAACGAACAATATTATCACTAATCGCTCCGCAATCTTTCAGCGCATTAAAGGCGCCTTGAAACATGCCCTCAGTAATCTTATGATTCCATTCTGAAACAACAATCCCAAACCGAAAATTTTTCGCGTCTGGGATTGTTGCTTTATCATAAACCGATAAATTATTATTTTCTGTTGCCATTTTTAATTCATTGCGTTCGCTTTTCCAATATTTCCAGTCGCCTTGGCGGCCTCAGTAGCATTCGGATATTTCTCAACAATTTCAGTAAAATGTTTAATTGCCTTTTCTTTTTTACCTGTATTCATAGCAGCGGTACCGGCTTTCAATAAAAATCTCGGTGTCGTAAAGTCGTTTATACTCATACTTGCCGCAATCTCATAATAAGCCAAGGCTTTATCTTCTTGACCCAGTTGCACGAATGCATCACCTATACCCCCTTTAGCCAAAGGACCAATTATAGCATCATCACTACTAAAGTCATCTAAATAGTTAATCGCTTCTTTGTAGTTATTTGTATTAAGAAAAGCCATTCCAGCGTAATATTTTGAGAGATTTCCAGCAGCTGTTCCTCCAAACTTATCAACCAAATCTATAAACCCATACTTACCTTCTCCTCCGTTAAGAGATAAATTAAATAATGAATCCTTGGCTGGAGCCGTTAATGCTTGCTCAAAATACGTCTGAGCCTGAAACATCTCATTGGTCGCCTCAATTTCTTTCGGCTTTTGAATAAACTGTTCGTAGGCCAAATAACCCAGCACACAAATAGCTACTACGCCAATAAGACCCAAAATATATTTTTGATTCTTTTCAACCCAAGCTTCGGTTCTTGATGCCCCTTCGTCCAAAGTATTAAATACCTCAGCGGTAGTACTTCCGTCTTCTATATTCTGATCTTTCTCAGCCTTCGTTCTTGGTTTACCACCACGTTTTTTGTACGTTGCCATAGTTATCTTTGTTGAAGGGCAAAAATAAAATATTTATTAGAATTTAAAAGCGAAAAGATTTCTTATTTTTCAATATTTTGCAGGTCTGTTTCAAAAGACTTTTAAAAGCAGCAGTATTATTTAAACTAAATTGCAACACACTGATTAACATGGTATTAGAAAAAATATCTCTTCTTAACTATAAAAACATAGAAACAGAAACTTTTGAATTTGATCCTAAAATCAACTGTTTTGTTGGTCCAAATGGCATTGGAAAGACAAATGTGTTGGATGCAATTTATCATTTATCCTTTGGAAAGAGCTATTTCAACCCAATTACAGGACAAAATATAAAACATGGCGAAGATTTTTTTGTTATTGAAGGGCAGTACCTAAAAGATGAAAGAAATGAAAAGGTTTTGGTGAGTGCAAAAAGAGGCCAGAAGAAAATAATAAAACGCAATGCCAAAGCCTACGAAAAATTTAGTGAACACATCGGTTTTCTGCCCTTAGTTCTAATTTCTCCAGCAGACCGAGACCTTATAACGGAAGGAAGTGACACACGAAGAAAGTTTATCGATGGTGTTATATCTCAGGGAGATAGCTCTTACCTTTCAACACTATTAAGTTATAATAAAGTACTTACCCAAAGAAATTCATTGCTTAAGTATTTTGCTCTAAACAATACCTTTAATCAGGACAATTTAGACGTATACAACGAACAATTACATATGTATGGCTCCGTAATATTTGAGAAACGTACGGCCTTTTTATCAGCATTTACACCCATATTCTTGGCACGCTATAATTCAATTAGCAGCGGTTTAGAGCATGTGGATCTAAAGTACAGTAGCCAATTAAAAGAAAAGGGGTTATGCACACTCTTAGAGGAGAACATTTTAAAAGATAAGATGTCTCAATACACCAACTTTGGAATTCACAAAGACGATCTTTCTTTCGAAATAGAAGGACACCCGATTAAAAAGTTCGGGTCGCAAGGGCAACAGAAATCATATTTAATAGCATTGAAGTTAGCGCAATTCGATTTTATTAAAACCCAGTGTAAAGTAAATCCAATTTTATTGCTTGATGATATTTTTGACAAACTCGATGAGCACCGAGTTGAACATATAATTACGCTTGTACATAATGAGAACTTCGGACAGTTATTTATAAGCGACACGCACAAAGAGCGAACAGAAAATGTTATAAAAAAAGTAGGGCAATCTTATAAAATGTTTTCGCTTTAGAAAAGAAATATACGACGAGTACCGTTTTTAAATACATCCTAAAAACGTATAAGAAGATCTGTTTCATGGGCTATATTGATACATTAACTTCAAATCGGAAAAAATGAAATACAACATACTACTTCTTGCGATTTTCTTTATTTTTAATTCATGCGAAAAAAAAGACGCTACCATTCAAAAAGATAAATTAGGCGGTTATTGGGGCATTGAATCTGTACAATTACCCAATGGAAACATAAAAGACTTTTCAATTAATGCAGTAGTAGACTTCGTAGAAATTTCGGAAGAAAAAGGGGTACGTACGAAGGTGGCGCCTCAATTCGATGGAAGTTTTGTAAATAACGGTACTGCTGAGAAGTTTCAATTAATTGTTGAAAACGATAGCTTGAACCTCTATTACACAACCCCCTTTGACAGCTGGAAAGAAACCGTACTTGTTGCCACAGACAGTGTATTAAAAATACTTAATAGAGATTCTAAAATATATACCTATAAAAAGTTTAGAAAGTTTAATTTTGGGAACTAACAAAAAGAAACATTGAGGCTTCGTTTACTAAGCTTCCGACCTTAATCGAAGAACCAAAAGAAAAAAATGGCAAAACGCAAAGCAGAAAACACCAGTATCGGTGATGTTGTAAAAGCCTTCATTGAGACAAACAAACTAGAAAAAGGACTAGACAAACTCGATGTGAGCGACGCTTGGCATAAAGTATTAGGAAATGCTGTTTCCAAATACACCACAAATATTATGTTGGATCAAAGTACCCTTTTCGTGCAGCTAAGTTCTTCAGTACTTCGCGAGGAATTAAGTTACGGTAAAGAAAAAATAATCAAAATACTCAATGAGGAGCTCGGCAAAGAGTTAATTACAAAACTAGTGCTCCGATAATTGATACATGCTAAATTTTACCCATAAAAAAAGCGTCTTTTGTAATTCAAAAGACGCTTTTATTTGTTTTGCATACTACTAAAACATCTCTCTTTGAGAGAAATGGAAGTTTCCTTCTATCGCTGCATTTTCATCGCTGTCACTTCCGTGAACTGCATTTTCTCCAATAGAAGCTGCGTATAATTTTCGAATGGTACCTTCAGCCGCATCAGCAGGGTTTGTAGCGCCAATCAGGGTTCTAAAATCTGCAACAGCATTGTCTTTTTCAAGAATCGCTGCAACGATTGGACCTCGCGTCATGTACTCAACTAACTCCCCATAAAATGGGCGTTCACTGTGCACTTCATAAAATGCCTGAGCATCTGCTGTTGTCATTTGAGTTAGTTTTAAAGCTACGATTCTAAAACCAGAAGCATTAATTTTCTCAAGAATTGCTCCAATATGTCCTTTTTCAACACTATCAGGCTTTAACATTGTAAATGTTCTATCTGTTCTCATCACTGTTTTTTAAAATTTGTGCAAAACTACACATTTATCCCAATTTATTAATAAAATGCGTTATTATTAATTATGATGTCGCTTTAGCTTACAGGCTTTTAACTGCGATAGAAATTGGAATCTAGACTGATGTATAGTCGTTGATGCGTATCCCTTAATATTGAACTTCTAAAACTTCTAGAAGTTCATTATTAACACCTCGTACTTCCAAAGAAGCTTTTTCAACCTCTAAATCGAAATGCAACACTCCAAAATTAAGCCCCTTTACGACTTTTCCAACACGGAATCTATTGGGCTCTTTCGGGCTATCGGGAAAGGTGTGTGTTAATCCACTCGTTGTAAAATCAACTAAATCGTAGGGCAGTTCAGGCACATTAGTGACTGAAAATTCTGCAAGATGCCTATCACCACTTACAAAAAGAATGTTTTTCGACTTCGCTTTTTTAAGTGTTTTGTACATCTTTTTAACTTCAGATGGGTGATTGCCCCATTTTTCCCAGCCGTGCTCATCTGCTAAAAACTGGATGCTACTAACAATCACAGTAAATGCGGCGCTTTCATCTTGCAATTCCTTTTCTAACCAATCCCACTGTATATCTCCTAAGACCGTTCCTCCTTCATTTTCATTCCAGGCGTCGTATCGCCTGTTCTTTTTCTTGCTCTTACGCAAGGAGTCTCGATAATACCGAGTGTCTAGCAAAATTACTTTTACAGCACCTTTGTCTGTACTGTATTTTCTTGAATAATAAATCCCTTTTTGGAATCTCAGAGGATCATCTTCTGGAAAATCTAAGAAATCTAAGAACAATCTTTGAGCATTCTCTTTTTGCTCCCACTCTACTCCTGCATCATTTAATCCATAATCGTGATCATCCCAAGTACCAATAACGGTGGTTGATTCTCTCAGTTTTGTATAATCAGGATTGGAGCGTTGTTTGTTATAATCGGAAGCCATTTTTTCCATATCTGCCGTATCGGAATAGATATTATCTCCTCCCCATATAAAGAGATCTGGTTTGTTTTCTAGTATTGGCAACCACAATGGCTGCTCACGGTTTTGATCGTTACAACTGGCAAAAACAATTGTAAAATCATCAGATAAAGGCGCTGCGGTATCTGTTTGGACCTGCGATTTACTTGCAGACTTCTTTTCTTTACACGAAGTAATTAGAATAAGTAACAGGAAAATTAGTGGTAGCCTTTTCATAGTTTTATACTGTTTAGGTTGCTCAAAAGTAATCAAAGCGAATCTAGATTTCGAAAAAAGTTAACAATTAGGTCGATACGCCTTCTGTACATCCCTTTACTTACATTTTGCTATCAACACTTAAAGGCTCCCATATGACGGCATCTTCTAAATTTTACTAAGTCAATTTTATTTGATACTACGAATAAATTGTATCTTTGCGCCTTATGAATACTGAGATAACTACAACCGTAAACAATCTACTTAACGAGCCAAAGGACATCGTAATTGTAGGTCATAAAAATCCTGATGGAGATGCTGTCGGTTCTTGCTTAGGACTGTATTTTTTTCTGAAAAAATTAGGACATAATCCGACGGTGATTGTTCCAAATGATTTTCCAGATTTCTTAAAATGGCTTCCAGGTTCTGAAACCATTTTGATCTATGAAAAAAATAGTGAGCAGAGCGAAAGCTGTATCTCAGAAGCAGATCTTATTTTTACCCTAGATTTTAACTCCTTAGGGCGCATTGGTTCCATGCAGGAACCGTTGGAACAAAGTAATGCTGCATTCGTAATGATCGACCATCATCAACAACCAAGCGATTATGCAGTAGCTACCTATAGTGACACCTCGATGAGTTCGACCTGCGAAATGGTTTATGTTTTTATGGAATCTCTTGAAGGACTGCACCTTTTAGATTCGAAGATTGCCACCAACCTATATACAGGTATTATGACCGATACGGGCTCTTTTAGGTTTCCATCGACTAGTGCCAGTACTCATAGAAGAATAGCATTTCTAATCGAGGCTGGTGCGAACAATGCCATAATTCATCAAAATATATACGACACCAGTAGCCCTGATAGAATGAAACTCTTGGGTGTTGCATTGAAAAACTTAGTTATTCTTCCGGAGTTTAAAACCGCTTATATCTCACTCACTCAGAAAGACTTGGATGAAAATAAATTCAAAAAAGGCGATACAGAAGGTTTTGTAAATTATGCCCTTTCCATAAAAGGAATCGTTTTTGCAGTGATTTTTATAGAAAACAAACAAGAGAGTATTATAAAAATGTCCCTTAGGAGCAAAGGAGACTTTTCTGTGAATGAAGTGGCCAGAACTCACTATCATGGTGGGGGTCATATTAATGCGGCAGGAGGAAGAAGTTCACATTCTCTTAACAAAACCATATCTGAATTTATTAGTATCTTGCCCGACTATAAAGCTGCCCTTTGTCAATGAACATTCGCCTTTTTTTGTTGTCTATTATAATCAGTTTTTGCGTAACCTCTTGCAAAAGCCCCGAAACTCAGAGACCTGTTGAGGTGAGGTCGGGTTCTTTTATAAAAGAATCGGTAGAGCGAAATAAGAAACTGTATGAAGATGAAAAGGCTGTTATTAAAAAAATTATTGATGCAGATACAGAGCATTCGTATTTTGCATCAGACAGTGGTTTTTGGTATTACTATAATACAAAACAAGAGCCTAATTTAACTGAAAAACCAGAGATTGGAGACACCGTAACATTTACATACAACATTGAATATTTAGACGGGACTCCGATTGTTTCCGAAGAAGAAAATGGACTACAATATTATATCGTAGATAAATCAAATCAAGATTTGGTATCTGGTATACGAGAGGGTCTAAAGCTTATGAGGCAGGGAGAAACGGTCACTTTCTTACTTCCATCCTTTAAGGCGTATGGCTATTACGGAATAGAAAATAAATTGGGGCCAAATGTCCCGATTCAAAGCAGAGTAACCTTAAAAACAATTGATCAAACAAACGAAAATTAATTTATTTATGAAAAAACTAACATTTTTATTTTTATCGCTATCATTGGCATTTGCCTCTTGTCAGAATAAATACCCCGATTTAGAAAAAGGTGTTTATGCTGAATTTGTAACCAACAAAGGGACGTTCGTAGCGAAACTTTATAATGAGCAGACGCCATTAACAGTAACAAATTTTGTTGCATTAGCTGAAGGATCCAATGATATGGTGGATTCAATTTACAAAGGGAAGCCATTTTATGACGGCCTTATTTTCCACAGAATTATAAAAGATTTCATGATTCAAGGGGGTGATCCAAAAGGTGACGGTACCGGAAATCCTGGCTATCGATTCCCTGACGAGATTGTAGATTCATTAAAATTTACAAAAAAAGGATTGTTGGCCATGGCCAATTCTGGACCTGGAACAAACGGAAGCCAATTTTTTGTTACATTAAAAGAAACGCCTTGGTTAGACGGGCGCCATACTATATTTGGTGAAATCGTTCTAGGACAAGAAGTTATTGATTCTCTTGGAGTTGCAACAACAACAAAGCCAGGTGATAGGCCAATCGACGCTGTGATTATTGAAAAAGTGTCTATTATGAACACTTCAAATTCGAAAATCGGTTCTTTTAATGAAGAAATGGAAAAATTAGAAGTCGCCAAAAAAGAGGTGGAGGCCCTTAAAGCAAAGATCGGAATTGAAGTTGCAACTGGATTGAACAAGTTGAGAGAAAACGCTGAAACGCTTTCTTCTGGAGTTCAAATTGTATTTACGAACAAAGGAGACGGTCCAAAACCAGCTGAAGGCTCGAAAATACTTATGAACTATGCAGGATACCTTGCAAATGGAACCTTATTCGACTCAAACATAATGGAAGTTGAAGAAAAGTTTGGAATGCTTAATGCAGATAAAGTAGCAAACAAAGGATATGCCCCTGCTCCTTCTGATTACGGTCCTGACGCACGTCTAATACCTGGTTTTAGAGAAGCACTTTTATTGATGAAAGTTGGTGATAAGGCAACAGTGTACATTCCTGCGCAATTGGCTTGGGGAGATGCTGGAGCTGGCAATCTAATTCCACCAAATTCAGACGTAATTTTTGAAATTGAACTTGTGGATGTGATGAAATAAGGATTTCTCATGCATACGAAAAAGCCCGTCTCATGTAGTATGAGACGGGCTTTTTCGTACGCGATTGGTATTTATTTCTTACATGCTGGGACGCGTAAAACCTGTCCAGGGTATATTCTGTCTGGATGGCTGAGCATAGGCCGGTTTGCTTCAAAAATTATGGTGTATTTGGCTGCATTACCATAAAGTCTATTTGCAATTTTACTCAAAGTATCGCCCCTCACAACCGTGTGGAAAATTGAAACAGATTCTTCAATCGAAACGACCATCTTATCTTCAACACCACCTATTCCTACCGTGTTTCCAATAACTAAAATCACCTTCTCCCTCGTTTCTTGATTCGCAGCTGTTCCATGTATCGTGGCTATTTCACCTACGATATCGACACCTAGCTTTTCAACCTTTAAACCAAGATCACCAATCACTTTAATTAATCGAAGTCCTGCTCTCTCGTTTTGCGCAACTACTCTTGCCGATTCTTCTAATACCGACTCCGCATTCTCCTCGGCTGTTGTTTTACCAATACCAAAGACCTTCGCGCCTGCCTCCTTAATAAAGGAAATAAATCCCATCTCGTTTGTTGTTTTAATGACTATTTAATGAGCTAGAGCTAACGCACCTAGACAATGCTTTTCTTCGGAATATTCTTTAATATCTCTACGACAAACTCCCAATACTTTTTGGCGGAAGAAATACTTGCACGCTCATCGGGTGAATGCGCTCCTTTAATGGTTGGTCCAAAAGAAATCATATCCATATCAGGATAGTTTTGTCCTAAAATACCGCATTCTAGTCCTGCATGACAGGCAGCAACAAACGCTTTTTTACCGTTTATTTTTTCGTACAAAGCATCCAATACCTTTAAAATGGCGCTGTCCATATTTGGTGCCCAACCAGGATATTCACCAGTTGCATTGACTTCAAAATCGGCCAATTCAAAAACGGATGTTAATGTATGTACTAAATCATCAATTGACGATTTTACCGAAGATCGAGACAGGCATTCTACCTTAATCGCTCCATTCATTACAGTCACTTTTGCGATATTATTTGAGGTTTCAACCAAATCAGCAATCGCAGGACTCATCCGAAATACGCCATTGTGAGCCGCATAAATAGCACTTAAAAAAGCGAACTGATCTTTAGATCCCATTACTTTTTCAGGTGTTTTACTGGTCTTCTCCGCTGTAATCGATACCTCTTTCTCTAAACTTCTATATTCCGTAGATATAGCGCCCGATATTTTTTCAATTTCAGCGAGGAAAGCGGTCACATTTTCATTAGAGACCATCACAACCGCATGGCTTTCTCGAGGTATTGCATTTCTGAGGCTCCCTCCTTTCAATTCTGAAAGATGTATTACATTTTTAGACGCATAAAGCACTCTGTTCATTATCTTGTTGGCGTTCCCCAACCCTTTAATGATATCCATCCCGCTATGCCCTCCATTCAAACCTTTCACCGTAATTAAAAAGGCCTCAGAATTGGCAGGAGTATCTATTTCCATATACTCTTTGGTGGCCGTTACGTCCACACCGCCTGCACATCCCACTCCAATCTCATCATCTTCTTCCGTATCGAGGTTGAGCAGAATTTCACCTTTCAGCATCCCCCCTTTTAATCCCATTGCACCAGTCATTCCCGTTTCTTCATCTATTGTAAATAAAGCTTCGATTGAAGGGTGAGCGATCGTATTACTTTCTAATATTGCCATGATTGTGGCGACTCCAAGTCCATTATCTGCTCCTAAGGTTGTTCCATTGGCTCGAACCCAATCACCGTCTATAAGCATTTCGATCCCTTGAGTGTCAAAATCAAAAATCGTATCGCTGTTTTTTTGATGAACCATGTCTAAATGCGACTGAAGCACAATGGCCTTTCGGTCCTCCATACCATGAGTCGATGGTTTTCTAATAATTACATTACCCACCTCATCCTCAATAGTTTCTAGACCTAAATTACGGCCAAATTCCTTCATGAAAGCGATCACCCCTTCCTCTTTTTTTGATGGCCTCGGAACTGCGTTTAAATCTGCGAATTTATTCCACAAGGCACTTGGCTCAAGGTTTCTAATTGCTTCGTTCATTGTTAACATGTATTAATTTAAATCAAAGTGTTATTTGCTTTTGCAAAATTACGGATTTACAATTGCTTTAAAAATTATGTAAAGAAAGATTTTTGTATGTTTGAAAAATGCGAAAAAGGACCCGTTTAATATTAGCTCTACTGCTGCCGATTCAGTTCCTGTTATTGCATGTTTTGAAAATGTTTCCAGATTTTATTGAGCGGTATTACAGCCAAGGTTTCTATCCCTATCTCTCAACAGCTTCTCGTTACTTATTCGGCTGGATTCCATTTTCTATTGGAGATGTCTTTTATCTATTAATTGGTGTTTTAGCTATTCGCTGGCTCTATAAAAATGTTAGAAGACTGACCTTTGAACCGGTTCGTTTTTTTGTTGACATTCTAGCGACACTTTCTATTGTCTATTTTGTTTTTAATCTACTTTGGGGGTTTAATTATTATCGTGTTCCGCTATACAAAACACTGGATATAAAAACAGATTATACCACAGAGCAGCTTATATCTATTACGGAAAGACTGATATCAAAATCGAATGCAATGCATCGCAACCTTGGCTTTTCGGACAGCGTAAAAGTTGTTATACCGTATTCGCAGAAGGAAATTTTCAAAAAATCAATAGACGGATATAAAAATCTTGAAAGCGAATACCCCAATCTATCTTATTCACCAAAAAGCATTAAAAAAAGCGGTTGGAGTTTAGGGCTAACCTACATGGGGTATAGTGGGTACTACAATCCTTTTTCGGGGGAAGCACAAGTTAATAATCTCATTAAGACCTATAAATTTCCTGTTGTTAGTTGCCATGAGCAGGCGCATCAACTAGGCTACGCAGCCGAAAATGAAGCTAATTTTATAGCGACACTCGCCACCTTGGCAAATGATGACGACTACATTCGTTATACGGGTTACATATTTGCGCTTCGATATTGTATTAACGAAATTGCTCGAAGGGATATCGATACATACCACATAATTCTAAAGACTATTAACCCCGGAATTTTGGCTAGTTATAAAGAAATGCGCGACTTTTGGCAGAAGTACCAAAATCCTTTTGAAACGGTCTCCAAGTTGTTTTGGGATCAATTCTTAAAGGCTAACAATCAGTCTAAAGGCATCATGAGTTATAGTTATATGGTAGCCTTGGTTGTAAATCATTACGAAAACAAACCCTTTTAACCCTTCTTTCGAAATGATGTTAAAGGCTATTAAAATTGTGGTTAAATAGCATAACATTCCTATCTTTAAGCCTTCGCTAAACAAATAACGAACAGATGAGAAGAACTACCCTATTATTACTCTTGTTTTGCACCTTTCAAGCAATTTCACAGGACTACTTTCCGAAAAACGACGCCCTTAAAGAGGAAAACAATAATTTCACAGCATTTACCAACGCGACCATTTATGTGACACCCAGCGAAAAGATTTCCAATGGTACGCTGCTTATTCAAAATGGGAAGGTAGTGCAAACAGGTAAATCGGTTCGCATTCCTGAAAATGCTGTTGTTATTGATTTAGAAGGAAAATACATCTATCCGTCGTTCATCGATGCGTATACTGGATTTGGAATTGAGAAGCCAAAACGCAAAACTGGGCAAGGACGCTCTCCTCAATACGAAGCATCTCGTGAAGGGTTTTATTGGAATGACCATATCATGCCGGAGCAAAATGGAATTGATTCATTTAAGTATAACAATACTAGTGCTGAAGCTTTCCGAAAAGAGGGTTTTGGTGTTGTAGGAACGCATAAAATGGATGGAATTGCCAGAGGGACTGGATTGTTAGTTGCCCTTAATAACGACCTTGGTGACGCAGATCGAATTATTGAAGATGCTTTAGGACAGTACTTCTCTTTCTCTAAAAGTGTCACAAGCCGACAATCGTACCCTGGCTCGTTAATGGGTGCGATGGCACTCTTACGCCAAATGCACTATGATGCCGACTGGTATTCAAAAGGAAATGTTAGAACGAAAGACCGTTCTTTAGAGGCATTAATAGCCAATCGAGGGTTGGTTTCCTTTTTTGAAGCAAATGACAAGGGAAACAATTTACGCGCTGATAAGATTGGAGACCTTTTTAATCTTGATTATGTGATCGTAGGCGGTGGTGATGAATATGAAGCTATCGAGAGTATAAAAGCGACGAATGCGAGCTACATTATACCCATAAATTTCCCTGTTGCCTACGATGTCTCTGACCCTTATTTAACAAGCAATATATCACTAGAGGATATGCGTGCTTGGAATCAGGCCCCAATGAACCCTAAGGTGCTGTCTGACAATGACATTTCTTTTTCGCTTACCACATATAAACTAAAAAAACCAGCCGAGTTTACTAAAAACCTTAAGAAAGCTTTCGAATATGGTTTTGACAAGACGAAGGCCTTAGAATCATTAACCACTGTCCCTGCCGAATTATTGGGGAAAAGTGATAAAATAGGATCCTTAAAAGAGGGCCGATATGCCAACTTTTTAATTACCTCTGGTGTTTTATTCGAAGATGAGACTGTTCTTTACGAGAACTGGGTTCAAGGAAATAAAAATGTGATCAATGATAAGGATCAAAAAGACATTCGCGGTATCTATGAGATGGCCATTGGTGGCAAAACATATGCCTTAAACATAAATGGAAAAGCAGCAAAACCTAAATCAAATGTTTCCATTGGTGACACTAAATTTCCTTCTAAACTTAGCTATGCAAAAAACTGGTTAACGCTCTCTTTTAAAGATGAAGCAGTTTCCGAATCGTATAGAAGCGTATCAATTATTCCAAAAGAAGGAAGTGATTTTTCGGGTAAGATAGTTCTTCCTAATGGTATGGAAACGGGATTTACCGCTTTAAAAACGGGAGACGCAGATGATGATGACAAAGGATCCAAAGAAAAAAAGAAAAAAGAAAAACCAGAAATAGTACCGATTACCTACCCCAATGTTGGTTATGGCTTTTCTGAAAAACCAAAGACACAGGATTTTCTATTCAAGAATGCTACCGTATGGACAGGCGAATCGGCTGGTGTATTGGAAGAAACAGATGTGCTCGTGAAGAACGGCATGATAACTAAAGTTGGCAAAAACCTAAATTCAGGTTCAGCTCTTGTAATCGATGCTACTGGAAAACACCTCACATCGGGTATTGTGGATGAGCATTCTCATATAGCCGCTTTATCTATTAATGAAGGGGGTCATAATTCGTCTGCAGAAGTATCCATTGAAGATGTTGTAGACCACGAAGATGTTGACATTTATCGAAATCTTGCCGGGGGTGTTACGTCCATTCAGATTTTGCACGGATCTGCAAATCCAATTGGCGGGCAGTCGGCAATCATCAAGTTAAAATGGGGTGAAAGCGCAGATCAACTCATTTATAATAACAGTCCGAAGTTTATAAAATTTGCCCTTGGAGAAAATGTAAAGCAATCGAATTGGCAAAGTTTTAATCGTTTCCCTCAAACCAGAATGGGTGTTGAACAGTTATATGTGAATTACTTCAACAGAGCCAGAACCTATGATACTAAAAAGAAAAGTGGGCAGCCATATCGATACGATGAAGAAATGGAAGTTTTGGCACAAATTTTAAATGGCGAACGTTTCATAAGTTGTCATTCCTATGTTCAAAGTGAAATTAACATGCTTATGAAAGTTGCCGAGCGCTTTGACTTTAGAGTGAATACATTTACACATATCCTCGAAGGATATAAAGTTGCTGATAAAATGAGGGAACACGGCGTTGGTGCATCTACCTTTAGTGATTGGTGGGCTTACAAATATGAAGTGAACGACGCAATTCCTTACAATGCGGCGATTATGAGTAAACAAGGTGTTACCGTCGCTATTAATAGTGATGATGGAGAGATGTCAAGACGACTAAATCAAGAAGCAGCCAAAACGGTAAAATATGGCGGTATGTCTGAGGAGGAGGCATGGAAGATGGTCACTATTAATCCTGCCAAATTACTCCATATCGATGATCGCGTAGGTAGTATCAAAGAGGGCAAAGATGCCGATTTGGTTTTATGGAGCGATCACCCACTTTCCGTATATGCCGTTGCTGAAAAAACAATGATAGAAGGCGTTGTTTATTTCGACAAGGAGCAAGATGCCCAGCATAGAATTGCTATGAAGGAAGAAAAAAACAACCTTATTAAGATGATGCTAAAGGAGAAAAGTGGTGGTGGTAAAACCAAGCCCCCTATGAAAAGAGGAAACAAGAACTTTGATTGTGAAACCATAAACTAGAGCAACGATGAAAACAGTTAAAAAAATAATAGGTGCCATTGTAGTACTGGTTGGATTACAAACCATGGCGCAACAGACCCCAGCGGCAGTGCAGACGGAGATTCTAACAATAACCGGAGCTACAGCACATCTGGGTAATGGCGCGACAATCGAGAACAGTGTTCTTGTTTTTGAAAATGGTAAAATTATCGCTCTTGGTGATAAGGCTATACCAATACAAGGCCGTGAAATTAAGGCGGCAGGAAAACACATATACCCTGGTTTTATTGCACCGGCAAAAGCATTGGGCTTAATAGAAGTAAACGCGGTTCGTGCAAGTAATGACGACGATGAGATTGGAGATTTTATTCCAAATGTTCGGAGTTTAATAGCCTACAATGCAGAAAGTAAGGTGGTCGAATCTATGCGACCAAACGGCGTATTATTAGGCCAAATTGCGCCACAAGGTGGAAGAATTTCAGGAACCTCATCAATTGTTCAATTTGATGCATGGAATTGGGAAGATGCTGCGATAAAAGTGGATGACGGCATTCATTTACGCTGGCCCAGTAGCTTTCGACGCGGTCGCTGGTGGATTGGGGAGCCAAGAGGCTTGCAACCAAATAAAAAGTATCCTGAACAATTAGATGAGCTAAAAACATTTATAGCAAATTCGAAGGCCTATGCTAGCGATTCCGCTTCAAAAAATGAAGGTTTTAACGAAATGAAAGGTTTATTTACCGGTTCAAAAAAACTGTATGTCTATGCCGATGGTGAAAAAGAAATAATAGATGCAATAACCTCTCTAAAAGAAAATGGCGTTGTTAGCATTGTTTTAGTTGGAGGTTATGAAGCGCATAAGATTATTCCATTTTTAAAACAGAATAACATCCCTGTTTTGGTTCAACATACCCATAGTCTTCCATCAAAGCCAGATGATGACTATGACCTCCCATACAAACTGCCCAAGCTTTTGACAGATGGCGGTTTATTAGTTGGGTTAGAAAATAGTGGGACATCCAATTTTCAAACCAGAAACCTACCTTTTTACGCCGGTCAAATCGTGGGGCAAGGCATGGATAAGGAAGAAGCCTTACAACTCATAACGGGGAATACTGCAAAAATATTGGGGATCGATGGCTCGTATGGAACATTAGAAGTTGGAAAAAGCGCCACGTTATTTATTTCTGAAGGAGATGCCTTAGATATGAGAACAAATATACTCACCCATGCTTTTATTGATGGTCGTGAAATTTCTCTAGAGACACATCAGACAGAATTATGGAAGCGCTATGAAGAAAAGTATTCTAGAGATTAGCGAACAATACGTCACGTTAAAACCAAGGTTCGGTAAAAGGAATTAAATAGATTTTTTAGAATGTGTATTGGAATGGATGATAAGAAAAAAGTAAAAGAAGAAATAAAAACACAGGCCAATAATCCAATGCACGGTGTGAAACTAGCCGACGTTTTAGACCATTTGGTTGAAAAACATGGCTGGGAATCTCTTGGGGAAAGAATTAATATTCGCTGTTTTAAAAGCAACCCCTCTATAAAGTCAAGTCTCACCTTTTTAAGAAAAACTCCTTGGGCTCGTGATAAGGTCGAGCGCTTATACCTCCGTTCTATCAAGAAGTAATCTAGTTGTTATTAAAACCTATCTTTGCGCAATGCAAAAACAAATTTCCAGTCTGCAAAATCCTTTGATCAAGCACGCGCTTCAACTGCAGGAAAAATCCAGAGAGCGAAGAAAAAGCGGGTTGTTTGTTATTGAGGGAAAACGGGAAATAATATTGGCGCTGAAAGGAGGCTATGCAATAGAAACCATACTGTTTTGTTCTGAAATCATTTCTGACGATGCCTTATTGACTATAAAAAACCTTTCAACGACAGATGTGCTGTGTATTGAGATTACGATTGAAATATATAAAAAACTAAGTTACCGAGCATCAACTGAAGGGTTGTTAGCAATCGCTAAAGGCCGAGACCTCTCATTGAAAAATGTACTCCTAACGAATTCCAATCCGTTGATTCTTGTTGCCGAGGCACCCGAAAAACCTGGAAACATTGGTGCTCTTTTGAGAACAGCCGATGCAGCAAATTTAGACGCAGTTATTATTGCAAATCCAAAAACCGACATGTACAATCCGAATATCATTCGGAGTAGCGTAGGCTGTGTTTTTACAAGGCAAATTGCGACAGCGACAACCTCAGAAATCATTGCGTATTTAAAAGAAAACAAGGTTTCTATTTACAGTGCTATTTTACAAGAGTCGGTCGCCTACCATACCATTGATTTCAAAAAAGCTTCCGCCATCGTAGTAGGAACCGAATCTACAGGTCTTTCCGAAGATTGGCGAAAAAGTGCTACTAAAAACATAAGCATTCCCATGCAAGGGGAGATAGACTCCATGAATGTTTCTGTGGCCGGAGGTATTCTTATATTTGAAGCGCAACGACAGCGCGGATTCAATTACTAATTGTTACTTATTTTATGACACCACAGCTCCTTTTTTACATAATTATCGGAATTTTAATACTTAGTTTCTCCATTGATAAAATCTTGGACTATTTAAATGCCAAACATTTTAATGATGAACTACCTGAGGACATAAGCGATGTTTATGATCAAGAAGAATACCAAACATCACAACGTTATAAAACAGAGAATTATAAATTTGGTTTGATTACTTCTCTCATTTCCATCGCGGCCACACTGGCCTTTTTCTTTCTTGATGGCTTTGCATATGTCGATTCCTATGCCCGTTCGGTTGCAGACAACAATATCGTAATCACCTTGGTCTTCTTTGGCTGTATTATGCTCGCAAGTGACTTTTTAAGCACCCCTTTTAGTTATTATCAGACCTTTGTAATCGAAGAGAAATTTGGATTTAACAAAACGAGTATCAAAACATTTTTTCTCGATAAGCTAAAGGGCTGGCTCATGATGATTGTAGTTGGCGGCTTGTTATTAAGTGCCATTGTTTGGTTTTACGAGACCACTGCCAACAATTTTTGGCTATACACCTGGGGCTTGGTTACTGTTTTTGCTGTATTTATGAATCTATTCTACGCTCGCCTTATTGTGCCTCTCTTTAATAAGCAAACACCTCTTGAGGAAGGCTCTTTGAGATCCCAAATTGAAACCTATGCGAACAAGGTTGGGTTTACTTTGGATAAAATATTTGTCATTGACGGATCGAAACGAAGCACAAAGGCAAATGCTTATTTTTCTGGCTTCGGAAGTGAAAAAAGAGTCACCTTATACGATACATTAATCAAGGAGTTAAACGAAGATGAAATTGTTGCAGTTCTAGCTCATGAAGTTGGACATTATAAGAAGAATCATATTATAATAAACCTCGTCACTTCTATTTTAACTACCGGCTTTACGCTTTGGTTGCTATCTCTTTTCATTGACAACGCAATCCTTTCGGAAGCGTTAAACGTTTCGAAACCTTCATTTCATATTGGTCTGATAGCTTTTGGGGTTCTTTACAGTCCTCTTTCGGAAATCACAGGCTTGGCCATGAATTACCTATCTAGAAAGTTTGAATACCAAGCAGATAATTATGCCAAAACGACCTACAGTGGCGGACCATTGATTTCAGCATTGAAAAAACTATCAAAAAATAGTTTGAGCAACCTTACGCCTCATGCTGCCTATGTTTTTGCACACTACTCCCACCCTACATTACTAGACAGGTTTAAAAACTTACAGGCTACTTCCTAACAATTTCCTCAGTATTTTATAAATACAAGACCGAATTCCGCTTCACAATGTGCTTTGTTGAAATACTTTTAATCTGTAAAAGAATTTTAGTTGTGTATTACTGCACGAAGTAGTACTTTAGTTATATGACAGAAGCTGCAATAGAAAAGGAGAAGAAAGAGCTCACAAAACAATATAAAGAATTATTAAGAATAAGTTATCGCACGCTTTCCAAGGAAGATAAAAAACTTATTCGAAGTGCTTTTGATGTTGCAGTTGATGCGCATAAAGACCAACGCCGTAAATCTGGCGAGGCATATATTTTTCACCCTATTGCAGTAGCAAAAATTGTCGCCTCTGAAATAGGACTAGACGCAACTTCCATTGTAGCTGCTTTACTTCACGATGTGGTCGAAGACACCACCTATACCCTCACGGATATTGAGCGAATGTTTGGACCCACTGTGGCCCGAATTGTTGATGGATTAACCAAGATTGATGCCATGTCTTATGATGGGGAGATTTCGTTACAAGCCGAGAATTTCAGAAAGATGCTTCTTACGCTTAATGAAGACATTCGCGTTATTATAATTAAAATTGCCGATCGTTTGCACAACATGCAGACTATGGAGTCCATGCCTGAAAATAAGCAGGTCAAAATTGCTTCGGAAACCCTCTATATTTATGCGCCCTTGGCACACAGAATTGGACTTTATAACATTAAGAATGAGTTAGAGGACCTTGGTTTAAAGTATACCGAACCTGAAGTTTATTATGATATTCTGAGTAAAATTAAAGAGAGTAAAGAAGAACAAGATCTCTATATTAAAACATTTTCAAAAACAATCAAGAATTCTCTGGATGCAGAGCGTTTTGATTATACAATCAAAGGGCGCCCAAAGTCGATTTTTTCCATCAGGCTGAAAATGCAGAACCAAAATGTTGGCTTCGATGAAGTATACGACAAATTTGCTGTGCGAATCTGTTACGAAAGTAGTCTAGAGTCGGAAAAGTTCTTGGCATGGAAAATATACTCCATGGTCACCGATCATTTTCGTCCAAATCCAATTAGGTTGAGGGACTGGATTTCGTCACCAAAATCGACGGGTTATGAGGCGCTTCATATTACCGTGATGGGTCCCAAAGGACGTTGGGTAGAGGTGCAAATAAGAAGTAATCGCATGAATGAAATTGCAGAAAAAGGATATGCGGCACACTACAAATACAAGAGTAATGAAAAAGACGAAGGTGGTCTTGATGATTGGCTAAACAAGCTTCAAGATACCCTTGAGAATTCGGATATAAGCGCTGTAGATTTTGTAGAAGAATTTAAGCTAAACCTCTATGCAAAAGAAATTTTTGTGTTTACTCCAAAGGGAGATTTATATTCACTTTCGAAGGGGTCATCGGCACTCGATTTTGCATTTCACATTCACACCGAAGTAGGGCTCCATACAAGAGGCACCAAGGTAAATGGCAAATTAGTTCCATTAAGTCAGGAACTTAAAAGCGGTGACCAAGTGGAAGTTATTACTTCTGAAAAAGCAAAACCGTCAGCAAACTGGTTAGTTTATGCCAATTCACCCCGCGCAAGATCAAAAATAAAATCTTCACTTAAGGAAGAGAAGAAACAAATTGCCGCAGAAGGAAAAGTGATACTTACTAGGAAATTAAAGTCATTGAAAATTGCTCTTGACGAGAAAACAGTCAATCAATTGGTTGTGTTTTTTAAAGTAAAGACGAGCTTAGACTTATTTTACCGAGTAGGAGCTGGAATTATTGACAATCCAAAATTAAAGGACTTTGCTTCTACCAGAAGCAATGTCTTAATGAGTTTCATCAAAAACCGCATTAGAAAACCAAGCAACCCAGATGAAATAAACAATGAAGAGATAACTGAAAAATTAGACCAGCTTGTTTTTGGGAAAGAGGAAGGGAAATTAGACTATAAATTAGCAAACTGCTGTAACCCTATTCCTGGAGACAATGTGTTTGGGTTTGTTACTGTTTCAGAAGGTGTAAAAGTTCATAAATTAAACTGTCCCAACGCCATTCAAATGCAATCAAATTACAATTATCGAATTATCACTTCGAAATGGGTTGATTCTAGTCAGAGAGATTTCAAATCTGAGTTAAAAATTAGTGGAATTGACACGATCGGCCTTGTGAATGAGGTTACTAAAGTTATTTCAACCAATCTGCACATAGACATGAAAAGTGTTCATTTCGACAGTAATGATGGGTTATTCAAAGGCACTATTATTGTAATAGTGAAAAATAAATCAATTCTTGATAACTTGGTGAAAAAAATAAAAAATATAACAGGAATTGATAAAGTAACAAGAGTATAATTGAGTAACTTTGACCCTTATTATGAGTTCGAAAACCAACACAACCAATCAATTAACTGTTAAGAATGTTTTTACTGGTTTCTTAGAAGAGAAAGGGCACCGTAAAACACCAGAACGCTACGCCATTCTACAAGAAATTTATGATCACAACGACCATTTTGATATCGAGTCTTTGTACATAAATATGAAAAATAAAAACTACCGCGTTAGTAGAGCCACGTTATACAATACCATCGAGTTACTTTTAGATTGCAAACTGGTTCGCAAGCATCAATTTGGTCAAAATCAGGCACATTATGAAAAGTCTTATTTCGATAAGCAGCACGATCATATTATATTATCCAATGGAGAAGTGATCGAATTTTGTGACCCAAGAATTCAAACAATAAAAAAAACAATCGAAGAAGTTTTCGATGTTGAAATCACAAATCATTCATTATATTTCTACGGAAATAAAAAACCACCGGAGACTAAGCCGGAAAATTTTAATTAATTATGACAGTAGACTTACTACTTGGATTGCAATGGGGAGACGAAGGAAAAGGTAAAATCGTCGATGTACTCACCAAAGATTACGATATCATTGCTCGCTTTCAAGGAGGACCAAATGCAGGTCACACCTTAGAATTTGATGGCATTAAACACGTTCTACGGACGATTCCTTCAGGGATTTTTCATGAAAAATCGATGAACCTTATTGGAAACGGTGTTGTGATTGACCCAGTTGTATTTAAAAAAGAACTTGAAGGGCTCATTCAATTTGATATTGACTATAAAGCCAAACTTCTTATTTCAAGAAAAGCCCACCTTATTCTTCCAACGCACAGATTGCTTGATGCGGCTTCGGAAGCTTCTAAGGGAAAAGCTAAGATTGGATCTACCTTAAAAGGAATTGGCCCGACCTATATGGATAAGACAGGGAGAAACGGGATTCGTGTAGGGGATCTTGAACTGAACAATTGGAAAGAAAAATACCGCAATTTAGCGAACAAGCATGAAAGCATGATTGGCTTTTACAACGTGGATATGCAGTATGATCTCGCTGAAATGGAAGTGGAATTTTTTAACGCTGTAGAAACCTTAAAAGAACTCACATTTATTGATAGTGAAGCCTATTTAAATGATGCAATGAAATCGGGGAAAACCATTTTAGCCGAAGGCGCTCAAGGGTCGTTACTTGATATAGATTTTGGAACATATCCCTTTGTAACGTCATCTACTACTACTGCCGCTGGTGCTTGCACTGGATTAGGGATTGCGCCTAATAAAGTAAAAGATGTGTACGGTATCTTTAAGGCCTATACAACACGGGTTGGCTCAGGTCCTTTTCCTACCGAACTCTTTGATAAAGTGGGCTTAGAAATGGCTAAAGTAGGGAGAGAATTTGGCGCAGTAACAGGAAGACCGAGACGTTGTGGTTGGCTAGATCTAGTTGCACTTAAATATACCTGTGAAATTAATGGTGTGACAAAATTAATGATGATGAAGAGTGACGTGCTTTCTGGCTTTGATTCACTCGAAGTATGCACCGCATACAACTATAAAGGCAAGATTATTAAACACTTACCCTATAATATTGAGCCTGAAAATGTAACACCAGTCTATTCGAAATTTAAATGTTGGGCAGCAGATTTAACCAAAATGACCCATGCCGATCAATTCCCAAAGGAATTAATAGCATATATTGAATTCTTGGAAAAAGAACTCGAGATACCCATCGAAGTGGTATCGGTTGGACCTGATAGAAAACAGACTATTTATAGATAGACCGATGTTATTTTTTACGTCAGTGATTGTAAATAGATTGTTTTTACTTCAAATAGAAGGTCATCATAATTAAGAAGTAATCAGAATTGAAGATAGTTCACTACATATTTTTACTCTTTCTATGCTTCTCCAGCGTACTTTATAGCCAGCAAGATAGTCTGAAGCAAAAAGTCAATATTAAATCAGGCTACCTCGAAATTAAGCCCGAATTACCCGATGCTATTATTTACACCAAAGACGCCGAAGGACAAGTATATATTGTGCATGAAGGTGTTGAAATGTGGTGTGACCAAGCCTATGTATATCTAAAAGATAATTTTGTTAAGGCCTACGGAAATGTTCGAATTGCACAGGGAGATACTGTTAATCTAGACAGTAGGTACGCAGAATACAACGGCAATACACAATTCGCTTTTGCAAGTGGGGATGTGTTTATGAAAAATCCACAATCAACGCTAGCGACAGACACACTATACTTCGATCGAATAAAGCAACAGGCCTATTATCGCAGCGGGGGAACTGTTATTGATACTTCAAGTACCCTTACAAGCAAAATTGGAAGGTATTATGCAGAAAGCAAAAAATACCAGTTCTTTTCTGATGTCGTAATTAAGAACCCAAAATATACGGTGAATTCAAAACAGGTGGATTTTTATTCAGAAACAGGTGGTGCCTATTTATATGGAGAATCAACCATCGTAAGTGAAGCAAGTACTGTTTATTGTGAGAGAGGCTACTACGACACTAGAGCCGATATCGGTTATTTTGTTAAGAACTCAAGAATTGATTACGACAGCAGGGTTTTATTCGGTGACAGCCTCTACTTCGACCGATCTAAAAATTTTGCGTCGGCCACTAATAATATTCGTGTTTTAGACACTGCAAATAAAAGTATTATTCGAGGTCATTATGCCGAAGTGTTTACAGACAAAGATTCACTCTTCATAACAAAAAGAGCTGTAGCGGTTACCTTACAAGATAACGATTCTATTTATGTGCATGCCGACACGCTGCGAGTTACAGGAAAGCCCGAAAATAGAATATTAAAGGGGTTTTATCGCGCTCGGTTTTTTAAACAGGGTAATCTAAAAGAAAAACCCACAAGCGGTAAGTGTGACTCTATATTTGTAAACCAAAAAACAGGTATTACCAAATTGTTTCGAAATCCGGTCCTTTGGTCTGGAGACAGTCAAATAACAGGTGATACAATTTATATTCTATCAGATACGCTAACGGAAGAATTAGATACCCTTAAAGTATTTAACAACGCATTCTTAATACAAAAAGATAGTGCAGGGTACAACCAAGTTAAAGGCTTTCGACTTACAGGACTGTTCACTAATAACCAATTAGACACCGTAAACATAAATAAAAACACCGAAGTTGTTTATTATTCAAGAAACGAAAAGAAAGAACTTACAGGAATAAACAATACGGTCTCCAGCTCCATACAAATGTACCTAGAAAATCAAACAATAGCTGGGATACGTTTTATCAAACAAGGAAAAGGGAAAATTTACCCTCCCACACAATTTCCTGAAAACTTCGAGAAATTACCTGGTTTTAATTGGAGAGGAAAGGAACAGTTAAAACTCAAAGAAGACTTATTTAAGGGTAAGCCAGTCCCTATACTAAGGAAAATAAAAGGGATTCCCTTGCCAAAATATGAGGGTAGTTTCTTCGATGAAAACCCAGATTATGAGCTAAGTATACCAGAGGCTTCAAAATTATCACCAAAGCATTTTCGGTCGGAACCCAACGAAGCGAAAACTAGAGAAAACAATGGCGACAAGCCTGAGAATAAAATCAAAGAAAATGGCGAGCAATAAAAAAACAGCTCCCCTTTGTTAGGCTTTATTTCAGGAGTAGTTAGAAAGTGACCGACCGTATATAATGAAAGAAGATTTCTTAAAATATCAAACTCAAACGACAACACATCCTCTGGCAATGGCAGTAGATTATGCTAAGGGAAGTTATATATATGATACCGATGGACAACGACATCTCGACTTTGTGGCTGGCGTATCTGCTTGTACATTAGGGCATTGTCATCCTCGAATTACGGAAGCTGTAAAATCGCAACTTGACAAATACCTTCACGTAATGGTGTACGGTGAGTATATTCTTCAGCCAGCGGTTGATCTTACAAAATTACTCGCTGAGCATCTTCCAAGTACCCTGCAAACTACATACTTAGTGAATAGCGGTACGGAAGCGATTGAAGGTGCGATGAAGCTGGCGCGAAGAGCCACCGGACGAAGTGAAATTATTTATGCGCATCATGCATATCACGGAAATACCTTAGGGTCACTTAGTGTAATGGGTTTTGAAGAAAGAAAAAAAGCCTTTCGACCCTTACTGCCAAATTGCAATCCAATTCAGTTTAACTCAGAGGAAGATCTCTCTAAGATTACGGAAAATACCGCTGCCGTTTTGTTAGAAACAATTCAAGGAGGTGCTGGATTTATTTTTCCGAAGAATGCGTATCTAAAAAAAGTAAGAAAGCGATGTAGTGAGGTTGGAGCTCTCCTTATTCTAGATGAAATCCAACCCGGCTTTGGGCGCACAGGAAAGCTATTTAGCTTTGAGCATTTTGGCATCACTCCAGACATTTTAGTAATGGGTAAAGGCATGGCAGGAGGACTCCCTATTGGAGCATTTACAGCTTCTGAAGAATTAATGTCTCTTTTAAACCATGCTCCTAGTCTTGGTCACATAACCACTTTTGGAGGAAATGCAGTAATCGCATCTGCCGCCCTGGCAACACTAAAGGAAATTACAGAGTCGGACCTAATTCCTCAAACCCTTCTTAAAGAAAAGCTGTTTCGAAACCTATTGAAACATACGCTTATTAAAGAAATAAGAGGCAAGGGTCTTATGATAGCAATCATTATGGAATCGCCAGAAATTGCTTCCAAAGTCATTTTAAATTGTAAAAACCGTGGCTTGATTCTTTTTTGGCTCTTGTTTGAACCAAGAGCGATCAGAATTACGCCACCATTGACTATTTCAGAAGAAGAAATCAAAGAAGGCTGTGCCATTTTGACCGATGTGCTTAATGAAATTGTCCAAAGCCAAGGTTCATAATATATCTGACAGTCAACTTTTTGAACGCTGAAATCCTTGTTGATAAAGGTGTTAACAACAATAACAGCATAACTAATGAACTTCCTTTTTCATTAGTATCTTTAATATAGAAGAAACAGTTAAACCGCTGCGTATGCAATTAAGCCCTAACGAGCATAACAATTTCTCCCTTACCCGATTTGAATCCATGCTAAAGACGAACAGTGTGTTGTTTTTTGACTCTGAAGAGTTCGAACAAATAATTCACTATTATTTAGAAAATGGAAAGATATCACTCGCGAAAAAAGCCACAAAACTAGGATTAGAACAACACCCCACTTCCACTAGTTTGAAGCTATTTCAAATTGAAATGTTTATTTTCGAAAACGAATTAGATGTTGCTGAGACCTTGCTGGATGAGCTATACGTCATTGAGCAATCTAATGAAGAAGTCTATATACAAAAGGCGAATATCCATTCCAGGAGAGATGAGCATAAAAAGGCCATAACATTACTCGAAAACGCGTTGGATTTGACCAATGACCAAACCGATGTATTCTCACTTATTGGCATGGAATATCTTTTCCTAGAAGATTTTGAAAATGCCAAATACTACTTCATGAGATGTCTTGAGGCAGACGAAGGTGATTTTTCGGCCCTATATAATATTATATATTGTTTTGAATATCTAGAGCAGCATGAAGCAGCAATAGATTATTTGAATGAATTCCTTAACAACGATCCATACTGTGAAGTGGCCTGGCATCAGGTTGGTAAACAATATGCCATCATGAAGAATTTCAAAAAGGCACTGGCCGCTTTTGATTTTGCGATCATAAGCGATGATAGGTTTATTGGAGCGTATCTCGAAAAGGGTAAAGTATTAGAGAAACTGCTAAAATATGAAGAAGCCATTGAGAGCTACACGATTACCCTTGGATTAGATGACCCCACCTCTTTTGCACTATTGCGAATTGGAAAATGTTATGACAAGCTAGGCAATAAAGAGATGGCACTCCAATTTTACACAAAAAGTGTTGAAGAAGACTCTCTGTTGGATAAAGGCTGGATCGCAATCACAGACTTTTATTACAAAACTAAAAATTATAAAAAAGCCCTTTATTTTATTGACAAGGCCCTAAGTATCGATAGTGAAAATGTATCGTATTGGAAGCGATATGCGAAAATAAATAACAAGTTAAACCTCCTTGAAGAAGCAGAGGTGGGTTTTAGAAAAACAATAGAACTCGGAAATTATGAATTAGATACTTGGCTAACGCGATGTGATATTTTAATTAAGCTTGGAGAATACGAAGCATCAGTGAAAAATTTATTTCAAGCAGCCGAGTTTTATCCAGAATGTGCGGAAATAGAGTATCGATTGGCAGGAGTTTATTACTATTTATCTGAAGAGAACAAAGGCGAATATCATTTAAAAAATGGGCTCAACTTTGAACCTGAATTTACACTAATTCTAGAGGAGTTATTTCCTGATGTATATGAATTAAAAGCTGTCAAAGAAATTATTGAAGAACGCGAAAATCCTTCCCTTTAATTTATGTATTTTTGGGTGATATACCATGCACTATGCCATCCAGAAGCCTACTACAATATTTAATTATCACAGCAAAAGGATTGGCTATGGGTGCCGCAGACGTTGTTCCTGGCGTTAGTGGAGGAACCATCGCCTTTATTTCTGGAATTTACGAGGAGTTAATAGAAACCATCCATAAACTTGATATTGGGTTTTTAACAGCCTGGAAAAAAGAAGGGTTTTTAAAAGCTTGGAGACATTATAATTTGGGATTCTTATTGGCCTTGTTCTCTGGTATCGCCATAAGTATTCTCTCATTGGCTAAGTTAATTACATGGCTACTATCGAACCATCCTATTCCCGTATGGTCCTTCTTTTTTGGGCTAGTTTTAGCAAGTATTCTATATGTTGGTCGGCAAATATTTAAGTGGGATTTAAAAGCAATAGGCGCGATTATAATTGCAACTGGATTATCCTATGCTATTACGCTTGCCAAGCCCATCGAAGATGCCAACAGCACCTGGTTTCTCTTTCTCGCAGGTTTTATTGCCATCATCGCAATGATTTTACCAGGAATTTCGGGCTCGTTTATATTACTTTTATTAGGCGCATACAAGTCGATTATTGGTACTATCAGTCAACTTTTGGAAGGAATAACAAATCTAGATTGGGACGTATTCTCATCTGCATTTTTTAAAATTGGTGTCTTTGGCTTGGGTGCTATTTTCGGACTTAAAATATTTTCAAGAGCCCTCAATTGGCTGTTTAAAAACCATAAAGATTTGATTCTTGCAACACTCACAGGTTTTATGATTGGAGCACTTAATAAAATTTGGCCTTGGAAAGAAGTTTTAGAGTATAGAGTGAACCATAGTGGAGAGAAAGTTCCTTTTTTGGAAAAAAGCATTCTTCCTACCAATTACGCTGAGGAGCCATTACTTTGGTACGCACTTGTCTTTATGGTCATAGGTTTCCTAACAATTTTTCTTTTAGAAAAAATTGCTGCTAAAAAAAATCCTTCCTAAATGCACGAAAACCGTTCTTTTTCTGATAAGCTTTGGCTCGTATTAAAAGGACTGGCAATGGGAGCTGCCAATAAAGTTCCAGGTGTTTCAGGCGGTGTAGTAGCATTTGTTGCTGGTTTTTATGAAGAGTTTATATACTCACTTCAAAAAGTGAACAGAAAGGCCATTGCATTAATTCTCAATGGTAGGTTTCACAGTTTTTACACCTATGTGAATGGCCGTTTTTTAGGACTGCTATTCTTAGGAATGATCATCAGTTATTTTAGTGTATCCAAGCTTTTAGACCATCTACTTATTTATTACGAATTACATGTTTGGAGTGCTTTCTTTGGAATGATAATAGGCTCCATTTACTTTATGGCTAAAGATTTTGGTAGCTGGAAAAAAAAGTATCTAGCTTACTTAATTTTGGGTGTTATTGCTGGTGTAAGTATTAGCTTTTTAGAGCCTGCTACTGAAAATAACAACCTAATTTTCGTTTTCTTTTGTGGAATAATTGGTGTTTCCGGAATGATGCTTCCAGGGTTATCAGGATCGTTTATTTTAATATTATTAGGAAACTACGTATTACTCTTAGTAGATTCTGTGAATGCACTATTTGATACGGTATCGGACCTTGTTCAGGCAGATTTTAGTTTTATCGATAATCAAGAGCGAATTGAATTATTAAAAATAGTGCTAGTCTTCTCTTTTGGTTCTGTGGTTGGGTTGGTCTCGCTATCTCATCTGTTGGCTTTCGTTTTAAAAACACACAAAAAAGCCACCTATGCAGTCATTATAGGTTTCATTGCCGGATCATTAGGTGTGGTATGGCCTTGGAAAGTAAAATCATTCAAATTTGACGTTGCTGGAAATCAAATCTTTGATGAAAAAGGAAGAGAAATTATAGTGGGATATGACAGATACCTGCCCTCAGACCTTTCTTACGAAACGCTATTGGCAATTTTCTTTATTTTGGTAGGAATAATTGGGGTACTAAGTTTGGATTGGTACCATAAAATGCAACTCAACAAACATGGCTAAATACGGACTTATTGGAAAAAATATTGGCTATTCATTTTCGAAAGCTTTTTTTACAACAAAGTTTTCTCAAGAAAACAGAACAGACACTTACCAAAATTTTGATATAGCGTCTATTGAATCATTAAAAGACGTTATCCAAGCGAATGAAACTTTAAAAGGGTTAAATGTTACAATTCCTTATAAAGAAAGTGTGATCCCATTGCTTGATAGAATAGATAAAGAAGCAAAAAAGATTGGGGCAATAAACACTATCAAAATTCATCAAGACGGCTCTTTGGTGGGCTATAATACAGACCATTATGGATTTGCTAAAGCACTGGCAGATTTCTTACCCTTAAAAGAAAAAAGCGCCCTTATTTTAGGTACTGGTGGAGCCTCTAAGGCTGTTTCCTATGTACTCGATGCTATGAATTATAAGTATCAGCTTGTTTCGAGAACCAAAACAGAAATGACACTTTCGTATGATGAGCTAAACGAAGATCTTATTTCCAACCATCTCTTAATTATTAATTGCACGCCTCTTGGCACCTTTCCGAAAACACAAGAATTTCCGGATATTCCGTATCAATATCTTAGCAAGGACCACCTTCTTTTCGATTTGATTTACAATCCTCTAGAAACAGTGTTCTTGAGGTTAGGACGCGCCCAAGGAACGCAGGTTACGAACGGATTAAAAATGTTAGAATATCAAGCAAAAAAGGCCTGGTCCATCTGGAAATCATAAAATTGACCCTAAATTCTCTTAATTTCTTTTAAAAAACAAGGGTTACTTTGCTATTTGATGAGTTGTTAGTATCTTGAACGACTAAGAAAAGGGAACCTTAACATTGAAATAAATGTCAGACAAAAAATCTACAAAAGCAGAAGTTGCCACAAATAGTCAAACCGCTATTAAATCCTCAGAAGTTGGCGATAAAGAAAAAACACCAATCATTGACACTCCTTTAGTGGAAGATATTGCTAAAGAATCTGCCGAAGATTCTATTCATAATGAAGCAATTTCAGAAATTGAAAACACATTAGAAGACAGCACTAAAGTTGCTGTGGAGATTGATGAAAATTCAGAAGAAAAGAGTACAGATGCTTCTGAATCGGACAAGGGTCAAGCAAGTGCTGAATCCGAAAGTGTTGATGACGAAAATGAGGAGGTGAATTCTTCTGATGATGAAGTCCACGACGAAGATGACGTTGAAGTAACAGATCAAAAAGAGTACCATAATCTTTCTCCTAAGGAACTAATTTCTGAATTAGAAACCCTACTTAAAACAAAATCTATTCAGCAGTTAAAACATGAGGTCGATGAAATAGCAACAGAGTTTAATGCACAATTTCAAGTAGAATTAGAGCTCAAAAAAGAAGCCTTTATAGCCGACGGAGGAAACATTATAGATTTTCACTATTCCAACGCTGAAAAAAAAGCATTTAACTCGCTGTACTTCGACTATAAGGAGAAGCGAAATGACTACTATAAAAGTCTCAAGAAAGATTTACAATCGAACTTTAATAGACGCAACGAATTAATTGAAGAATTAAAGGGACTCTTAAATGCAGAAGAAAATATAAATACAACCTACAAGCACTTTAAAGAGATTCAAGAAAACTGGAGGCTTGCGGGAGCAATACCAAGAGATAAGTACAATATCTTATGGAATACCTATCACCATCACGTCGAGAATTTTTATGATTTCTTGCACTTAAATCGAGAGTTTCGAGATTTAGACTTTAAACACAATCTGGAACAAAAGCTAAAACTTATAACCAGAGCAGAAGAGCTTTCTCAAGAATCCAATATCAACAAAGCATTCCGTGAGTTGCAAATGTTGCACAAAATGTGGAAGGAAGAAATAGGGCCCGTGGCTAAAAAGTACAGAGACGAAGTTTGGGATAAATTTAGTGAAGCTACCAAAGTCATTCATGATAAACGTATGGGTAGCTTGAAAGAACTAGAGGCTTCATACAGTAAGAACTACGAGCAAAAAGTAGAAATTATTGCTCAAATCAACAAGGAAGTAGCAGTTCCACGGAAGAGTCATAAGGATTGGCAAGACGGAATGAAAGTCATTCAAACCTTAAGAGATGTGTATTTTGAGTTAGGGAAGGTTCCGCGTTCAAAAAACAAAGAAATTTGGAATGAATTTAAAGATGCTACTAGAAACTTTAATCAAGAAAAAAATAGCTTCTACAAAAATCAGAAAAAAGAACAATTTACAAACCTTGAAAAGAAAAGAGCCTTAATTCAAATCGCAGAGGACAATAAAGAAAGTGACGATTTTGAAGCAGTTACTGCTTTGATGAAAAAAATCCAGTCTGAATGGAGAACCATTGGTCACGTTCCAAGAAAGGATAGCGATAAAGTTTGGAAACAATTTAAAAATGCTTGCAACCATTATTTCGATCGGATTCATGCTCAAAAGAATGAAGCCAATCAAGAAGAGTTAGGCCATTATAAAACAAAAAAAGAGTTTCTTAAAACCTTCTCTGCTTTCAAATTGAGTGGAGATAACAACGCTGACATCACCAGTATTCAAGGAAAAATAACCGAATGGAAACAAATTGGACGGGTACCATTTAATAAGAAAAGTGTTGAACAAGATTTCAACAAGGCCCTTGACACTGCCTTTTCTCAACTAGACCTTAACAAAAAAGACATGGAACTAATTAAGTTTGAAAATAAGCTTAATACCATGGTTTCCCAAGAGGAGGATCAGAAGTTACAAAACGAACAAATTTATATTTCCAAAAAGATTGAAGAGAGTAAAAATGAAATTCGTCAATTAGAAAACAACCTTGGTTTCTTTAAGCACGTTGATAAAAGCAATCCAATGGTAAAAGAAGTTTATTCAAATATTGACCTGCAAAAAGAGCAGCTTGAAGTTTGGAGTGCTAAGATGTCTAAAGTACGATCGGCACGTAAAAAGTAACAATGATGCAATGTCCGCTTTGTTTGGCTGCATATTTAATTGAATATAAAACGATAGAAGACATTGCTTATTTAACGTGCACGAATTGTAAATCTGTTGTCAAGCATTTTGAACATTACCCCACACTCGAAGCTGAAAAAAAACGGTATCTACTTCACAATAATGACATTAGAAATAAAGGCTATCAAGCCTTTGTGCAACCTATAGTACAGCACATTTTGAAATCGAAGCCAACCGCTTCGATTGGATTAGATTTTGGAGCCGGCACCGGTCCTGTAATTACTGAAATCTTAAAGGCTGAGGGCTATACGATTTCCCTGTACGATCCGTTTTTTTATCCAGATAAAGAGGTGCTCGACAGTACCTACGATTTTATTATTTGCTGTGAAGTAATTGAGCATTTTCATTCTCCAAATAATGAATTTAAACTGCTTCGGAAACTATTGAAGCCAGGGGGCACTTTGCTTTGTATGACTCATTTATTACCTAAAAGAGACAACTTTGGAGGTTGGTATTATAAAAACGATCCAACACATGTGATTTTTTATTCGCAGGATAGCCTCCAATGGATTCAGGCTAATTTTAATTTTTCAAAAGTAGTAATTGAAGGAAGACTCGTCGCTTTTGAATGCGCTTAGCATTTACATGATTAGATTTTTTTTGCTTCTTCCCAAAAGACATCCATTTCAGCCAAGGTCATTTCCTTTAGTGATTTATCCACTTCTTTTGCCTTGGATTCAATATACTTAAAGCGTTTTATAAACTTTTTATTGGTACGTTCCAGTGCATTTTCTGGATCTACTTTTAGAAAGCGTGCATAATTAATCATTGAAAAAAGCACATCCCCAAACTCGGCTTCGATCTTATCCTTATTATCTGCTGAAACTTCTTGTTGAAGTTCTTCCAATTCTTCCTTCACCTTATCAAAAACCTGCTGCGGTTCTTCCCAATCAAAGCCAACTCCAGCTACCTTATCCTGAATTCGATTTGCTTTTACCAACGCTGGCAGTGACTTGGGAACCCCTTCTAAAACGCTCTCTCGTCCTTCCCTTAGCTTTAGATTTTCCCAGTTTTGCTTCACCTCTTCTTCATCCGCTACTTCAACATCACCGTACACATGAGGGTGCCTGGAGATGAGCTTTTCACAAATGCTATTGCAAACATCCGCAATATCAAAATCTTGAGTTTCGCTCCCTATCTTAGCATAAAAAACAAGGTGGAGCAGTAGATCTCCGAGTTCGTTTTTCACCTCTTCCAAATCGTTTTCTAAGATAGCCTCGCCAAGTTCATAGGTCTCTTCTATGGTTAAATGACGCAGTGTTTCCATCGTCTGCTTTCTATCCCATGGACATTTTTCACGAAGCTCATCCATAATGGTTAACAGTCGGTCAAAGGCTTTCAATTGGAGGTCTCTAGAATTCATAAGATGAAAAGTATGTGCTGAACAAAGCTACAGTATTTCTGTTTTTATAGGGTAGATAGTTATTAAAAAGAATGAACACAAGAACTCCATTGTTTGTCTTTTAAGACCGCTAAATAGGAGGTATAAAAAACCCGCAATATGTATGAATACCGCGGGATTTTTTATTTAAATTAATAGGATACTATGTTTTTCTTGCTGCCGTATTTTTTCCTGCACCTCCTTTTTTAGAAGAAGATCCTTTGGAAGATGAAGACTTCCCCTTTACCGACTTATCTCCAGTAACCTTACTTGCCTCAATCGCTTTGGCGACTTTATCATCTCCTGCATCCTCATCTTCTGTTTTTTCAGAAAAATCGGTCATGCCACTTTTTATAAGCAAGTTGTACCATTGAACTACCTTCTTGATATCACTACCATAGACACGATCTTCATCATAATCAGGCAAGATTCCGAAGAAATATTCTTCAAGTTGATCTTTCGAGGATTTATGACTTATGGCCGCTGCTCCGTTCTCTTTTTCATATATTTTTTCAAATACAGCACGTAAGGGCAATTCTTCCGTGAGTGTATAAATGGCAATTTCTGAAAGCAAGCTCACATTGTGCCTTGCACTCACACTGATTTTCTTTCCGTCAAGCAAGGATTCAGCTAAAAAACCAGATCGTGTTTGGGTATTTACCCTGTATAATCCTGGTTTACCAGTAATGGATAATATTTTTTCTAAGCTCATAAATGAATTTCAATTTTTATTTCTGAAATGAAAGTGGCAAATATCTTTGGTTTCAATCAAATAACCAAAAGTGTTAACGTTTCTTTTTGATATTTGGAAAACGCATACGATAATCAATACTCACTTTTCCCTTCGATATATTCGACAACTTCGTTTTTATCAATCGTTTTTTTAAAGGAGACAGTTTATCTGTAAATAATATTCCCTCAATATGATCATATTCGTGTTGAATGATTCGAGCTGCAATACCAGTAAAAGTATCTCTATGCTTCTTAAAATTCTCATCCTGGTATTCAATCACCACATCCGATTGTCTAAATACATCTTCCCTAACATCAGGAATGCTTAGACAGCCTTCGTTAAAAGCCCACTCATCTCCATCTTCTTCGACTATTTGGGCGTTAATAAATACTTTTTTTAAACCCCCTAAGCTTTCTCGCTCTTCTTCGGTCAAATCCTCATCCTCTGCAAATGAACTTGCATCGACTAAAAACAAACGAATAGGAAGCCCAATTTGAGGGGCAGCAAGTCCAATACCACTCGCTCCGTACATCGTTTCAAACATATTATCAAGGAGTTCTTGTAATTTTGGATAATCGGCATCAATTACTGCTGCTTTTTTCCGTAAAACAGGTTCTCCGTAGGCGAAAATTGGTAATATCATTCTTGGTACTGTTTAATGTTTTATCTATCGCTATTTATGATACAAATACTCTTGTAAAATAATAGTAGCACTTATCTCGTCTATTAAGGCTTTATTTCGCCGCTGCTTTTTTTTCAATCCGCTGTCAATCATCGTTTGAAAAGCCATTTTACTCGTATACCGCTCATCTACTCTCTTTACTTCAAGGGATGGGAAAATAGCAGAGAACTTCTTTAAAAACTTCTGAATAGATGCTTCAACATCGGAGTGTGTTCCGTCTTTTTGTTTCGGTTCCCCAACCAACACCAATGCTACCTTCTCGTCATCAAAATACTTCTTCAAAAAAGGCATCAATTCAGCTGTAGAAACAGTTGTTAAACCTGAAGCAATCAATTGTAATTCATCGGTGATCGCTATTCCTGTTCGTTTTGTTCCATAATCTATAGCTAATATTCGACCCATATACCCTGCAAAAATAAGGGATTACAAAATACTATGCTAAAAATGGGCACGATATTGATAATGACATTCTATATTTGTATAAATTAATCATGAAAAATGACACATCTACAACAAATCATCGAAAAAGCATGGGACGATAGATCTCTTTTAAGCAGTCCAGAAACCATCGCCGGCATCCGAGAAGTTGTTCGCCTTTGCGACGAAGGACTTCTTAGGTGTGCTGAACCTACTGCAGATGGATGGCAAGTAAATGAGTGGGTTAAAAAAGGAGTGGTTTTGTATTTTCCAATTCAAAAAATGGAAACGATGGAAGCAGGTATTTTTGAATATCACGATAAGATTCCTTTAAAAAGAGGCTACCAAGAAAAAGGAATTAGAGTGGTTCCTCATGCCGTAGCACGCTTTGGAGCTTATATTTCAAAAGGGGTAATTCTGATGCCTAGTTATGTAAATATCGGTGCTTATGTTGACGAAGGAACAATGGTCGACACTTGGGCGACCGTTGGGAGCTGTGCCCAAATAGGTAAAAATGTACATTTAAGTGGTGGTGTCGGTATTGGTGGTGTTTTGGAACCGTTGCAAGCTGCTCCCGTTATCATTGAAGATAATTGTTTTATAGGGTCACGTTGCATTGTGGTAGAAGGCGTTCGGGTAGAAAAGGAAGCTGTTTTAGGTGCAAATGTTGTGCTAACTGCCTCAACGAAGATTATTGATGTTACTGGCGATGCACCCGTTGAACGAAAAGGTCTTGTACCTGCCCGGTCTGTTGTAATTCCAGGTAGCTATGTAAAGAAATTTCCAGCAGGTGAATTTAATGTTCCTTGCGCTTTGATTATTGGAACACGCAAAGAAAGCACTAATAAAAAGACATCACTCAATGATGCATTAAGGGAATATAATGTAGCTGTATAAGTTGATGTATTTGACTTTCAAAGTCTTCTTTTTCTTCTCAACTTCTTCGAATTTACCTTTTTCTGAAAAGATCTGCTGTGTGCACTAAGAGACGCATGAGCTACGTCATATGCAATATTGTATAGCTTTGCATATTCTGTTGCTATAACACTAATCATGGTCTTGGAGAGCCACAAGCGCCTTAGGTTATGCATTCTTTTATCGAGTGAAAGTGGCTGAAAACGCATTCTATTTAAATCAATTAAGTAGAAATCATAGCGCCCTTCTCCCCTGTCTTTAATGAGTGTATTTCCCGGAGAGTGGTCCAGAAAATTTACATTATTCTCATGCAGTTGAAAGCTAAAAGCGGTGAACTGCTTTAAGATTTCAACGCGCTGTGGATAGTTTGGCTTGTGTATTAAATCTCTAAAATCAAAGTCGTAATGGATGTGTTCACTTATGTAATAGCTTTCTTTCAGGCCGAAAGAGAACTTTTCAAAATAAGCGATAGGATGAGGCGTGTTAATCGAGCAATCAATAAGTTTTGATGCGTATTCAAAGGATCGCCTTGCCTTACTCTTGCGAAGAAATTGGTATACCAGTCCTTGAAAAAAAGAAGGCTTTCTAAAACTCTTAATATTAAAAGTTGTGCCCTCAATAGTCACTTTTTTAATAACATTTCGTTCGCCTTGAGTTACAAACTCTCTAACCTCAGCAAAGTCATTGATTAACTTTACGAATTGAGGTCTTAGATGCTCGAATCTTGAATGGACAACAAAAGTTGAATGCATTATTTATTTTATTAGCTTCAAAAAATAAGTACTTTGCGAAGGTAATCTTTATGAAGAAAATACTCGTAATACAAAACAAAAGAATTGGTGACGTACTTATAAGTTCGGTTATCGCCAACAACATTAAAAATGTTTTTAAAGATGCACATGTCACTTATTTAGTATACGACTATACGACTGGGGTTATAGAAAACAACCCCAATATCGATCGGATTATTGCCATAAATGATAAAGAATTAAAAAAACTACCCACACTTTTAAAGACTATCGCACAGATTCGCCGAGAGAAATATGATATCATATTCGACTCCTACGCTAAGTTTCAAAGTAGAATGATGTGCCTTTTCTCCGGAGCAAAGTATCGGATTGGCTTCAAACGCAAACACAAAGAGCTAAAACTTCCTTTTTACACCCACCCCGTTAATTTTTTAGATAAAAAGACAGAATTCTGTGGGAAAGCTATTGAAGATAGAATACATATTATCAGCTCTGTTTTCTCATTAGAAAACCCAGACTATCGACCAAAAATTTTCCTAACGGAGGCTGAACAAAACTACGACAAGCTGGACGCTCTTAAAAAACCCGTAATAATGTTCACGGTACTAGGGAGCACAATTCCTAAGTCGTTACCGTTCGATTATGTGGCAACGCTAATCGATTATATTACTGAAAATTATGAGGCAACAATTCTCTTGAATTACGCCCCTCATCAAAAAGAGGCGGCATTAAAGATTTATAATTTATGTAACAATAAGGAGCAAATCAACCTGGATATCTATGAGAATTCAATTCGTGGTTTCATTAGGCTCATGAATCAATGCGATTTGTTAATTGCGAATGAAGGTGGTACCGTACACATCACCAAAGCCTTGAATAAGCCGAGCTTTACCATTTACTCTCCATACATTAAAAAAGAAGATTGGAATAGTTTTGAAGATGGAAAAGAGCACGATTCTGTGCATCTCTTAGAAGAGAAACCGCATCTCTTCGAAGAATTTACAAGAGCTTCACGTAAAAAAACTGAAGAAAACCCTCAGATATTTTATAGAGAGCTTACTGCTGATATTATACTGAAGAAGATGAAACCATTTTTGGAAAGACACCTTAGAAGTAATAAAAAGTAATATGAATATTCTCGATACATTTCACAATTGGAGGCGTAAACGCCGATGGAACAAGCAGTACCGTCGCGGAAAATGGGTCGGTCTAAAAAGTGAAAAAGAAGCAATACGCTATTATCAGATTATTGATTACATAAAAAAATATAGCACTAGAAATCCTTCAATTCTAGATATTGGATGCGGTGAAGGCGTTTTAAACGAACGCATGAAAGGACTTGAATTTGAGCGCTTTATGGGACTAGATTTTTCGGAGGTTTCAATAGGTCTAGCCAAAAATAAAAATTTACCAAAGACTGAATTTATTGCTGAAGATGCTATCAAATTTCGACCTAAGCATACTTTTGACGTCATTGTATTTAACGAAGCTTTTTACTATATACATGAAACGGAAAAAGACAATGTGCTAAACCGAATGCTTGCACATTTGAACAAAGATGGAATTATCATTAGCTCTATTTACCGCGAGGGAACAGGATGCTGGGAGTATTTTAAAGAAAATCCGAAACTAACAGAACTAGAGTTCACAACGGTTAGAACAGATGAAGAACTGCGCTATTGGAAAATTGGAGCCTACAAAAAGAAGTTAGAAAAAAATGAATTCTAAAAAACGAATGAACCATAAAAATGACCAGATAAATCTCCTTGACCACATGCACTAAAGCTGCAGCGGAGGTGCAAGGGACTTTAGGTGTGTTTTTTAGGTTTATTGGTGTTGGTCTTTTTGTCTAATATCTAGCAGTGAAGCGGTCCAAAATCGGTCCATACGCTAGATTTTAACTTAGTTGCCTCCCGAATTGCTATATTCTTTGCAATCATTTCATCGATTACGACTCGCTCGGATGATCTAAATGCAAACAAATGGCACTGTAACTAAGTTGTTTTGGCTTCAGACCAAGGGTTTCAAGTTGCTCCCCTAATTTCCCATCTTCGCCCCCAGATTGCATTCGTTCATCAAACCCATTCACAGCCAGAATATCACTTTTCCAACCAGAGGTATTATAACCATTCCAATTTGATGTTGTCGGTGTTAGTCTATTCAATAAAGATGCTTTTATAACACCCGAGGTGAGCTTTGCGCTTTTTAGAAATGGCCTAAATCCTTGCTTTTTTAACCACTTTATATCGAAACATCGTTCGGTATAAATATCTTCCTTTGTAATCGATTGGGAGATATTGATTGGCAATTTGAAATTCCCTGCCGATAAGAAACGACCTGCTAATCGATATTTTAGATGTTGCTCAATAAAATCTTTTCTAGGAATACAATCACCATTACTGAAAATAAGGTAATCACCGGCACTTTCATGTATGGCCTTATTTAAAAGTTTTGCCTTTTGGAACCCATCATCTTCCAGGCATACGTGTTTTATACTCAAGGAAGACTCTTTTTGAAATCGCTGAATTATAGCAGCTGTTTTTACAGTAGCACCAGCATCTGCAATTACAATTTCAAAATCCTTAAGCTCTTGTTGCTCATAGCCCCATAGTGATTTTTCAAGATATAAAGGTTGATTGTTCGTACTCAGTATAATGGAAACAGGTACTTTAACAGAGTCATCTTTTACAATACCGTGGGCAGTCCATTTTTTGTGCAGCTTACGTGTTTCTCTGCGAATAGATTGATTTTTTTTGATAGAAACTTCATTTTTATACCCTCTTGGATGATCTAAATGAACTACAATAGCATTGTATCGTATTTGTTTGCTCCTAATTCCTGCGTTAAATAAACGCTCTCCTAGCTCTCTGTCTTGCCCTCCATACTGCATCTGTTCATTTAGGCCATTTACATCAATAATGTCTTTTGTCCAGCCAGATGCATTATGTCCATTCCAACTTGCATTGGTCGAGGTTATCAAATTTATAATTGAAGCTGTCGTTGGCTTTGCAGTAAGCTTACTATTTTTAAAAGAGGTTTGTAGTCCATTCTCCTTTAACCATTTTAAGTCAAAACAACGACCTGTGTAAATATCTTCTTTATCTATGCTTTGTGAAATATCCATAGGCAGCATAAAGTATCCACCAGATAAAAAACAACCTTCTTCTCTATATTTTATGTGTTGTTCTATAAAATCTTTTCTAGGGATACAATCACCATCACTCATAATGGTATAGGCCGTAGAACATTGCTTTACTGCCTTATTTAGAATCTCAGATTTTTGGAACCCATTATCCTCATGCCAAACATGAACGATAGGATAAAATACTTCTTTTTTTAGCCGCTCTAGTAGTGCTTTTGTTTCTGGCCCTGAACCATCATCGGCAATCACCATCTCAAACATTCTATAGGTTTGATTGTTATAACCATAGAGTACTTTCTCTAACCACTGAGTGTTATTATAGGTGCTAATAATAATAGAGGTGTCTATTGCTTTCATTAGTGCAAATATACTAGATTTTGTGTTTGGTTCTAAAAATCGAAGTACTCAGCATACTCACATTATTTTTAAATAAAAATAGGGGGGCACTTTTGCCGAATTATCGCATTTTAAAAAACTCCTTTACATCTTGTGATGTTTGAATTATCTAAAAGCCAATGTGTCTAAAAGCTATTTTTAGTACCTTTGTTTGGAATGCATAAGACGCCCACCTTAACAGTTATTATACCCACCT
>CALKCP010000010.1 GCA_938083445.1 uncultured Ulvibacter sp. | reverse complement strand
GCCGAATTATCGCATTTTAAAAAACTCCTTTACATCTTGTGATGTTTGAATTATCTAAAAGCCAATGTGTCTAAAAGCTATTTTTAGTACCTTTGTTTGGAATGCATAAGACGCCCACCTTAACAGTTATTATACCCACCTACAATGAAGAGGGCTACATTGAAGACGCATTAAAAAGTGTTGCATTTGCAGATGAGATTATACTTATAGACTCCTTCAGTGAAGATGCAACGGTTTTATTAGCGACGCCACTTGTAAGCAAAGTAATCTCTCGCGAGTTTGATAATTTTAGTAACCAAAAAAATGAAGCTCTAAAACAGGCAAAAGGCCAGTGGGTATTGTTTTTGGATGCTGATGAGCGTGTTTCCAAATCTTTAGAAAAAGAAATTATAGACACAATAGAAAATTCCGTACACTCAGGTTATAAAATAAACTTCCCTCATTTTTACATGAATCGTTTTCTTTACAACCATAGTGACGATGTGCTGCGTCTGGTAAAACGTGAAGGGGCATACTATATGGGAGAAGTGCATGAAAAACTACAATGCCAGGGCTCTGTGGGTAAGCTTAAAAACAAGATGCTTCACTACACATACAAAGATTTACATAGCTACTTAACAAAAAAAGAACGCTATGCGTGGTTTCAAGCCAAACAACAATACGCAAAAGGCAAAAGAGCCACTTGGATGCACTTGTGGTTTAAACCAATGTTTCGTTTTTTTAAATCATATATTATCAAGGGAGGTTATAGAGATGGCATTCCAGGACTTACCGTTGCCGGGGTAAATGCATATGGTGTTTTTCAAAGGTATGTGAAATTGCGTCTGCTATACAAATCTATGGAGTAATAAACATAGCCTTCTTAATACGATTCAACATTTCTAAGGTTTAGAATTAGTACCATCATTAGCAGCTACGAATTTGAGCATAGCTTAGGTCGTGAAGTTGTTTAATACTTTTACAGATAGTTTGGCAAACTATAGGCGCTAATAGGATAGACCTATCTGTTTTCATCTCTATTTCTTCCGAAGATAAAATGCAGCCTGATCTCCTCGCTCTTCTCGATTCAATCTCTTAGCACGAACTCCAAATTTATAATTTTCCGCTTTACGTTTTAACGAACGCAGCAAACCGCGAGGCTTGGGGTGACTTAAAGGAATGTCTTTTATGTATTTTTCGCTTCCAGTAAACTGAAAATGTGTAGAATCATAAAGCACCTTCTCTAGTTTAAATCCCGTTTGATTGGCTAGCAACACAATACTTTTTTGTGAGTGCAAGAAGAAGTGTCGTGGCGCATCTAACTGCACCCAATCGGTTTGATATTTTTCCCAAGCAAGAGATGAAACCGTAGGAATTCGAAGTATACAAACGCCGCCCTCAGCCAATAAATTTAATACTTTTTCAAGATTTTCTTTAGGATCAGGGAGGTGCTCAAAAGCGTGGTGATAGGTAATAACATCAAAAGATCCCTCCATTTCAAAAATAGAGGCATTTTTTATTTGCAGCCCATTGTCATAATCAATGGTATCTGCTAAATAAGGATCACATCCAACAATATTTTTGAATCCTATTTCAGCCAACGGATAAAGAAAGCTTCTTCCATTGCCGCATCCAATATCCAAAATTCGGGTTTGTTTCGTTATGTTTAGATCTTTAAATATTTTGTATTCTTTCTTACCTAAAAGCTTCCCCAAGGTGTTTTGATACAAGCTGCCACCTAGCACTGCTTTCTCATACTGTTTTAATTTTACAGCCCCTTTAGCTCCTTTAAATTTTTTACCATCGTATTTGTCAAAACTATAATAATCACCTGGGTAATAGCGAGTCATATCTTTAGGGAACTCAACAATTTGAAGACAGCTGCAAACAGCACATTGAAAATACTCAAACTCCTCTTTTAGTCCATACATCATTTCACGAGCCGTATAAGAAACGTTTCCTTCTACATTTTCACAAATTTTGCATTGTTTGGTCATTCTCAAGATTTAAGTATACTCACAAAGATAAAGTTATTTCTCAATCTTGCAGATTGCCAACATATAGGGTTATTATTCCAATATTGAACGAAACAGGCTAGATAAAAACAAGGTTGCAGTCTGAGCAATTTACGGATAAAATTAGTGCCGCAGATTTCTTTAGATCTGATGGCGCCAAGGACATCGTGAAAGGCTATGACACGAAAATTCTCTAATGTGGAAGATGAGCAAGAAAATTAGATGCTTCTTACAAAAACACTAGCGCCTCTGCTAAAAGATCTTCCCAAACTTCAGCTTTCGCTTAAACTTTTCGATGCTAAACCCTCCTTTTACATCAATACGCTGAATTTCAAAGGGCTTTTTAAATGGAAATTTATTTAACCGATTGCCAATTCGCAATCCATAACTAAAATGATGTCGTTGTAATTGTTTAATAAATTTCTTTTTTTCAGAAGTCTCACGTGGGTACTTCCCATAGGGATATGCAACGGCCTTTGTAAATGGAATCTTGTTTTCAGAAACCGATTCGATACACAGTTGTGTATCCGCTTCAATTTCAGACTCAGTTAGCTCATTGTATTTTTTATGATAAAAAGAGTGGAATGCCAATTCTATCAAGGCAGGGTCTAAAGACATTAACTGTTGCGAAGTCATTATTGGTAGGGCCGAAGTACTCCATTGGTCTGTTTTTCCGAGGTAATATAAAGGCACAAAAAAGGTAGCTTTAAGAGCATACTTTTTCAACAATGGAAGAACCAATTCTAAGTGACTCACATACCCATCATCAAAAGTGAGAACAACATTTCTTTTTGATGGAAGTGTGGTTAAATTGATCAATTCATTCAAGTGATACGTTTGGTATCCCTTGTCTGACAGATAACAGAATTGTTCTTCAAGTTTTGCCACCGAAATGGTAAGCGACTCACTCTTTGAGAGAGAGACATCGTGATACATTAATATAGGAAGTTTGCTCACTAGAGTTTTAGAGTTAAATCAGTGTAAAATTATTACTTTTACGCAAACTACAAGCAACTTTTGGAAAACTCTGTAAAAATCACTGCGCTGGCCATTACGCTTAATGAAGCCAAAATAATTGAAAGCTTCGTTAATAGCCTCTGGTTCGTTGACGAAATTATTATTCTAGACAGCTACAGCAGCGACGATACAGTTGAATTAGCTTCTAAAAACGAGCAAGTTACGGTATATAAGCGTAAGTTCGATAACTTTTCAGCTCAGAAAAACTTTGCAATTTCTAAAGCGAATAATGATTGGATTATTTTCTTCGATCCAGATGAGGAAGTAACAAAACCTCTCGCTGAGGAAATCATAGCGACACTCAAAAACCCAACATCTATCGCCTATTTTACGAAAAGAGAGTTTTATTTTATGGAGAAACGAATAAAGTTCAGTGGTTTTCAAACAGACTGGGTTGTTCGATTGTTCAATAAGAAATATTGCAAATACAACGGGAATTTAGTTCACGAATTACTGGAAACAGACGGGAAAACTTCAAAATTAAAAAACAAACTTCCGCACTACAGCTATAAAAGCTTTGATGACTATACAGGTAAACTGCACAGATACAGTGCGCTGCAGGCTCAAATGCTCTATGCAGACAAAACGAAACCCACACTAGCCAGGTTTCTTTTTAGGCCTCTCTATCGCTTCTGGTACCAATATCTAATTCGCCTGGGAATATTGGACGGGAAGGAAGGTTTTATACTTGCCTATATCAATGCTTTTTCTGTGTTTAAGAGGTATACGAATCTATGGATGTTGTATCGAAAAATAGACTAGACAATGAAAAAGGTATTTCTAGAGTCTCACAATCTAAAGAATAAGTACTCTGGCTTTGGTCAGTTTAATTATCACCTGATTAAAGCATTGGCTAAGGTCCCTGCAAAAGATTTTAAAATCACGCTTCATGCAAAAAATATTAAAGAGTTAGAGACCGAATTTGGTGCTACATTCGATTATAAAAAATACAGATCGGTAACCAGGCATAAACCATTCAGAATAAAAAAGAAATACGATCTATGGCATTGTTTAAATCAGAATATAAAAATTGAGCCATTCTTCAATATTCCGTACATACTCACGGTGCACGATATCCATTTTATTACAGAAGGTTCTCCCCTATTGCAAGCCAAACTCAGGGCAAAGTTTAATGAAAAGCTAAAGCGTGCACATGCGATTGTCTATATTTCAGAATTCGCAAAAAAGGATACAAACGTGCATTTTAATGTGCCAAAAGTGCCGGAATATGTGATTCACAATGGAAATACCATTACCGACATCGTGTTACCCAATGACTATAATCCGTCTCTGTTACCACCTCGCCCCTATTTATTTTCTATTGGAGATTTTAGCGAGCGGAAGAATTTTATAGCGTTGGTAGAAATGCTTGAATTCTTACCAGAGTATAATCTTGTGTTAGCAGGGTCTGCAAACTCTGTATATGCAGAAAAGTTAAAGGCATTGATACGAGCCAAGAACTTACAAGAACGTGTGAAGCTACTTGGAAAAATTGAAGATGTCGAAAAGCAATATTATTTTCAGAACTGTGAGGCCTTTGTTTTTCCGTCTTTAAGAGAAGGTTTTGGAATACCTCCCATTGAGGCAATGCGCTTTGGAAAACCAGTCTTTATTTCAAACAATACATCACTCCCTGAAGTGGGTGGTGAACACAGCTTTTATTGGGAGCATTACGATCCTGAATATATGGCCAACACTCTAAAAGTGGGCATGGCTCGCTTTTATAATGCGCAAGAATTTTATGAAAATTGGTACATTAAGCGCGCTAAAAGCTTTAATTGGGAAACAACCGCAAAGCAATATGCCGAGGTTTATAGAACACTATTAAACAGATGAAGCAAATCGCTGTAATTATTATTAACTACAATACTTCAAAATTTACTTTGGAGTGCATACAATCCGTGATTGATAAAACTTCGGAAGCAATTTCTTATGAAATTATCGTCGTCGATAACAACTCGGAGATTTCGGACTATAAAAACCTCAAAAAGCATTTTCCGGCGCAGCCAAATATCGCTCTCCATCGAAGTGATATAAATACTGGTTTTGGCGGTGGTAATATGTTTGGAGCTCAGTTCGCGAACGCGCGTTACTTGCTATTTCTGAATAACGATGCAATGCTGAAGAACGATTGCCTTCACATGCTCTATCAATTTATGGAAGAAAACCAGAAGGTAGGTGTCTGTACAGCACAAAACTACGACGAGCACGATGCATTTGTGCCATCTTTCGACCATAATAAAGGCATACGACGCCTGCTATTTGGAAGAAGTTTTCTGGAAAGAATAAATCCGAAGATATATCCGAAACGAAAAAAAGAGTACGCCACTCCCCTGGAAGTAAATTGGGTTAATGGTGCCTTTTTGTTCTTCAGAAATGAAGCTTTTCAAAAAATTGATGGCTTCGACGCCAACATCTTTCTCTATTGGGAAGAAATGGACCTTTGTCACAGACTTCGGAAAAATGGCTATAGCAGTGCATTAGTTCCACAGGCCAAAATAATGCATTATCAAGGCGTAAGTATTGGACATTCTGAAAAAATCGATAGCGAGGCTTATATTTCTTATTTGTACGTGCTTCGGAAGAACAATAACCTAATAAAATATCTTTGGATTAGGAAGTACTTGATTTTTGTTATCCTTCTAAAACCTAAAAAATGGTTCTTACTTTCAGTACTTTTGAAGTGGAATCCTTCCAAGGCATCATTAAAACATTTACAACAATCAACATATTTCGATGAGAACTGAAATTGAAAACGCTATCGCAACCTTAAAAAAAGGCGGGCTCATCTTATACCCAACGGATACGGTTTGGGGAATAGGCTGTGATGCAACGCATCCCAATGCAATAGAGCGCATTTACAATCTAAAGAAGCGACTCAATGATAAATCACTTATCTGTTTGGTTGCCGACTTAAACATGCTAGAACAATATGTAGAAAAGGTGCCAAAAGCAGCATACGACGTTCTTAAGTTTTCAGTAACTCCAACAACGATTGTATACGACGATCCCATACGGATTTCTGAAAACCTGATTGCAGCGGATAACTCACTTGCTATACGCATCGCTGACGATGAATTCTGCAAAAAACTTATTCGTAAATTTAGAAGACCATTGGTTTCTACTTCGGCCAATATAAGCGGTGAAAAAACACCTTCAAATTTTCAAGAAATAAGCAAGGAGATTTTGGAGGGAGTTGACTATGTCGTAAATTTGCAGCAGGCTAAAAAATCGGATAAACCATCGACCATTATCAAAATCAAGAATGATGGAACCGTAAAAGTTATTCGAGAATAAAAAAGCCGTGTTTTAAATATTGAAATCCTTTGTAATTTAATGCTACCATTGATTTACAAATAAACAATCACCCTATTGACACATCACAATCTCAAAAATGCTTTAGAGAATCCTGTTTTTAATACAGTGTCGCAAGCCACATCCAATCTTGGTTTGGAGAGTTATGTGATTGGTGGTTTTGTTCGCGATTATATCATGAAACGTGGCACTGCTAAAGACATTGACATCGTTGCTATTGGTAGCGGAATTGAATTGGCACAGGAGGTTTCAAACTTACTCCCTGGCAAACCGAAGGTTTCAGTATTCAAAACCTATGGTACCGCTATGCTAAAGACAGGAGGCATTGAGCTTGAATTCGTTGGTGCGCGTAAAGAATCATATTCAGAAGAAAGTAGAAATCCGGAAGTTGAGTCTGGAACTTTAGCCGATGATCAAAACCGAAGAGATTTTACGATCAATGCACTGGCCATTAGTCTTAACGAAGCAACTTTTGGTGCGCTTCTGGACCCATTTGATGGGATGCAAGACATTGATAATAAAGTTATAAAAACCCCCTTAGATCCAGACATCACATATAGTGACGACCCCTTGCGAATGATGCGGGCCATTCGGTTTGCAGCACAATTAGACTTTACTATTGAAAAGGGTTCTCTAGAAGCTATTACTCAGAATGCCGACCGAATAAAAATTATTTCAAAAGAACGAATTGTTGACGAGTTACATAAAATATTGGCTTCAAAAGTGCCTTCGAAAGGTTTTAGCTTGCTTCACAAAACGGGTCTTCTACCACATCTCCTGCCTGAATTAGTAGCCCTACAAGGAATCGATGAGAAGGAAGGTCAGCGACACAAAGATAATTTTTGGCACACATTAGAAGTAGTTGATAATATAGCCAGAACAACCGACAACCTATGGTTGCGCTGGGCCGCATTGCTTCATGATATTGGTAAAGCGCCTACGAAGCGTTTTGATAAGAAAATTGGCTGGACGTTTCACGCGCATGAATTTATAGGCTCTAAAATGGTTTACAAACTTTTTAAACGTCTTAAAATGCCGCTCAATGAGAAGATGAAGTTTGTTCAAAAGATGGTATTAATGAGTTCAAGACCTATCGTTTTGGCCTCTGAAGTAACGGATAGTGCCGTAAGAAGGTTGGTGTTCGATGCGGGAGAACATGTGGAAGATCTCATGACCCTCTGTGAAGCCGATATCACAACTAAAAATCCTAGAAAGTTTAGCAAGTATCACGATAATTTTAAGCTTGTTCGCGACAAAATTGTGGAAGTAGAAGAACGCGATCATGTTCGGAATTTTCAGCCTCCAGTGAGTGGGGAAGAAATTATGAACACATTTGGCCTAGGGCCATCGCGAGAAATTGGCCTTATTAAAGATGCTATAAAAGAAGCCATTCTAGAAGGTGAGATTTCGAATGAATATGAAGCCGCAAAAGATTTTATGCTAAAAAAAGGAGCAGCGCTTGGATTGGTTGTTAAAAAATAACAAAGGATCAATGTTGGGCTGATAAAATGATTAATAATGCAATTGGAACCCCGTTCGTGGTCCTAAAGTTTTTAGTACAAAAATTTAAGAGCTCACGACTATATGTTACCTAACAAGGAAAATGAAAGACAACAAAAAAATAATCTATTGGCTATTAACAGGATGCACATTGATTTTCATCATGGTCATTGTGGGAGGCATTACGCGACTTACTCATTCTGGCTTATCAATATCTAATTATAAACTCATTTCCGGAACTTTACCCCCATTGAACGAAGTAGAATGGGTGACGGCATTTGATTTGTATAAGCAGTATCCCGAATATCAAAAAATCAACTCCAGCATGTCTCTTGAAGAATTTAAAGACATCTATTTCTGGGAATGGATACATCGTGTTATTGGGCGATTTATCGGACTGGTTTTCTTAATTCCATTTTTATATTTTCTCATAAAAAAGCAGTTTTCAAAAGCAACGCTTAAAAAATGTGCTGTGCTTTTGGTGCTTGGTTCATTTCAAGGGTTTTTGGGTTGGTATATGGTTAAAAGCGGTTTGGTAGATAATCCAGATGTAAGTCATTATAGACTCGCAATGCATCTCACAACGGCCTTTATAACCTTTGCTTATACTTTTTGGGTGGCTCTCGATCTTATCTATCCCAATACAAAAGAAGCGAACAAAAAACTGCAGTCTATCCTTCGAATAGCACTTGGATTATTAATTGTTCAGATAATTTGGGGTGCCTTTGTTGCAGGTCTCGACGCAGGTTGGATTCACAACCACTGGCCTCTTATGAATGATGGAAAACTAATACATGAAACAGTAACTCTCGAGAAAAATCCTGTTTGGAAGAATTTCGTGGAAGGTAAAAGCGGTGTGCAATTCATTCACCGATATCTAGCCTATTTTGTTGTGGCTATCATTGCCTACATTTGGTTTAAATCACGTTCGCTCCTACTCACTATTCCGCAGAAAAATGGAATAAACATGTTGACTGGATTGGTTTTACTGCAATTTGTTCTAGGTGTATTTACCCTGTTATTACAAGTTCCAGTATGGCTGGGAGTGCTGCATCAGGTCGTTGCCTTTTTCCTGCTTGCTGCGCTTACTTTTACCTTACACCGGTTTAGTAAATAATGAAGAATCAAATCAAATTTTGTTTCTTCATTTGATTCCTGCTTTTACCTAAAAAGAATATATTTACAACATAATATTTTTCCAATGATCTACCGCTTTAGAATTATCCTTGACACCCATGACGACGTAATCCGCGATATCGAAATTGAAGAAACTTCGAGCCTCGAGGACTTTCATAATGCACTCACTCAAGCCTTTGGTTTTGAAGGCCAGGAAATGGCTTCATTCTACACAAGTAATGACGAATGGGAACAACACGATGAAATTGCTCTCTTCGATATGAGCGTTGAAGAAAAACCTGTGCAAGTAATGAGTGAAACGCTTATAAATGAAGTCGTATCAAAACAAAAAACGAAACTTATTTACATCTATGATTTTTTGAACATGTGGACATTCCTTGTAGAATTGGCAGATATTGCTGACTTTGAAAGTGGGATGATTTACCCAAATTTAATGTTCGCGCAAGGCGAAATACCAGATGAGGCGCCAGACAAAGATTTTATTGTAGAAGTTGTGAACGGTGATGAAGAAGACGAGGATTCTATGTACGATGAAGAATTCGACATCGACTCAGAAGACTTAGACGATATGGATTTTGATGAAAATTGGAATTAGGTGTTAGATAAAAAAATAGCATCTCGTAAACAATTAATAACTTCAATTTAAGATGGTAATAAATAAGTCTTTCTTCTAATAGCGACTTCTGCTGAGCCTAGCCGAAGTAAGTGGTTTTTCAGCATTAGGGTAGAATAATTAATAAACAATAGACAATAATAATTAACCCCATAACTCCAAATGATTAACCTATATTCCGCTCACATTGCTTCTTTATCAATACACCGCGTTGGAAACAAAAGTAAAAGTGAACCGATTTTGCTTTCCAAAGAAATCTATAAAACGGATGACGAAATCACGCCCCTACTCAAAGAGTTTTTCCTCAAACCCTTTAGAGACAAAGAGGAGAATTATTTTCAGTTTGGTAACGATGTGGATGTTTCATTTAATGAGTTATTCAATATAGCTTCAGAAATATTTGAGAACCCAGAAAGCATTCACGAAAACAGTAAAAAAATTACACAGCATTTATATGATCAATCTACGCATCCACACATAAAGAGTGGGGAAGTCTATGTTGCCTTTTTTGAAGGTCTTCAGATTGACAATGAAAAAGTCAACGGCATTGGAATCTTTAAATCAGAAATCAAACAAGATTTCCTTCAGTTTTCAGAAAAAGAGAATCAGTTAGAAGCATTCTTACAACAAGGGGTTAGCCTGAATAAGCTAGACAAGGGGTGTTTGATTTTTGAGGTTAAAAAGGAAGAGGGATATAAAATACTATCTGTAGACAGCAATCGCTACGACGCTCGTTATTGGCTTGAAAGTTTTCTCGGTGTGAATGCCTTTGAGGATGACAACTTTAAAACTAAAAAATATTTAAAGTTTTGCCAGGACTTTGCCAAAGACGTTGTTCTTCCTGCCGAAGATAGAAAAGAAGAAGTTCTTTTTATGAACCGTGCTGTGAACCATTTTGCGAAAAATGACAACTTCCAAGAATCGGCTTTTATCAATGAAGTAATTGATAATCCAGACCTTATACCAGAGTTTAATAATTATAAAATTGAGAAGGCACCAAAGTATAGCATCGAAGACCTTACCACCTTCCCTATAGCAAACACAGCAGTATCAGCAGCTCGGAAAAAAATAAAAAACACAATCAATCTCGACACCAACATCCAAATAAAACTAGATTTTATAAATCCTGAAAATGCGGATAAATTTGTAGAAAAAGGATGGGATGAAGAAAAACAGATGTATTATTACTTAGTTTATTTCAATAAAGAACAGAAAACATAGGCATTGGTGTTCTCTTCTTTTCTTTTAGGAGTGCATTAAAATCATCTTATTGTAACAATAGCTGCGATGGTTCGTCTTACCTTTAAATAAATAACAACCAACTTTTCAGTGGACACGATACTCACGATTAACAATCTTACAAAGAAATTTGGAAACCTTACTGCAGTAGATAACTTGTCTTTCTCTATTGAAAGAGGAAACGTCTATGGCATTCTCGGTCCCAATGGTAGTGGAAAATCAACAACCTTAGGGATTGTCTTAAATGTTGTAAATGAAACCTCAGGAGATTTTCATTGGTTTGATGGCTCTGGCACTACGCATGCAGCCCTTAAAAAAGTAGGTGCGATTATAGAACGGCCAAACTTTTACCCCTATATGACGGCCTTTCAGAATTTGGAGTTGGTTTGTAAAATTAAGGGGGTTTCAAAAGATAAAATCAAAGAAAAATTAGAATTGGTAGCTCTAGCCGATCGCAAGAAGAGTAAATTCGACACCTTCTCTCTTGGAATGAAACAACGTCTGGCCATTGCGTCGGCCTTGCTTAATGATCCTGAAATACTGATTCTGGACGAACCAACCAACGGTCTCGATCCCCAAGGAATTCATCAAATACGTGAGATTATCAAGAAAATTGCTTCCGAAGGAACAACCATTTTATTGGCTTCCCATTTATTGGATGAAGTTGAGAAAGTTTGTTCTCATGTTGTCATTCTTCGAAAAGGAAAAAGCTTGTATACAGGTAGCGTTGAAGAAATGAACGCGAGTCATGGTTTTTTCATTGTAAAAAGCAAGGATATGCTAGCCTTGCAAGCAGCACTGGAGGGTCATGAATCCATAGGTAGTCTGAAACCAGATGGTGAAAACCTCATTGCGTATCTAAAGGAATCAATGGATGCTTCAGCATTGAACGAATACCTTTTTAGTAAAGGCATCATAGTGTCTCACTTATTAAAACGTAAAGAAAGTCTAGAAGAACAATTCCTTGAACTTACCAAACACACCTAAGAACATGCTTCGACTTCTAAACATAGAATTGCAGAAAATAAGATACAACAAAGCAGCACGACTTATTACACTCGTATATTTTGTATTAATTACATTCATAGCGCTTATTGCTTCGATCGAATTCAACTTCGGTAACTTCAATTTTAGAGTTGCAGACCAGGGAATATTTAACTTCCCCTTTATCTGGCACTTTAATGCGTATGTGGCGGCAATATTGAAGATATTTCTGGCCATTGTAATCGTTTCTATGATGGCTAACGAATACAGCTATCGTACTTTAAAACAGAATTTAATTGATGGTCTGAGCAAGAAGGAATTTATTTTATCAAAGTTTATTACCGTTCTACTTTATGCGGCGATTTCTACCCTCTTTTTAGGCGTCGTATCCTTGATTTTAGGATTCAGTTTTTCCGACTATAATGAAATCGGCATCGTTTTTAGCGACTTAGAATATTTGCTAGCCTACTTTGTGAAATTGGTTGCTTTCTTTTCGTTCTGCCTCTTTTTAGGTATTCTGGTAAAGCGTTCTGCCTTCGCATTAGGGTTTTTAATTATTTGGTTTATTTTAGAAAAAATAAGCTACGGTCTCTTAAAATGGAAAATATTTAAGGATAGTGACATTGCCGAAAGCATCTCACAATTCTTCCCATTGGAAGCGATGTCAAACCTTATAAAAGAACCTTTATCTAGACTTGGCGCGGTTCAGTCTGCAGCAAATCAATTAGGAGAAGCCTTTGATAAGAACTATGACGTTGAATGGCAAACCTTATTAATCAACTTCGTTTGGACCGGACTTTTCATTTATTGGTCGTATGTAATTCTAAAACGTCGCGACCTATAAGGGCTCTTATTTAATAAAGCCTATGCAAGAAACTTGGTATTTTGACCGTCTCAAGGAATGCACTGAAAATCATTCGGATTGAAACACACATTCATAAATTTTAGTATCTTTAGGCACCTAAAATAAAACTTCTTTAAATGAAACATATTCAGATACTTTTACTCTTCCTTTTTATCGGAACTACGGCAATAGCTCAAGACGGGCAGTTGATTATTGATGGATTAAACGACGATTCTTCGGATAGTATGATGGTCTTAAAAACAGTTTCATTAGAAGGCACATTGAGCTATATCGTGAAAAAAAATCGCGATGGAATTTCTGACGAACTAAAAAATGCAGCGACGATTGGACGTATATTTGATAGGGCGCGTCTTTGGCAAAATGCAAAGAATGGCAATCGTTATGTTTTTACGCTCACCGATGTATATATCAGTAACTATATTGGTACTCGGGGGTCAGAACAATTTACGCTGCACTTCGCAGACAGTAAGATGGAGTATTAATTGTTCAAGACGCTTTTGTTCTTTACTGTAACAGGCACTATAAGTACAATTACGCAATGCAGTATGAAGATACTGTGCATCTATACGCACTCCTACATCTGTTGAATTGCACTTAGTAGCCAATACTTTTAAAAATTATAAATAGATTAATCGAATCTAGCGAATAACAGCAATGGGCATACTTAAAGGATTAAGCAAGGTTTTTTCAGGAAAAGATAAGACAGAGGCAAATGAGGATTCTGAATTGCCATCGTTTGCTGAAAATTTAAAATTAGAAGTAGATGGTGAACGAATCGCAGAATCAAGCGATGGTCTGCTATATGTAAACTACCAAGAATTAGGAGGCTTCGAGTTTATGAATTTAATGATTTTTAGTAGAATCAATATTCGCACAAAGAGCCATTGCAAAATCTTATTTAGTGGTAGCAGCAATTTAGAATTGACTTCAGATGAGGAGGAAATTGAATCTGACAATTCAAACCCAGCTAAAATTTGGATCACTACCATGAGTTTTGATATTTCAAAAGATCAAACGAAGTATATTTCAAGCAAAGTTGCCGACAAAATTACATTGAGTTACAAGAAAAAAACGCTCGTCTTTAAAACGGTGAAGTAATATTCTACACCAAATAGTTTTAAAGGAACTCCGTCAAATTTCAGTACTTTTGTAAGCTCTCAAACTGACAGATGAAATTCAAAATTAAATCGGAATTTTCTCCAACCGGAGACCAACCTACAGCAATTAAATCTTTAGTTGCGGGGTTAAATGCCGGTGAAAAGTACCAAACACTTTTGGGTGTTACGGGCAGTGGAAAAACGTTTAGTGTAGCCAATGTGATTGAAGAAGTGCAAAAACCGACATTGGTTTTAGCGCATAATAAAACCCTTGCAGCACAACTTTATACTGAATTCAAAAACTTATTTCCTGAAAATGCTGTAGAATACTTTGTATCCTACTATGACTATTACCAGCCAGAAGCGTTCATTCCGTCGAGTGGAACCTACATAGAAAAAGACCTTTCCATTAATGAGGAAATTGAAGTAATGCGACTTAGCACAACTTCCTCCTTACTTTCAGGAAGACGCGATGTTATTGTTGTTTCATCCGTGTCTTGTTTATATGGTATTGGGAATCCTGTAGAATTTCAGAAAAACGTCATCCCTTTAGAAAAGGGACAGGTTATTTCCAGAACAAAACTTTTACATCGTTTGGTTCAGAGTCTTTATTCCAGAACTGAAATGGAATTTAGTCACGGTAATTTCAGAATTAAAGGAGATACTGTAGACATCTTCCCAGGATATGCAGACGACGCCTTCAGAATTCATTTTTTTGGTGATGAAATTGAAGAGATTGAAGCATTTGATCCGAAAACGAATACGGTAATTGAAAAACACGAGCGACTCACGATTTATCCAGCGAATATGTTTGTTACATCTCCAGACGTGCTGCAAGGAGCCATTCGTGGTATTCAAGATGATTTGGTGAAGCAGGTTGCATATTTCAAAGAAATAGGCAAGCATCTCGAAGCCAAGCGGCTGGATGAACGGACTAATTTCGATTTAGAAATGATTCGCGAATTAGGATATTGCAGTGGTATCGAAAACTATTCACGCTATCTAGATCAAAGATTGCCAGGCACACGTCCTTTTTGTCTGTTAGATTATTTTCCAGATGATTATTTAATGATTGTGGATGAGAGCCACGTATCGATTCCACAGGTAAGTGCTATGTATGGTGGTGACCGCAGTAGAAAAGAAAACTTAGTTGATTACGGATTTAGGCTACCTGCAGCCATGGACAATCGCCCACTGAAATTTGAAGAATTTGAGGCCATTCAAAATCAGGTGATTTATGTAAGTGCAACACCGGCAGATTATGAATTGGAAAAAACGGATGGTGTTTTTGTAGAGCAAATAATTCGTCCAACTGGCTTGCTCGATCCACCGATTGAAATACGTCCAAGTTTGAATCAGATTGACGATTTGATTGAAGAAATTCATTTGCGTATTGAAGCTGATGAAAGAATTTTAGTGACCACACTTACCAAACGAATGGCCGAAGAACTGACGAAATATCTAGAGCGCATTTCTATCCGCTGCCGCTATATTCACAGTGATGTTGATACTTTAGAGAGGGTAGAGATTATGCAAGACCTGCGTCTTGGATTATTTGATGTATTGGTCGGCGTCAATTTATTGAGAGAAGGATTGGATTTGCCTGAAGTGTCACTAGTTGCTATATTAGACGCAGACAAAGAGGGATTTTTAAGAAGTGCCCGATCTTTAACTCAAACGGTAGGTCGTGCAGCAAGGAATCTTAATGGAAAGGCAATTATGTATGCAGATAAAATTACCAAAAGCATGCAGGCCACTATCGACGGAACAAATTATCGCAGGGAAAGACAAATTGCATACAATAAAGAAAATAACATTACGCCTACTGCGATAAAGAAATCGTTCGACAATGCGCTAACAAAATCAAAACAAGATGCCTACACAATAGAAGCAGCCGCTAGTTTGGCTGCAGAAAATGAAACTGAGTATTTGTCCGGACCTGAAATTGAAAAGAAAGTTCGCGATACTAGAAAGGCAATGGAAAAAGCAGCAAAAGATTTGGATTTTATGATGGCTGCTTCATTAAGAGATAAAATTAAGTCACTTCAGGGTCAATTGGAAAAGACCAAGATGTAAATTATAAATGATTGAAAATGTATTCTCAGCTACTTGTAATTCTTAAACTCTGAAACTACGTATCTTTGCAATACTGAAATTTATACAAAAACAATGAACCATCCGGATTCCACTAGATTAAATAAAGCCATAAGCGATAGTGGCTATTGTTCGCGTCGCCAAGCAGATGTGCTTATAGAAAAAGGTCTTGTAACGATTAATGGCGAGAAGAAGACCCTTGGTGATAGAGCCATGCCAGGTGATATAATACGGGTTGATGGAAAACGTATTGTAAGCAATGACACCCTTGTTTATATTGCCTTGAATAAACCAACGGGCATTACCTGCACTACCGACAAAAGAGTTGATGGAAATGTTGTTGATTTTATTGGGCATAAAGAAAGAATATTTCATGTTGGCAGGCTAGACAAACCAAGTGAAGGTCTGCTTCTAATGACAAATGATGGTGATATTGTCAACAAAATACTTCGAGCGGGAAATAAACATGAAAAAGAGTATATCGTAAAGGTAGATCGCCCAGTTACGGATGAGTTTATTAAAAAAATGAGCAGTGGAGTTCCTTTACACGAACTAGAAACGACTACAAAAAAATGTTTTGTGGAGAGACTTAGTAGGTTTGTTTTTAGAATTATTTTAGTCCAGGGTCTGAACCGTCAAATTCGTAGAATGTGTGAATATCTAGAGTTTGATGTTGTAAGCCTCAAGCGGGAACGCATTATGAATATTTCCCTCGGAAATCTAGAAATTGGCACATGGCGCGATTTAACAACTGAAGAAATTAAAGGATTGCAAGACGCTGTTTTAGATTCTAATAACGCACCCGCTGCAAGGAAGATAGAAGGCAGGGAGCGCAGGGGCCGTTAGGTTTCAAAAGGATCGCTGTCTATAAAAAATAGTGTATTTTAGAAGAATCCCTTATCTTTTCTGTAAACCCATTTGACAGTCTCCTCTTACGAATACGTAAAAAAAAAGCCTTGAATATCTTCAAGGCTTTTAAATTGATTGAAACCGCTTATTTTATGCCAATACTTTCTGTACTTTATCTGCAGCCTCTTTAAATTCGACAGCACTTTGAACATCCAGACCGCTATTGTCTATCAACTCTTTCGCTATATCTGCATTCGTTCCTTGTAATCTCACAATTATCGGCACTTTTATAGTTCCCATGTTTTTATAAGCATCAACAATTCCCTGCGCAACTCTATCGCAACGAACTATTCCTCCAAAAATATTAATTAAAATAGCCTTTACATTTGGATCTCGTAGGATTAACTTGAATGCCAACTCTACCCTTTCGGCATCAGCTGTACCTCCAACATCTAGAAAGTTAGCCGGTTCACCACCTGCTTGTTTAATAAGATCCATTGTTGCCATTGCCAAGCCTGCACCATTTACCATACAGCCAACATTACCATCAAGATCCACATAATTTAGTCCCACTTCACTAGCCTCTACCTCTATTGCATTTTCTTCTCTTAAATCGCGCATTGCAACATAATCGGGATGACGAAATAAGGCATTATCATCGATACTTACCTTAGCATCAACTGCAATGATTCGATCATCACTCGTTTTCAGAACAGGATTTATTTCAAACATAGATGAGTCACTATTTAGGTATGCCTTATATAGTGCGCTCACAAATTTTGTCATTTGCTTAAATGCTTTACCACTTAAACCAAGGTTAAAAGCAATCTTTCTTGCCTGGAACCCTAACAATCCTACAGCAGGATCAATTTCTTCAGTGAATATTAAATGTGGTGTTTCTTCAGCAACCGTTTCTATATCCATACCTCCTTCAGTAGAATACATGATCATGTTTTTTCCAGTGCCTCTATTCAAAAGAACACTTATATAATATTCTTCCGGTTCACTGTCACCTGGATAGTACACATCTTCAGCAACTAAAATCTGATTCACTTTTTTCCCCTCAGCACTCGTCTGAGGTGTAATAAGCATCATACCGATAATATCATCTGCAATTTGCTCTACTTGTTCAAGATTCTTAGCTAGTTTTACACCACCGCCTTTTCCTCGCCCTCCTGCATGAACCTGCGCCTTAATTACGTGCCAGCCTGTTCCAGTATCTTCAGTTAATTTTTTTGCCGCTAAAACAGCTTCGGCAGGAGTTGTAGCTACAATACCTCGTTGGATTTCAACTCCAAAACTATTCAATATTTCTTTGCCTTGATATTCGTGTAAATTCATAATGGAAAGGTATAGGTGTTTTGAAGGGCAAAAATAATAAATGTTCTAGTCTTGGACTAATCTTTTTGAACCGTTCTTTACAAACAAGGAGAAGGTAAATAGATGCTCATTTTTTGAAAGTAGAAATCCTATTTCGAGTTTGTAATCGCGGATGATTGAATATCGATTGACCTGATGAAAAAGAATGAACTTCGCCAAGAAAAAGAAGACCTTAGCGATCGTTTTTGCAAAGGGCTAGATTCGAACGGTCCTATTTCTTTTTAGGCGGCATCGGCCCTCTTAAATGAATGACCAATCCATTGAGGAAATTTCGAAGTATTTGATCTCCGCATTCAACATATTTTGAATGATTTTCATTTCTAAAAAAAGCTCCTAATTCACTTTTTGAAACTTTAAAATCTACCAACTCACAAATCTTGACAATATCTTCATCACGTAATTTGTGTGCAACTCTTAATTTTTTAAATATATCATTATTTGTTAGTCCCATAAGTTAAACAAAGGTACATGATATTTTAACATACTACAGACTGAAAAAATAGATTCATTTTAATTCCATAAACAACTTAAAATCACAATTTTAAAATTATTTTAATAATTTTAGCTTTTATTATAAAAGAATTCTATCTTCGCTTCTAATAATAATATTTAATATTTAGTAATGAATAAAGGAACAGTAAAATTTTTCAATGACACCAAAGGATTTGGCTTTATCACTGAAGAAGGATCAGACAAAGAACATTTTGTACACATCTCTGGATTAATCGATGAAATTCGTGAAGGTGATGAAGTAGAATTTGACTTACAAGAAGGTAAAAAAGGATTGAACGCAGTAAACGTAAAAGTTTTATAATATACGCTTTAACTTTTTTAAAATGCAAAGCCCTGATTTAAATCGGGGCTTTTTTTATGCGCAATAGTATCTACAAAAGTGCAACCACACGATATCGAAATTAAACGATACACCGCCATTCTGTGCAAGTTTTTACTCTTCATTAAGAATCTGTTTTATAAAATAAACCACAAGAGTTCTAAAGCAAGTTTACTGTTTTTCTAGCTCCCTCAAATTCAAAAATCATTTCTTGAACGATTTGTGCCGCAGGTTTAATATCGTGAATAAGACCAGCAATTTGTCCAATTTCAAGTTCACCATTTTCCATATCGCCTTCAAACATCCCTTTTTTCGCACGTGCGCGTCCAAGTAATTTGATAAGCTGTTCCTTTGTGGGGTTCGTGCTATAGAGTTGCATTACTTCCTCATAAAAATGATTCTTGAGCATTCGAACAGGAGCCAATTCTTTAAATGTCAATTGGGTATCACCCTCTTTTGAAGCTATGACCATTTTTTTAAAATCTGGATGGGAGGAAGCTTCATTTGAAGCTACGAAGCGACTACCAACTTGTACTCCATCAGCACCTAGAATCATGGCAGCAAGCATCCCTTTGCCATTAGCTATGCCTCCGGCCGCTATTAAAGGAAGCTGTAATTTTTCTTTCACCATAGGGATCAAGGTAAAGGTTGTCGTTTCCTCTCTTCCATTATGACCACCTGCTTCAAAACCTTCAGCCACTATGGCATCTACTCCTGCTTCTTGAGCCTTTAAAGCAAATTTCACGCTACTCACAACATGGACTACAATAATATTGTTTTTTTTGAGTCTTGCCGTATGGACTTTCGGGTTTCCTGCTGAAGTAAATACAATTTGAACCCCTTCAGAAATAATTACCTCCATAAGCTCCTCAATGTTTGGATACAGCAAAGGAACATTAACCCCAAATGGTTTGGATGTTGCTTTTTTGCATTTTATAATATGCTCACGCAATACCTCGGGATACATAGATCCAGCTCCAAGAAGACCTAAACCGCCGGCATTACTTACTGCACTAGCGAGTCGCCAACCACTGTTCCATATCATTCCAGCTTGAACAATCGGAAATTGAATGTTAAAAAGATCCGTAATTCGATTTTTCACTATTCTTTGATTAGCTTGAAACTATTTGTTTTTGAATTAGATTTTATCGTGGCAAAATACATACCGCTTCCCAGTTCAGACAAATTAATCCAATTTGTAACATTGGATATCTTAACTGTTAAGATTTGCTCTCCGATGATATTATAAAGACTTACATCAGCCTCTGTTACGCCATTAGGAAACGACACATTAACACTGGTTTTTACAGGGTTTGGATACAATGCAAACTGCTCAGCGCGCAATTGATCTTCAAGTCCAAGGGTCAATAGAATAGTAAGAGCATCCTCAAAATTTGGAATTCCATAGCCCATTTCGTCTGTTGGGTTATTGAATAGATGTGCCGATTCTCTCACAACCTGCATGATCTGTCCGTTCGGAATTTCGGGTCGGGCTTGCCACAAAGAAGCTACGGCTCCTGCCATTATAGGAGAACTAAAAGAAGTTCCACTCCCTGTGGATACAGTACCGTTTTGACTCACAACGGCTGCGTTTAGGCCTTGAGCCATTACATCTGGTTTCACCCTACCATCAACTGTAGGTCCTATCGAACTAAAGCTTACGTAATCTCCATCCGAATCAACTGCGCCAATAGTTAACATTCCGGGTGAATCTCCCGGAGTTCCAACAGTAGGAAAACTAGAACTGCCGCCGTTCCCCGCAGAAGTAACTAAGATCATTCCTTTATCAAAAGCATGATTTGCACCACGCGCGCCAATCGTAGTTTGACCGTCTAAATCTTCATAACTATGATCGTATGCAGCATTATCATAAGCTCTATATCCTAAAGATGTATTTACAACGTCAACACCTAAACTATCTGCACGTTCTAATGCTTCAACCCACCATGCTTCTTCAACTGGGTTTTCGGTAGGACCATATTCTGTTCTAAAAAGATAAAAAGAGGCTTCAGGTGCAGTACCCACAAATTGATCTAAGATAAACCCGCCAATATCACTAAAGGTCCTCGCTCCATGTGACCCTGTTCCATCAACATTTTCTTGACGCAATGCGAAATCATAGGTTCCTAGCAACCTGTCTTCAGCAACAATACTAGAGAAGGCAGGGTTATTCATCACATTCGGAAAACCACTATCCAAAACAGCTACGACCATCCCGTCACCGGTAAAATCTTGTTCGTGTAAATAATCTGCTCTGATCATAGTCGTTTGATTGGCTGCATCACCATAATTGTAAACAATCCGGCTTTGTTGGTTCTCAATAGCAAATTTATCTGGGATAGTGCCACCGGGTCTAAAATTTAAAGACTTGTCCATAAACTCAACGGAACTCACGAAACCAGCGGTAATTAAGTCTTCAATATCATTTTGCGTACCACGAACATAAACGGCGTTCATCCATTTAGATTTGGCATAGACACTTATCCCTGGACTATTTTTAAGTTGTGTAATATAATCCTCATTTACAGGAACATCACGCGCATCTATTGGCGTACTCTGAAGGGTCTTTCGATCTATAGCATCTTGTGTTAAAATAGAGATCGGATTCGCAATAGAGGCTGCCACATCTTCTTTATCTGTTAGAAAAACCAATGCATCTTGCACCTGTGCATTCATAAACGAAGCCGCCAAAACGGCTACTAATAGGGTGAGTTTTTTCATTTTTTCTTTTAAGCTATAACACCGCTTCCAAGCAATTCTTCGTTCGAATACCAAGCGACGAACTGCCCCTCGGTGATTGCCGATTGCGGTTTATCAAATATAACATAAAGCCCTGAAAGTGTTTGATGTAATGTTGCTTTTTCCAAATCTTGGCGATACCGAATACGCGCCATTACTTCAAGCGTTTCATTCTCTAATATCTTTAAGTCAGTTCTCACCCAATGAACTTCGTCATTCTTTACAAATAGTCCACGACGATAAAGGCCTGGATGTGTCTTTCCTTGTCCTGTATAAATTATATTATCAATAACATCCGTGTCTATTACAAACAATGGTTCGGGCGTTCCCCCAACTTGCAATCCTTTTCGCTGTCCTTTTGTAAAATAATGAGCCCCTTGGTGGGTTCCTACTTCCTTCCCATCAGCCATTGTATACTGCTGTTTTTCTGAAAGATACTTCAATTCGTCCCCAGTAGAGGAAAACTGAGGCAATTCTCGATGGTATTCTGAATAGTCTGATGGCACTTCAATAATAACGCCTTCTTTCGGCGCTAACTTTTGCTGAAGAAACTCTGGAAGCCTTACCTTTCCAATGAAACACAATCCCTGAGAATCTCTTTTTTCAGCAGTAATCAACCCTTGTTCCATAGCAATTTTACGAACATCGGGCTTCAATAATTCTCCAATCGGGAATAAGGTTTTCTCTAACTGTGACTGAGATAGCTGACATAAAAAGTAAGACTGATCTTTATTTGGATCTTTCCCAGATAGCAATTGGTAGGTCTCTGTTCCTTGAAGATCAAGAATACCTTTGCGACAATAATGCCCTGTAGCTACATAATCGGCTCCTAGTTGCAGCGCAATTTTCATGAAGACATCAAATTTTATTTCGCGATTGCAAAGCACATCCGGATTGGGTGTTCGCCCCATCTTGTATTCATGGAACATATAATCTACAATGCGTTCTTTGTATTGCAGGCTTAAATCAACTGTTTGAAATGGAATCCCTAGCTTTTCTGCAACAAGCATCGCATCATTGCTATCTTCTAACCACGGACACTCGTTAGAAATCGTGACAGAATCATCATGCCAGTTTTTCATAAATAAGCCAATAACGTCATAGCCTTGTTCTTTTAAAAGAAAGGCTGCTACGCTGGAGTCTACACCACCGCTAAGTCCAACAACGACACGTTTTTGCTTCATAATTTAAAAATGCAAAAATACAATAAAATGATTTGAATAATTACTCCAGCTAGTATTTAGGTACTATATTCTAATGAACGATAATAGGTCTTTATTAACACAAATTAGTTTTGTGACTTCTTTAAAGGTTTGGGATATATTTCTTCCAAGGTTAGCTCACCGTTTTTGTAATACTTCCAAAGGCCATGCTTTTTGTCATTTTTATAGGTTCCTTCAATTGAAATATTCCCAACAGCATCGTAGTATATCGCAGCGCCAAAAAGCGCGTCGTTTCTATACTGTAGTTTCTTTAAGAGGACCCCGTCAGGTGAATAGTAATTATTTGCACCTTCCTTCACTCCATTTAAATAGGTAGTTTCCTCTGTAATAAGATCGTTTAAATAAAATGTTGTTTTTTTTCCATCGCGCTTTCCATTTTTGTAAAATTCACGAGTCATTACCTTCTGGGAGTTTTTATGATAGTATACCCATTCGCCGATTCGTTCTTTTCCATCCATAGCCCCCACACTTACTAAATCGCCTTTTGGAGTGTAGTATTTCACATTGGAAAGAACACTATTTGCCTTGAATTCCTTCACTACAGTAGGAACTGTTTTGCATTCTTGACAGTAAAATTTAAAGGTTCCAACCTCCTTACCATGTTGGAAGTTTCCTTCATAGCGCAATTGACTTGTACCTTCGTAGAACTTTTGCCAAAGACCATCTCGCTCACCATTGGCGTCTACTTGATTTACGCCTTGTGCAACAAGTGTTGTAAGACTTAAGAAACTTCCAAATACTAATAAAACTAGAAACTTCATTTTTTTTATTTATTACAAAAACGCTTGGAGTATCAACACTATTGCACTGAGAAGTAAACATTCAAAAAAAACCGCTCGCCAAATTCAATTATAAAGATCAAATTTTCAATACGTCAAACTATTTTTTCTTCCCACCTGCTCTCTTTTGTTCCTCAGCCTGCTCCATCATTAAAGCCATTTTCTTCTGAAACTTATTCTGTTTCTTAGGTGTCTTTTTGTTTATCTGAATCTTGGCATGAATTTTCTCTTCATCGATAATGTAGTGCTTTATCACAAGCATGATCCCGATAGTAATAAGATTAGATATAAAGTAATAGAGCGACAATCCACTTGCATAGTTGTTGAAGAATACCAACATAAATAAGGGTGACAAATACATTAAAAACTTCATGTTTGGCATGCCCGGTTGTTGCTGTGCCTGCATCGTTTGTCCAGTTGTCATCATCATGTAAATAAAGATGGCAATGGAAGCTAAAATTGGAAATAAACTAACGTGATCCCCATAAAACGGTATGTAAAAAGGAAGCTCGGCTATGGTGTCAAAACTTGATAAATCGTCCGCCCACAAAAAGCTCTTTTGATACAAATCAAAAGCCGTTGGAAAAAATGTAAACAACGCATAGAATACCGGAATTTGCAATAAGGCCGGCAAACAGCCTTTAAGAGGACTCGCCCCCGCAATATTCTGAAGCTTCATTGTCTCTTGCTGTATCTTCATTTTATTATCGCCATGCTTCTCTTTAATTGCATCTAATTCAGGCTTCAAGACCTTTAGTTTTGCCTGAGACAAGTACTGCTTGTACTGCACCGGAGAAAGCATAAGCTTTAATAATATGGTAAGCACTATAATGGCTATACCGGCTGGAAGGAATCCGCTTAAAAATCCAAATAATGGAATAATAAAATACTTATTAATCATTCCAAAAATACCCCAACCTAAAGGCATCGCCTCATCTAAGTTTCTTCCGTATTCTTTAAAAATTCTGTAATCTGTTGGACCATAATACATATTCATATTGTAATCCAAACCTCCGCCCTTAGGCTCCAATAGCATTTTCGCGCCATATTGTTTCGTAAAAACAGTATCTATTTCTTCATCTTTTACAAAATCAATTGAGCTAAACGCAACTTCCTTAAATGGTGTATCTGTGAGCAACATTGAGCTAAAGAAATGCTGACGGAAATTCATCCAAGTAACATCCTTCTCTAATTCATCGTCTTCACCAGTGGGCGATAATTTAGAGTGTTTTTCATCTTCATACTCATAGGTTAAGCGTGAATACCTATTTTCATAACTAATACTTTTAGCATGCCGGTACCCCTTAAGTCTCCAATCCAAATACATGGGCTGCGATGTGTTAATAATACCGTCCAATCCTTGAGTTTTTAGACTAAAGCCGAGCATATACTCCTCTGGCATTAGTTCATAACGATATTCAATAAATGCGTCATTAGATGTCTTTAGGCGCATCGTTAACACAGTATTCTCACCATTTTGACTCAAAGAAGGTTCAAAATATAAATCTTGCGTATTTAGTATTCTGTTTTCCGAAGTGAATTGGAGGTTCAAGGATGCATTCCCATTTTTTATTATTTCTACAGGAAGCGAGTCGTAAGTCGTTATTTGTTTGAGCTTGGCTTCAGTAACATACCCCCCTTTATTGCTAATGGTTAGACTTAGCACATCATTTTCTATAACAGTCGTGTTTGCTGTGGCAGATGGAAGTGTTCCTGAGAACGCAAAAGAACCCAGTCTGTTTTTAAGTTTTTCAAAAGACATTGAATCCCCAGTCTTGACAACAGAAACATCTTGAAGCGCTTGCTCCATTTTAATATCTGAAACCTGGGCAGCATCATTCGCTGCTTTCTCTTGGGCAGCTACCTCAGTTCTCACCTTTTCAGCCTGAATTTCTTCCTCAGTGGGTTGGTTTAGGTATAACATCCAAATGAGAATTCCTCCCATTAATACGAAACCAATAGTTGTGTTTATGTCAAATTTCTTTTCTTCCATGGCTTATCCAGAGCTTGATCTGGAACTTTGATTAGTTATTCTTACATTTTATAATTCTTATGAGCATGGATTAACCGCGCTTTCAGAAAGAATTTTTCACCGTTCTTCTATTTCTACTTACAATTATAACACCCATTTTCGAGATACGTCAAATTGTCGCATTACTTTTCTGAGGCATACCTACTCGCAGCCTTTACGAAACCGATAAACAGTGGATGTGGATTTGCCACAGTACTCTTATATTCAGGATGATACTGGACTCCAACAAACCATGGGTGTGTAGGGATTTCAATAATTTCTACCAGCCCTGTTTCAGGATTAATTCCAGTAGCCTTCATACCTGAAGATTCTAATTGATCTCTGTAAACGTCGTTGTATTCATAACGATGTCTATGTCGCTCGTCTATACTTTTCGTTCCGTAAATCTCACGAACCTTACTACCATCTAAAAGATCACATCTCCAGGAGCCCAATCGCATTGTCCCTCCTTTGTCCGTAATGTTCTTTTGCGCTTCCATTAAATTTATTACTGGATTGGATGTATTCGCATCCATCTCGAGTGAATTTGCATCTTTGATTCCCAATACGTTTCTGGAATATTCAATAACCGCCATTTGCATTCCTAAACAGATTCCAAAGAATGGTAAGTTATTTTCTCTAGCATAACGCACAGCGGCCACTTTGCCTTCAATTCCTCGCTCACCAAATCCTGGTGCTACCAAAATTCCGTCTAGTCCCGCTAACTTTTCTGCTATATTATTTTCATCAATATATTCTGAATGAATTGATTTCACGATTACTTTGACCTCGTTCTCGGCGCCTGCATGAATAAATGATTCTAGAATAGACTTATAACTATCCTGAAGTTCAACGTATTTCCCAATCAACCCAATTTGCACTTGACTTTTCGGATTTTTATGTCGCTCTAAAAACTGATTCCATCGATCGAGATTCGGTGCTTTTGCATCGGTTAACTTTAACTTATCTAAGGTTACAGTGTCGAGCCCTTCCTCGAGCATCATGTTTGGAACGTCATAAATTGTAGATGCATCAATTGACTGAATTACAGCCTCTCTATTCACATTGCAGAATAACGCCAATTTTTTACGCAAATCACTAGACAATTCGTGTTCTGTTCGGCAAACTAAAATATCTGCCCGAATTCCACTTTCCATCAATGTTTTTACAGAGTGCTGTGTTGGCTTGGTTTTTAATTCGCCTGCTGCCGATAAATATGGCACGAGAGTAAGATGAATAACAAGGGCATTGTCATCTCCCATTTCCCATTTCAACTGGCGAACAGATTCAATATACGGCAATGATTCAATATCCCCAACAGTACCGCCAATCTCAGTAATAATAATATCGTAATCTCCTGTTTTACCCAACAATTGAATACGCTCTTTAATTTCGTTTGTAATGTGTGGAATTACCTGTACTGTCTTACCAAGAAATTCTCCACGACGTTCCTTCTCAATGACACTTTGATAAATACGACCTGTTGTTACGTTATTGGCTTGCGATGTTTTTACGTTAAGAAAACGCTCATAATGACCTAAATCTAAATCGGTTTCAGCACCATCATCAGTGACATAGCACTCGCCGTGTTCATATGGATTTAAGGTGCCTGGATCCACATTTATATAGGGATCTAATTTCTGAATCGTAACTCGATACCCCCTGGCCTGCAGTAATTTAGCTAGCGATGCCGCGATAATCCCTTTACCTAAAGATGAAGATACTCCGCCCGTTACGAAGATGTATTTTGTAGTGCTCATGAATGCCAAAACTATAGTATGTATACGGGATGTAAATGTAAGTATTTATTGCGGAAGGAAAAGAACTAATTTCAAGAAAACCTTCCATTACAATCCAATCCCTTTATTCCTAATTAGACCTTGTATAAAAAAACACAGATACAATTAAAACCCTCTGTACTAAAAGAACTTTGAAATCTCATTAACTAATAAAAGTTCCTTCGTTTTTTTTCTATGAGAGGTTTCATTAAATGCTCAAGGCCATTGACCTTTATTTCGTCCATTTCTCTCATCATATTACCAAGCTTTCCTTCTGGGAAGCCTTTTTGTTTAAACCAAGTGAAATATGCCTCAGGAATTTTCACTAAAAGCTCTCCTTTATATTTTCCGAAGGGCATTCTATAATTTGCTAATTCGATGAGGTGTTTTGGGTCAGGGCTGCTTCCAGAGATCATATGCTCTTAGTTTTTTATCTACAAATTCTTCCCAAAGGTACTCTTTTTCCTTTTTTATGGAATGTTCCGTCTCAGCGTCAAATCGGTGTTGCATTTTTACTCTTTGTTTTTCAACTTCTTTATAAATTGCCTTCATTTCCGTTTTCATATGTTTAGAAAAACTGGCTTCAGAGATTAATTTTCGAAGTATTCTAGCGTGTAATTCAGATATATTAAAATGCGTCTGCTCGTGTTTGAGAATATAGGCAGATGCAGCGGAGCGATCGTACCAGGATTCTTCGGGGTAAAAGTGACACTTCACATCATAATCTAAACCTACACTCTCTCCATGTACCTTAACTGAATATGTAAATGACAAGCCAGTGCTAGAACTTGCAGCATAATCAGAGCTTCTTGATTGTGTTCCCTGAAAATCGGCCCAGGTTAATTTCTTTGATTCACTCCATTCAATTTTAATACCATCGCTTTCAGAAGAAAAAAAGGAAATTAATAAAAAAGTGAAGATTGTGACTGCTTTCATAAACTCAAAAACGAATAAATCCCATCTTTATTTTTTTCAAATAAAGAAATGCATTAACCCCAATGAAAAACAATTTCTTTTTCAATATCTGGGTGCAAGCTGTATAATACTGGGCAGGTATTTGCCGTATTTTTTAGAATCTTTTGAAACTTTTCACTCATTTTGGTCGGCACGTCAATTTCAACATCAATTCTTGAAATTCTACGTGGATTTACATCCATCGTTTTAGTTACTTGGGCTGTCGTGCCTTCCAACGAAATATTCAATGATGCTGCCTTAATACCCATCATCGTAATCATGCAACTTGCCAAACCAGTTGCCACAGTATCTGTTGGAGAAAAAGCTTCTCCTTTCCCATTATTATCTAAAGGCGCATCGGTTATAAAAGTGGCTCCTGATTTTAGGTGTTCACACTCAGTGCGCAGGTTTCCTAGGTACGTTACTTTTGCTGTGCTCATTCTATAATTTCAAATTCAAGTCCTTCTTTGAACTTAATTATATAAACCGCCTGATTTTTATACCCCTTAGATGCATTCATCGTGTATCTAAACTTATTCTCGACGTACTCTGTTACATAATCATTTTTAGCAGATGCGTAGACATCCTCTGCAGTTCCCAACCTAAGCAAAATGTCATAGGTTATATCAAAACCTCGAACTGCATAACGGTTTGGATAGACACCATATTTATTCTTATAACTTATCACAAATGGATTCTTATCGGAATAGCTGTAGGTTCTATTTACGGATGGAAACGTAAAATTGAGCTTCGCTAAATGAGTATTAGAAACATCATGAAATTTGTATGCATCATTTTTATGTAGCGTGAACAATCTTATTTTTAATGAATCGGTCATCCCATTCAAAAGACCTAAAGTATTACTAATAATTCCCGGTTGTATAGATTCTAGAATCACCCAATTTTCTTTCTCTTCACTTAATTTTTCATCAAAATCAGTTATTTGTAAAAACCCTTTTTCATGCGGTGACAATGCAATTGCACTGGGAAAGGACTTTAAAATTTTTGCCTTTTGACTACTTCGTTCTGTATCAGAGATTAATACCATATTTTTATCTGCTTTATTGGCAAGTAAAAAATCCATCATTGATTTTCTGAGCATTGCGTCCGATGGTAGCGTTTGAAAGAAGTTTGATGAGGTTGTCATTTCTCGATTACTCAAGGGAGAGAAAACAGCTGTCTTTGATTCGCGTAGCATGGAAACTGCCTTTTCAACGTTCTTTTGACGAAGAGGACCAATAACTGCATCGACCTTACTAAAGTCATTCTCTGTAATAATTGAAGACGTCTTACTATTACTTCCTTCGTTATCATACACATCAATATGCACCGAAATCCCTTTATCTTTGGCAAATTCAGCTGCCATAAGAACACCACTGTAAAAATCAAGAGCAACACGAAGCATCCCTCCTTTTTTAATAAGTACCGTATTGGTATTGATTGTATCCACCCCTACCTTTTGTAATTGAAATGGCAAAATAACTGCTAGGCTTTTCTTCTCTTTATTGTAAATTCCATTTTCAAGATTGACTATTTGAACATTGTCAAAACCCGCACTCATCTTGTTTTTCTTCGGGATTTTTAAAACCATTCCCTCTTTAAGACCATCTTTAGCATAAGGATTGAGGCTAGTGATTTCTTCCTCGCTAAGTCCTAACTTCACCTTTAAACGAAAAAACCCTTCTTTAGGTTGCACTTCATAAAACATAAAATCTTCAGCTAGTTGAGCTGATGCTATGACCTCGGTTGCTGGCACGTTTATAACGGCACCCACTGAGATAATTGCCCCCATACCTGGGTTCAATGCTTCTAGCTCAGCAATGGTGATTCCATATTTTCGAGCAATTCCGTATTTGGTTTCTTTCGGTTCAAGCCTATGTGTTTGAATGTTCTTTGAATTCGCTTCTAACCCAGTATTTACTGAAACCCCAAGCTCTTTTACGCCAATCGGAATACGTAAACGTTCGCCTTTCTTGATAGCTCTAGAATATAATTCTTTGTTATACCTCTTTATCATATCGATGCTCACATCGTACTTTTTAGAGATACTAAAGAGTGTTTCCTTTCTTTTTACACGATGCTTTTTAAATCGAACATCTTGATTTATTATGGCGAGGTTTTCTTTATCAGGAACCACTAAAATGGCATTCATTTTAAGCCCTTCTCTAGCATTCGGATTTAAGCGATAGATATCTTCAACACCAACACCATATTCTTTGGCAATACTAAATACGGTCTCTCCCTGCTTTACGCTATGGCTTTTGTATTGCTCCTGCGCTAGTGCACTAAAGCAAAAAAGAAAACTTAGATAGATTGCTACTCTCATTTATAATTTAGGTTATTTGAAATACGTATCCATTTCTATTCCCACTCGATGGTCGCAGGTGGTTTTGAACTAATATCGTATACTACTCTATTAACGCCCTTTACACGGTTTATTATATTGTTTGATGTTTCTTGTAAAAACTCGTAAGGTAAATTTACCCAGTCTGCCGTCATTCCGTCTGTTGACTCAACAGCACGAAGAGCAACAACTTTTTCATAGGTTCGCTCGTCACCCATAACTCCGACACTCTGAACTGGAAGTAACATCGCCCCTGCTTGCCACACCTTATCGTACAGATTCCATTTTCTTAATCCATCAATAAAAACAGCATCAACCTCTTGTAAGATACGAACTTTCTCGGCAGTTATATCTCCCAAAATTCGAATCCCCAATCCAGGTCCTGGAAAAGGATGTCTTCCTAATAATTCTGCATCTATACCCATTTGTTTACCAACGCGTCTCACCTCATCTTTAAATAACATGCGAAGAGGCTCTACCACTTTCAACTTCATAAAGTCTGGCAAACCACCAACATTATGGTGCGATTTAATCGTAACCGATGGACCGTTTACTGAAACACTCTCTATCACATCAGGATAAATAGTTCCCTGAGCCAACCAATGCACATCTTCAACTAAATTTGCTTCTTGATCAAACACTTCGATAAACGAATTTCCAATGGCTTTACGTTTCTTTTCTGGGTCACTAACACCCTCTAGAGCAGATAAAAAGCGAGCCGCAGCATCAACTCCTTTCACATTGAGTCCCATCCCTTCATACTGTTTTAAAACGGAATCAAATTCGTTTTTCCGAAGCAACCCATTGTTCACAAAAATACAGTATAAATTAGACCCAATGGCCCCATGCAATAACATGGCAGCAACTGTAGAGTCTACACCTCCACTAAGCCCCAAGACCACTTTATCCTTGCCTAATTTTTCTTTTAACTCGTTTACCGTGGTATCAACAAAAGCAGCCGGTGTCCATGTTTGGGCTACACCTGCAATATGCACAAGAAAATTTTCTAATAATAACTTCCCATCGGTCGTGTGATACACCTCAGGGTGAAACTGAATCGCGTAGGTCTCTTCATCAGCTATGCGATAGGCAGCATTCTTCACATCATCTGTACTTGCTAACAAAACGGCATTTTCAGGCAATACTGCTATGGTATCTGCATGACTCATCCATACTTGAGTGCCCTCACCAATATTGTCAAACAAACCTTCTTGGGTATGGATGGTCGATAGTTTTGCGCGACCATATTCTCTATTGTTCGATGGCGCCACGTTTCCGCCATTAAAATGAGCCAAATATTGTGCCCCATAACAAACACCTAATAAAGGCATTTTACCTTTTATCTTGGATAGATCCGGATGTGCTGCATCGTCACCCCGCACAGATAATGGACTACCGGATAATATTACGGCTTTAAATGGATCTAAGTTTTCAGGGACTTTGTGATATGGGTGAATTTCACAATAAATGTTAAGTTCTCGAACGCGTCTAGCAATTAACTGCGTGTACTGTGATCCGAAATCTAAAATTAGGACGTTATTTTGCATAGGCAAAAGTAATTTAAAAAAGTAAACTGACTAAAACCTATTGGATAATTTTAACAGCTTTTTTTAACAAAAAGCCAATACCCAAATACAGACTTGGTAATTTGAATCATTTTGAATTCAAAAGGAATAAACAAAGTGCTGCGGTCACAGAGTTACAGCCATAAATCATTGAGAAACTATAACGTTACTATTGTAAATTCATGTGCGAGTGGATCCAAATTTTGTTTTAATTCAGATAGCAATTCATCCCCAAACTCCAAATAAAATGCTGAAAAGTTAACAAGACGCTCTTGCAGACTTTGATTTGGAAAGAGCATATGCTGCATAGCAGTTAAACGCTTTAATTGATCGGCATGTTTTCGCTTCTGCGCTGTCAATAATCTTTTTTCTAGATGAACGAGCCCGTTAATTTGTTTTTTTTCTTGGGCTGCGACAGCTCCTTCAAAAGAAGCATCGGTTTGCTTTACCAAAACGTATAAGGCTTTAAACTGAGTTATCAAATGAGCCTTTTGTTTTGTGAAATCAATAGTAATTTCTGAAAGTTGTCGCGTATATTTTGCTTCTAATTCGTGTTTTGGTAAGAACAAATCATCCAATGTGACCTCTAACTTTTCAATTTTTTTAGCGTCATTCTCGCTCATCAATAAAGCCGAATTCCGCAATAATAAGATTGGAAAAGGAATTTTTACACTTTTAAAATAGTCTTTCAACTGAAACCAATATGCCAGCTCTCCTCCTCCTCCAACATAACATAGGTTTGGCAAAACAACTTCCTGGTAAAGTGGTCTTAACAACGCATTGGGTGAAAAATTTTGTGGATTCTTTTCTAACTCAACTAAGATTTCATCGCGAGAAAACACAATGGAAGTATCATTTACATAAAATTGACCTTCTTTCTCTATGATCCGCTCCCGAAGGCCATCCGCCAGATAAAACAGATTAATTTCGCGAGGAAACACTTGTTGAGGATAGCCCAATTTCGTTAATCGGTTTGACGTCGCATTGATTTCAGTATGTGAGGTGCCCTCGAGAAGATCTTGCTTTACATAAGACGCAAACTCCTCTTTTAAGGCTGCGTCATTTCCGTCCAAAATAACGAGACCATAGTCTGAGAACAATGTATTACCAATATAACGCGTAGCGTCCGCAAGATTTTTATGGACTGTATACGCTTCAGAAAAAAGAGCCGCAAGCATCTTCGCATTTTCACTGTCGCCCAATTGCATTTTCAATTCCTTCAAAATATTTGAAAGCCCCTCCGTAGAAAGATCCCCAACGGCCCCTCCACTCGCGCGGTTCCATTCAAGTTTTTTTCCGAAGAGATTAAAATAATTAATTTCATCAAAATCGTGATCTTCTGTCGCCATCCAATATATCGGAACAAAATTAGAATCGGGATATGCTTCTTTGAGTTTTTCGGAAAGATTGATCACCGAGAATATTTTATATAAAAAATACAAGGGTCCTGTAAATAAGTTGAGTTGGTGCCCGGTGGTAATGCTACAAGTATTTGCTTCGGAAAGAGACGAAATGTTGTTTGCTGTTGCCTCTGAAGTAGTTGTGTTTTCATACTGTCTCTGAAGCGCACGAACCAATGTTTCTCTTGATTCGAGACCAAATGAAAGCTTCTTTTCTTCCATCTGCTCTTTGAAACTTTCTAAGTTTGGGAATCTTCCATAAAAATCATGTAACTGATCATTCTCAGAAAGATAATCGCACATTAATTTTGAAAAGTAACCGGTTTTAGAATAAGGAAGCGTACGAATTTTCATAGTGTTTTTAAGAAAGTTAAATCAAAAATACGGTTTAAATCAGAATTCAGTATTCTCAATGACTATTTTGGTAAAACTTTAGTAATTTTAGCCAAGTATACTAAAACCACTTTCATGACGCGTTTCCTCACTTTTGTTTTCCTTTTTTTAATCACCAATGTATTTGCCCAACTACAATCACCATCCGAATTCCTGGGATATGAAATTGGGTCAGAGTTCTCAAGGCATGCAGATGTGGTGCGCTATTTTGAGCACGTAGCTGCCAATTCTAATAGGGTGACTTACACCGAATACGGTAAGACCAATGAGCGCCGTCCGCTTACCTACGCCGTCGTTTCCTCTCCCGAAAATATGACAAATATCGAGGCCATTCGAAAAGACAATTTGAAAAATATAGGACTTGAAAATGGCAGTGCAAATCCTGAAAAAGCCATTGTTTGGCTAAGTTACAATGTACATGGAAATGAAGCTTCTAGCACAGAAGCCGCAATGGTAACGCTCTACAAACTTATCACAGAAAAACAAAGCTGGTTGCAAAATACCGTCGTTATCATAGACCCTTGTATCAACCCCGACGGAAGAGATCGTTACGCCAATTGGTACAATCAGGTAAAATCGACTCCTTATAATGTAGAACAATCGGCTACAGAACATGATGAACCTTGGCCAGGGGGGCGACCAAATCATTATCTGTTTGACCTGAACCGGGATTGGGCCTGGGCAACGCAAATTGAAAGCCAGGAACGGCTAAAAGTGTACAATACTTGGATGCCTCACGTGCACGTAGATTTTCATGAGCAAGGAATTAATGAACCCTATTACTTTGCACCTGCAGCAGAGCCATTTCATGAAATCATCACCCCCTTTCAGAGGGACTTTCAAACCGAAATTGGCAAAAATCATGCACGCTATTTCGATGAAGAAGGTTGGTTGTTCTTTACCAGAGAACGATTTGATTTGCTGTACCCGAGTTATGGAGACACCTATCCTACGTTTATGGGAGCGATTGGCATGACTTATGAGCAAGCAGGCCACGGCCGTGCAGGTTTAGGTATTAATACAGATGAAGGCTATGTCTTAACTTTAGTTGATCGTGTTGCACATCACAACACCACTGGTTTATCTACTGTTGAAATAGCTTCGAAGAATGCAGCTAGACTAAACACTGAATTCAAAAAGTTTTTCACAAACAACAACTTAAAATACAAAAGTTATGTACTTAAAGGAAAAGCTGATAAAATAAAAGCTGTAACCACTTTATTAGACCGTCATGAGATTAGATACGGTTTCTCTTCTGGAGGAAAAGTGAGCGGTTACAATTTCAGCACTGCCAAAGAGGGCTCCATGGACGCTGCGGGGGCCTTGGTTATAAGTACCAACCAGCCAAAAGGAAAAATGGTAAAGGTATTGTTTGAACCAGACGCAAAATTAGAAGAGCCACTTACCTATGATATCACAGCTTGGAGTTTGCCATATGCGTATGGTCTTGAGACAATTGCAACAACCTCTACCGTAAAGGCCAATGGAAATCAACCTGAACTTTTCACTAATAATACACCCATGCCAAATGGTGCAGGTTACATTGCCAAGTGGGACGATATTAGTGATGCAACATTTTTAGCGGCATTACTTCAAAACGGAATTCGCGTTCGCTTTTCAGAAAAGAAAATGCGTTTCCAGGGAATAGATTTCGGAAGAGGAAGTCTTGTAATAACAAAAAGTGACAATCGGAAAAACGAGGCATTTCACAGCAGGCTTATAAGCATCGCAAACAAACACCAAAGAGAATTATATGCGGCTCCCAGTAGCTTTAGTGACAATAAAACGGATTTTGGATCCCCAGATGTTAAAATAATAAACACCCCAAAAATAGCCATGTTAAAAGGAGAGGGTGTTAGCTCCTTAAGTTTCGGATCGGCTTGGCACTTTTTTGAAACCCAATTAAAATACCCTGTTACAAATATTGATACCGACAACCTCAACAGAACGTCTCTTGCCAAGTTCAACGTGCTTATTATGCCAGAAGGATTCTACGGCCGTGTTTTAAATGAAGACACTCTTAAAAAATTAAAAACATGGGTACGCGGTGGAGGAAAAGTAATCGCTTTGGGACGCGCAGCTGCATCCTTTGCCGGGAAAGAAGGATTTGAACTGGCGAACAATGAAAACGCTTCTAAAAAAGATTCTACCAAGACTAAGAAACCGAACCTTACACCTTACGACCAAAGAGAGCGTGAAAGTGTTAAAGATTTCATTACCGGAAGTATTTACAAACTGAGTATCGATAACTCGCATCCTATGGCCTTTGGGTATTCCAACACCTACTTTAGCTTAAAGCAAGGAAAGGATTCTTATCAGTTCTTAGGGGACGGATATAATGTAGGTTATATAAAAGATGACGCCATAAGCGTTTCTGGCTTCTCAGGTAAAGATGCCAAAGCGGGACTTAAAAATTCAATGGTATTTGGCGAAGCCCGTATGGGTAAAGGCAGTATTATTTATCTAGCAGATGACGTCCTATTTCGTTCGTTTTGGGAAAATGGAAAATTATTTTTCGCGAATGCTATCTTCTTTGTAAACAACAATAAACCAGAATTATAATACATTTAATACCACCGCTTTTTATTCTTCTTTGAAGCTGCAGATTTTCGACCGGACTTATGTTTGCTTCCCTTTTTCTTATGAACTTGTGGCTTCGCTTTTGGGTCTAGCACGTAGGGATGGTCTTCAACGACTGGAATTGATTTTTTAATTAATTTCTGAATACTCGTTACATAACTTTTTTCATCGGCAGCGCAAAATGAATGCGATGTCCCTGTCTTTCCAGCCCTTCCTGTTCGACCAATTCTATGGATATACGTCTCAGGAACATTTGGTAAGTCGAAGTTTATAACCGCGTCTAAATCCTCAATATCGATCCCCCTAGAAGCGACATCTGTAGCAATCAAAATATTAACTTCGCCGTTTTTAAAACTGTTTAACGCCTTTTGACGAGCGCTCTGCGTTTTATCTCCGTGCAAACTTTCCGCTTTAAAATTATTTTTTAATAAGGTCTGCTCTAGTTTTTCAACACCATTTTTTGTTCTTCTGAAAATTAAAATATTTCCTTCTATTTCTTTCCGAAGCAATTGCAAACACAATTCAATTTTATCTGGTTTTGGCACATAATACAACAACTGATTCACACTCTTAGCAGCAGCAACTGAAGGCGTAATTTCCACTCGTTCAGGTTCTGTTAAAATTGTACGCGCCAATTGAACGACCTTCGCTGGCATCGTCGCTGAAATCATGAGCGTCTGCTTTGTTTCAGGACACATGCGCTCTATTTTCTGAACATCATCAATAAAGCCCATATCGAGCATTAAATCGGCTTCGTCTAAAACCAGCACCTCAACTTTGTCAAAATTTATTACTTCCTGCTTACGAAGATCGAGCAACCTGCCCGGCGTTGCAATAAGGATATCCACACCTTTTCTAAGAATATTTTTCTGCGCTTCTATTGAGGTACCTCCAAAAACACAGGTTGATTTCAAGTGGGTGTATTTTCCATAATCCTTAAACTCCTCTTCAATCTGAACTGCGAGTTCCCTCGTTGGACTTATAACCAGTGCCCTTATATGCTTCACATTCGAACTTGCATCTTGCTGATGAAACAATAACTGAAGAATAGGCAATGCAAAAGCTGCTGTTTTTCCAGTACCCGTTTGCGCAGAAACAACGACATCTTTTTTTGCTAAAACTAGGGGTATCGTTTCTTTTTGGACATCGGTAGGGGTATCGTAATTCTTTTCAAAAATTGCTTTTAGAATGGGTTTATTAAGGGCAAACTCGGTAAAGTGCATAGGTCTGTGTTACAAATGTTTTGGCAAAGATACTATAAAGTACTACTGATTATTTGGTTTATGAGGATATAGTGCTCATAGCATAGGACGATTCAAACAAATCAACGAAGTTGACGCAGTCCTTCATACACAGCAACGCTCACAGCATTTGCTAGGTTGATACTTCTTATATGCGAACTATGAAGTGGTATTTTGTATAGTTTATTAGAATGGGCTTTGGTAACAGCCTCAGACAGGCCAACTGACTCCTTTCCAAAAATTAAAAACAAATCCTCTTCATAATCAATATCCCAATAATCTTTGGTTCCGTGACTCGAAAAGAAGGCGAATGACTTGTCTCGATGTATCTCGAAGAACTCCCCTATGCTTTCGTAGATCTTTAGATCCAAATGCTGCCAGTAATCAAGACCAGCCCGTTTAACACGCTTATCGCTAAGTTCGAAGCCGAAAGGTTTCACCAAGTGTAGTTTACTTCCGGTTGCCAAACTAAGCCTGCCTATATTTCCTGTGTTCGTAGGGATTTCTGGTTCAAAAAGGACAATATTCAATGGCATAATTAATATTAAGAAGCGAAGATATGGATTTACTAAGAATGAGCTATAACCTTTATGCTGAAAGCACATCACTTCCTGAACAAACGTGGATTTATTCCAGTCTGTGTAACCAATGTTACATTCGGATATGCTCTTAATAAGTACCTTGCCCAAAAGATCTTAAAAGGTATGTTGAAAAATTTCGAAACTAGGTTTACAGGATGGATGTTCCTTCTTGCAGCGCTCATGCTATGGGGAGGATGGATACTTTCCCCACATCATATTGGTGAATATCTTGTAGCTTCCGACTTTACGGCAGTAAATGAAAATTTATGGTATTGGATTTGGATGTACAGAATTCATATTTTTGGATGGGTAACGATGGGAATTGCAATTTTTGCACTCACCTCTATTATAGGAAGAAGACCTTATGGGATTTTAATATTACCGGGAGCAGGAATGATTGTTATAGGGACTTTTACCTTAGCAATTGCAGCGGCATTTTATTATAACTATGGCGCCTGGGGTATTGGCCAAACACTCGGAAAATCGGCTTTAGAAATTGAAGAGTTCATGACAGGAACCCTTTTCACAAACCAATATGTAACTTGTTTTGTGCGTTTTGGGAGAATCTTTTCGGGCGTAGGCTTCGTTTTGTTAGGAGCAGGATTTGTAAAATGGAAGATAGTAAGCAGATACGTGGGCTGGTTCACAATATTGTTTGGACTTACTGCCATGGCAATCATACTTGGAATTCCAGATAACTTCGAAATTTACAAACCTCTTTTTCACATAAAAGCACTATGGCTCTTAGTTATGGGAGCAACCATATTGATCGATGGTCTTAGGCTTTCTGAAACAAAATAGCCTCCTATTTTTTTGGTTTTACAAAACCATATACTTCCTGACGAATAAAATCTGTTGGGAAGGTATCATCTCCAGGAAATCCTAGCTCAACATTTCCACTGTCCTCAGGGATGTAATTGGTTTTAAATATATAGTCCCACAGACTTAGGCTAATGCCAAAATTTACGCCGTACTTGCCTTCAGGAAGCACCAAACTATGATGATACAAATGCATCACAGGATTGTTAAATATATATTTAAAGGGTCCCCAAGTTATTTTCACATTGGAATGGTTTATATGCCCAATTGTGATCGCAATAAAATGCACGATATAAGCTTGTTCTGGTTCAAATCCACCTAATAGCATTACAGCAAATACTTTTAATGGCTTGTAAAAAATATTCTCCATCCAGTGGTAGCGAAGATGTGCGGCAAACCCCATTTCTTTTACCGAATGATGTACTTTATGAAACCTCCAAAGAAGGGGGTATTTATGAAGTAATATATGGGTAGCCCATTGAACAAAATCTAACAATACAAAAAAGACTAAAAGTTGCAACAAACTTGGAAAGGTAGAAATATCTATTATGGATAAGCTTTTGGCTGTAATCCCAAAATCAATAAAAAAGACTTCCAACAACTTATAAAAGCCACTAATAGCAATAGAGAAAATGAAAAAATTAAAAAACATATAAAACCCGTCTAACCAAAAGTCTTTTCTAATGATAGATTGGTCTTTCCGCCAAGGAAATACAATCTCTAGTGCCCATGCTACTATTGAAATTACTATTAGCCCCCAAAAATAATTAGTATACCAGGGAACCTGAAATATTATTGAATCCCAAGTCCAATTCAAATTTCCTATAAATGAATCAATAAATGCTTGTAAATACTTTTCCATAACAACTTTTTTATTCTATAAATTATCTCAAAAATTAATCTTCAAGATTGTACCATTCAATACTCGATAATAGGGTTCTTCTTCCTTTTTTGACAGGAGGATAATTGCTCACTAAATAATTGACTATTATTTCTTCGTTTAATCCAAGATCTGCCAAATTTTGAGTTTCCTGCATCCAGCGTATTGTAGCCATCCAATTTTCTTTATTCATTCTATTCTGGATAACCAATTTGGAAGAATGGCAATTGGTGCAATTGTAAACAACTTCCATTAAACCTTCAGCCTCAATTAGACCCGTGCGTACATGAATTCCATTTTCTATTCTATCGTCATCTACCTCCATTGGTGACATCACATAGTCACTTTCCAATGGTGTCTTTTTGAATAATGATAATGTTGGGTCTGTCATTACATATATTATTGTACTTGTGATTACAGCAGAAAGCACTACAAAGGTTGCTAAGGCTCGATAAATATGCTTCACCTGTTGTTTAAACTTAAGACCTTCTTCCATTCCTAAACAACCTTTATTGCGATTCTATGACACGCATTATTGAGATAGCCTTTTGGATTCCATCCAGGTAAAAGCATGGGTTGACTTAGCCCTTGAGCATCTGTTGCTCGAGCCCAAACTTCATAATAGCCTTTTTTAGGGAACGAAATCGCTGCTGAAAAATGTTGCCATGCCAAACGATTGGAAGGCAGCTCTATGCCACAATCATCCCAAGACGATCCAAAATCGATAGAATATTCCATTTTTGAAACTTCTAATTCGCCTGCCCAAGCATGCCCTCTTATCGAAAGCTTCGTTCCCTCCCTTATGGTCGCACCCGTTTTGGGGTAGGTAATGAGTGATTTTACGGGCATCGATTCGATAATACACATCTCTTCGTCTTTCACCTTCTCACCCGGCCCAACAGGGTTGCAGGGCACTCGGTATGCAGTACCGGTCATTTTAGTTCCGTCATGGACAATATTTCGAACGCTTATACCATTTAACCATTTACCCGAAACCGAAGCCGGCCAGCCACCAGCTACCAAACGCAATGGATATCCATGCGCCAACGGAATATCGGCACCATTCATTTTGTAAGCAATAAGCGTTTCATCTTGTAAGGCCTTTATCATAGGCACACCACGCGAAATGGGTTCCTTTTTGGGGTCAAGGCTAAGATGAATATCGGCAGCATGATATCCAATATACACCGCATTCTCTTTTATACCGACATCTTCTAAGACATCTTTAAGTCGAACTCCCGTCCAGGTTGCACAGGAAACTGCCCCGATAGTCCACTGATTTCCCTTGGCAGGTGGATCAAATTCGCTACGACCATTTCCTCCACATTCTAAGGTTAGATGATACGTATACTCTTGAAATTTAGATTTTAATTCGGATATAGAATATGATTTAACCTCTTGTGCCGATTCCCCGTCGATAGTCAATGACCATGTATTTGCATCTATATTTTCTGGTATAAGGCCATTATTTCTAATGAACATATGCTTATTGGGCGTAATTTTGTCATCTAGCAAATGTGCTTGAGCCTCTATATTCCATGGTTTATCGTTGAGAACGACCATCCCTTTGTCCAAATCGAATAATTTAAATGGATCTGGATCTTGTAAAGCTAGTGGTTGATATCCTTCCGGAATTGAACTCCCAAAAACGATATCAATTCCTACCAATGAAATCATCGATGCAAGCGCAGCCTTCTTAACAAAGTTTCGTCTTTTCATGTATTCAAGAGAATAACAAATTATATCAATCAAAAATATAATTTTCTGACGGATACCTGTGTAACAATAGTTACAATGGTCTATAAAAATAACCATTAAATTATTTTCTGTAGTTTAAAATTGAAATTTATTCGCAACTCCTGTATCAATTACGATTATTAAATGCTAGCTAAAAAACCGGATAAAGAAAGCTATCCCCGTTAGTGATTCCGCTAGAGATAAGGAAACTCCTTTATTTGTGTTGAAAAAATGTTGGATTGTACTCCGAAAATTCGTTTGAATTGAAGATGATGAAGACTTACATTTTGAGAAGGATGTAAACAAAAAAAAGAAGCTCAGTAGCAAGTGAGCTTCTTTTTGATATCTGTCCTCAACATCGTAGCAAGAGTGATGACTTCAAGATGTAATACTTATTGTTTATTAACCTGAATGCAAGATACTTCTACTATTCAATGCGCACAATACGTGTATACACGTATATTTAAAAAATAGTGAATTTCACCCTTAAAAGATGAAGCTATGCACCAACAAAGCTCTTAGGAAGATTCTTCCATTATACTGAAGGAATTTATCAAAAACTTTGGCACTATCTGAGGTCTTTTCTTGCAAACTTTGAAGGCAATAAACGCTCTTGTCTTTTTAGTTTCAAAATATCAAAACGCTTATATTTACAATTAGAATTAAAAACAACATGAAAAGACTCATCGCTTTAATATTTATAACTTCCCTTTTTGGTTGTAATAATTCGAATACGAAAAATACAGATACCGGCACAACGAGCAAGTCGGAATTTATAAACCAAGCGTATGAAGCCATTTCTTTGAGCGGAGATACGCTCCGATCCAAAGCTCCTTCAGAAGAATTAATCAAGAGGTTTACAGCTAAAAAAGAAGCCTTTGAACTCGAATCTAACAACATTGAAAATATAATCTGGCTTGGTAGATTCACCGCGTATATGGGAAACTATCTGGAGGCTATCGAAATATATTCAGAAGCACTAAAAAAATATCCAAATGATGCGCGTTTGTATCGCCATCGCGGGCATCGATATATCACGATTCGGGCGTTTGACAAAGCTATTCTCGATCTTACAAGAGCCGCCGATCTTATCAAGGGAAAAGAAAACCAGATTGAGGAAGATGGAATGCCAAATGCACAAAACATACCGGTAAGTACTTTGCATGGTAATATCTATTATCATTTGGGATTGGCCTATTATTTAATTGATGAAAAGGAGGCGTCGGTTCAAGCCTTTAAGAGATGCCTCGAAACATCGAACAATCCAGATAATGTTGTTTCTGCTACACATTGGATATATATGGTTTTTAATAAACTTGGACGTAAAACTGCTGGTGAAAATTATTTACGCAATATTAAACCAGGGATGCATGTTATTGAGAACACGGCTTATTACCGCGCTTGTTTATTTTACAAAGGCGAACTAGAACAGAACGACATTTACCCAACCTCAACGAATGCTAATTCATCCAATACTGCTCTAAAATATACCTTTGCAAATTGGCTATACTACAATGGTTATAAAGAGAACGCCAGTGAAATTCTAAAGGAAATAGTCGCTGGTGAGGATTGGAATTCCTTCGGATTTATAGCCGCAGAAAGTGATTTGGCTAGATTCTATAAATAGCACCATTAGCTATTCTTCTCTTCTATCCACTTGCTCATATACTTGGTGCTTTTTAAGGTTTGATCTTGCAAGACCTGACCGATAAAATGATGCTCGCGGTGTTCTTTTATATTGCTTTGAATACGTATTAAAAGTTGCTTGAAGTCTTCAGAAAATAGTTCTTTCAAAAAGCGATTATCAATAATATCGAATCCATAAGCTTGACATTTTAACCATAATTTTTGCTGCGTATACAACCTGACTGCAGCATTGGCAAATTCTTTTGAATCCTCTTGGATACTACCCGAAAAAGGAAGATCTCCACACATACCTTCGGCACCAATAGCTGTGGTTACCGATGGTGTTCCGTGCATCATAGCATCCAATAGTTTTCCTTTAAGACCTGCTCCAAATTGAATTGGAGCTAAACAAACTTTAGCAGCCTGCATTACTTCAAAAACATCTGTCGCCCAACCAAGAATAAGGAAGCCTTCTTTTTCATTGTGTAATTCAGCAATTTGCTGCGGAGCATAAGCGCCATAAATACATAGATTGGCTTGAGGGAGTTCTTTGCGAATGAGCGGCCAAATGTCTTTTTTTAACCGTAAAACGGAATTCACATTCGGAGCATGAAGCAAATTACCAATAGTGATGAAATCTGCTCTTTTTTCAAAAAAAGGCTCTTTTTTGGCTCTTTTTGATCGTTTATTGACTAAAAAAGGCAAATAATGAAGTATTTCTGAAGAAATCCGAAATGTCTTCTGAAGCAATTCTATTTCATATTCAGAGATAATTAGTGAAATATCCGACCTCAATATACTCGCCAATTCTCTCTTTGCAGTATCGGTAAATACATTGGCTTCAGTTACAGGTCTATTTGTTCTAATGGCTTCCTCCCTAGCCTTTCTAAGAAAGTGCAAATCTTCAGTATCTAATATTCTTAAGGCGTCTGGAGCTTGCTCAGAAACCCTCCATCCAAATTGTTCTTCCGTAATATAACGATCAAAAACAACGACGGCAGGTTTCAGTTTTGAAATAAACACATCAAAACTACTATCATTTAACTCAATATTTTCAGTGGCGATTCCAAGCTTAGATAAATCCTCAGACCTTTCCGAAGAATTCGCAGTGCTCGCAAAGCTAATCTCATACTCCTGTTCTAAGAATAAATCAATTAACTGCATCATTCTTCCTCCCGCTGCAGTAGTAGTAGGTTCAGGAAAAGTATGTCCTATGATAAGAAGGGTTTTCAATCGTTAAATATACGAATTAGAAAGGTGTCTAGAAATGTATCAAATAAATCTGTCTTACAAATTTTCTACGGTCAATACTGCTGTCTTAATCGATGAGGTTTCACCGTTAACATTGGTCCAAGCGATATAGATTTGGTCGCCCAGCACTTCTAACTGAGGAAAACCACTTGCGCGTTCTGCGCTCGTTTTTGAAACTGTGATAGGGGAACCCATTGAGCCATTACTTTCAATTTTCATCACTTGAATCAGCGTATCGTCTCCTTTGTTCTCCATCCAAGAAATGATAGCCTCAGTATCAGAAATCATCGTAATATCGACTCTTCCCAGTACATTTCCATTGTCAACACGGAAGGGCAAGCCGAAGGTCACTCCAATATCTTGTGAGAAAGCAACTTGCACTTTTGGAGAGTCATCGGCTGCTGTATACCAAGCCACAGCCACATTACTCCCGAATGAATCGATAGCGGGTCCATTTACAGGGCACCCTGGAATCTTCCAATTATCATTTCCAATGGTTTGAGGTTTGGACCAGCCACCTTCCATTTGCCATCTAACTATCGAAATATCCCGAATTTCATCGTCACTCCTATCGCGATACGCAGCAATTATCTCATCGTTTGGTCCGATTGTAACCCCTGTTTGGCAGCAATCACAGATCCGATTATCTAGTAATGTATCATAGGCAATTGTTCCGTCCTCAAAAACAATGGCGCCTCTCAAGGTCATTTGACCTCCGCCGTGTTCCTTCCCAACAGTTTCTCTACCATCTAACCAAACTACTAGGAATGAATTCCCGGTATAGGGTTGGATTGAAACAAAACCATGCTCACTCTTCGTTCCGTCATTGTGAAGAATAAAATCCTTTTTCCAAGTGTTCGTTTCGGCATTGTAGAGGTTTAATTTAATATCGTAGGTATAGGTTTCCTTTGCCGATTTCTGAAGAAAGCTGGTTAGAATATTACCGTTGGGCGTTGCTGCTATCGCAGGGAAGTCTGCCCAATTATTAAACCAATCTGAGCCGGAAGCAACATCTACTGAAGGGCTCCATTGCTCATTTTCGAAAATTGAATACTTTAAAATCGATACCGTATCTTTTTTTTCTACCCAGCTAAGAAATAAATTGTTTTCCGTACTAAAAAGTCGAGGAAGGGAACTAGTAGCTGTGGCCGGGTTTTCAAAAACTTGAATTTCCTTTGTAGGTGTTTCGCTTGGCACCACTTTCTTTGTTTCAGATTTACACGAAATCAAAAGAAATATGGTGAAGCAAAGAATAGGTATCTTCATATCGTTTTTTTTTAGTGAGGGATAACTCCAAAGACGATTGCCAAATTACACTATTTCTGCATATAAATCGAAGTCTTCGGCAGCTGTTACTTTCACTTTGGTGAATTCACCCGTGCGCAGGTAACCGACTTCAGCATTTATAAGCACCTCGTTATCAACATCTGGACTATCATATTCTGTTCGCCCAACGAAATAACTACCTTCTTTACGATCAATAACTACTTTGAACTCTTGCCCAATTTTTTGCTGATTCAATTCCCATGAAATTTGTGATTGGATTTCCATTATCTGATTGGCCCGATCCATTTTTACATCTTCTGGCACGTCATCTTCTAAATTGTATGCGTGCGTGTTTTCTTCATGAGAATAGGTAAAACAACCCAAGCGCTCGAATCTCATTTCTTCAACCCAGCTTTTTAATGTTTGGAAATCTTCTTCGGTTTCGCCTGGATACCCTACAATTAAGGTCGTTCGAATAGTCATTTCGGGCACAGCAGCTCTAAAGTCTTGAAGCAATTTAGTAGTCTTCGCTTTTGTGGTCCCGCGTCGCATGGATTTTAGTATTGGATCTGCGATATGTTGCAGCGGAATATCAATATAATTACAAATTTTAGGCTCGTTTCGCATCAGTTCCAAGACATCCATTGGAAATCCTGTTGGGAAAGCATAATGCAATCGAATCCACTCAACACCTTCAACTTTTACAAGAGCCTGTAGAAGTTCTGCTAAATTTCTTTTTTTGTAAATATCAAGACCATAATAGGTGAGATCCTGTGCGATAAGAATCAATTCTTTTACTCCATTTGCAGCTAGTTTTTCCGCTTCGATTACCAAATCTTCTATTGGAGTAGATTTGTGTTTTCCTCGCATAATTGGAATCGCACAAAACGAACAAGGACGATCACAGCCTTCAGCAATTTTAAGATAGGCGTAGTTTTTCGGTGTTGTAGTTAAGCGTTCCCCTATAAGCTCATGCTTATAGTCTGCACCTAATGCTTTTAGTAAACCAGGAAGTTCAGTCGTTCCAAAATATTGATCGACAGCAGGAATTTCTTTTTGAAGGTCTGGCTTATATCGCTCAGAGAGGCATCCTGTTACAAAAACCTTATCAACAACGCCCTCTTCTTTTTTCTGAACGTATTCTAAAATCGTATTGATACTTTCTTCTTTTGCATTTGCAATAAATCCGCAGGTATTGATTACAACAATATTTCCTTCTTCCTCATGAACTACCTCCTTATTGTTTGCCTTTAGCTGACCCATAAGAATTTCACTATCGTATACATTTTTGGAGCACCCAAGGGTAACGACGTTAATCTTATTCTTCTTTAAGGTTTTAGTTCTCATATGCTACATATTTAAAAGCCTGCAAAGATAATGCTTAATACTAAGATTCCAAGATGTTATTAAGTAGAGTTTGCCTAAAGAAGGACTATAAAAATGCAGCCAATGTCGCCTCTTATTTACTTTTTAAATGCTTCTGTTTTGGATCGCTTTACGCTCTTCTAAATAAAACTATTATGAAAATGTACCACACTTTATTCCTTGCTTTTTTAGGATGTAGCCTTTTGCAAGCCCAGAATATAATGACTCCCGTCTTTCTTCTTATCTCTATTTAAAGAACGAATCCACAAATTCAATCTTATTGAACACTTGTAAATCCTCAACTCCTTCTCCTACGCCAATATATTTGACAGGAATTTGAAATTGATCACTAATACCAATAACGACTCCACCTTTGGCTGTTCCATCTAATTTAGTAACAGCTAAGGAACTCACCTCAGTCGCGGCGGTAAATTGTTTTGCCTGTTCAAAAGCATTCTGTCCTGTAGAACCATCAAGAACTAAAAGAACTTCGTGGGGTGCTCCCGGAATAACCTTTTGCATTACACGTTTCACCTTCGTTAGTTCGTTCATTAAATTGATCTTGTTATGCAAACGGCCGGCCGTATCAATAATAACCACATCTGCATTTTGCTTCAAGGCACTCTCTAAGGTGTCAAAAGCAACACTCGCTGGGTCACTTCCCATTTCCTGTCGAACCAAAGGCACGTTTGAACGATCTGCCCAGATTTGTAACTGATCAATTGCCGCAGCTCGAAATGTATCCGCAGCTCCCAACAAAACCGACTTGCCTTGTGCATTGAATTGATGGGCAAGTTTTCCAATGGTAGTCGTTTTACCAACACCGTTTACTCCCACCACCATAATTACATATGGAGCCTCTTGCTCAGGGATTTCAAATTCAGTAGCCTCTCCACTATTGGTTTCGCTTAATAGGTCTGCAATCTCTTCTCTTAGAATTTTATTAAGTTCGTCGGTCCCTAAGTATTTGTCTTTTGAAACACGGGCCTCAATGCGGTCTATTACTTTTAAAGTGGTCGTGACACCAACGTCGCTTGATACCAATACCTCTTCTAGATTATCAAGTACATCGGCATCTACCTTACTCTTCCCTACAACCGCTTTCCCTAATTTATCAAGAAAAGATGTTTTGGTTTTTTCTAATCCTTTATCGAGAGTTTCTTTTTTTTCTTTCGAAAATATTTTCTTAAAAAAGCTCATTTGTTCGTTTAAAATTAAAATATCTACTTAGAATTGGGTTCTTTAAGGCACCATAATCCCTATCTTACATCAAGGAAGATTATAATCTTGTTGAAGTTCTACCGATCAAAATTCAGGAAGTGAACCTATTAGATCTACGTCACAAAATGCACAACTCAATACGAATGCTCATTCTTAATCGCTCAAATAAAAAATGAACGATGATAAAGATACAAATAGAAAAAGCCACTTTTAAAAAAAAGTGGCTTTTTCTATTTGCAATGGTTTTAACTATTTCTTAGCCAACCACTCATTTACCAATTCTGGAGCCATAATTGACTCGGTAAATGTATATGCTCCTGTCTTAGGCGATTTAACCATTTTAATTGCTTTGGTTAAACGCTTAGATCCTGTCTGTAATGATGCTACCGATTTCTTTGCCATGACGCTATACTTTAATTTATAATCTTCAGATCCCTGAAAATCACTTGTTATTTAATTTCTTTATGAACAGTCATCTTTTTGAGAATTGGATTGAATTTCTTCAATTCCATTCTGTCTGGAGTGTTCTTTTTATTTTTTGTTGTAATGTAGCGCGACGTTCCTGCTTTACCAGTTTCTTTATGCTCTGTACATTCTAAAATCACTTGTACTCTATTTCCTCTTTTAGCCATTGTAATAGACTTTATAAATTAGTGCGATTACTTAGTAAGAAAGCCTTTTGCTCTGGCTTCTTTAATAACAGCAGATATCCCTTTTTTATTGATTGTTTTTAACACTGAAGTTGCAACACGCAGGGTAATCCACTTGTCTTCTTCTGGTATGTAAAAACGTTTTTTAGCTAAGTTTACATTAAACTTGCGTTTTGTTCTATTCATGGCGTGAGAAACATTATTCCCAACCATTGCTCTTTTGCCCGTAAGCTCACAAACTCTCGACATTACTTAAAATATTTAATGTTATTTTATAACAGGCTGCAAATTTAAGTAATTTTATCCTTTAACACAACAAAAGAAATCTAGTTTTTCAATATTTCTTTATGAAGCATTTCAAGGGCCTTATTTGTTGCTTTGGAAACAACTCTCTCCCTTGCTTTTCCGAAGTTGAATTTTTCTGATATTATACCTTGAGGTGATGCTATTGCAATACATACGGTGCCTACCTCATCTCTTCCATCGCCTTTTGTTGGACCGGCTATACCCGTAGTTGCGATCGCATAATCACTTCCAAACAATTTATTAGAACAAGAAGCCATTGCCTCCACTACCGGAATACTCACCACCGAATGCTCTTTAATAAGCGCGGCGTCGACACCTAAAACATCGATTTTCAAACCTGTCGCGTATGGGATAAGACCTCCTTTAAAATAACTAGAAGAGCCCGCATTTGCAGTTAATAGGCTTGCAATCCCACCACCAGTGCAACTTTCTGCTGCACTTAAAAATTGACCTCTATTTGTTAATAGAGACCCAATTCTTTTTTCTATACTCGTTTCATCTTCGTAGCCTATCGCAATATCTGCTAGCAAATCACTTAAGAGTTGCATTTGCGTATCCACATTCTTTTGCAACAAATGTTCGTCCAAACCTTTTGATGACAATCGGAGACGCACCTTTCCAAGAGCTGGCAGGTATGCTAATTTAATATCCGAAGGCAAGTCGTTTTCCCAATCTTCAATAATTTTCGCAATCTGACTTTCTCCTTTGCCATAGGTTAAAAGCGTTTTATGGTATATAAAAGGTCGATTAAACTTCTTTACTATACTGGGCAAAACAGCATCTTGCATTAGATACTTCATTTCATATGGAACTCCAGGCATAGAAACAAATACGGTATTCTCTTTTTCAAGCCAAAGGCCCGGGGCTGTTCCATGGTTGTTAAGAAAAACGCGTGCCTTAGAGGGCACCAGAGCCTGTAATCTATTGGCAGGTAAAGGTGCGCGATTGAGGTGCTTTGAAAACAAGGTATTAATATGGGCCAGGACGTCTAAATTCTCTACAAGATGATCCTCAAAATAGTCACACAAAGTGTGTTTTGTAATATCATCCTTAGTAGGTCCAAGTCCACCCGTTATTATGACCAAATCAGCCTTCTTTTGGGCATTTGCAAGCGCCTGTAGAATATGATCTTTGTCGTCTTGTATGGATGTAATTTGATATACTTGAACCCCGATCTTGTTGAGTTCTTTCGAAATATATGCCGAGTTTGTGTCTACTATTTGACCGATGAGTATCTCATCACCTATTGTAATTATTTCAGCTAACATGATTTTATGAAAAATCTGCCATGATCTCCTTAAAAACTTCTCGTAAGGTGATGGAAACAGTGTGTGCAGTATTTGCTATTGTATCTTTATTCTTTGTTGATCTGGTCCATTTTTCTATAGAACTGATTTCTTTTTTTAATGATATCCCAAACATTTCCAAATTAGGCTTCATCTTATGCGCAAATTGATATACCAGCGGCTTGTTATCATTTTCTATAGCTTCTTCCATTGCCTTCAAATCGGGTGGAATTTCTTCTAAAAATGTTTGGGCCACAATGGCCATAAACTCTTGATCGTCTCCTGCGATTTCCTTTAAACTCTCTATCGAATAATGTTTATCCATTTACTTCACTTTTATGGAAAAAATTTCTTTTTCCTCAATAAAACCACTTAACCTATCATTGGGGTTTACTTTTGCAACTCCTGAAGGCGTACCTGTAAATATAACATCTCCAATCTTTAAAGTAAAATATTTCGAAACATATTCGATTAACGCATCAATATTCCATAGCATGAGGCTTGTATTCCCTTTTTGAACTATTTCTTCGTTTTTTTTAAGGCTGAAACCTATCTTATCTAAGTCTTTAAACGTTCCTTTAGGTATAAAATCTCCTATGACAGCTGCACCATCAAAACTTTTTGCCTTTTCCCAAGGCAATCCCTTTGACTTCAGTTCTTGCTGAAGATCACGAGCGGTGAAATCGATTCCTAAACCAATTTCATTGTAATATTTATGAGCAAATTTGCGATCTATGTGTTTTCCTACCCTAGATATCTTAATTAGAATCTCGACTTCGTGGTGCACGTCATTTGAAAAATCGGGAATAAAAAAGGGTTGTTTTTTTAGTAATATAGCAGTATCCGGTTTCATGAATATAATCGGATGCTCCGGTCGCTCATTGTCCAATTCGGCAATGTGATCGGTGTAATTTCGGCCTATACAAATTATCTTCAAAACGTTTTTTAATTAATTAAAAACCAAAGTCAAATGAATGAAAGTCGGTTTTATAATCATACTATAACTTCGTATTCAGTTTCCTCAGTTTAATACCTGTTAACACTTTTTTTGTAAATAATGGAAAGTCGGCATTCAAAAGCCATCCAAAATACCCTGGCTCCTTTTCTAATACATCCAATACCAGCGACCCTTTATGCTTACCAAAGCTGAAAACCTCAGCTCCATTTGCATCATATCCTATATACCCGGCAAAATCAGCAAAATTTTTATGAGAGCTAAAAGTGGATAAAAATGTTACATCATTTTTAAGGTCTGAGTACGTATCTAATTGCGCTTTCAAAACCTCATAAGTCGCATTTGTATCTGCAGCGGCACTATGGGCATTGTCAAGATTTTTATTACAATAGAACCTATATGCTGCTTCCAAGGTGCGTTTTTCCATTTTATGAAAAATAGTTTGCACATCCACAGAAAGTGCTTTCTTCATATCAAAATCAATGTCTGCCCTCAACAGCTCTTCAGCGAGCAGCGGAATATCAAATCGATTTGAATTAAAGCCTCCTAAATCACAGTCTTTAATTAAAACAGATACTTTCTTGGCTAATTCTTTAAAGGTTGGTTCATTAGTCACCATCTCATCCGAAATTCCATGAATAGCAGTCACCTCTTCAGGAATCGGCATTTCAGGATTTACGCGCCAAGTATGGCTTTCCTTGTTGCCATTTGGAAATACCTTAAGGATCGAAATTTCAACAATTCGATCGGTCGCGATGTTTATACCCGTTGTTTCAAGATCGAAAAAACAAATAGGTTTTTTTAAATTTAGTTCCATTGGTTTGGCTATTGATATAAAGGTATCATTTATTACTATTATCACCCGTTCTGCTTAGAAAAACCTTGGCGACACTTGCTTTTTAAATCTCTCGATTTGAATCCCAGGCCTCTAAATACGTTACGACTCTCTTTACAAACTGTCCACCCAACGCCCCGTTCACAACCCTGTGATCGTAGCTATGTGATAAATACATTTTATAGCGAATCCCAATAAAATCTCCCTCTTCAGTTTCTATAACTGCAGGCACTTTACGGATAGCTCCAAGAGCTAAAATAGCGACCTGTGGCTGATTGATAATTGGAGTTCCCATGATACTGCCAAAAGTTCCAACATTGGTGACTGTATAGGTGCCACCTTGAACATCATCCGGTTTCAATGTATTCTCTCTTGCTCTTCTTGCGAGGTCGTTAACAGCCTTACTCATCCCAACTAAATTAAGTTGATCGGCATTTTTAATAACTGGAACGATCAAGTCTCCATTCCCTAGAGCGGCAGCCATCCCTAAATTGATATTCTTTTTCTTTATAATAGTATCGCCTTCAACTGAAATATTTATCATTGGGAAGTCCTTGATAGCCTTAGCTACAGCTTCCATAAATATTGGTGTAAAGGTGAGGTTTTCGCCCTCACGATTCATAAAGGCGTCTTTCACTTTCTTACGCCAATTCCATATCTTGGTTACATCCGCTTCGATAAATGACTGCACATGTGCTGAAGTTTGAATACTTTCAACCATATGATGTGCAACGAGTTTACCCATTCTGGTCATTTCAATAATTTCGTCTCCTCCATTGATGGAGACAGCTTTTGTCACAACAGCAGATTTGGCGGCTGTGTCTGTTTTTTCTGTGTGTTTGGTTCCAGAATCGGCAACCTTAGCACCACGATTTTTTATGTATGCTAGTATATCATTCTTGGTTACTCTGCCATCCTTTCCAGATCCAGCGATGGCGTCAAGTTCACCTTGAGGGATACCCTCTGCTGCGGCTATATTTTTTACTAAGGGAGAATAAAACCGTTCTTCTGAATTTGAGATAGTCGCCGTTTCAGTAGCTACAGTTGAAACAATAGGCGCTTCAATTTTTTCAATAACAGTAGGCGAAGGAGTATCTAGAGCAACCTCAACTTTAGTACTTGCCGCGGCGTCAGAGTTCGTTTCAATCACAGCAATCGTTTGACCAACTTGAATGACATCATCTATTTCAAACAATCGCTCTACCAAAATACCATCCACTTCACTTGGAACTTCACTATCCACCTTGTCTGTTGCTATTTCAAGAACTGCTTCGTCTGCTTCGATAGAATCTCCAACATTTTTGAGCCAATTAGTTAATGTAGCTTCCGCTACACTTTCACCCATCTTTGGAAGTTTCAATTCAAATTTTGCCATAACCTACTTTTCGATATTTATTCAATATTAAGTCGACGCAAAATTAGTTAAAAAAAGCTCGGATTTGATTTAATTTATCTAAAAAACAGTGACACTGCCATTTTCATCGCTTTTATCACTGCCAACTGTGAAGTTAGACAGCGGCGGACAAATACGGAATTGATTGTTTCTGTTCTTAAATTTTGACATCACGGAAAAAATTTGAGAATATGGCATATAATTAACATCAAATATAAAGAGACAGTTTTTTAAGCTACCATCCTCGAAGAGTGATTTCGATGAATTTCTAAGCTCAATTTCCATCTTTTCTGAAAGCTTTCTATACACATTTAAATCTTCTGTAAAAACAAAAGCTTTTTCGATTTTTGCTGCCGGAATTTCTTTTCTATTTCCTCTAGATATTTGAATAACTTTTGCTATTGCAACAGCCACGTTTACCGAAAAGCTTAAAAATAAATTATGAGAAAGATGCTTTTTATAAAAAATAAGCATGGCATTGTAGAAGCGGTCGAAATAGACTCGATCTTTCGCCGTACTCTCTCCTTTATAATGCAAGACGTTTACGGAACCTAAATAATAATTCTGGTAGCCAGCATTATTAATCTTATACGACAAATCAATATCTTCACCATACATAAAATAATCTTCGTCAAATCCATTCACCTCATCATATACACTTCGTTTGATAAACATAAAGGCTCCCACCAAAACTTCAATAGGTCCATTACCCCTTTCAGAAACATGGTCTGCATAGTATTTTTTTTCAAAACCCAATAACTTAAGTAATGACACTTTTGGCGTGGGGATGTTTCTTTTGCTTTCAGGAAGAAAATTACCTGTCCCATCCATTAGATGAACTCCAAGGGCTCCTATATTATCGATCGTTTCGGCATAATCGATACATTTTTTAAAGGTGTTTTCTTGTACAGCTGTATCGGGATTTAAAATACAAATGTATTCTCCTTTTGCCACAGCAACGGCTTGATTATTTGCTTTACTAAACCCGACATTTTCTTTATTCTGAAGTAAGGTAATATGAGGAAAACGTTGCTTTACCATTTCACAACTATCGTCCTTGGAGTTATTATCAATTACAATAATTTCACCGTCCAAATATTTTAGACCCGACTCAACACTTAAAATGCATTGCTCGAGAAAATAACGAACATTGTAATTTAGAATAATGACTGATATTTTCAAATTATGAACTCTTTAATGAATTTTCAAACGGTATTCGGTTTAAAATACTTCTTCCCAAGGTGATCTCGTCAGCATATTCCAATTCATCTCCAACCGAAATACCTCTAGCAATTGTTGTTGTTATAACGTCGTATGGCTCAATTTGCTTAAAAATATAAAAGTTGGTGGTGTCACCTTCCAAGGTTGAGCTCAGCGCAAAAATGATCTCATTGATAACTCCTGCCTTTGCCTTTTCTACAAGGCTCGTTATATTTAATTCACTTGGCCCTATTCCATCCATGGGCGAAATCTTACCTCCCAATACATGATAATGTCCCCGGTACTGACTCGTGTTTTCGATAGCCATAACGTCCCTAATGTCTTCCACTACACAAACGATTTCTTCATTTCTACTTGGGTTTGCGCATATTTCGCAGCGTTCTGTATCACTTATATTATTACAATTAATGCAGAAATTAATTTCATCGCGCATTTGCTGAAGGCTCTTAGAAAGCCCTTGGGTTTGTTCTTTTGGCTGTTTCAGCAAATGAAGCATCAATCTAAGTGCCGTTCGCTTACCAATACCTGGCAACTGAGACATTTCATTAACAGCATTTTCTAATAGTTTTGACGAGAAATCCATAATAAATAAAGATGGGAGGCAAGATAAAAAAAATGCTTCAGAAAAATAGACTTCTCTTGAGCATTGTGATATCTGTAATAGATTCTAATTCTTTAAGAACTTTTTGGGTGCTTCTAAATGTTCCTAATTGATTTTTAAAAAATAGACAACTGGAGTCGATAACGAAATAGCTAGTGTTTGTAGACTTTCAGAAATTGTATCGGGTTTATTTAGTTAGTCCCTTTTCTAACTCGCCTCGAAAGGCTAGATACTCTTTCTTTCTATTTTCTTCAAATAGAGCAGAGTCGGAGGTAATCTGATGTTTGATATTTATTTGAGACTCATTCAAAAATTGTTCATCGATTGACTCTATAGAGAAGAGAAACAGTTTAACGATTATAGGCAGAGTTTCAATTCCTTTATCAGTAGCTATATAACGAGTGCTTTTTTTTGTTCCTGACGGGTCTAACTTTCTAATAAGTCCGGCTTCCGTGAGAGAAGAGAGCCTATTTGTTAGAATATTAGTTGCAATTTTTTCTTTCGAATTTCTGAACTCCTTAAATCTTGCCTTTTTATGGCAAATGACATCCCTCAATATTAGGAGCGACCATTTATCACCTAGAACATTAATCGATTTGGCAATTGCACAGGTATGTTTTGGTTTTTCACTCAACATTTATAGATTTTTTAATCATTATAGGTTTGTAGTATTAGACGACACTATTTTTTTATTCTTTCGGGTTTTTCGATTTATTTAAAGGAAATTGATGTTTTGGATCAAAAACAAAGTCAGTATCGTTGAGTGTCTGTAAAAAAGCCATCAGGTCTGCCTTGTCATTTGAAGATAAGGCAATCGATTGTTCAAATTGAGGGTCTAATGTTTCAGTGTTTATTATTTCTGAAGTATAATGATTCAATACCTCATTCAACCTCCGAAACCTTCCATCGTGCATATACGGGCTTGAAAACTTCAAATTCCGTAAGCTTGGAACTTTAAATAAGAGGCTGTCCTTGCTTTGTTTGGTTATTGCATACTTTCCGAAGTCATTTAAAGTAGTGTCCACGATAAGTCCGTTGTTGGCAAAACTATAATTTGAAAAAAGGGGTTCGGTATGACAGGAGTTACAGTTTGCTTTAAACAGAGCGTAGCCCTTGTTTTCCTGCTCATTGAAAAGATCACTGCCATGCTTTACCTTATCGTACTTTGAATTAGCTGAAATAAGAGTCAATTGAAATTGTGATAAGGCTTTTAAAACATGTGCACCGCTAATAGGTGTATCGCCAAATGCCTCTTTAAACAAATGTAAGTACCGTTCTTTTTGTTGCAGTTTTAACACTACATTTTGTATGCTTTCATCCATTTCACCTGAGTGGCTAATAGGGGCTAAGGCTTGCATATCCAGATGATTAATTGCGCCATCCCACATAAAAGACTTTTGCCAAGCTAAGTTAAACAGTGCAGGAGCATTCCGGGTCCCAATTTGATCATCAATACCATGACTTAAATCGTGATCGGTATGAGCGAAAGCATTATATGGCGAGTGGCAGGATGCACATGAAACGCTATTGTCTCTTGATAAAATAGGATCATAAAATAGATTTCTTCCGAGTTCTATTCCTTCGTCGGAAAGACGGTTGTTATCAAAATTATATTCAGGAACAGGAAAATAATCGGGGTACTGAAGGTCTTGATATTTTGAGAATCCAAAAGCCGTTGCGATGAGAACTACAAGAATTACATAAGAACGGCTATTTTTCATCTCCTATGGTTATGATTTTTTGAAATCTTTTAGAAAGTGCAACTGCAGTGTCGTTTGGACTCATGACACTATGTGATTTTGCCAAATCAATGCCATTTAAAAAAGCATCAATCTTAAAATTAATGACTATTAAATTTTGTTGGGAGACCTTTAATTCTATGTTGCTAATTGTTTTGTATGGAGCCTGATACCCTCCAAGATGATATTGAAAAAAATTATTCCGAGCGCTACAAGCCTCCGATTTGCCTTCTAATTTAAAATTGACATAACCGCTTTGCCAAGTCCAATACATACCGTTTGTTGGGTCTAAGTCACCTCCAAAAACTCCAGAAACATTCGTAATACTATCAATGCCAACGCTAAATTTAATCATATTATACCTTAATCTGTTGCTCCTGCTCATCTCTATTTGCAATGACTTTTCTTTTTCTAAATCGATCAAGTGCTGTTTTTTAGAAAGCGAATCAATCAGTTTCTCATCCTGAAAAAATTGCACATTTGAAATAAAAAACTTTAAGGTTTCTATTTTAATACTGTCGTTGACTGAAGCTAAAAAATATGGCTTATTTAACTCGAGATGTTCATTATTAAACAAGGGGTTTATTTGAATTAGTTCAGGATCGTTTTGAGACTGAGAAGTAAAAGAGATCAGAAATAAAATTAAAATACAACAATGTTTCATATTATTTAGGGCTCTTCAAACCGTTCTTTCGATTCCTTTTAGGTCTTTTTATGGAGAAAATATGCGCTAAGTCGTCAAGAAGTGTAACATATGCTTCTTCTTGTTCAGGCCAGCACAGTTCTTTAATATCCTTGAAGTGATCATAGTGTATATGCTCAATTTGCTTTTGAATAAGTGAAATTCTTGTGGTTAGCGAATCTACAGTCACTTCATTACTTACGAAGAGAAGTTGCCGATATAGTGCGTTCTTGGCATCTCTGATTTCACGATCTTTTGGTTGCACCTTATTCAAATGATTTTTAACAAGAAGTTCGTACGCTAAAACCTGATTTTCATTAAAATGAAGCCTATCAATGATTATGTTTTTAGGCTGTATTGGACCCTGTCTTTTTTCTTTTTTCTGAGAGTTAATAAATCCTATTAGCAGCAGGTTAGAGAGTAATAGACCTATTATAATGATAATTAAAAAGTATTTCTTATTCATTGTATAGTAGATTATTATTTTGTGGTAAAACCAATTCAAGGGTCGCTAGTTTATTTGCGTCCGAGGTAGTTTGAATAAGGTATATCTCACTAATTATAAGACAAGTAAATACAGCTGCCACGGCCGTTGCTAGGCTCCAAGAAACATGCTGTTGTTTTACTCTAGACTCTATTTTCACGTAAAGCTCCTCAGGAGCCTTTACTTTTTTTATGTTTTCGAATAAGTTAAGAGGCTCTTTCATATCTTTTTAGACGACGTTTTATTCATTTTCCTTCGCTTTTGTGTAATAAATTCTTCAAATTCTTTTTAGCTCTTTGGAATAAGGACTCTATAGCTTTTGGACTAATTTTCATTACCTCCGAGGCTTCAACTTGCGACAAACCTTCAATTTTTAATAGAATGATTGCTGTTTTCTGTTGATCCGGTAGTTTATTAAGAGTAGCGAAAATTGCAGCAATTGCTTCTTTTTGTTCTAGTGCAACTCCTGGGTGATTAAAATTAGCTATTTCAATGTGATTGCCATATGCTTCCGAACTTAATGTATTGGTTATAGCTCGTCGTTTATCTCGCTGTTTAGCCTTTATGTAGTCCAGAGATTTATTCACTGTAATGCGGTACAGCCATGTTTTTACAGACGATTTTTTTTTGAAGGAGTATAGGCTTTTGTAGACCGTGAGAAATACATCTTGGGTAATTTCTTCAGCTTCCTCAATATTTTGAATGTATTGCAACGAAAGGTTATAAACTAAATCTTTATAAGTTTTATAAATGTCTTCAAATGTCATCTATTTATTTAGATTTTTTAACCCGTTTTAGCACTAAAAAATTCTGTGGATTGATGCCCAAGCCTGTTACCTTTTTATTCACAAAGCGAACCGCCATATCATAAAATAGCGGTATTACAGGCGCCTCATTTATCACTAAAGAATCCATTTTTATATACAACAGTTTTCTTTTTTCAATATTCGATATGGATTGTGCTTTTACATATAAACTATCAAAAACCTCATTTTTGTAATGGGTGTAATTAGGTCCATTAGGAGTAAAATTTGGGCTGTAAAAGAGTGAAAGGTAATTTTCTGCATCAGGATAATCTGCTACCCAACTAGCTCTAAATACATCCAGTTCGCCACTAGACTTTAACTGTCTTAGGGTGGAAGGAGGAACTACCTCGATAGTCACGGCTATTCCTATTTTCTGTAATTCTCTCTGAATGTACTCGCATAAGTCTAAATATTGACTATTCGTACCTATGCTAATTTCTGGAAACTCATCACCAGTTTCCGCTTTGTATTGGGCAACTAAATCTCTCGCTTTTTTTGGTTGATATGTGAAACCATCAATAGCATCAAACCCAGGCAAACCTTTAGGTATAAAACCATGTATGGCCGGAATGCCCATTCCATTTCTCAAATAAGTGACCATTTTCACCCTGTCAAAGCCGTAATTTATTGCTTTCCGTAGCGTTTTAGATTTAATTTCAGGCGATTTGGATTCCATGAAAAACCCTAGATATTCCGTATTTAAATACGGCCCCGTCACCAATTTTAATTGGTCTTTGTATTTGTCTTGTAATTGCCCTTTTGTGGTGACTAATTCATCCTTATACGAACTATCTAAACCTGAAATAAAATCAATTTTACCTTGTACTAATTGAAGAAACTCACTCTGTTTGTCTGGCAAGAAAGTGACTGCAATCGACTCTAGATACGGAAGTTGGTTTCCTTCAGAGTCCTTTTCAAAATATAGAGGGTTTTTCCGAAGTACTAATTTTATATTTTCTTCCCAAAGTTGAAATTTAAAAGGCCCTGTTCCAACTGGATTTCTTCGGAATTCACTTCCATAGAACTCGACAGCCTCTTTTGCCACAACAGAGCAATACCGCATAGATAACAATCCTAGAAAAGCAGGAAATGGCCGTTTTAACTGTACGCTAAATGTCGTGTCGTTTTCGGCCCGATAGGAATGAACATTTTGAAGCACCCAGCTCCCTGAAGACGCAACTTTTTCGTCGATTAATCGATCAAAACTGTAACTAAAGTCGGAAGCAATAACAGTTCTAGTAGAGTCTAATTTGGTGGTTTCAGTATTCTTAAATACTTTATTTTTATGAAAATAGACATCAGATCTTAAATTGAAAGTATAGGTGTTAGTTGAGTCATTAACGGTCCAACTTTTAGCGATATCGGGTATAATATTGAGAGCATCATCTAATTGAACCAATCCATTAAATAATTGATTTGCAGGCCAAATACTTTGGGGGTTTCGAGCAAATGCTGGATCAAGAGTTGGAATATTACTATGCTCGTTGTATCGAAAAACGAGATGATCACGGTTGGACGTAGTAGCGTTGGTACAAGAAAAAAGAACTAGTAAGGCGCAAGTAGCTGATATAAAATAAGTTACTAGTCTAAATTGACGTTTCATAGGTTTTTCGGAGCGAATAATAGTTTGTATTTTTGCATCCGTACTGCCAAAAATACAAGAATGAACGATAGAAAAAAAGTCGCATTTTACACCTTAGGTTGCAAACTTAACTTTAGTGAGACTTCTACCATTGCTCGAAGTTTTTCTGCGGAAGCGTTTGATCGCGTTGATTTTTCTGAAAAGGCAGATATTTATGTGGTTAATACCTGCAGTGTTACTGAGAATGCAGACAAAAGATTTAAAAGCATTGTCAAGCAGGCTCAGAAGGCGAATTCTGATGCATTTGTTATTGCCATTGGCTGTTATGCTCAATTAAAGCCGAATGAATTGGCAGATGTCGATGGTGTTGATCTCGTCTTGGGTGCTACCGAAAAATTTAATATTACACAGTATTTAAATGATCTTTTAAATCAACCAGATCGTAATCAAGGTAAGGCCCAGGTGCATTCTTGCGAAATAGAAGAGGCCGATTTTTATGTGGGGTCTTATTCTTTTGGAGATCGAACTAGGGCTTTTTTAAAAGTACAGGACGGATGCGATTATAAGTGCACGTATTGTACGATACCACTAGCTAGAGGAATTTCGAGAAGTGATGCATTGCAAAATGTATTACATAATGCAGCAGAAATTTCAGCTAAAGGGATCAAGGAGATAGTCTTAACAGGGGTTAATATTGGTGATTATGGGAAAGGAGAGTTCGGTAATAAGAAGCATGAGCACACGTTCTTTGAACTATGTGAAGCCTTAGATACTGTCTCGGGTATTGAGCGATTACGTATTTCTTCAATTGAGCCTAACTTATTAAAAAATGAGACTATAGAATTTGTTTCAAAGTCTCGCTCGTTTGTCCCGCACTTTCACATTCCTTTACAAAGTGGGAGTGATGAAATCTTAAAATTGATGCGCCGTCGCTATATGACCGATTTGTATATAGAACGTGTCGCTAAGATTAGAGACCTTATGCCACATGCCTGTATTGGCGTGGATGTGATTGTTGGTTTTCCGGGCGAAACAGACGAACATTTTTTGGAAACCTATAACTTTCTGAACAAATTAGATATTTCTTATTTACATGTCTTTACGTATTCGGAGCGTGATAATACGGCTGCTGCGCTTATGGAAGATGTAGTGCCAAAAAACATACGAAGTAAACGCAGTAAAATGCTTCGAGGACTATCTGTAAAAAAACGACGCGCTTTTTATGAAAATGATTTAGGGAATATGCGTACTGCATTATTTGAAGGAGAAAATAAGGAGGGTTATATTCATGGATTTACTGAAAACTATATCAAAGTAAAAGCACCCTGGAATCCAGCACTGGTTAATACAATGCACGGCATTCAACTAACGAAAATTGACGAAGATGGTCTTGTGCGGTTTGAGTTTGTTAGAGAAACGATACTTGGCTAAGACAGCAACCCAAAAAGAGAGTAACACCTCTATAATAATCGTTTAAAAACCTGCATTCAGGTTTTTAAATATTTATCCCTACAGGAAGCAAATCTTTGTATTTTCTTCGATTGCTTCGCAAAAAAGAGGCTATTTCTGGGCTGGTTGGAACAAGACTAATATTGCGGTCTCGGACTTCATTAAAAACAGCTTTGATGAAAATATTTCTGAAACCCTGCTCTTCCATTTCATCGGGCATAGCATACTTTGTAAGAAAAATTTTTCGATCTTGAAGCGCGTATTCTATCCGCGCCATATTATCGCCTACCTCAAGTTCGAATTGCCTTAAAAATTCATTATCTGTTATTTCGACATCCTCAATCATAATCGGGCGTTATTTAATAAAATTTACGAATCCTTAGTTAGGGTACTATTTAATTGAAAAAATGACCGACGATTCACGTACGGCCTTGACTTTTCATCCGTTTTTCTTAAGTCATGTGTCATACAAGATCAATACTTTTTTCATGTTTTGAAAGAAAACGAATCAATAAAAAGCAAGTTGTTTAACTCTTTCAAAAATCTAGGCACTTTGGCAATTGTATTTTGGATCAACTTCCTTATCTTCAACAGCTATGTTTCCATGCCGATATCCCTATATTTGCAGGTAAATTTACGAATATTCGTACAACTTTTGTTCATATAGAGGAATATATCGAATTTAAACACATGAGCGATAAAAAAATACCTGTATATTTTGTCCCAGGTTTGGCAGCGGGAAAAGAAATATTCAGGAATATATTACTACCCGAAGCGACCTACAAAGTTACTATTTTAGAATGGCTTATCCCATTAAAAAATGAGGATCTAAGCGTCTATTCCAAGAGAATGGCGTCCTTAGTTACAGATCCGAATGCTGTGCTTGTAGGCGTGTCTTTTGGTGGTGTTGTTGCTCAGGAAATGAGTACTTTTTTAGACCTTAGAAAACTAATTATTTTGTCCAGTATCAAAACAAGAAATGAGTTACCCCTAAGACTAAAAGTCGCCGCAAAGACCTTAGCGTATAAATTGGTCCCTACTCGTTTGGTTTTAAGCGCTTCCGATCTTACAAAATTTGCAATTGGTCCCAAAACGGAAAAACGATTAAAGTTATATCAGGAATATCTTCATGTGAGAGATAAAGCCTATTTGGATTGGGCGATTAAACAAATGGTTACATGGAAACGGCAGGAAGAAATAAAAGGGGTAGTTCATATCCACGGAGATAGTGACCCAATTTTCCCAATTAAAAACATCAAAGCCTGTTTACAAATTAAAGAAGGTACTCATATTATGATCCTTAACAAGGGTAGGGTGATTACTGAAAAATTAATTGAAATTATTAAATAGAAATCCGTTGAATACACTTAGAAAGTCGTCCTTTATTTTTTATCTTTATTAAAAATTCAGAGTTATGAATACGTTGTCAAAAATTGGACTAGCCATTTTTATTTTGTGTGTGTGTGGTTTGTTTATTAATGCTGTACAAGACCCACCCACCGATGAAATTTTGGAAACTAATTTAATTAATAATTATAATGTTTATGCGCTTCCGATGCCTGAAACAGCAAATTTCGCTGGAGAGTCTGTTCCTCTAAACGATCCGGATATTCGTGAGCGATTGGATAGAGAACTATTAGTAAATACCTTTTGGCATTCAAATATGTTTTTAATTATTAAAAGAGCCCACAAATTTTTTCCATTGATTGAACCTTTACTAGAAGAGTATGGGTTGCCAGACGATTTTAAATATTTGGTGGTTGCTGAAAGTGGTTTAGACAATGTAAAATCGTCTGCAGGAGCTGCTGGTTTTTGGCAATTTATGAAAGGAACCGGAAAAGAGTATGGTCTTGAAATAAACGAGTATGTTGACGAACGCTATAATTTAAAATTGGCTACAGAAAAAGCAGCACTCTATCTAAAAAATTCAAAGGAGAATTTTGGCAGCTGGACTGCTGCTGCTGCTGCATATAACGCCGGAAATACCGGAGTTGAAAAGCAAATGGTTAAGCAGGAAGTTTCAGGATATTATGAGCTTTTACTAAATAGTGAGACTAGCAGGTACGTTTTTAGAATATTAGCATTTAAGGAAATTCTTACTAATCCCGAAAAATACGGATTTAATTATAGAGAAAAAGATCTTTATTTGGCAGTTCCAACAAATAAGATTGTGGTTAATGAACCGGTACAAAATCTAGCTCAGTTTGCGAAAGATAAAGGTATTAATTACAAAATTTTAAAGCTTCATAACCCTTGGTTGAGAGATAATTATATTAAGAACGCTTCAAAAAAAGAATATGTTATTGAAATTCCTGAAAAAGGTTTTTATGGCAATGGACAATAAACGTATCGTATGCATTTTACTTTAATAGCTTCTTTAATAATTATTGGTTTGTTAGCAGGAATGCTTAGTGGTTTTTTAGGAGTTGGTGGAGGTGTTATTATGATTCCATTAATGCTTATTCTACTTGGCATGAATCAGCATGAGGCACAAGGAACGAGTTTGGCGGTATTAGCAGTCCCTGTAACGTTTATTGCTGCTTATACCTATCATGTGTCTGGCAGCCCAATAAATTGGAGATATGCGGGGTTAATAGCGGTATTTTTTGTCGTAGGAGGGTTGATCGGTTCGAAATTTGCAGTATCCGTACCTCAAAATATTTTGAAGAAGATATTTGCATTTGTGTTGTTAGTGGTTGCTGTTAAAATGTTTTTTTCGAAGTAACCGACACCTTTTAAGGTTTCTTCTCTGAAAACGATGATGTTTCCTTTTTTAATACGATATTCTTCAGAAGAGCGATTCCATTTGAAAAGGCATTGTAGTTTAAATTATAAGAAACACTGAATTCTTCATTATATGGATGTAAGACACCTCGTCTTACATCCATTATTTTCTTGTTTTCATCAATAAAAAACGTTGTAGGGAAACCCAAACTATGTTTCATCGTTTCCACTATATGATCTTGATTGTTTTCCATCTCATCGACGTACACTATTGTAAACCTCTTGCTATAATCGCGTGTGGCTTTTCTTACTTTACTTTTAGAATCCCAAAATAAAATGATAAAGTCAATTTCTTTATGATATTTGTCAGCTATTTCATTTAAGGCAGGAATTTCTCCCACGCCAGGTGTGCACCAAGAGGCATACGTAATTAAAAAGACTGGTTTTTTAAAATCATAAAACCGTATCGTTCTTCCCGATAATTTCTTGACCTTGAAATCATCCATATAACTATTGTTAACCACATTGCTTATAAGTGAATCGAATAGCGCCTTCGCGCGCCCAAAATCTTGTTCATTGTGCGCTTGCTGAGATTTTAGCCGGTACGCTTTTATGTTCTTTCCAATTTCTTTTGAGAATAATTTTTCAGACCCAAAGTCTTGAGCTAATGCAGAGAAGGAGATAAATAAAAATAGTTGAAGTATTTTATGAACCATACATACCAATTGTAAATATTAAATATACAACCTGCGTTTGCATTATTAGATTTTTTTAGATTAAAAAGATGTTATTTTCGACAATCTGCCCTTAATCGTAGGGTTATTCTTCTAATCTATAGAAAACACAACCAGTGTTTTTTCAAATTTACGATTTGAAGCTTCGAAGATGGAGCCTCTTAACAACCGAAGGGATGTAGTAATGCGTTTTGTGGAATTGCTTTTTGTAAATTATTCCTATTTCGGGATTAACCATTTTTTTTCATTAGAGAAAACACATCCGTTAAACTCTATCGAGACCTTCCTCCGCGGCTGGCAGCTTTGCCAAATTGTTGCTTGGGTTGTCCCATCTTTTTCATTTGATCCTTCATCATCTTAATTTGATCGTCCATCATATTGTGTTTGTCTAGCTTTTTAGCTTCAGTTAGGAGAGTTTGCGCTTCTCTTTTTCTGTTTTTTGTCATAGCAATTCCAGCCAAATTAAGCTTAGCCATCGCCATGTCTGCGTCCATGGAAAGTCCTAGCTCGATCGCTTTTTTAAAAAATCTTTCAGCCTCATTCATATTGGTTTGCGAAACCATTAAACCATTAAGATAACTGTGGTAACCTTGCTGTTTGCTAACTAAAGCTGCCTCGGGATTCTTTATTTTGTCGAGCCATTTTTTAGCCCCGGGAAAATCTTGCTTTCGCAGTCTAAGAAAAGCGAGTAAAATAATTTCATTTTTAAAGTAGAGGAAGACAAACATAGATGCTAATAGAATGAGCATTATTCCGTTGCCAATATTGGTTTCAGTAAACTGCCAAACGGCTAAAGCGATTACTAGGGCTGCTAAAATTAATTTGATATTCTTATGAAACATGAAGTGTTTTTTTTTTGGGTGTCAAAGGTACTAAAAACAATCAAAAATATTTTATGTTTTCCATTTGTGAAAGTAAAAAATCATTGTATATTTGCAGCCGCCTACGCAGAACACTATCGTGAAATGCCCCGGTTGGCTACCCTACACGCATGGGAGCAACAAAAAGATATACGAATAAGGATTACCAGAAGATAAAGTAAAATATAATGAGCAAAAGAACATTTCAGCCGTCAAAAAGAAAGAGAAGAAACAAACACGGTTTCAGAGAGCGCATGGCATCTGTAAACGGTAGAAAAGTACTAGCTGCTCGAAGAGCAAAAGGTAGAAAGAAAATTTCTGTGTCATCCGAAACGCGTCACAAAAAATAATGTTGATAAGATGTATATAAAAGGTGTTGTTTTTTAAAACAACACCTTTTTTTTATACCCTATTGAGTCGTATTTTTACCTACGGAAAAAGCCAAACATATGCCAAAAAATAATGCTATTAAATCTGTTTTAATTATTGGATCTGGTCCAATAGTTATTGGTCAAGCCTGTGAGTTTGATTATGCTGGGTCACAATCATTACGTTCCTTGCGTGAAGATGGTATAGAAACAGTTTTAATAAACTCGAATCCAGCTACGATCATGACCGACCCTTCTATGGCCGATCATGTTTATTTATTGCCATTAACAACCAAGTCTTTGGTTAAAATTTTGAAGAATCATCCTCAAATTGACGCGGTATTACCAACAATGGGCGGGCAGACAGCTCTAAACCTTTGTATTGAGGCAGATGACAAAGGCATTTGGACTGACTTTAACGTTGATATTATTGGAGTTGATATTGCAGCCATTAACATTACAGAGGATCGTGATCAGTTTAAAAATTTAATGATGAAAATCGGAGTCCCAGTGGCTCCTGCTAAAATTGCAAACTCCTACCTTCAGGGGAAAGAAATAGCCCAGGAATTTGGGTTTCCATTGGTTATTCGACCCTCCTTCACTTTAGGTGGTACAGGGGCGTCTTTTGTTCATACAGAAGAAGAATTTGATGATTTATTGACATTTGGTTTAGAAGCATCTCCCATTCATGAAGTGTTAATAGACAAAGCATTATTAGGGTGGAAGGAATACGAGTTAGAATTACTAAGAGATCGAAATGACAATGTAGTTATAATTTGTGCAATCGAAAATATGGACCCAATGGGTATCCATACAGGAGATTCAATAACAGTGGCACCTGCAATGACTTTAAGTGATTCTTGTTATCAAAGAATGCGTGATCTCGCAATAAAAATGATGCGCAGTATTGGTGACTTTGCGGGTGGTTGTAATGTTCAATTTGCCGTGAGTCCCGATGAAAAAGAAGATATTATCGCAATTGAGATAAACCCCAGGGTTTCTCGCTCATCGGCATTAGCATCGAAGGCGACGGGGTATCCCATTGCTAAGATCGCAACGAAGTTGGCAATTGGTTACCACCTAGATGAATTGAGTAATCAGATTACCAAATCTACGTCCGCCTTATTTGAGCCAACTTTAGATTATGTGATTGTGAAAATTCCACGATGGAATTTCGACAAGTTTGAAGGTTCTGAAAGAACA
>CALKCP010000009.1 GCA_938083445.1 uncultured Ulvibacter sp. | reverse complement strand
ACCCCTGTTGTTAGTGAGTGATACCACGGCCTTACTAACGCTATCCGATATGGTGGTCTATGTATCCAGAGCACAGTACTCCGATAAAAACATATTTCCTTTTATACTAGAGCTACAAAACCGACCTAACATTCCCCCTTTCGGAATGGTGTTAAATGGGCTGATTGCAGGGCCTCAATCGGGTTATAACTATAAATACGGCTACCGCTATAGCTATCGTTACCGCTATAGTTACTCCTATAAATACAATTAGGGCTATGGTTATGGCTATGGAGCTGATAAAGATAGTTAGTATTTAGCTTTATACTTTTTCATAATAAAAAAACCACTTCAAAAAGGTGGTTTTTTTTATGTTAGGGTTTTAGCATCAAATACAAAATGTAACTTAGCAAGAAAACGGCATACCGAAAATTTATCGTAAAATTTAAAATGAGTATTTCGTTAAAAATTTTAGGCTGTCTGAGCAAAATGTATTTAAAAACAACAATGATAGAGCACTATTGCGAGTTCCTGAAATTTAGAAATCGAAAAAAAAAATTTAGAGAATTTTCGAAAGCCTAGATTTTTTGGATACCTTTTCAGCGATGGAAAAAGTATTGAGATGTCCTAAATAAAATAAAACATTTAATAGGTATTAGAGTATAGTACTAGGATATTTTGAAATCCTTATCATGAAATTTTCGCTATAAGCTTTAAGCTATGGAACTAAAAAGAGTAAAAAGTATAGCATCATGAGACCCCGCTTTCTCGGGGATTTAAAACCGATTTAATTGAAACTCTCGAATACCTTCCCACATCAAACCCTGTTTTTTAGAAAGCCTAAGCGTTTGCAAGGTTTTTAAATGATTCGGATGATGCGCATCCGTAGCAACAAAATCATACAAGCCTGCTTGCAAAATCTTTTCTGCCTTTTGCTTTACTTGAGGACCATAATGCCCCAGTAACGACAAGGCATTCAGTTGTAAGTAAAATCCTTTTTGTTTTAAGGCTTGGTATTGTGCAACGGTTTCAAGACTTTGATAGCGCTCTGGATGAGCCAAAATAGGTAGTATCCCTTTTTGGGATAGCTCAAAGCAAGCTTGTTCCAAGAGTTGTGTACCACCAAAAAAATGAATTTCGACTAAGATATATTTTTTACAAAGTAACAGGCTAGGAACACCACTTTCTAGATTTTTTATAAAAGTTTCGTCCACCATATATTCGGCCCCATAAGAGGGAATACTGGGAGCGTTCTCAGGATGTTTTACAGCGCTTAATTCTTGAAAAGCTTTTTGAATAGTTTCGGGCGTATTGGGGTACAGCTCTTGGTAGACGTGTGGCGTGGGGATCACCGATTTAAAACCTAACTTTTGATAAGCTTCTAGCATGTTTAAAGACATACCCACTGTTTTACTACCATCATCAATACCCGGGAGGAGATGGTTGTGGAAATCACACAAACCTTCAAACAGAGGCTGGGAATATTTTTTAAAAAAATGAAACATAGTTCGTCTTTAGGATGTCCAAAAATACGATTTATTTTGTGTTAAGGGTTAAGGAAAGCCAAACTTCATCTTTTAAATTTTTTTAAAAATAATAATAATTAACTTTGAAGTATGTATAATAAATGACAAGTATCGAACAAAGAAAATAAGGTCTCAAACACTAAAAAAAGAAATCAATTTGTTGGGTTGCAAGTATGGCTATAACTATGGATGCGGATATGGCCCATTAGGCGTATAGCGATATGGTATTATGTATACCCAAAGAATAGTAGACGTATGTTTAAATACCAGCCAAAAGAAATTAAGGTTTGTACAAAACTTGCCGGTATTGCCTTCTCAACTTGTAGCATATTATTTTTAAAGATCGTAGAATGAGTGGTTAGAACACACAAGAAAATTTAATTTTTCAAGTTAAATTAATAAATTACAGTAGTAAGTGTTTTTTAGTAAAATTAAAATATAGATAGGAGCAGAGTGATTTATTGATATACTCACCCTATTTTGTTCGTTCGCATTGGTATATGGACTAGTTCCAAAAGTTATTTGGGTGGTAAGGCATAAAAACCTGAGTGATCACCCGGACAGCCGAAGTGCCCATAACATTCCTATTCCTACGATGGCGGGAGTGGCCTTTTTTATAACCCTTATTTTAGCCATTAGTTTTTTTAAGCTTTGGGACATCGATAATATAGGGCTAAACCTTGTCGCGGCTTTAACTGTTATTTTTGCTGTGGGCCTTAAAGATGATTTAGTGACGTCCTCACCGCGAGCGAAATTAGCAGCTGAAATATTCGCTATTTCATTCGTTCTTTTTTCCAGTGGCATACAGTTTAATGGCTTGGACGGATTTTTAGGTATCTATGAGCTTCATGAGGTTCCTTTAAAGTTGCTCATGTTTCTTATTCTTGTTTTTATTATTAATTCTTTCAATCTTTTGGATGGTGTTGATGGTTTAGCATCTGTGGTTGGTATTGTTATTTTGAGTGTTTACTCGATTTTATTTTATGCCACTGGGCTGTATTTCTATTTTCTAATCTGCATGAGTATATTAGGAATACTACTGGCCTATTTGCGCTTCAATTTCTCAAATAAAAACAAAATTTTTATGGGAGACACTGGCTCCCTAATTATTGGATTTTGTATCAGCTTTCTAACCTTGAAAATTATACAAATGGACGCAAGTCTGTTTAGTCAGTTTAGTTTCAAGGCCGAAAACAAACTCATAATTATAGCGGCCATATTGTTCGTGCCTATTTTTGATACCCTGCGGGTAATTGTTGTCCGCTTGTTGAATAAAAGGAGTCCATTTATGCCAGACAGAAATCATGTGCATCATGTACTCTTAGACGCTGGATTTTCACATACCAATGTAACACTGCTTATTGGCTTGTCTAATTATTGTTTAGCGATTATTTTAATTTATCTTTCTTCTTCTTTCAACAGTATTCAAATGTTGATAATACTACTAGTCATATTTATTGCATTAGCTAGGTTTTTCCATGTGATCAGAAAAAAAACGGCAGCTAAAAAAAAGCTGTCTTCTTCAAGTTCATAAGGAACAAATTCCATGGCGTTTCACCACTTTATTAGAAATTCTTCTCTCAACTATATAAGGCACTACTAGATGTTATATGTTCGGATTATTAATGGCGAGCTACTATGTAGATAACACTTTAGGCGACTATAAATTAAATGTATGAGTTGTTGTTCTTGTTGAGTGTGCGCCATGAATTATAAGGTTTCGAGAAGAGTGTTAGCATGGTTGTTGTTTAATAGGGTCTTTTCATTACTGGTTTGATATGGCTTGTATTCCTTAATTGTACGCTTCTAATTAAAAGCAACTCGCATAGGAATTTCTTAGCCGTGTCGTTAAAAATGTACCATATCACTACAACACAACTACAACATAAGGTGCTTTACTGTAGCCTGAGCAAATAGTGCGTCTTACAGACATGTTTCACTTAAGGCATTGAGAGTCATATCTCACGAGGGTAGTCTTGTAGAACGTAAAACAATATTCTAGTGTATGATATTTGTAGGGTGCCACCATACATAAAAATCAATCTATTCCCCTTATGTTTGAGTTGCAGATTTCGTAATTCATTGAAAATCAATATTTTTTGATTTTCAATGTGATTTTCGGTAACAACCTAATCAATTAAAAATTATTTCAATATGAAAAACTTTGTCCTTACACTAAGTTTAATGATGGTATCTTTTGGATACTCTCAATCATTTCCAATTGACTTTGAAGATCCGTTGGATGCAAATATGATTGGTGCTGATAGCGGCGTGTTTAATGTGATTGCAGACCCTGATACTGCTGGAGAAAATGTGGGAGAATTCACAAATTGTTGTGAGGACTTTAGTAATATGCAGTTAGTTCTTGCCGAGTTTTTAGATTTATCAGACGATAGTAACAATACCATTACGTTTCGTATTAAGCCTGTGTTTGGAACTGGATCTAATGGGGGTGGTGCTGCAAGACATCTATTGAAGTTTGAGGACGGTACCACAGGAAATGTAGAGTTTGAATTTACAACAACGGGAACCGATTGGCAGACTATTACGGCAGACTTTGGCCCAGGATTGGGTAATTATAGTAAATTAGTTGTAATTCCTGATGCCTTCCAAAGTGCATTAAATGACACCTATTTAGTAGATGATTTTGAAGGTGCAACCAATATTTCACCACCGAACGCTGTATTGCCTTTTGATTTTAGTAATCCCGACCAGATTTTTAATGGTGGAGGTTCTATTGTAACTATGGAAGTGGATCCAGACGATGCTACAAACGATGTGATGCAAATTGTTGTTGGATCAGGACCTTTTGATAATGCGTCTATAGAGTTGAGCCAACTCGTAAACCTTGAAGACAACACAAACAATACCATTTCTTTTAGAATGCGACCTTTAAATGGAACAGGGAGCAATGCACATCAATTCAAAGTAGAAAATGGAACATCAATCCCTAATGATATAGCAATTGATTTCTTTACAGATGGAACGACCGATTGGCAAACCATCAATATTGACTTTCCAGCTGGTTTAGGGAATTTTGGTAAGTTGGTACTCATCCCAGATTTAAACACAAGTTTGGTAGACACCTACTTAATTGATGATATGATGGGAGGCACCAATTTTGTTCTTCCTGCAGACCCAACAACACCATCGCCAACCCCAAATGCTCCAGATTCGGAAGTATTAAGCATTTATAGCGATACGGGTGGGTTTACAAATATTTGGACTCCCGACTACAGTTTTGGTGATTTTATAGCTGAAATAGACTTGGATCCAAGTGCAACTGAAAATTTTGCAATCAAAATGGATTTTGGCCAACAAGGGTATGGCCAAGGTACAACTGGCGTCAACGATATCTCTGCGTATAATTACTTGAATTTTGACTATTATACGGCCTATGCATCTCAGTTAAGAATCATACTTATCGACAACGTAGGAGGAGCGATCACAGAATACTACTATGAATTACCAACTCAAGAGCCATTTGTGTATGATGCATGGACTCGGGTAAGTATCGATTTATCCTTTTACGAAAATCTAGGATTTGATAAAAACAACTTTTTTCAATATAAAATTGGTACAGAATCTAATTTGAACCCTGGGATTGTATTTTATGATAATGTTTATTTTCATGAGAACGTTTTAGGTACAAACGATTTTCAAGTATCAGAAGTGAGTGTTTATCCTAATCCAACCTCTGATGTTTGGAATATCAGGGCGGTTAGCCAAGATATAACTTCTGTAAAAGTGTATGATATATTAGGAAAGAATATACTATCTCTTTCGCCAAATGCAACCGAAGTTTTGGTTGATGGCTCTGGACTAAATTCTGGATTGTATTTTGCACAAGTTAAAACAAACAACGGTGTTAGAACATTCAAACTATTGAAAAGATAATTTTATAATTAGTTAGTTTTTACAAAAACGGTGCGTTGCAAAACCCATTCTTTTTTTCCTTTGAGTTGTTATAAAACATTGAATACTATTGCGACATATGAATAAAAAAATCACTTTCCTTTTATTAACTTTTGTTCTTTTTCAAACAATTTTGACTCAGGCTCAGGATTTAATAGAAAGCCCAGATTTAAGCACCTTAGAAATCAATACTCTTAGCGACGAAGATATTGCAACTTTCAGATCTCAGCTAGAAGCAAAAAAGCTAACTATTGAAGATGTGATGGCATTGGCTTCAGACAGGGGAATGACTTCAGAACAGTTTGTCAAATTGAAATTGCGAATGGAATCTTCAATGATTCAGGCAAATGAATCTGAATCTATTCGAAAACAAGAGGTCGTTAAGAACACAAAGATAAAAGATGATGAGAATGCAATTATTTTCGGATCAGAATTATTTGACAATCCATCACTAAATTTTGAGCCGAACTTAAAGATTGCAAGTCCGATGAATTATATTCTAGGCCCTGGTGATGAATTACAAGTAATTGTTTTTGGAGTGCAAGAGTTTAGTGCAAATATTCCAGTAAGTGTTGAGGGAAAAGTGAATATCCAAAATGTAGGTCAGCTATCAGTTTTGAATTTGAGTTTTGAGGCAGCCTCCCAAAAGATAAAAAAGGCCATTGCCAGGGTTTATACTACCGTAGCTTCTGGACAGTCGAAAGTTGAGATTAGCCTGAGTCGCATTAGAACCATCAAAATAACCTTAATAGGAAGTAAACAACCAGGTAATTATTCTATATCTTCTTTAGGAACGGTTTACAATGCGCTCTTTTTAGGTGGTGGCCCTGGATCGAATAAAACGTATAGAAACATTGAGTTGCTTCGAAATAATGAAGTAATACGAAAAATAGATATTTACAATTTTTTAGTTAGTGGAGACCAAACGGATAATGTGGGGCTAAAAGATAATGATGTGATACGGATTCCAGCCTACAAAAATAGAGTGAGCTTGGAGGGTGAAGTTAAACGTCCAGGTATTTTTGAAATAAAAGAGGGCGAAACATTTGATGATTTACTAAAATTTGCGTCTGGATTTAACGACATGGCTTACAAAGCGTCCGTGAGCGTGATTCAAAAAACAGACAAAGAATTTAAAGTGAAGGATTTGAAGGCCAGTGAATTTAACGTCTATACTCCGAAACTAGGGGATGCATTCAAAGTTTCAAAAATTTTAGATCGTTTTGAAAATAGAATTACTATTGAAGGAGCCGTTTTTCGCCCAAATACATATTCGTTTAGTGAAGGGATGCGCATTTTAGACCTAATCACTAAAGCTGATGGTTTAAAAGAAGATGCGTATACCAATAGAGCTACAATTATTAGGGTTAAATCCGATTTAACTACAGAAATCGTGAATGTCAATCTTGCAAAAGCACTAAAGGGTGATTCTGAATCAAATGTTATTTTGAAAAAGGAAGATCGTGTGAACATATATTCTAGTCTTACTTTTAAAGAAGATTTTAAGATTACAATTGATGGCGAAATTAATAGGCCAGGCGTATATCAATATTATGAAAACCTCACCTTAAATGATTTATTGGTTCAAGCAGGAGGCCTTTCTGGATCGGCATCAAAGCACGTGGAAGTGGCACGGATGATACAATTAGACTCAGTTGATGATTTGAATGGTAATAGGGTAGAATTAATTAGATTAGAAATTTCTCCAGCTGATAATGAACAAGCAAAAAACGTTCGCTTAAAACCGTTTGATGTAGTAAGCATACGAAAAATGCCTGTTTATGAAAAGCCAGAGATGGTAACAATAAAGGGAGCTATAAATTATCCTGGACGATATGCGCTGGTGAACAAAAAAGAAAAAATTTATGATTTGATCATAAGAGCGGGAGGACTATCTTCTATAGCGAATATTGAAGGTGTAAAAGTACTTAGACCTATAGATTTAGAGCAGATTGGAGACATGCAGAATGTTGATTTAAATTTAGGTAAAGGAGAAGATTCTATTCAAAAAAAGATAATGGCTAAAACCAAACATGCTACAATACCTGTAGATTGGAAAGAAATTCAAAAGAATCAAAATAGCTATACCAATGTTACCATATTTCCAGGAGACGTGATTGAAGTGAGAACTTTTAGGGAAGGTGTAAAAGTGACAGGTAATGTCCTTTTAACATCTGAAATTCCTTATAACAAAGGTAAAGGCCTAAAACATTATTTAGATGCGGTAGGTGGGGCAGATTCTAAAGGATGGACTAGAAAAGCGTATGTTATTTATCCAAATGGGAAAGCAGCAACTACAAAATCTTTTTTATTCATTCACAATAGACCGAAGGTGACCCCTGGTTCACAAATCATTATTCCTGAAAAGCCTGAACGCAATAAATTGAATGCCCTTGAAATTGTGAGTATTGGAAGCATCATTACAAGCATGACTTTGTTACTTATCACAGCTTTTAATTAACAAATCTCAAACTTTTAGCATGGAACTTAACCAAAATACAAACGATGAACCATCTGTTAAAGATATAGTTATGCGAGTAAAAGGATTTTGGGAGTACTTAATGTATCGACGTAAAACGATTATTATTGCTATGATAATAGGAGCAGTTTTAGGCCTGGTTTATTCATATGTAGAAAAGCCCGTTTATACTGCGTCTTTATCTTTTGCACTGGAAGACACTAGTCCTGGCGGTGTTGGGGATTTAAACATAGGATCTTTTGCTATTGAATTGGGTGGAAGTAACAGTGGTGGTGCATTTTCAAGTTCTAACTTACCCGAACTTTTTCTGTCTCGTAATATGGTAGAAAAAACCTTATTAACACCCATTGTTTTCGAAAGCCAAAAAATATCATTGGCAGAAATGTATATTCAGAACGAAGGTTGGCGCACTAACTGGGAAAAAACCACCTCATTAAAAGGAATTCAGTTTTCAGCAAATGCAACCCGCTCAGACTTTAGTCGCGCTCAGGATAGTATTTTGGGAGTAATCTATGAAGAACTTTCTAAAAGCAATTTAGATGTTTCTCAAAAGGATAAAAAGATTGCAATTGTAACGATAAATTTAAAATCTTCTAGCGAATTATTTGCGAAGCAATTTACAGAAGCCTTGGCAGACCAAGTTTCTAACTTTTACATTGATTATAAAAGTAAAAAATCGCGACAAAATGTAGAAATTTTAACCAAACAGACAGATTCTATTCGTGAACAATTGAACACTGCGATAGCTGAAGTTGCCGTTTCTGTAGATAATACATTTAATCTAAATCCAGCCTTGAATGTAAATAGGACAACTACTTCTCGTAAAAAAGTAGATGTGCAAGCTAATACTGCTATTCTAAAAGAATTAGTGAAACAGTCCGAGTTAGCTAAAGTCGCATTACGAAAAGAAATTCCGCTTATTCAAGTGATTGACAAACCTATTTTACCATTAGAAAAAGAGAAAATTGGCAAGTTAGTTGGTGTTGTTATAGGAGGTATCGCTGGCTTAATGATTGCCTTACTTTATTTAATTTTAAAGGTGTTTTTTAAACAAATAATGGAATAATTGACATCACATTCGACATAGGAATTGGCCTTAAGATTGATTTGTTTATAATCTAATATGTGTTTTTATGCCAAGGTTATTTTGCCCATTTGTTCAAGTTAACTAGGCAAGATTTTGTATTCAAGGAAATTCAAAAATTATTTTACAAACAAGGATATTCTAAACAGGACAAATTATTCTTGGCTTTTAAATAAGAGAGTCCAACGTGGTGTTTGAATAATTATGTGTTAATGACGAAACGATATAATTAAAGAAAGCCCTCGTTTTTATAGTTATTTTAGAAGAGTGTTTATAGGCTAATTTAATTGATTGTGCAGTTTAATACAGGTAATAAATCGATCTAATACTGAAATGATATATTTAAAATTAGCTGAAAAGTTTTTTATAACAACACTGATTTTCAGCGTTGTTATTTCTTTTTTCTGTAAATATTTTATAGATCATCAATATTTAGCTAATGTATTAGTAGGATTTAATATCATATTTTTTTTGGTATTCTTAGTGGCATGTGGTTTTAAAAATAAAAAAGTTCAACTTCTAATATTTATATTTTTCTGTTTAAGAGTAGTATTACTCTACTTTGATTATTATGGCAGAGACATTGGATATGTGCTGCATAGCGGTAATGATTCAGAAAATTTTTATAATTTGGCAAGACTTATTTCTGAGGATTTAAGTAAAATGAAAGAGATTTCATATACTAAATATACCGATTTCTTAGGTTTGGTGTATTGGTTCATTGGTGATCAAAGACTGTTTTCTCAATTCATAAATTTAATTCTAGGAATGTGGTCCATTTTTATTTTCTATAATATTTTGGATCTCTTTAAATTAAAAGAATCTAAGAAATTATTGCTTTTAGCTTTGTATGGTTTATACCCACATAATATCATATTTTCTTCTATACTATTAAGAGAGGCTTTGATTCAATTCTTTTTTATCTATAGTTTATTATTTTTTACAAAATGGCTAAGGTCAAATGATAAGACCCACATTATAACAACTTTAATTTTTGCTCTACTAAGTGCAATGTTTCATCCTGGAATGATGCTTGGAATTGTTTTTTATGGATTAATGTTTTTATACTTTGACACGCACACACACACATTTAATTTTTCTGTTAAGAATACAATTTTGTTAGTTTCACTTTCCGCTTTGGTATTTGTTTTGATCATAAATAACATGTCACTTTTAAGTGGTAAGCTCTCATTTATATTTTTAGGTGAAAATCTGAGTTTAGCTGAAAAATTTAACACGAGGGTAGTTGATGTTGGAGGGTCCACTTACTTAACTAATTTTAAAGTAAACTCTGCGTATAGTTTTATAGCATTAATGCCTTTGAGGTTAATTTACTTTATTTTTTCACCAATGCCATACGATATAAGAGGGGTAGGTAGCTTAATTGCAATTTTATTCGACAGCTCTTTTTACTACTTTTTAGTCTATAAACTCGTACAAAGTAGAAATTTTCTCCGTGAAGATACACGTAGAATATTTCCTAAAATATTTCTTTTTTTATTCTTAACAATTGCCTTAGGCTTTGGCATGGCAACAGATAACTCAGGAACCGCTATGAGGCATAGATCCAAAATTTTCCCGGCTTTATTAATCGCAGTCCTTTTTTCTCAAAGTATTAAACAGAACAAACTCGCTATATGGAATGATAAAAAAATTCATTAAAACCACTAAGCATAAATATGGAGATGGAATTCTTTCAATTGCCGCTAATTTTATTCAAAAAGGGGCTTTTTTAATTGTTGCATTGCTGTTGGCTCGTCTTTTTGGCCCTAAACTATTTGGGGAATACGCTTTTTTAAGGCAGGCATTCGATGTTTTAATTGTTTTTATTTTGTTCGGAGGAGATAAATCTCTAATATACTTTTCTGCAATTAATAAAAGTGACGGTCTGGTTAAGCTTATAAGTGTCATTAAATTCGTGATACTAATTATCATATTACTATTTATAATTAGTGTGTTTGTAAGAGACCAATTACTAGCTGATTATAATTTTTCTTACAATGTATTTTTCCTAATAATTTTTGCATCCTCAATTTTATTAAATGTGCTAGTTATCTTTATTGAAGGCTATTTTATAGGCATTAAGTCTTTAAAAACATACTTTAAGTCTGTAATTATTTCGGTGCTATTTTATTTACCACTAGCCTATATTTTTGGTTACAAATACGGAATAATGGGGGTCTTTGTCGCTTTGTTTCTTCACTTTACGATACAGTTTTTTTATATTTATTTAAAAGAGAAGAATCAATTTAACAAAAGGGATTTTAATGACATAAAAAATGACTTAAAACAACTGTATGCTTTTTCTTTCCCAATAGGCATTGGTGAAATATTAGTGACTTTTACAGCGTTTTTAACGTCCATAGCTTTAATTCAGACTGCAAATTTTGAAGAGTTAGGTATTTATAACGTGGCCATGCGAATGGTTATGTTTATTGTTTTTATACCTAATTTATTAAATAATATTTTACTCTCCTATTTATCTACTGAAATTAATAAGGAACGATTTTTAGTTAAAACAGTTCTTCTAAATTTATTGCTGTCTGGTTTTATTGGTTTTGTTTTTTATATTTTTTCTAACCAAATTTTCTCGCTTTTTGGACCCGATTTTGAAGAAAATGGCACCGAGGTATTTATTTATTTAATCTACGGTGTTTTACCATTCTGTTCCAGTCTTGTGTTACTTCAGTATTTAATTTCTATAAAGAAAAGATGGAGTTATCTTTTCTTTAGATTCCTAAGAGAGGGGTTAACGATATGTTTTTTTGTTGTATTTATTAGATTAGATGTCGTCGGCGATGCTATACTACTATCTAAATGCTTTGTATATGCAAACTACATTAGTTTAACCATGTTAACCATTTATATTATTATGATTTATTTTTTTGAAAGGAAAAATAGTAGCATTTAATGAGTCATCTTTTTTATGGATTGCTTTAATAATTTTTAAAGAGATATTCTAAATCAATAGCTTTCATTATGAAAAGAAAAAAAATATGTTTTGTGGTTTCTTCCTTGGGTACAGCAAAAGTATTTCTAATGAATCATATTCAGGAATTAAACGTTCATTTTGATATTTATTTAGTCGGGAACTACGAAGAGATAGCAATGCCTTTTTTAAAAGAGCTGCCAATAAAAGGCATAAAAAATATAGCAATACCGAGGAATGTAAGTTTGGTGAAAGATGTTCGTGCGGTATTACATTTACGAACTTATTTTATAGAAATGAAGTTTGATGCAGTGCATACAGTAACGCCAAAAGTTGGTTTGTTAGGCATTTTAGCCGCGCGCTTAGGAGGTGTACGTACAAGAATCCATATTTTTACAGGTCAAGTTTGGCATACAAAAACGGGCTTTATTAAGACTTTTTTAATGTTTTTAGATCGTTTCTTAGTTTGGAATACAACTCACATTTTGGTTGATGGAGAATCTCAAAGGCAATTTTTAATTAAGAATAAAATAGTTGAAGAATCCAATTCTTTTGTTTTAGGTAAAGGGTCCATAAGTGGTGTAGATACAAAGAGGTTTGTACCAAGCGTAATAATGAAAAAGGAAGTTAGAGAAGAATTAGGAATAAAGAAAGATGAAGTAGTATTTATGTTTTTAGGCAGAATGAATACGGATAAAGGTATAAATGAATTGGCTGAGGCTTTTAGTACAATTAAAAAAAAATATAATAATGCTCTTTTATTGTTAGTTGGTGAAGATGAAGAAAATATGGCGCCATTAGTAAAGCAAAAAGTAAATGTCGATAAGGCTGTTATTTTTTATGGAGTTACATTAACACCAGAACGGTTATTACAAGCCTGTGATGTATTTTGTATGCCTAGTTACAGAGAAGGTTTTGGCACAAGTGTTATAGAGGCCTCCCTTTTAGAAAAACCAATAATTTGTAGTGATACTTATGGGCTTATGGAAACTATTATTGACCAAAAAACTGGATTAAGGCATAAAGTTGCAGATGTTGATTCTCTATATTTCGCTATGGAGAAATTACTTCATAATCAAGATCTAAGATTGGCATTAGGCAAAGGAGGAAGAGAATATGTCTTGAAGAACTTTTCAGCCCAAACCATATCAAAAAAATGGGTGGAATTTTATAATCAAAATGTTTAATATCTAGATACTATTTTATAAGATTCATCGACTTTATTATTTTACTTACAGTACTGTTATTACGAGCATCTGTTTTAGTTATTAAAAGTGTTTTGTTAAAGGCAGTGCAAGAAGCCAATCCTTTTATCTTAAATACAAGTGCAAAAAAAACATCAAATTCTTCATTATAAATGCAATGCCTCTATTCAAAAAAGCTAGATGATTGATAATATATTATTCATTTATTTCATGTGTTTAAAATACATATCTGACAAAAAGACTACATCAATTGTAATAATAACCCATACAACACTACAACAAAGCTGTTGACGGGTGTTCTTTTTATTTTTTGAAGCAGTAATTTAATTGTATCTAACTCCTTGTATTGGGCATTTATATTGATTATTGGGTACAAAGTATTTGGTGTATAGTTTTTTTGTTGTTTTCATGAATAAAAATCAAGGTATCTTGAAATACAGGCTGCACGATAATTTATGGCAACAATGAAAAATAATCTCACTGAATATTTTAACAATACAGTAGCTAAGTTTCCTGATAATACAGCAATTGATGATAATCAAGCTGTGTTGTCATTTGCAGAGCTCAATAAAATATCCGACCAAATTGCAGTAGAAATCATTTCTAAAACAAAGGGGCGAAATCAACCTATTGCTGTTTATTTGCCCAAAAACCGATGGTCTGTAGCGTCATTTATCGGAATATTTAAAAGTGGTAATTTTTACATTCCTTTAAACACAAAATCCGCTGGGGGCCATGTGTTAAAAATTATTCAGACACTTAGGGCCGATTTGATTATTACAGATTTTGAACACAAGGAAGAATTAATCAACTTAGGATATAAAGGAAACATCAGTTGTATTGAAACTGTTTTGGATGTTTCAATCTCTGATGCTGAAATGACAAGGCTAGATCATATAGCGAATTCTATTATAGATTTAGATCCAATTTATTCAATTTTTACATCAGGATCTACAGGTGCTCCCAAAGGTGTTTTAATTTCTCATAGAGGCGTTATTGATTTTATAGAATGGGCCATTACAACCTACGATTTAAGTAATAAAACGAGTATAGGCAACCAAGTTCCATTTTATTTTGATATGTCAGTTTTAGACATTTATTTAATGGTTTTTACTGGGGCTACACTGCAGATTATTCCAGAAGATCGCTTTGCTTTCCCTATCAAATTGATTGAATATGTGAACGAAAAAAACATCAATTTTATTTTCTGGGTGCCATCAGTGTTAAATAGTGTTTCTAATTTTGACGCCTTTTCAGTAATAAAACCTTCATCATTAGAAAAAATCTTATTTGCTGGTGAAGTAATGTCCAATAAACATTTAAACTATTGGCGTAAACATCATCCCAACGCCTTATATTCAAACCTATATGGGCCAACCGAAATTACAGTTATAGCCACCTATTTTATCGTGAATCGAGCCTTTAAAGACGATGAGCCTTTACCTATAGGAAAGGCCTGTAAAAATACCCAAACCCTAATCCTTTCTGATAAAGGACAATTAATAAAAAAGGGAGAGACGGGAGAATTATACCTAAGAGGCTCCTTATTGGCGCTTGGTTATTATAATGATATCGAAAAAACCAAAGAAGTATTCGTGCAAAATCCATTACATAATACCTATTCAGACGTTGTTTATAAAACAGGTGATTTAGTGTATGAAAATGACTTAAATGATATTGTTTTTGTGGGCAGAAAAGATTCACAAATTAAGCATTTAGGTTATCGTATTGAATTGGGTGAAATTGAAACAGCAATTTCAGGAATCAAGGCAGTAGGAAATGCATGTGTTTTATATAATGATAACCAAAAAAAAATTGTGGCATTCATTAACCACTATGAAACAAGTGCTCAAATCAGGAAAAAACTTTCACATTCCTTGCCAAAATATATGATTCCGACAAAATGGATTACTATGCAAAAATTTCCTCTAAATGCCAATGGGAAAATTGATCGAAAAGCCTTAAAAAGCATGGTTTAAGATAGGCCGATGCATAGAAAAGAGAAATATCTAGAAAAAATAAAACGTGGCATTAATTGTACGAATTCATACGAGTCCGGTAAAGTAGTCTCGAGTAAGATTGAAAAAAATGGCGTCTTATTCGAGGAGCAATCAAATGCATTGCTGTTCATTGAAAAAACGCGCTATAAATTTTGGCGATTCTATTTTTACATTCAAGATATTACAAAAATTGATTGGGCAATTTTTAAAGAAAAAACTTTAATTGCTGAAATTGTAATTCGTAATTCTAAAAAAGAGAAATGGCTTCCAATAATACAAGCGTTTCAGGAAATGGGTGGCTTTAAAGTGCATGATGTTTACGATAGATACTTTAAAGAACAAACTATTGTAGATGTTGCTGGTATAGATTTTAGTAGCCTAGAAAAACCAAACAATGAAGACTTTGATTCCATACAGCAACTTATAGAATTAAATTTTAGTCCACATACTGATAAAATTCCATCTGTATTAGAGTTAAAAGAATTTAGAGAAACAACTTTTATAATTAAAAATGATCTGGAAATAGTAGCTTTTTTTATAACTGAAAAAAAAGGAGTAACTCTAGAATTTAGATATTGGTTGGTGTTAGAAGAGTTTAGAGGCAGGAGATACGGAGATTTATTAATGAAACGAGTGTTGTCTTTTGATCCAGAAATAAAGAGAGTTACTTCTTGGATAAGACAAGGAAACGATAATGTAATTCATGCACACAAGCAAATGGGGTTCAAAGAAGACGGACTAACAAATTATATATTACATAGAAAAAAATGAAAGAAAAAGTAATTACAATATTGACTGAAATTCGTCCAGAATTCGATTTTAATACCGAAACAGATGGTTTTGTAAGTAAAGGAATGTTAGATTCTTTCGATATCATCTCAATAGTATCAGACATTGAAGAAAGTTTTAATATAGCAATAGACGGAGCGCAAATTCTCCCCGAAAACTTTGATAGTATACAAGCACTTGTTGACCTCATTAATAAAAGTAACTCCTAACGTACATGAAGTTGTCATTCAAAAACAAAAAAATAACTGGTATGCTTTCCGTTCTTCCCAAGCATGAAGTTCATTATTTGGACGAAATAGACAATTATAATTTTACCGAAAAACAAAGTGCCAAGCTGGGAAAAATTATGGGTTATGGAAGCCAGAGAATTGCCGAAGATGGGACTACCGTTTCGGATTTATGTGTTTTTGGTATGAATTATTTGTTTAAAAAAGATTTGCTTGACAAAGAGTCTATTGGAGCCGTTGTTTTGTGCACTCAATCTCCCGATTATTTTTTGCCCGCAACATCAAATGTAATTTCTGGAAGACTTGCTTTAGGACAAGATGTTATTTCGATGGATATCAATCAAGGATGTGCGGGTTTTGAAGTAGGGTTGATGCAAGCATTTATGCTTTTAAACACAGGAAGTATTGATAAGGTAGTCCTTTTAAATGCAGATGTTTTGAGCAAAAAAGTTTCGTTGAAAGATAGAAATAGTCGTCCCTTAGTGGGTGATGGCGCAACAATAACAATTATCGAAAACTCAACAGATGATGAGGAAATTGATATGTTTATTAAGATGGACGGATCAAGTGCCTTGAGTTTGCAAATTCCCGCAGGTGGTTTCAAGCTTCCTTCTACTCCTCAAACTGGGGTATTGACAGAAGATGAGTCGGGTAATTTTCGTTCATTAGATCACTTAATAATGAAAGGTGACGAAGTTTTTAATTTCGTGCAAACCAAAGTTCCTGAAATGATTCAGGAAATGTTTGATACGTTAAAAATTGACAAATCCTATTTTGATTATTATCTCTTTCATCAACCTAATAAATTTATGTTAGAGAAATTGGCTCAAAAAATGAAAATTCCGTACGAGAAAATGCCTAATAACATTAGCCAAAAGTATGGAAATGGAAGCAGTATTACAGTTCCTTTAAATGTTTGCGAAAACATTGGTGAAAAAGCACTTAACAATTCGTACAAAGTTTGTTTTGGTGGCTTTGGTGTTGGTTTAACCTGGAGTATTATTAAGTGGAAATTAGAGAAATTAGATTTTTGCGAAATAATAAATTATTAAATTATGAAAGATTTATATATAATCGGTGGAGGAGGATTTACTATAGAAGTGTTGTTTTTGATTGATAGGTTTTACAAAAATGTTTGGCGTAATATTTATATTATAGATGACGATCCAAAAAAAATAGATACTAAAATTAGAAATATAAAAATCATCTCTACTATAAATGACTTTATAAGTAAATGCCGGAATGAAAAAGATATTGAAAAGGACGTATTAATTACTATAAATGACCCTAAAGTCAGAAATCGTACTGTTGCCGTTTTAGAGAAAGAAAAGTTTAGAATAAATTTCCCAAATATTTTTGATCAAACGGTTGTAATTGATAAAGAAAATAGTGTAATCGGGAAAGGCAATATTATAATGGATTTTGTTGGTATAACCGGGAATGTTCATATTGGAAACTTTAACATTGTAGGAGCTAGAACTGGAATAGGGCATGATTCGAAAATAGCTAATTTTAACACGTTCTCTCCTAGAGTTTCTGTCTCAGGGCATGTTGTAATTGGCAATGGCAATACATTCGGTTTAAATTCTGCAATCTTACAAAACAAAACGATTGGAAATGATAATGACATATGGTCTTATACAATGATCCTTAAAAACATCAAAAATAACTGTACCTACTTTGGTATGCCCGCAAAAAAAATAAAAATTTAAAATAATTATTATGGAAGAATTTATTGAAAGCTTTTACGATATTTTAGATGAAACTGAAAAAAATGAAATAAATAAAAATACTGATTTCAAAAATCTAGATGAATGGGATTCTATGGTCACCTTAATGTTAATTGCTATGGTAGATGAAAATTACGCAAAGCAAATAAGTGGTACGGATCTCAAAGAAAGTCTGACTCTTGAAAACTTATTTATGAGAATACAATCTAAATAATTATGACAGACGGCATCTTAAATATATCTAATGTTCAAGTTTCAGGTTCCGTTAGTTGCGTCCCAAAAACTAAAATTTCCAACCTAGAAAATACACTTTTCAACTCTACTGACGAAGCATTAAAATTTGTTGAAATGACAGGCGTTGAAGAAAAACGACATTTAGATCCAGGTGTTTTGGTGTCAGATTTATGTTATGAAGCCGCAGCGTTATTAATTAAAAAATTAGCTTGGAATAAAGATGAAATAGGAGTTTTAATTATGGTTACCCAAACACCAGATTATTTAATTCCTAATACTGCAATAATTTTACAGAACCGTCTAGGTTTGTCAAAGAACACCGCTTGTTTTGATATCCCCCTGGGATGCAGTGGATTTGTCTACGGTGCATCAGTTCTTTCATCAATGATAACATCTCAAGGTTTTAAAAAGGGAATTTTATTAGTAGGAGATTCATCTAGTCTTCTTGCACATAAAGAAGATAAAACATTATCTCCATTATTTGGTGATGCGGGTTGTGCAACAGCCTTTGAATTTAACGAAGGCAAAGATTTAAAATTTAAACTTTGGACAGATGGATCTGGATTTAAATCAATCATGATTCCAGATGGTGGTTTTCGAAACATATTATCAGAAGAATCACTGCAAGTTGTAGAAGATAAAGATGGTAGTAAAAGAACTAAGGTAAATCCTAAAATGAATGGAACAGATGTTTTTTCTTTTGGTATAACACAAGTTCCGCGTGTGTTAAAATCATTTCTACAAAACTTGAATAAGGAAGTTTCTGAAATTGATTATTTTCTTTTTCATCAAGCGAATAAGTTTATGTTAGAAATGATTAGAAAAAAAATAAAATTAGATCCGAGTCAAATGCCTTATTCAATGATAAAATACGGAAACACAAGTTCTGCAAGTATCCCTCTTACATTATCACTTTTAGGTGATGATGCAAGAAATAAAAAATTTGCTATTTGTGGTTTTGGTATTGGATTAAGTATTGGTTCTGGATATTTTGAAATAGGTGATAGGTTTATTAATGAATTGATTGAATATGAAGGAAGATAATTTTTCTTTAATTGATAAAACAATTTTAGTAACTGGAGCTACATCCGGTATAGGTTTTGAAATATGCAAACAAATTACTGTTGCTGGAGGTAATTTTATTGGTATTGGAAGAAATATTGAAGGCCTACATCAGTTCATCGTTGACAATAAATTAGCGCTTTCCAAGGCTGTCAAATTTGATTTAACAGCATTAGATGATATTCATTTATTAGTGTCTGAATTACATTTAAAAATTGATGGTTTTGTTCATTCGGCTGGAATTGCAAATGTAAGTCCAATGCATTTTTTTAATTATAGTGAGTATGAAAAAATAAGAAAAATAAATTTAGATTGTGTTTTAGTATTGTTTTCTGAATTGTTGAAGAAAAAGAAAATTAATAAAAAGTCATCGGTAATTTTTATAAGTTCTATTTCTGCAATTAGGGGTGCTAAAGGAAATGGATTATATGCTATTACTAAATCAGCCTTAGATACGATAAGTAAAGTGTATGCAAATGAACTATCCTCAAAATTCATTAGAGTTAATACGCTCCAACCGGGCATGGTAGAAACAGATATGTCTTTGCAAGCAGAGAATATATTGTCAAAAGATATAATGGATATCGATCGTGCCAAATACCCTCTAGGTTATGGGGAAGTTAAAGATATTGCATTACCCGTTATCTTCTTGCTTTCTAACGCGTCAAAATGGATAACGGGTCAATCTATTGTTATTGATGGTGGTAGGACCTCTATTTTGTAACGAAAACTGGGATGATTTGAAAACAGAGTTTTTAGGGAACTTCTTTTATAAAGAATACAAATACCTCGTTTAATTTCAGGTCATCAGGGCATTTACTAATTTCCTTTTCATGCGGTCTTAAAGAAGGTCCAAAACCCTTTCTAACGCCATTCCTCGTGATCCTTTAATAAGAATCAGACTGTTTTTTAGAGGATTTTCTTTTATGTGGTTCTTGAGTTCATCAAAAGAATCAAACGTATGTATTTGGGACGAATCGGATATCGTTTGTCCGAAATTTTCTCCAATTAAATAGGCGAGTCCAAGCGTGTTTTCTTCGATATATGATGTAATATATTGATGTTCCTTTAGTGCCTCAGGCCCCAATTCAAACATATCTCCAAGAAACAGCACTTTGTGTAACCCTGCTGCTTGTTTAAAATTTTCCAAGGCGGCGAGCATGCTGGACGGATTCGCGTTATACGCATCTAAGATGATCTTGTTCGTGCCTAGGTCAAGCAACTGCGAACGGTTGTTTTCTGGGACATACGATTCTATAGCCTTCTGTATATCCTCACTAGAAACTCCAAAGTGATCACCGATGGCGATAGCAGCCGATATATTACTGAAGTTGTAAACCCCAATGAGGTTGCTCTGGATGCTCCTGTTGTTGAATATAACTTTAAGACTGCTTGATGATTCTAAAAGTTCGATATGCGTGTCTTGTGTATTATTCCCAAAGCGAATGCATCGTAGTTCTTTTGAATGACTAAGCTGTATAGAGTCATTCGTATTTACAAAGACAGATTTGTTGTGTTTTTGTAAATGGCGATAAAGCTCTGTTTTTGCATTAATCACGCCTTTTATACTTCCAAAACCTTCTAAATGTGCTTTTCCAAAGTTGGTGATATATCCAAAATCGGGCCGTGCAATATCACATAGCTGTTCTATTTCATTTGGATTGTTGGCACCCATTTCAACAATACCTATTTCCGTATTTTTTGACATGGAAAGAAGCGTAAGAGGAACGCCAATATGATTGTTTAAATTACCTTTTGTAGCTACGGTATTAAATTTTTGTTTGAGCACAGCACTCATAAGTTCTTTGGTAGTCGTTTTTCCGTTACTTCCAGTAATAGCTATGATAGGTAGTTTTAAAAACAGCCTGTGATAGGCAGCCAGCTTTTGCAAAGTTTTCAAACTATTGGAGGTTAGTATGGTTTCTCCGGTATTTTTATGATAGCCTATTTGGTCAATAATGACGTGTTTTGCGCCCTTATTAAGAGCTTCTTCTGTAAACGTATTCCCATTAAAGTTATCACCATTTAGGGCGAAGAAAAGACAGCCATCTTTTATGTTTCTTGTGTCTGTGCAGACGCCTGAGCTTTTTAAAAAATAAGTATGAAGTGTTTCAATTTTCATTCAAATAAAAATAGTAAAAAACCCTTCTTAGCAGAACGCTAGGAAGGGTTTTTTATATTAATTCATGCGTAGTGTCTAATTTCTTGGTCTTTTTCCTTCTTTTGCTTTTGATCCTACGCGAGACATAGCACATCTAAACCCAATGTAGTCTGTCGCCATATCTTCTGGAAAATAACGTCTTTGTGCTGGATCTAACCAATAATCACGATCTTTCCAAGAACCTCCTTTATACACACGTACTTCATTATTTATAAGCGTTGTTCTGCTCCCCGATTTATCAAATGAGCGGTCTATTTTACCCGTACTGTCTGCACTCACTCTATGTTTTGGTGAGTTATACATTCTTTTAGATTCGTCTACTTCCTCTTCTTCTTCATCTCCAAAAGATTGATAATAACGTGTCGACCTCTTATCACCATCTCTGTAATCTCGATTGTCACTGTCAGAAAAGTTCGTTCTTAAATAGGTTTCATTATCATCAACTGGTACCTGAAGGATTTCACCAGGCAAGTTTCTTGCAATGATTTTTCCATTGCTCAAGGTGTCATACACTATAGAATCAGCCGTTACGATTTTCACCTTACCTTCTTCATCTATAGCGTTCTTGCTATACACATTTCCTCGGTAATAGTTAAAGTCATTAAATTCATCATCAACAATAGGTCGGTAAACATCAGCAACCCACTCGGCAACGTTTCCAGCCATATCGTATAATCCGTAATCGTTAGGGGCATACGATTTTACTTCCGCAGTAATATCTGCACCATCATCACTCCATCCAGCAATTCCACCATAATCACCATCTCCTTGTTTGAAGTTTGCTAATTGGTCTCCTCGGCTTTTTCTACTACCAGAACGAGTATACTGCCCATCCCATGGATACTTTTTTCTTCCTTTATACACATTGTAGTTACGAAGACCTACCAATCCAAGCGCGGCATATTCCCATTCAGCTTCAGTAGGCAGTCTATAAGAAGGCAAAAGTAATCCGTCTTTTCTTTGGATATATAAATTTGTACTGTCTTTACTCTGCTTCGCAATTCCTTCAGAGCGTTTTCCACCCCTTGTGATAGAGTCGTTTCCGCCGTAGGTTAAATTCGGTGCGTTTAGATAGGTTTCTGTATTGAATGTTGACCCACTGCTAACGTCGTAACGAGCTCCTCTCACTGTGATTCCTTCATTTTCTAAAACCATCTCATTCACACGGTCGGTTCTCCAATTGCTAAATTCAACAGCTTGTATCCAACTAACGCCTACGACAGGATAGTCTGCATACGCAGGATGTCTTAGGTAATTATTTGTCATTACTTCATTGTAACCTAATCTGTTTCTCCAAACGAGTGTATCGAGAAGGGCTCCTTCATAAATTCTTCGAAAATTTTCTTCTGAGGGTGGAAAAACCTTTTTCAACCAATCTAAGTATTCGAGATACATTACATTCGTCACTTCAGTTTCATCCATATAAAAGGACTGAACGTGCTGCTGATTGGGAGAGTTGTTCCAATCGTGCATAGGATCATCCTGAACGCGGCCCATCGTAAAAGTACCGCCTTCAATAAACACCAGTCCAGGACCAGTTTCTTGTTCTTCTGTTTTTCGATCGTATTGAAAACCTCCTTCTTTGGAATTCATACTCCATCCAGTGGCTCTAGAGCTGCTTTTGTAGTCTCTCGACTTCTTACAGCTAACAAAAAATAGGGATACAGTTAAGACGAGGCAGGACTGTAATAATAGACTTTTTTTTAATTTCATAGTTTCAATTATGAACAATTTGGGAACGCAATATAGTGATTAACGCTAAAATTGCAAGAATATTTTATTAATAATGATCTGTTTGGCGTGGGGATAAAAACCCACTAATCCATATGCAAACGTATTACTTTAAATATTATTATTGAGGAATAAAAATAAAATAAATTTTGAACATGGAATAATACTAAGCGTATATTTGAAGCGTTATTGATACTAATGAAAAAAACGATACTTTTTTGCGGTTTTATATGGTGTGTATTCTTGGGCAACGCGCAGGTAAAAACTGTTGCTATCGACTGGAAAACAGGCACTGCCGATAATTTAAAAACGGAAAGCAACACATCCGAAGCGGTTCGAATGAACCAAGCTGGTATTACTCAAAGTTTGAGATTGGACAAAGATCAAATGCAATTTATTGGGCAATGGAAGGATAATGGATTTGCCGATAAGGCCTCGTTGGTTATAAGCAACATTAAATACGGCCTGCTTTCAAGCGAAGAACTCGCTAAAGTTGAAAGCGGTGCAATACCCGTTGATCCAAATTTTGTACTAAAAAGTGCTGGAGCACGAGATGTTGTTTACACGCGTATAATTTTGTCACCAATTGTTAGGGTGAATGGTATTCCAAAAAAAATACTTTCTTTTAACCTTACTTATAGGAAGCAAGCAAAAAGAAATAAAAGTACACGAATTGAAATTACAAATTCTGTTTTAGCCTCGGGCGATTGGTTTAAATTTCGAATTGAGAAAAGCGGAATTTACAGAATAGACAAAGGGTTTTTAAATGACCTTGGTATGAATACAGATAATATCAATCCCCGCAACCTAAAAATTTTCGGCCATGGGGGAAAACCACTCCCATTCGCAAACAACTTAAACACTCAATTTGACTTGCCACAAAATGCCATTCAGGTAATAGGGGAAGAAGATGGGGTCTTTAGTGGGAATGATGCCATTCTTTTTTATGGAATTGGATTGGAGGGTCAGGATGAAATTGGTGATAATGATACCAACCTGAACCCCTACAGTGATGAAACCTACTATTACGTAACTACCGACGGAGGACCAGGATTAAGAGTTCAGACCATGGTAGAGCCTACAACGGCTCCTTCAACTACCATCGCTCAATTTAACGATTATCAGTTTTATGAAGTAGATGATTTTAGTCCAGGATTGGTTGGAAGAAGATGGTATGGAAATCGGTTCGACATTGAAAGTGAACAGACCTATGCGTTTGACTTTCCCAATTTAGTTTCAAATGGCGACCCTATGAAGGTGGTTATAAAGTGCGCAGCTGCATCTGAAAGTACAACGTCTATGGCGTTATCAATAAATGGCACAAGTCTGGACCCCATCAACTTTAGTGCCCTATCAGGGCAGCGTGTTTTAAGTTCGGCGACAAGAGAAGTGGATATTCCAGCCTCGAGCAGCAACGGCAGTATTACCGTAGATCTCTCCTATAATAACAGTGGAAACCCATCCAGCATTGGTTATTTAGACTACATAGGTATCGATGCCTTACGAGAGCTTCGAGGTGTTGATGGCCAATTGATGTTTAAATATAACAAGGCGGCTGTTTTGAGTGGGGTAGGTGCATATCAGATTAGTAATGCCTCACAATTCACACAAATATGGGACGTTACCACTACCGATTTTATTTCAGCAAAACAAAATGAAACAGCTGCAGATGTTTTTGGCTTTAACGCAACTCTTGGAGAAGTTCGCAAGTATGTAGCGGTGAACCCAAATGATTATTTTGAACCCATCAAGATTTCGAGATCAAGAGTATCCAATCAAAACCTTAAGGGGAGTATTTTTAATGATGAGTCTGGTAATTTTAGGGATATTGACTACTTAATAATAACGCCCTCATTTCTTATTCAACCGGCGTTAAGACTGGCAAATCACCATAAAAATTATTCAGGTATTCATGTAAAAGTTGTTACTCTAGATAAAATTTATGAGGAGTTTAGTTCGGGAAAGCAAGACATTTCAGCAATACGAAACTTTGTTCGCTACATTTATGAAAATGCATCTTCCCCTTCCAAACGTATAAAGTACATTGGTTTGTTGGGAGATACATCGGTAGATTATAAGGACCGATTAAGTAACAACAATAATATTGTACCCACCTTTCATACGTTAAACAGTGAGAGCACACATTTTTCCTATATGTCGGATGATTTCTTCGGAATGATGGATATCGATGAAGGTAGGATGCTTGCCTCCGATTTGCTAGACATAGCAGTTGGCAGAATTCTCGCCGATGATGTTGATTTAGCAAACGCGATGGTCGACAAAGTAGTGAACTACACAAAGAAGGTATCTTATGGAAATTGGCGTAACAATTACCTACTAATTTCAGATGATGTGGATAAGAGTGGAGAGCAAATATTAGAAGTGAAGCTAGATGCATTGGGTGATAGTATTTCTGTAGAAAAGCCCTTTGTAAATGTGAAGAAGATACACAGTGATGCATATCAACAAGAAACCTCTGCTGGTGGTAATCGCTACCCCGCGGTCAATGAGGCTATAAAAGATCAAATTGAATTGGGGGCCGTAATCATAAATTACTTTGGTCATGGAGGTGAGGATGGTTTGGCTGCAGAATTCATTTATACAAAAGATATTGCAAACAACCTTCAAAACACCAATAGATACCCCTGCATTGTGACGGTAACCTGTGAATTTACAAAATTTGATAACCCGCTGAGAATAACCGCAGGTGAACTTACCTATACCAATAGAAATGGCGGGGCAATCTCCCTAGTTACAACCACCCGATCGATTAGTATTTCCTTGGGTGTTGAATTTAATGAAGCACTAGCGTCAGAGCTTTTTGGCTTCGGAATTGAAACGCCTAATCCACCAGCTGAAGGATTGCGAATTTCTAAAAACAACATTCCAAGTGATGAGCGAAGAGTTGTTTTTTACATCGGTGACCCTGCCTTGAGGTTGGCTTTTCCGAAGAGAGACATTCGCCTAACCACTTTAAACGGAACCCCTATTTCTCAGGCTACAGACACGCTGAAGGCATTAAGTAAAGTTCGTATTGGTGGAGAAATAGTTGATACAGCAGGGAGTGTCATGACAAATTATAATGGCGTGTTAGAGGCGAAGGTGTACGATAAAAATGTAGAGCGCCAAACACTTGCCAATGACGGCGAGTCCGATAATTTTAAAATGACCTTCTTGACTCTTGGGGAAGCCTTGTTCAATGGGAAATCGACAATTAGTAATGGAACCTTTGAGTTTGATTTTGTAATGCCCAGAGATACTCAGATCCCGATTGGTGATGGACGTATTAGTTTTTACGCTCAGAGAAACAATGCGGCTGAAGATCAAACGGGGGTTAATTTGGATGTAAAAATGGGCGGTCTTAATGAGAATGCCCCAACCGATGACCAAGGCCCCTTAATTGCATTATTTATGAACGACGAAAGCTTTACATCTGGCGGTATTACAAATGATTCACCAATTTTGATCGCAAAATTAGAGGATCCAAACGGCATGAATACAGCCAGTGGGATCGGTCATGATATGATTGCTATTCTTGATGGTGATGAGTCAAACCCCTACGTTGTCAACGAATATTACCAAGCAGATGTAGATGACTACACGAAAGGCACTCTTGATTTTAAATTAAGAGATTTAGAGGACGGTGTGCATACCCTTACCTTTAAAGCATGGGATGTGTATAACAATTCATCAACGGAAGAAATTCAGTTTGTTGTTGCGGGAAATGATACTCTCGAGATTACAAAAGTGCTTAATTATCCAAATCCATTTGTAAGTTATACCGAATTTTGGTTCAACCACAATAGGCCCATGGAGCCTTTGGAAGTTCAGGTACAGGTTTTTACAGTTACAGGAAAGATAGTGTGGACGAAAAACCAGGTGATTACTACCGATGGCTTCCTATCAAGAGAAATTACTTGGGACGGAAAAGACGATTTTGGAGATAAAATTGGAAAAGGAGTTTACATATATAAGATTACTGTTAAATCTACGTTAACCAATAAGCGAGTTGAGAAATTTGAGAAACTCGTTATTCTTTAAATAAATTAAAATTATATTTGCTCAAAATTTCAACCTCATGAAAAAATATTTCATCTTAACAATAATAGCCCTAATAACATTTAAGTCCAATGGACAGGAAGGTTCAGGTAATACACTTCAGGGTGTCATAACTACAGCGGTTCCTTTTATGTTGATAGCAGGTGACGCTAGATCGGCTGGACTTGCCGATATGGGTGCAGCGACGGCTTCAGATGCATTTTCGCAACAGTGGAATCCAGCAAAATATGCTTTCTCGCTCAGAAAACAAGGTATTGGAGTAACGTATACTCCGTATTTAAGTAAGTTGGTAAATGACATTTTTCTTGGAAACATTACCTACTACAGCCGGATTAACGAACAAAGTGCCGTAGGTGCTAGTTTCAGATACTTTAGTGCTGGGGAAATTGAATTAAGAGAAACGGCAGATCAAGTACCTTTAATAGTGAAGCCGAATGAGTTTCTTTTTGATATCTCTTATTCGCTGCGTTTAAGTGACCGTTTTTCAATGGCGGTAGCCGGAAGGTATATCCGTTCCGACTTAAAATTACAAACAGCAATTGAAAGTAGTAAGGCAGCCAGCTCTTTTGCTGTTGATGTTGCCGGTTACTACCAGAGTGAAGAAATATCATACGATAGCTTTAACGGGCGTTGGAGAGGAGGTTTTAATATTTCTAATGTAGGACCAAAAATGAAATATGATGACGGAGATCCTGAAGGAAGTAGTCTCCCAACGAACCTTTCTATTGGAGGAGGCTTTGATTTTATTCTGGATGAATACAACAAGGTGGGTGTTACCATGGAATTTGATAAATTATTGGTGCCAACACCTGAAGATTCCAATGGAGATGAAGTAATAGATAGAAATGATGATTATTACAATCAAAGCTTCTTTAGCGGTATGTTTTCATCGTTTGGTACTTTTTCGCCTGTTTGGGGTTTAGGTGCTGAATATTGGTATCAAGATTCGTTCGCATTTAGAATGGGTTATTTTAATGAATCTGAAAAATCTGGTTCTAGAAAGTTTGTTTCTCTAGGAGCAGGATTTAAATATACCACCATTAATTTTGATGTCTCGTACCTATTCTCGACGTCTCAGGTTGTAAGTCCATTAGAAGGAAGTCTTCGTTTTGGAATAACATTCGGATTTGGAGACGAATACGACGAATACTAGCCCATTGAAAAAAATAACAATTGAATCGCATTTAGAAGTTTTTGATACAATGTCAGAGCTTCCAGAGAACATTCAAAAAATTATGAATAAGGCGCATGAAGCACGTGAAAATGCTTATGCGCCTTATTCGCATTTTAAAGTAGGTGCTGCGCTCCAACTCGCAACAGGGGAAATTATTACTGGGAATAATCAAGAAAATGCCGCCTTTCCGTCTGGCTTATGCGCAGAGCGGGTTGCCGTGTTTTATGCCGGTGCGACACACCCCAATGTGGCTATCACGGCTATGGCTATTACAGCGCGATCATTGAAAAAATTGACGACAACACCAATAGCGCCCTGTGGCTCTTGCAGACAGTCTCTAGCGGAGTATGAGGTAAACCAGGACACACCTATTCCAATTTACTTTATGGGGGAAGCAGGGGAGGTTGTGAAAGCGTTGTCTGTTAAAGATTTATTACCGCTCATATTCGATAGTGCTTTTCTATAACGTTTTCGTAGATTTTTTTAGGACGAACAAGTTTGTAGTCATACAGATTATGTTATTTTTGTTGTCCGCATCAAAAGAAGCGATTTTCTAGCAGATTAATGGATATTGCAAATATTCATTAAGTTGACTTTAAGATACTTTAAAGATTGCTTTTGTGAATTATTTTGTTGGCATATGGGCGAATAGCCTTGTCAAGGTTTAATTAAATTTTTAGAAAGAATTACAAAAATTTAGACGTGTGAAGAAAATAACAAAAAAAACGTACCTCGATTGGTATGAAAACATGCTGTTTTGGCGCAAATTTGAAGACAAACTTGCGCAGGTATATATAAACCAAAAGGTAAGGGGTTTTTTACATTTATATAACGGACAAGAAGCAGTTCTTGCTGGATCCTTGCATGCCATGGATCTAACGAAAGATAAGATGATAACGGCTTACCGAAATCATGTTCAGCCAATTGGAATGGGAGTAGACCCTAAACGCGTAATGGCCGAACTCTACGGTAAGGCAACAGGAACGTCGCAAGGTTTGGGCGGGTCCATGCATATTTTTTCTAAGGAACATCGGTTTTATGGTGGTCATGGAATTGTTGGAGGACAAATACCGTTGGGAGCAGGTCTTGCTTTTGGAGATAAATATAAAGGAAGCGATGCTGTAACACTTACATTCTTTGGAGATGGAGCGGCACGTCAAGGTTCTTTGCATGAGTCATTTAATTTGGCAATGCTCTGGAAATTACCCGTTGTGTTTTGTGTTGAAAATAATGGGTATGCTATGGGAACTTCGGTAGCAAGAACAGCAAATCACACAGATATCTATAAACTTGGTTTAGGGTATGAGATGCCTTGTAAGCCTGTAGATGCAATGAATCCTGAGATTGTCGCCAAAGAAATGGACGAAGCAATCGCCCGTGCACGACGCGGTGATGGCCCCACTTTCCTTGAGCTTAGAACCTATCGGTACAGAGGGCATTCGATGAGTGATGCGCAACACTATCGTTCAAAGGAGGAAGTTGCAAAGAAACAAGAAGAAGATCCTATTTTGTATGTGCTGAATAAAATATACGAGAATAAATGGGCCACGGAAGCTGAAATTAAAGCGATCGATCAAGGTGTGAAAGAAAGAGTACTCGAATGTGAAAAATTCGCTGAGGATTCGCCATATCCAGACAAAAGTGTAATGTACGACGTGGTATACGACCAAGAGAATTATCCATTTTTACCTCATAAATTATAACTGATATGGCCGTAGTAATAAACATGCCGAGATTGAGCGATACAATGGAAGAAGGAACTGTTGCTTCCTGGCTCAAAAAAGTTGGAGATAGTGTTCAAGAAGGCGATATCCTTGCTGAAATTGAAACCGACAAAGCTACTATGGAGTTCGAATCATTTCATGATGGAACGCTGCTGTACATTGGAATAGAAGAAGGTCAAACTGCTCCCGTAGATGTGTTATTGGCGATTATCGGTGAAAAAGGAGAAGATATTTCAGGATTAATTGACGGTGGAGAAGCTCGTAAAGAGGATAAAGCTGTTGAAACTCCAAAAGAAGAAGTGAACGTGGCGGTGCCAACTGATGCGCCATCCGAAGTTCCAGAAGGAGTTATTGTTGTAACGATGCCGCGGTTAAGTGATACAATGACGGAAGGAACAGTAGCCAGCTGGTTGAAGAAGGTTGGCGATACCGTAGTAGAAGGTGAGATTCTTGCCGAGATTGAGACGGATAAAGCGACCATGGAATTTGAATCCTTTAATGAAGGAACATTACTTCAAATTGGAATAAAAGAGGGCGAGTCCGCACTCGTGGATTCAGTTTTGGCTATCATAGGTCCTAAAGGAACCGATGTGACTGGTATTGCAGAGAATTATAAAAGTGATAACGAGGCTTTTTCTGAATCGAAAGAAACCAGTACGGAAGTTAAGAAAGATCAAGCCGCAAGCCCGATTGAAGTGCCTGTAGCCCTTCCAGAATCGGTGGAGCCTACTCCAAACAATTCTGGCGAACGATTATTTGTATCACCATTGGCTAAGCGAATGGCGGCTGAAAAAGGCATCAACCTGCAACAGGTGAAGGGAACCGGTGAAAATGGGCGTATTGTAAAAAACGACATCCTAAACTTCCAACCCAGCTTGAGTCAAACAGAGGCATATGTTGCTGTGGGTGAAGAGCGTTTTGAAGAGATTAAAAATTCGCAAATGCGCAAGACTATTGCGAAGCGCCTTGGAGAGTCGAAATTTAGTGCTCCTCATTATTACTTGAATATAGAATTAGACATGGATCATGCTATTGCTGCTCGTAAGGCAATTAATGAAGATCCAACTGTTAAGATATCTTTCAACGACATGATCGTTAAGGCTTGTGCAATGGCACTTCGCAAACATCCGCAGGTAAATAGCCAATGGACGTTAGACGCTATTCGACTCGCCAAGCACATTCATATTGGTGTTGCTGTTGCTGTAGATGATGGGCTTTTAGTACCGGTTTTGAAATTTGCAGATCAAATGTCATTCTCTCAAATAGGGGCAAACGTAAAAGACTTAGCGGGAAAAGCAAGGGCCAAGAAAATAACACCACAAGAAATGGATGGCAGTACGTTTACAGTATCAAATCTAGGAATGTTTGGTATTAAAGAATTTACTTCTATTATCAATGCGCCAAATTCAGCGATCTTGTCTGTAGGTGCTATCGTAGAAAAACCCGTTGTAAAAAATGGGGCTATCGTTGTAGGAAATACGATGACGGTAACCTTAGCATGCGACCACAGAACGGTCGATGGAGCAACAGGAGCTAAATTTTTGCAGACCCTAAGACAATATATTGAGAATCCTGTCACTATGTTTGTGTAAGAGCATTGAACTACGGAAGCAAAATATATAAATGAAAGCTTCCTCTTAAAATTATAAATCCCGTTGTTTTCGAATTCAGAAAGTAGCGGGATTTGTGTATCTTTAGACTATGAAAAACGTAATCATAACAGGAACTAGCCGAGGAATTGGTTTGGAGCTTGCCAAGTATTTTACCGATGCTGGCCATAAGGTCTTAGCGCTATCAAGAAATGTTTTGCCAATTCAGGAGTTGTCGCTAAAAAACTGCGCGGCATTTCCATTTGATATAACAGACGCCTCAGACATTGCAAAGGTTTCAGCCTATATAAAAGAACATTGGAGTCAGGTAGATATTTTAATTAATAATTCGGGCTTACTCGTGAACGAAGCTTTTTCAAAAATAAGCGTAGAAGACTTTAGAAAAGTATATGAGGTAAATGTTTTTGGTGTTGCAGCAATTACGCAAGCCGTTATTCCATTTATGAATTCCGCTGGGCATGTGGTCACCATAAGCAGTATTGGGGGCATACAAGGAAGTTCTAAGTTTTCTGGTCTCAGTGCATATAGTAGTAGCAAAGGAGCTGTAATAACGCTCTCTGAGCTATTGGCAGAAGAATACAAGGAATCTGGTCCATCTTTTAACGTACTCGCCCTAGGAGCCGTCCAGACCGAAATGCTGGAAGAAGCATTTCCTGGGTATAAGGCCCCTTTAACTGCAGACGAAATGGCATCTTACATCTACGATTTTTCGCTAAAGGCTAATAAATTCTACAATGGTAAAATTTTACAAGTTTCCAGTTCAACACCCTAATTAAATATGACTGAGGTGCTTGAGAGATATATACCTGAGGCTGCGGTTGAATCAACTTTTGAATTGATTCAATCAAATCATGTTCATTTAAAAATTGTAAATGAGCGTGTTACTCGGCATGGAGATTATAGAAAACTACCAAATGGAGAGCATCAAATAACAGTCAATGCAAACTTAAACAGGTTTCGTTTTTTCATTACCTTAATTCACGAGATAGCGCACTTAGTCGCTTTTCAAAAATACGGTCGCACTATTAAGCCACATGGGACCGAGTGGAAATTTACATTCCAAGGGCTTATGCTACCCTTTATTCGTCCGGAGATATTTCCTCATCAGTTGTTGCCATTCTTAGCAGTTCACTTTAAGAACCCCAAGGCCACCAGCGATACAGATTCTCGCTTGTCCTTAGCGCTAAAAGCCTACGATCCTCCAAATGATAAAAATTATATATTCGAAATCCCCTTTGGAGCAAATTTTCGTTTGTATAATGGAAAGATTTTTAAACGAGGTAAACAACGAGTAAAGCGATATGAGTGTGTTGAAATCGCAACCGGACGGATCTATTTGTTCAACCCGAATGCTGAGGTTGAATTTCTAAAATAACTGGGTTCTAGAGAGTCTCTTGATTTGGTGATAAGAGATTAGAAGACGACCTACCTAGATTAAAGGATGTTAAAACTGTGAAGCTTAGAACAAGACATAATTCCATTTCAGGAGATATCTATGGGCCCGAAAATTAATTATGAGAATTTATAAACGATACGTTATGCAAGTGTCTTAAAATCAAATTTCACCAAAACTGACACCCTGATATTGAAATAACTGAGGTGCTTTTACACCATTAAAAAAGGCATCCCGTTGTATCGGGATGCCTTTTTTAATTTGTAAGTATGAGGCGGCTATTTTTTAAGCAGCTTATAATTCACAATTTTCTTTTCAATCTCCATTTGCACAAAATAGATACCACTTTTTAGTAGACCTACATTGATGCTGTTTTCCTGAGAAATTCTCGTATTCAATACTACTTTGCCATTCACATCAATAACGCTTACAGGTACTTCTTGCAAGCCCGGTAGCGAAAATCGAACAACGTCAACAGTAGGATTAGGGTATAAACTAATTCCTTCTTTTTGGAAATCGGTTATGGCAAGCGGAGAACTTCCTTGTTCAACAATAATTTGTGTGTTAATTGCAGGATCTGTAATGATGTCTACAGTTCCATCAGGCCATGTAATAATGATCTCGTCTATAACAGTGCTTTGTCCGATACCGAAATGTCCAATTAAAGAGTTCATGTGACTAAACCCTTGACCAGATCGAATTTCTCTCATTTGAGTTCCCCATTCACCAAGAATTTGAATACGTGCTCCAATGCCATTGATATTGCTTGTTGTTCCCAAAAGCCCAATTTTCATCCAATTGTTTCCATTTGCTGTCGTGTTTGCATAGAAATTTCCATCGTTCATCACGTCAAGAAAACCATCATTGTTAAAGTCTCCAATTGCGCCTTCATCAAAGTTTAAGCTCATTCCTGTAAATGTACGGTCGCCATTATTCAAATATAATTCTGAAGACATTTCAGAAAAAATATCTATAAATCCATTATTATCAAAATCACCTGCTTGGTTTTCCCAGGCTCCTAGGTCGGATGAGTCGATGCCGGTTGTATCGATAATGTCCGTAAAATTACCCGTCCCGTCATTCAGCATAAAGCGATTTTTAAAATCGTGATTTACAATAAAGGCATCAAAATCTCCATCATTGTCAAAGTCTTCAAAAACCGTTGCCCATGATTGTGCGTTATCTCGCATTCCAATGTCCAGTGCGTTTTCAGTAAAGACCCCTGTTCCATCATTTGTATACATTGCATTGTCTCTGTATGGATCTCCTGGGGAGGCTCCACCTCTGCACTTGGTTAAATACATATCTTGGTCACCATCATTATCATAATCGACCCATACCGCAGCATAGTTTCCTGGTGCGTCGATGGTTTCGATGAGTGTTTGATCGAGTGTCATATTGCCAGTTCCATCATTTCTGTAGGGGTGGCTTAAATCAACATCATGACAAACAAATGCATCCAAATCTCCATCATTGTCGATGTCGGCCATTGTAGATCGTTGAGAGAAAATATATTCTGGAAAATCTTGGGGTGTGTATGAGGTTCCATCAGCGCTCGCAAGAAGGAAAGTTACGCGCGATCCATTCCCTAAAAGAAGGTCGTTATACCCATTTTTATCTAAATCTCCAGCTGCAATACTCCAGTTGGGAACATTTGGAATGGCCATAGGAATCCAAATAGAGGTAAAGGTTTGATCTGCATTTTGATAGTCAATACCAATACCATTTTGAGAAACACGAACATAATCGTCGAGATAATCACCATTCATATCCGCACCAACTTCCGAAGAATCGGCATAATTACCCAACATGCTTCCGTGATTGGTAAATGTGACTTGTGCCATAACAGATGCTCCAAAGAGGATATATACACAGAGAAGTAAATAATTTTTCATTAGATTTTCTTTTTTATTTTGAGCTAAATTAGCAGAATTTAATTGATTTATAAAGAGTTAGGAGGAAAAACTTAGCTCTTTTTCACTTGAAGATCTCGTATTTTTTTAAATAAGTCAGACGAGTAGACAAATTTAGTGACATCATCATTGTCAGTTTTGAAAATTTCATCATTGGTTCCTTGCCAAACTAACAAACCATTTTTCAAAAAGACAATTTTTTCACCTATTTCCATAACTGAATTCATATCGTGGGTTACCACGATGGTCGTAATATTGTATTCGTGTGTTATTTCCTGAATTAAGTTGTCAATAACTATGGCGGTGTTGGGATCTAATCCTGAGTTAGGTTCGTCACAAAAAAGGTACTTAGGCTTGTTTACAATTGCTCGGGCAATGGAGACTCTCTTCTGCATCCCGCCTGAGATTTCTGATGGAAACTTATTATTGACATTCTCAAGATTTACCCTTTTAAGAACTTCATTTACCCGCTCCAGCATTTCGCTTTTCTTCTGGCTTGAAAACATCTTTAAAGGGAACATGACATTTTCTTCTATGGTCATAGAATCAAAGAGCGCTCCGCCTTGAAATAGCATGCCAATATCTTCTCTTAGGTTACGACGGTCCTCGTCGTTCATTTTCTTTAAAACCTTATCTTCAAAATAAATAAGACCATCATTAGGCTCGAACAACCCAATCAAGCATTTAAGTAATACTGTTTTTCCACTTCCACTCTGGCCAATTATTAAGTTTGTTTTCCCCTTGTCGAAGGTGGTTGAAATCCCTTTTAGAATCTCTTCTTCACCAAAGCTCTTTTTTATATTTTCTACTTTAATCATTAGCTTAAAAGAAGTTGAGTGATTATATAATTTGCTAAAATAATGAGAACACTTGTCCAAACAAAAGCGTTCGTGCTTGCTTTTCCAACTTCTAAAGCACCACCTTTCATATAATACCCTTGCCAAGATGGAACTGTAGCCAAGATAAAAGCAAATACACTCGTTTTTATAAAAGCATATAGTATATGAAATGGAATGAAGTCTTGCTGTAGCCCTTGAATAAAGGCATCAGACGAACTAAATCCGCCATAAACACCAGCGACCCATCCCCCAAATATGCCCAAGAACATGGCAATTGCAATAACAAATGGATAGAGTAGCAAGGCTACTATTTTAGGGTAAACGAGATAATTAAGTGAATTGACACCCATTACTTCCAGAGCGTCTATTTGCTCGGTAACGCGCATAGAACCTATGCTTGAGGTGATAAAAGATCCGACTTTACCAGCCATGATAACAGAGATAAAAGTGGGCGCAAATTCGAGGATAATGGATTGTCTTGTCGCGAAACCAATCAAATAAGATGGGATGAGCGGGTTGTCAATGTTTAATGCAGTTTGGATTGCAACCACACCTCCAACAAAAAATGAGATAAATGCAACAATAGGTATGGAACCAATGATTAAATCTTCAATTTCTTTTAAAATTAGGTCCTTCAAAACCGACGTTTTGGTAGGATTGCTAAAAACTTTCTTAAGCATTAAGAAATAGGAACCGATGTCTTCAATATATTTCATATAAATCTAAGTACCGCTAAAGTAAGGAATTTTGCTAATTGTTTTCCGAAAATATTCTTCGCCCTGCATCGCGCTATTATTCGATAAGAAGGGCCCGCATTTTCTGATAAATGCCCCTATGATCATAAATACCACCAAATAAAGAGGCTCCAGGGCCTTCAGCAAATAAGGGAACCATGCTAGCTGAATGTCCTGTCGTAGAAAACGTTGGCTTAATTTTGTTGTAATCTCCATCGTCTGTGCTAAGTGTAAACCCTCCTGTTTCGTGATCTGCAGTGACGATAACTAAGGTCTCTCCATTTTTTTTAGAAAAATCTAAAACAGCTCCTATTGTTTTATCAAAGTCTAATAATTCGCTAATTAAATAATCTGCATCATTGTCATGACCACCCCAATCAATTTGCGACCCTTCTATCAAGAGAAAAAAGCCAGTCTCATTTTTCGACAAGGCTTCGAGTGCTAATATTGTCGCATTTGGAAGAAAATCTCCTCGGCCGTCCAACATCTTTGGCATTTCGTCTTCTTCGAGCAGAATGACCTGCTTTCTTGTGGATAAGGTCTTAGGCAGTTCTTCCGTGTGAATTTCGTATCCATTTTTTTTAAATACTGAAAATAAATTCTTTCCATCTTCACGGCTATCGAAAAACTTTGTTCCTCCACCAGCTATAAAGTCAATATTGGAAGAAGGTAAGAAAGCGGCAATGTCCTCATACAGGCGTCTAGATTTAGAATGAGCAAAAAAACTAGCAGGCGTTGCGTGTACTATAGATGATGTTGAAATTAATCCTGTGGCATATCCTTTCTTAACAAGCTGCTCTATAATGGTTTCAACAGCGACACCATTTTCATCAACTCCAATGGCGCCATTGTATGTTTTTATTCCTGTCGCAAAGGCAGTAGCGCTGGATGCCGAATCGGTAACCAATTCCTTAGAAGAAGAGGTTTTAACAAGACCTATTGTTGAAAACCGTTCAAAGTTGGTTGTTTCTTTATTGTAAAATAAGCTTGCCGAAACCTGACTTAGTCCCATCCCGTCTCCTATAAGAAGCACAATATTTTTAGGTTTTGGACTCTCTTGAGCAATCAAGCTAAAAGACCCAGCAATACTTAGGGATATTAAAACAATAAATTGTCGAAGCAAAGGGTTCATAGTCTATCTATTTGGAGTGATTTCAAAAATAGGTATAAGAAAGGTCATTGCTGCGGAAAGCCTAGAATAATTTGTTTTTTATGCCTTTCCATCTTAGCTGACGAATGAATATCCCTTCCTCATCTGAAACGGAATAAGGTGTGTCATTTCTTAGGGCCATATAGTAGCCTTTCATGGTGTTTATGACAAACATCAAATTTTTCTTTCTTGACCCTAATTTTATGGCAGCTATAAAGGAAAGCAGAAGCCCATATCGCATTTTGTAGAAGGCTTCCCCTTGCTTATGTATTACCGTTTTAGAATAAGAAGCTCCCGTTTGCCTCATGTGCTTCACCTCTAAGGAGCTGTCTGTTTTTATTTTCCAACCGTGAAATTGCGCTTGTAATTCATCGATCGTGTCCCAACCCATAGTGCTCTTCAGTCCACCAATTTGTTTAAAACAATCTTTCTTGTAAGCTTTTAATGCTCCACGAATATGATCTTTATTCGTTAGGTTCTCCAATTTCCAGTCACCTTTGTCAAGGATATGACAAAACCCTCCAGCCATACCGCATTTTGGATTTGCTTTAAATATTGAAATGATAGACTCTAGGTAATGCTTCGGAAAAATTAAATCTGCATCAAATTTACATAAGATGTCATAGTCATCGTCTAATTCTTTCAAGCCTCTGCTAAAGGCATTTATTACCTTACTGCCCGGTTCATGGTTCGGCGCAGAGACATTCAAGACGCCGGTGATGAAATGATATTTGTTAGCGAAATCGTCAATAATATTTTGACTTTGATCGGTCGAATTATCATTAACAACAATAATTCTATCTGGAATAATAGTCTGCGCTACTAACGATTGAAGTGTTTGAGCGAGATAGGTTTCTTCGTTATATGTTGGTATGATGATATAGGTTCTCATGAAACTCGCTCAGCGTATACCAAATAATATCTCGGTGTGAAGTATCTTAAAATAGGGCGAAAACCAATTTTTTTTACTGGGTTTGTGAATTTTTCTCGTGTGATTATTCGCCACCCCGCTTTTTCTAGAAGCCAATCAAATTGCCAATCTTCAAACTCGTGATAATGCCGGTCGCGTTTATCTGTTTTGCTCCTATACGCTGAAGCAAACCATAAGTTTAATGGTATAGAAGCAACTAATTTCTTTGCTTTTATATCTTTCAAGACATTAAAAGGAGATACTAAATGTTCAAAAATTTCAAAGGCTGTAACAACATCAAAAGCATCGGTTTGAACTGATGAAGTATCGAGGTCTAGATCTTCACCTTTTGTGTTTGTGACATTGAAACCCTGCTTTGCTAATAATTCAGAAAAAGGATTGGACACCCCTAAATCAAGAATTGAGTGTTCTTTTGAAAGTGTATTCTCTACAAAATGCAAGGTATGTTTGTATCTTTTGACAGGAAATTTACCTTCGTACATCTTTAAACTCTGTAAACGATAGCGTTAATATTCATTCCTGCGCCAACACTTGCGAACATTACAACATCTCCTTTTTCGACCTTTTGACCTTCCATTTTACCGTTGAGCACAAGATCATATAGGGTAGGCACAGTCGCAACACTGGAATTGCCAAGCATGTTTATAGTCATGGGCATAACGCCCTCGGGTGGATCTAAATCATAAAGAGCATAAAACCGATTCGTTATCGCTTCATCCATCTTTTCATTTGCCTGATGAATAAAGATTTTTTTCAAATCTGTAATGGGAATGCCGCTTTTATCCAAACAAGATTTCATGGCTTCGGGCACCTTTATTAAAGAAAACTCATATATTTTCCTTCCATGCATTTTTATATAGTTAGGAGAATCCTTTACTTCCTTGTTGTTCGATTTTCCAAAATAAATAAAATGCGCTTCATCATATGCGTAGGTGGCACTAAGGTGTGCTAAAATTCCACTCGCACCATCTGCGGTTTCAAGAATTGTGGCTCCTGCACCATCACTAAATATCATTGAATCTCGATCATGCTGATCAATCACCCTCGAAAGAGATTCGGCCCCAATAACCAATGCTTTTGTTGCCATTCCTGCCTTGATAAAGGCATTTGCTTGTATAACACCCTCAATCCAACCGGGACATCCAAACAAGACATCGTAAGCGACACAGGAGGGATTTTTAATTTTTAGATTGTGCTTCACACGAGATGCAATACTTGGTACAGCGTCGCTTTGAACACTTCCATGTTTTACGTCTCCATAATTGTGGGCTACTATGATATAGTCCAATGTTTCTATATCGATTTTAGAATTTTCAATCGCCTTTAAAGCTGCAGAGGAAGCGATGTCTGAGGTGGATAATTTATCCTCTATATATCGCCTTTCAGCAATGCCCGTAATTGCTTTAAATTTTTTAATAATAACTTCATTTTTCTGCCCGATAAGGGAGCCGTCTTCGTTAAAAAAAGTGTTGTTTTCAAACCGTTCATTTTTTGCGATTCCGGTGGGAATAAAGCTTCCAGTCCCTGTGATGGTTACACCCATTTCTTTTCTTTTTTTCAAAAATAGTCAAATAGAATAATGTTTCAATACTAAGCGGGTCGAAATAATGACAATTTCAACAGATCATAAAAATACATGTTTTTTATCATGATTGGGGAATTATTTATCTAAATATCAGCAATTTGATATTATCATGGTTTGTGTTTAGTGATATATTAAAAAAGGGCTTTTCAGTAGAAAAACCCTTTTTTAATATATTTAAAATAGCTGCTTAGGCTTCCATATACGCTTCAATTGGTTCACAACTACAAACTAGATTGCGATCACCATAGGCATCGTCGACGCGTCTAACTGTGGGCCAAAACTTATTCTCCGAAACATAGGATAATGGGAATGCAGCCTCTTGCCTCGAGTAAGGGAAAACCCAGGTATCTGATGTAATCATTGCCAATGTATGTGGCGCGTTTTTAAGAACATTATTGCCGTCTTCTTTAGTGGACACATTAATTTCTTTTCGAATTGAAATCATAGCATCACAAAAACGATCTAATTCAGCTTTGCTCTCACTTTCAGTAGGCTCAATCATCATTGTTCCAGCGACAGGGAATGAAACCGTCGGTGCGTGAAAACCATAATCCATTAAACGCTTTGCAATGTCTGTGACCTCGATCCCATGTTCTTTAAAGGGACGGCAGTCAACAATCATTTCGTGAGCAGCACGCCCTTTTTCGCCAACATATAAAACTTGGAAGTGACCATCAAGCCGTTCTTTAATATAATTTGCATTTAGAATGGCATATTCAGTAGACGCTTTTAAACCATCTGTACTTAACATACAGATATAGGCATACGAAATCAAACAAGCCAGTGAGCTTCCCCAAGGTGCCGCAGAAATTGCCGTAATGGCCTTTTCACCTCCAGTAGCGATTACTGGGTTTGATGGTAAGAATGGAAGCAATTGTTTTGCAACGCATATTGGACCAACACCAGGACCACCGCCCCCATGAGGTATTGCAAATGTTTTATGTAGGTTGAGGTGGCAAACATCGGCCCCAATCGCGCCTGGGTTTGTTAATGCAACCTGTGCATTCATATTTGCACCGTCCATATATACTTGTCCGCCATTTTCGTGTATTAAGCCTGTAATTTCTCTAATGGCCGATTCGTACACACCATGCGTTGAAGGATAGGTAATCATTAATGCCGAAAGATTATCTTTATGAAGAATGGCTTTTTCACGAAGGTCTTCCACATCAATATTACCATCCTCAGTCGCTTTTGTAACAACAACTTTCATCCCGGCCATCACTGCACTTGCAGGATTCGTTCCATGTGCTGAAGATGGGATTAAACAGATGTTTCTGTGGGTGTCACCGCGCGATTCATGATATGCTCGTATCACCATTAGGCCTGCATATTCGCCTTGTGCACCAGAATTAGGCTGTAACGAAGTTCCGGCAAAACCTGTGATCTCAGTAAGCTGTTCTTCTAACTTTTTTAGCATTATTTGATAGCCCTCTGCTTGTTCTACAGGTACAAAAGGATGCATATTTCCCCATTGTGGATTGCTCAAAGGAAGCATTTCGGCAGCAGCATTTAATTTCATCGTACAAGAACCCAGTGCGATCATTGAATGGTTTAATGAAAGATCTTTACGCTCTAGCTTTTTGATATAACGCATCAACTCGGTTTCACTATGGTAGGTGTTGAAAATTGGATTGCTAAGAAATTCAGTCTTTCTTGACACCGCGACCGGAATTTTACTTTCGGAGACGAAGGCTGTAATTAATGGAGCCTCTTGATTGGCAGCTTCTGCAAAAATTGCTACAATTGCGTTTAAGTCTTTCAGTGTTGTAGTTTCATTAATTGAGATTGAAACTGTTTCCGAATCATGGTAGAAAAAATTTACCTCTTTTGTTTCAGCGATGTCTCTAATTTTAGTCGCATTCGCTTTCATAGACAAGGTGTCGAAATAAGATCCATTTAACTCGGTGTATCCTATTTTTTCCAACGCATTACTCAGCGTAACGGCTCCGCTATGCACTTTAGAAGCAATATAATCTAAACCTTCTGGTCCATGATAAACAGCATACATTCCTGCCATTACCGCAAGTAATACTTGTGCGGTGCAAATGTTAGAAGTTGCTTTGTCACGTTTTATATGTTGTTCGCGTGTTTGCAAAGCCATTCGCAAAGCGCGATTGCCATCCGTATCTTTTGTAACACCAATTATTCGGCCAGGAATAGATCGTTTGTATTCTTCCTTGGTAGCAAAATATCCTGCGTGTGGTCCACCATAACCTAAAGGTATTCCAAAACGCTGGGTTGTTCCAACTACAATATCAACACCATAATTTCCGGGTGCTTCTAATTTCACCAAGCTTAAGATATCTGCCGCTACCGCTACTTTTATTCGAGCTGTTTTTGCTTTTGAAACAAAGTCCGTAAAATCATAGACTTTTCCCGATTTACCCGGATATTGTAAAATACAACCAAAGAATGCTTCTGAAAAGTCGAAGATTTCATGGTTTCCAATAACTAATTCTATTCCTAAAGGTTCTGACCTAGTTTGCAAGAGAGAGAGCGTTTGCGGTAATATCTCTTCTGAAACAAAAAACTTTCGAACTTCACTTTTCTTTTGATCTCTTTCTCTTACCGCGAATAATAAAGCCATAGCTTCTGCAGCTGCAGTAGACTCATCTAATAAAGATGCATTTGCCAATTCCATCCCTGTAAGGTCAACTACCATCGTCTGAAAGTTTAGCAGCGCTTCCAATCTTCCTTGGGCAATCTCTGCTTGGTAGGGTGTATAAGCCGTATACCATCCCGGGTTTTCTAGTATGTTTCTCTGAATAACAGGGGGTGTAATGGATTGGTTATAACCTAATCCAATATAGGTTTTGTATACTTTGTTCTTGGATCCTAAGGCATTGATGTGTTCTAGGTATTCATTTTCACTTAGCGCAGGGTCCAGGTTTAATTCGTTTTTTAAGCGAATATCACTCGGAATTGTCTCGAGAATTAATTGCTCCATTGAGTCGGCGCCAATGGCAGAGAGCATTTCAGTTAGGTCACTGTTACGCGGACCAATATGTCGTAAGGCAAAAGAATCTGTATTCATCGAATTGCTGTTAAATTTAAGTTGACAAAATTACGATATAAATTACTAAAATTTCGAGTTTTATCCTTTTTGAAGAGACATTTTTTCAACGAAAAATGGAGGTTATAAACACTTTGGCTATTTTTACAGAATGCAACTTCTTTCAAGTGTTTTTAGGTTTTATATTAGTGCGAGTATTCATGTGGCATTTGCAGTTTTAGCATTGGTTGGGATTAGTTGGATTGAATACGATTTACAAATACCAAATGCGCTGTGGTTCTTTGTTTTCTTTGGAACAATTACAGGTTACAACTTTGTAAAGTATGCAAATATTGCTGGATTAGGACACCGCGAACTCAAGGATTCACTCCAATCTATTCAAATATTTTCTTTTATATGCTTCGCAATTGTCTTCTATTTGAGCTTTCGTTTGTCCTTAGATATCTTACTTGTGCTAGGCGGATTTGCATTGCTCACTTTTTTTTATGCGGTACCTCTCCTTAGATCTGAGAACTTAAGAAGTTTAACGAGTTTAAAGGTTTTTGTTGTTGCGCTGGTTTGGGCAGGTGTAACCGTGATAGTGCCGATAATGGCAGCAGTTATTGAGTTAGATATAGATGTTTTGTTGACATGTATACAACGTTTTATCATCGTTATTGTGCTAACCATTCCATTTGAAATTAGAGATTTGGAGTTCGACGTCGCATCTCTAAAAACACTCCCACAGCAATTAGGAATAAGAAGGGTAAAGGCGCTCGGGGTATCTCTACTCTTTATTTGTCTTATTTTGGAGGGATTTAAAGACGAGTTCTCCGCAGCATACGCACTAAGTTTAGTCCTTGTTACTGCTTTAATAGCTATTGGGTTAATGCGCTCTGAGAAAAGACAGTCTAAGAACTTTGCCTCGTTTTGGATTGAGGGAATCCCGATTATTTGGTTCGGGTTACTCTTGTTTTTATCAAAGTTGTTTTGAAGTTTCTCTAATGTTCTAACCAAAAATAAAAACGTTTTACAGGCTTTCTCTGCGAATTAACTTTTTAGAAGTCCAGCACGCTTTAATAGGGCCTCGGGGTTTGGTTTTTGTCCTCTAAATTTTATATATAAATCCATAGGATCTTGAGTACCTCCTTGGGACAGCACATAATTTTTAAATTTGGAAGCAATTTTTTTATTAAAAACACCTTCTTGCTTGAAGTAAGCAAAAGCATCTGCATCGAGTACTTCAGCCCATTTGTAGCTATAGTAGCCGGCAGAGTAACCGCCTTGAAAAATATGAGAAAACGATGTGCTCATGCAGTTTTCAGCATTGTCGGGGTACAGCGAGGTGTCTGCAAATGCCGCTTTTTCAAATGCTTTCACATCGATTATATTTGTTGGGTCGCTTCCGTGCCAAGCCATGTCTAACATTCCAAAGCTTAACTGTCTTACTGTTTGCATTCCTTCGTGAAAAGTGGCCGAGTCTTTAATTTTTTCAATCAATTCTATAGGGATCACTTCTCCGTGTTCATAATGAGTAGCAAAGAGTTCAAGGGCTTCCTTTTCATAACACCAATTTTCTAAAACCTGACTTGGAAGCTCTACAAAATCCCAGGAAACATTCGTTCCTGACAGACCTTTATAGGTGGTATTCGCTAGCATTCCATGCAAAGCATGTCCAAACTCATGGAAAAGAGTAGTAACCTCATTAAAAGTTAACAAAGAAGGCTTGCTTGACGTGGGCTTCGTGAAATTGCATACAATGGATACGTGAGGACGATCGTTTACCCCTTTTTTAATCTGTTGAGGCTTGTAAGATGTCATCCAAGCGCCTCCTCTTTTTCCTGGTCGGGGATGGAAATCTGCGTAGAATATAGAAACCAATACGCCGTCATTGTCGGTAACGCTGAAGGTTTTTACATCCTCGTGGTATTTGTCAATGTTAGAAACCTCATCAAAACAAAGTCCATAAAGTTTTCCAGCCAATGTGAACACCCCTTCGATCACTTTATCAAGTTCAAAATAGGGTTTGAGTTTTTCATCATCGAGATTGAATCGTTTCTCTTTGAGCTTTTCAGCATAATAAGCGCCATCCCATTTTTGAAGTTGATCAATACCATCTAATTCTTTTGCGAAAGTCGCTAATTCATTAAATTCTTTTGTGGCAGCGGGTTTGGCTTTTTCAAGTAACTCGCTCAAAAATGATTGGACCTTTTCAGGCGATTCGGCCATTCTTTCTTCCAAGACAAAGTGTGCGTGCGTTTGATAGCCTAATAGCACTGCACGTTTGTGACGAAGTTGTACGATACTTAAAACGTTTTGTTGATTGTCCAATGCGTCACCTTGGAATGATTTAGCGCCGGCGGCAAGCGACATTCTTTTGCGGAGATCTCTATTGTCGGCATACATCATAAAGGGTATGTAACTTGGATAATCTAATGTAAACATCCAGCCTTCTTTGTTCTTTTCTTTAGCAGTCTGACTTGCTGCCTCTTTGGCACCTTCAGGAAGCCCAGAAAGTTCCTCTTTATCGGAAATTAGCATTTCAAACGTATTCGTTTCAGCTAAAACATTCTCACCGAAGGTCAGTTTCAGTTTTGATAATTCCGCATCGATTTTTCGAAGTTCAAGTTTTTCTGTTTCTGAGAGATTCGCTCCGTTTCTTGAAAATCCTTTGTACTGCTTTTCAAGGAGCATTTTTTGTTCCCCATTTAATGGCAACTCATCTTTTATTTTAAACACCTGTTTAACCCGCTTAAAAAGTGCTTGGTTTAGTAAGATGTCATTGCCAAATTCTGATAAGAGCGGAGATACTTCTTGCGCAATCTTTTGAATTTCTTCGTTTGTTTCAGCGCTATTTAAGTTAAAGAATATACTTGTTACACGGTCTAATTGTAAACCAGTATTTTCTAGAGCCTCAACTGTATTTTCAAAAGTAGCGGGTTCTGTATTCGATGTGATTCCCTCAATTTCCCCTTTTGTTGCTTTTATCAATTCTTGTATCGCAGGAAGAAAATGCTCGCTTTTTACTTTTGAAAAGGGAGCAGTATCGAAGGCTTGTAATAAGGGGTTTGTCATGGGGCTTTTATTTTTAACATGTCCGGTCGAGTGCCATCGGTACCTCTACTTGACTGCACTCGACCGGACATCGTTTTTTCAAAAAGATTATTTTTTCATTTCAGCAGCACCTTTCTCCACCTTCATCTTAAGTCCTTCTTTATAGGCCAGAATCTTGTCTAGAACACATGAATCGGAAGTTCCAATGATTTGAGCCGCTAGTATTCCGGCATTTTTGGCCCCATTCAATGCAACAGTTGCAACGGGTACGCCACCCGGCATTTGTAAAATGGAAAGGATGGAGTCCCAGCCATCGATCGAATTACTAGATTTTACGGGCACGCCAATAACGGGTAGAGGCGAAAGCGAAGCAATCATCCCAGGGAGGTGGGCAGCGCCTCCTGCTCCTGCAACAACGACAGAAATGCCGCGGGTATGTGCATTTTTTCCATAATCATAAAGCTTATCAGGGGTGCGATGTGCAGAAACAATATCAACTTCTACTTCAATATCAAACCCTTTTAAAATATCAATTGCGTCTTGCATAACCGGCAAGTCGCTCGTGCTTCCCATAATGATTCCTACTTTTGCCATAAAATCAATTTTATTAATTACTTATTACGTTAATGGTTCTCTTTACTTCTGCCGCAATTTTTCTGGCGACTTTTAGGTCCTTATCGATGATGGTAATATGTCCCATTTTTCGAAAAGGGCGTGTTTCTTTTTTTCCATAGATGTGCGGCGTAACACCGTCCATTGCCAAAACAGCTTCAATGTTTTGATATATAACATTCCCGTTATGACCTTCGGCTCCAACGAGATTTACCATAATACCGCCAACCTTACTATCTGTTTTCCCTAAGGGTAGATTTAAAATTGCTCGTAAATGCTGCTCAAACTGATTGGTGTAACTCGATTCGATGGTGTGATGACCACTATTATGAGGTCTTGGAGCGACTTCATTCACTATAATTTTGTTGTCATTAGTTTGGAACATTTCTACGGCTAGAAGCCCAACATGCTCAAATGCTTCGGAAACTTTTTCTGCAATCTCGCGAGCATTCTGAGCCACAGAGGTCTCAATTCTAGCCGGACAGATTACATATTCCACTTGATTGGCTTCGGGGTGAAATTCCATTTCTACAACAGGGTAGGTTTTCACTTCGCCATTTGGGTTGCGAGCAACAATAACTGCTAATTCGTTTTTAAAAGGAATGAGTTCTTCAGCGATACAAGCTACGTCTGGCAATGGAGCGATGTCTTCTGCGGTGCGAATAACACTTACACCTTTTCCGTCGTAGCCTCCAGTACAACTCTTCCAGACAAATGGGAAGGGGCGTTCTTTTTGGGCAATTAGCGCATGTAGCTCATTCTTATCCTGAAGGATATTAAATGGTGCCGTTGGGATTCCGTGTGTTTTGTAAAACTGCTTTTGAATGCCCTTATCTTGAATGTTGCGAAGCGTTTTTGACGACGGATAGATTTTTTTGCCTTCAGACTCTAGTTTTTCTAATGCGGCAACGTTCACGTTTTCAATCTCAAAAGTGAGAAGGTCCACGTTTTGACCAAAGCGATAAACGGTGTCAAAGTCCATGAGGTCACCCTGTTGAAAAACATCACAAGCGATTCGGCAAGGTGCATCAATACTAGGGTCTATTACTTTGGTTTTAATGTCATACTTGCGAGTTTCGTACAGTAACATTTTACCTAATTGACCACCGCCAAGTATTCCTAAAGTAAATTCTGAAGAAAAATAATCTGCCATAAAGGTTTCTTTGCGCAAAGGTACAATCTTCTTAGCAATTGTTATCTTTGCCGAATTATTGATTATTAATATTTTTATTATTTCTTGAAAGATAGTTAAGTATATGGTGTCGAATACAATCATTGCTTGAAATAGATAATAAAAAACACAAAACCCATACCCGGTGACGCGGGAAGCGAACATGAAGAACATTGTACTATTTGGCCCTCCGGGTGCAGGAAAAGGAACCCAGGCAGAAGTTTTAAAAGACAAATATAAATTAGTGCATATCTCCACTGGAGATGTGTTTCGTTACAACATTAAAAATGCTACGGCTCTTGGGACCTTGGCAAAATCCTATATGGAGAAGGGACATTTGGTTCCTGATGCGGTGACCATCGAAATGTTAAATGCGGAAGTTGATAAAAATGCCGATGCGAATGGATTTATTTTCGACGGATTTCCACGTACAGCTGCTCAGGCAGATGCTTTGGCGCAACTAATGATCGATAAGAATACTCAAATTAATGCAATGGTAGCTTTGGAGGTTGATGATGAGGTTTTGGTTAAGAGACTTTTAGATCGTGGAAAATCTAGCGGGAGAGCAGATGATGCCAATGAAGATGTAATAAGAGAACGCATTGCAGAATATTACAGAAAGACGGATATTCTCAAAAACTATTATCAGGAGCAAGAGAAATATTTTGGCGCTGATGGTGTTGGGAGTATTGAAGAAATAACCGTCCGATTGAGCGCGGTGATTGATAAATTGTAGGGCGTTCCCTTAAGTAAATCCTGCGGTTTACTTAAGGGTCGGGCTTTCGGCTTACTCTTTTTTGCTTCTCTGCAGTTAAGTATAAAGTAGTAGCAAAAAAGGATGCCGCCTCTATCCCTAACGCATCATAGTGGTGAGCATTAAGAACTAATTTTAATAAGATCCCTGCCTGTGCAGGGAATTACAATGACTGAAGGCAATTTTGTAGATTATGTAAAGGTTCACGTGACTTCCGGAAAAGGAGGGCAGGGTTCTGCGCATTTAAGAAGAGAAAAATATATTCCCAAAGGAGGTCCTGATGGGGGTGACGGTGGACGTGGAGGCCATATTATTGTAAAAGCAGACAAAGGACTTTGGACACTGTATCATTTAAAGTTTAAACGTCACTTTAAAGCAGGACACGGCGCTCCCGGTAGTAAGCAAACGAGCACAGGAGCTGATGGGGCAGATGTTTATGTAGAAGTGCCACTAGGAACTGTAGTTCGTGACACTGAAACACAGGAAGTTTTATTCGAGTTAACAGAGCATGGGGAAGAACGAATTATTGGTGAAGGCGGCAAGGGAGGCCGAGGAAATGCACATTTTAAAACATCTACAAATCAAACGCCAAGGTATGCACAACCAGGAATCGATGGTCAGGAATTAGACTTCACGCTCGAATTAAAAATATTAGCAGATGTAGGTTTGGTTGGGTTTCCGAATGCAGGGAAATCGACCTTGCTTTCTGTAGTTACAGCAGCAAAACCCAAAATCGCTGATTATGAATTTACAACTTTAAAACCCAATTTAGGAATTGTAGATTACCGCGACCATAAAACCTTTGTAATGGCCGACATTCCCGGAATTATTGAAGGAGCGGCTGAAGGCAAAGGAATTGGGCATCGTTTTCTGCGACATATCGAACGAAATTCTACATTATTGTTTTTAATTCCTGCCGATGCCGATGACATAAAAGAACAGTATGACATTTTACTGGACGAACTGAAACGATATAACCCCGAACTTTTGGATAAAGAGCGTCTCGTTGCTATTTCAAAAAGCGATATGTTGGACGATGAATTGAGAATTGAAATGAAGGAATTGTTAGACGTAGATTTTGAAGGGATTCCTTATTTGTTTTTCTCCTCCGTGGCACATCAAGGGCTTATGGAACTAAAAGATAAACTGTGGGAAATGCTGAATTAGCCGAACTTCCTCCAAAATTCAATAGCGTAATTACAAAAAACTCCCTCTTTTAGTAGATTGTTTTTCTCGTTATAAATGTGTAATTTAGTAGTGTAAATATTTAATTCAATGCTATGAAAAAAATACTACCTCTTGCACTTTTTTGTGTCTCATTTTTTGGGTTTTCTCAGTGCCCAACAACCGAGCTATTATTAGAAACTCAGGCCGACATAGATAATTTTGCCGCGAATTATCCTAATTGTACAGTCCTTACTAACGACCTTCGAATTGGAGAGGTAAACGGTAATGTTACAAACTTAGATGGGTTGTCTTTAATTACGAGCGCGCAAAACATCCATTTACGCCACACACAGATCAGTGATTTTTCAGGTTTACATAATCTTGAAGAGGTGCTCATTCTTTCAACTGAGTTTAGTAATAATATCCAGAATCTAGATGGTTTGAGCTCGTTAAGAACTATGGATCTATTACAGATTTTTTTTAGCGATAATATAATGGACTTATCAGGTATGAATAGTATCGAAGCCATTCAAAACGTGCATATTTTCTCGAATCCATCGTTGACAGATATTTCACAATTGAGCTTTCTTGAAACGATTAATTCAATGAACATAACCAATAATGCACTGGCCTCGCTTAGCGGACTTGAGAACATACATACTATTTACGAAGATTTATCAATAACGAATGAAAGCCTGATAAATCTCAATGAACTTTCAAGCTTGCAATCGATCGGAGGATCATTAGAAATCACTAATAATATGTTTCTTAATGATATAACTGTCTTTAGTAATATCGAATCTTTAGAAGATTTATACATAATACGATGTCCTAGTTTAGCTAATTTTTCAGGTCTAGAAAGCATACAAAACATTAGTGGAAGGCTTAGAGTTGGATTTAATCCCTCGCTAACCGATATGTCTATTTTCAGCAATTTAAACAGTGTTGGAAACTTTGATATTTATGATAATGATAATTTAGTTTCATTATCAGGATTGGAGAATCTACAAGTTGTGAGCAATCGTTTGTTTTTAAGTAGAAATTTATCGTTAGTCTCCATTGATGCCATTAATGATTTATCTTTTTCTCAGGTGAGTGAAATTGCGGTGGTCAATAACACCTCCCTGTCTGTATGTAATAGTTTGTTTATGTGTTCCGTAATAGCCGTTCCTGGTGTTGTGAAATCAGTTTTTAACAATAGCCTAGGTTGCAACACACTTGAAGAAATTGAGGACTCATGCGCCTTGTCTGTTACAGATAGTTTCCTTAACCAAGCAGTCGTAGTTTATCCGAACCCTGTGTCAGAAGTTTTAAAAGTAGACGTCTCTGAAGAAATTGTACTAGAAAGCATTGTTGTATCCTCACTATTAGGGCAGCAACTAATCATTTCTACAGATGGGTTTGTCAATTTCTCAAGCTTTTCACAAGGGGTCTATTTTGTGGAGATTACAACAGACCAAGGAAGCATTACTAAAAAGGTGTTAAAAAGGTAATTACCATCAATGAAAGAATATTTAAAGAGTATAATCGAGCTTAATGATAATAGATTAAGCAGGGTTTTCGGTTTTTCCATACAGGTGTTAATTATCCTATCCATAGTTACTTTCTCGATAGAGACACTCCCACTATTAGATCCTCAGACGAGAGATGGTTTGGAAGTTTTCGAGTTATTTTGTGTGATTGTATTCTCTTTAGAATACCTGCTCCGTATTTATGTCGCCGATAAAAAGTTTAAGTTTATTTTTAGTTTTTTTGGAATTATTGACTTAGTCGCGGTGTTGCCATTTTATTTTGCATTTGGGCTTGATTTGAGGTCGTTAAGAACATTTCGATTCTTGAGGTTGTTTAGATTATTTAAATTGGTTCGCTACAATAGGGCATTAAAGCATTTTGGGAGGGCCATATCCATAGCTAAAGAAGAGATTTTATTATTCCTTTTTATAACGTTAATTCTCATCTATTTATCTGCGGTTGGTATTTATTATTTTGAAAATAAAGCACAACCCGAACATTTCTCCTCTATATTCGAAAGTCTCTGGTGGGCCATTGTTACACTTACTACTGTAGGATATGGCGACGTGGTCCCAATTACTATTGGTGGACGTGTTTTTACATTCATTATTCTAATGGTAGGCTTGGGAGTTGTTGCAATTCCTACAGGGATCTTATCGTCGGCACTTACGAGGTCAACTTCGACACTCAAAACCTCAAACGATGAGAAAATGGACTAAGAAAAAACACGTTCAGTTTTTGGAATCACCTTCGAGAATCCAGATTTCAGAATGAAGTACGTACGCAACCTCCTATTTATTTTCCCTTTTTTCTGTTGGTCTCAAAGTAATTTTGAGCTGGCAGAAGTTTATTTTCAACAAGAAAAATTTGATATCGCAAAGCCACTCTTTCAGGATTATTTAGAGGAGCACCCTAACAGTCTTAAGTGCAAGGAATATTTGGGTGATATTGCAAGTTATTCGAAAGATTGGGAAACCGCAATCGATTATTATAAGGATTTGGTTTTTCTTGATGCAACGAGCGCCAACTATCATTTCAAATTTGGAGGAGCAACAAGCATGAAAGCACTTGAAGGTAGTAAACTGCGCGCGTTGCTTTACGTAAGTGATATAAAAGAAGCCTTTGAAACCGCTGCTAGCTTAGATTCAGAGCATATCGAAACGCGCTGGGCATTGGTCGAATTTTACATACAGTTGCCAGGTATCATTGGAGGGAGCGAAGACAAGGCAATGGAGTATGCGAACGAATTGGGGAAACTATCACTTGTAGATGGGTATTTAGCCAATGGGTATATTGCCGAGTATACCGAGCGCCCTTTGGATGCTGAAAATTTTTATAAGAAAGCCATCGAGGTAGGAGGTTCACCTCATACCTACGAAAAGTTAAGTGCACTCTATGAAAATAACGAACGACCGCAGGAAGCTATTGAGACTTCTGTGAGATCTTTGAAACTGCACAAGCGCAATCAGCTGCAGTATCAGATCGGTAAGATTGCTGCTCAATATAATATCTACTCTCAATTAGGACTTGAATCTCTTCAAGAATATATTAAAAACCATTCAATAAAAGATGGTGTACCAAAAGACTGGGCATATCTTCGAATGGCTCAAATTTATAAAAATTTGGGTAGGAAGGAGGATGCTTTATTTTGGATAGATGAGGCTTTGAGCAACCGTCCCGATTTCAAAGAAGCATTGGAAGAGAAAAAGAGGATTAAAACATTGTAGTAGAAAACATTTCCTTTCACGCTTACGTGGGGCAATTCGCCTGCTCGAGTTCTCGGTGGAGGATGGAACTGTGTTATCAAAGAATGGATTGTTAGCTGTGGTTGTTCGATTCAAAAGCGCCTGATCATCCTCCCATTGTCGGGCGAAATTATGTACCTTTAGACACTATTTTTAACCATTTTTCGCTGACAAAGTAAAACAGCGTTTTCTTGAATTTATTTATTCCATGAGAGTACATTTTATTGCAATTGGTGGAAGTGCCATGCACAACTTGGCTTTGGCGCTGCATCTTAAAGGCGATCACATAACCGGCAGTGATGACGAAATTTTCGAACCTTCAAAAGGAAGGTTGGAAGCAAGGGGATTGTTGCCAGATACTTTTGGTTGGTTTCCTGAAAAGATTACTTCAGACATTGATGCCATTATTCTAGGGATGCACGCGAAAGCGGATAATCCTGAACTATTGAAAGCCGAAGAATTGGGGATATCCATCTACTCCTATCCTGAGTTTTTATACGAGCAGTCTAAGAATAAAACGCGAGTGGTTATTGGAGGCTCGCATGGTAAAACAACCATCACTTCGATGATATTACATGTGATGCATTATCACGACAAAGAAGTTGATTATATGGTAGGGGCACAGCTTGAAGGTTTTGACGTCATGGTGAAACTTACCAACGAGAATGACTTCATTGTGTTAGAAGGTGATGAATACTTATCGTCGCCCATTGATAGAAGGCCAAAGTTTCATCTATATAAGCCAAATATTGCCTTATTAAGCGGTATTGCTTGGGATCACATCAATGTGTTTCCAACCTATGAAAATTACGTGGAGCAGTTTGAAGTTTTTCTAAATCAGATTACCAATGGTGGGGCAATTATCTACAATGAAGAAGATTCTGAAGTAAAACGTGTCGTAGAAGAATCTGCGAGTGCAATAAAGAGGTATCCTTATGGAACGCCTAGCTATTCAGTAGAAGACGGACAGACATTGTTAGATACCCCAGAAGGACATATGCCAATTGAAGTCTTTGGAAAACACAATCTCAATAATCTAGAGGGAGCACGTTGGATCTGTCAGTTAATGGGTGTCGATGCCGATGACTTTTACGAGGCTATTTCCACCTTTAAAGGTGCGAGTAAACGCCTAGAAAAGATTGCTGAAAGTACAAGATCAGTCGCTTACAAAGATTTTGCTCATTCGCCTTCAAAAGTGAAAGCAACCACCGAAGCATTAAAAAATCAATATCCAGATAGAGAGCTTCTTGCATGTCTTGAATTACATACTTACAGTAGTTTGAATCCAGATTTTTTAAAAGAATACAAGGGTGCATTAGATGCAGCTGATAAAGCCGTGGTATTCTACTCTCCACATGCAGTTCAGGTTAAGAAGCTACACCCTATTTCTGAAAAGCAGATTGCCGAATCTTTTGAGAGGGAAGACCTATTAATTTTTACCGATCCTGTTGGTTTCAAAGACTTTCTTTTCGACCAGAATTTCGAAGATACATCTCTATTGCTTATGAGCAGCGGAGATTATGGCGGTTTGGACTTTAATGAATTAAAGAAGTATATTACCTAGACTGGTTGTACATGTCGTTTGTAATGGATGACATAGCTTCGCCCGATTTTTTTAGAATAAGATGTACCCATCCAATCCACTGCGTCGTTACGCCTGTTTTTGTAATACCACAATTTCATAGTAAAACAGATTCGTTTTCTAAAAGCTGCAAAACTAGGTATTAGTTTTATATATTTACTTGGCATTCGCTTCCTTAAGACAGAAGATTCAGCTCCCCACTTTAAACGTTGAAGCTATGTCTGATAAAAACCAATACTTTTCAATTAAAAGCTGGAACGAAGACGATCGTCCTAGAGAGAAATTAATACTCAAAGGTCGTATCGCACTGAGCGACGCGGAGTTGGTTGCGATATTAATTGCTTCGGGAAGTCGCAATGAAAGCGCTGTTTCATTAAGCAAACGGATACTCTCTTCCGTAGATAATAACTTAAATGAACTGGGTAAACTACAGATCAAAGAATTGATGGTTTTTAAGGGTATTGGTGAGGCGAAAGCTGTTGCAATAACTGCTGCTTTAGAATTAGGTCGCCGGAGAAGAGTGGAGGATGCACTCAAAAAGATGAAAGTACACTCGAGTAATTCCATTTTTAATTTAATGCAGCCCGTTATTGGCGATCTGCCACACGAAGAGTTTTGGGTTGTATACCTCAATAATTCAAACAAGGTGTTGCAAATAAAACAGCTTAGCAAAGGCGGAATAACAGGAACCTTGGTTGATGTGCGCTTGGTTTTAAAAAACGCTCTGCAATTAAGTGCTGTTGCTATTATTTTATCGCACAATCATCCTTCCGGTAGCTTAATACCAAGTGAGGCGGATATTGGACTTACTAAGAAACTGAAGAGGGCTAGTGAAAGTCTAGATATTAAAGTGCTAGACCATGTAATTATTACTGAAAAATCGTACTTTAGCTTTGCCGACGAAAACCTCTTATAACTGCCAATGCTACTCGTATATACTCAGAAGATAACGCCAAGAATTACGTATGCGTTTAGACATATTTGCACGCGTATTTTGGGTATTGAAACTCAGTTTACTTCTACCATTGAGACATTTTTAGCTCATAATGGCGCAAAGGTATCCTATGGAAAACAGCCACTAGGGAATGAAATGTTTATCCATAGCCAAGGATTGTTAACCCAACAAGGATTTGAGTCTATTGACATAATGATTAAGAAATGGGAGGGTACAACCTGTTTTTTCTCCTCGATTTCTAATAGCGCGGTTCCCTTTGATATATTTTCAGCTAGCTTTTATTTAATGAGCAGATACGAAGAATACTTACCACATGTGAAAGACACCTTAGGTCGTTTCCCACACACGCAGAGTTTGGCTTATAGAGAGGGATTTTTGCAAGAACCCGTAGTCGATGTTTGGGCCTATAAGTTTAAAAATATTTTGTTGGAGTCATTTCCTAGGCTGGTTTTTCCAGTAAAAAAAATGAAGATTCATAATGTCATTGATGCAAGCAAGCCCTATGCCTTTGTCCAACGTGGTTTTTTGCGTGCCATTATGGGGTTTGGCTCAGATTTATGGAAAATGAAAATACGAGCCATTCTAACAAGAGGGCAGGTGCTAATGACACTTCGGAAAGATCCATATGATACGTTTAATTGGATTATCAATACAGCTAAGCGGAGTATTTCTAAACATACCTTCTTTTTTAGATTGGGTGATAGCTCAGATTATAAAGAGGGCATAAATACAAAACGTCTGAAGTTTAAATTGTTGGTTAAATTCATTTCCGATTATAAAGAAGTTGGACTTGTTTTTTCTACGGAAACCGCTGCCGACTATCAGAAAGTTAAAAGAGAAAAAGAATCGATGGAGGAAATTACGAACCGTACCTTGGCAAGCGCTATGAATGCAAATTATATGGTTAATTTACCGTCTATTTATCGGAACATGGTTGAGCTTGAAGTAGAACGAGATTTTACAATGGTTTACGAGAATAAGGCAGGTTTTAGAGCTGGAACTTGCACCCCTTTTTTATTTTACGACTTGGATAGCGAGACTAAAACACCACTAATAATTCACCCCTTAGCTTGCACCACGAAGGCTTTTGAACACAAATATGAGTCGGAAATAAATAAAACATTCAGAATATTGTTCGATTCAGTTGACAAGGTGAACGGAACTTTTTCAGTGGTATTTAGTAATTGTGATTTTACAAAATCAGAAAAGAACAAAATTTGGCGTTCTGTTTTTTCAGAAAAACTTCAGGAATATGGATAAAAATGGTCTCACCGATATTTTCTTTGATCTTGATCACACGCTTTGGGATTTTGATCGAAACTCTCTTCTTGCGCTTGCACGGGTATTTAGTAAACATAAAATAAATCTTGAGGTAAAGAAGTTTGCGGCGGTTTACGAGCCAATTAATGAGGCCTACTGGAAACTGTTTCGAGAGGAGAAGCTTTCGAAAGAACAACTTCGCCGTGGGCGACTAACCGACTCATTTAAGCAGTTTGAAATGCGTTTTTCACTGCGAAAAATAGATGCTATGGCAGATGCTTATATTGATGAGTTACCTGTCGACAATCATCTTTTTGATGGAGCGATTGAAATTCTGGATTATTTAAGAGAAAAGTATACGCTTCACATCATTACAAATGGATTTGAGGAAGTGCAGCACATCAAGCTTAAAAATAGTGGCATTCATAGTTACTTTAAAACCATTACTTCTTCAGAAGAAGTAGGGGTGAAGAAGCCCAATCCTGTCATATTTAGAAGAGCTCTTGAAAAGGCCCATGTTGAAAAAGAAGAGAGCTTGATGATAGGAGACAGTTTTGAAGCAGACATACTCGGCGCAGAAGCCTCGGGCATGAAGACTTTATTTTATAATTACCGACAAGAAAAAGTTCCTAAGGGTTATCAGTATATTGATAATCTACTAGAAATTAAAAAACATTTGTAAGTATACTGAGCAGGTTAGCTAGGTCTTTCGTCGATAAATATTGCCACTTATCGGCATTATGAAAATATTTTGTTTACTTTTATCGAGAATAAAAAGAACCCAACGAAGAATTTAATCTACCTAACTGGCTTATTATTAGTTATTCCAGTTTCCAGCCTTTTTTCAAAACGTTCTTACATAATACCCTAAATAATGAAAACAAGTTCAGTCTTTACCTCTATAGGTGTATTTTTATTAATTGTATTTTTCTCCGCCTGTGTCAAGGATACAGACTTTGAAAAGGCTAACAATATTGTGTTGACACCTATTGTTGAGTTAGATCTACTATATTTCGATTTACCAGCAATTACGTTCTTCGATACTGCTATGTCAATCCCTGTTTTAACAGTTAGGGATACCACAGACCTGCCATTTCTTAATGATGCTGAAATTCGTAATAATTTAAAGAGAGCCGTGTTTTCGTTTAAAGTTGGAAATAGTATACAACGAGAGTTTCAAGTAGACTTCGAATTTTTAGACGATCAAAATCAAGTTACCTCTACGATTCAAATACCTGTTGCTCAGGGTACTGTTTCAAACCCGGTGATAACTGAATACACAGAGAATTTTGAAGGTCAGGAGTTAATCAATTTGACTGGGGCGGGAAAGGTTGCGGTATCCGTAACAATAGCATCTTCAAATGCAAACCTGGACGGTTCAATAAAATTACAATCAAAAACCACATACTATTTGGAACTATAACCACTATGCGTAGCCTACTGCGATTAATAATTATTCTTTGGATCACCTCTGCTATATCACAAAATAAGCAGGTGCTCTATGGTATGACTGATCTTCCTCAAAACCTACTTTTAAACCCTGGCAGTAAAATTCCTCAGAAAATGCATTTTGGGGTTCCTTTTTTATCACAGATTCATCTTAACGGAGGGTCCTCAGGAGTTAATGCTTATGATATTTTTGGAAATTCAGATCAAGATATTAACACAATTATTCGCAATAAGATTTTTGAGTTAAGTGATAGAGATTTTTTCACTGCGACGCAACAATTGGAAATTATTAATTTTGGATGGCTTGCTAAGAATAAAATATATTATTCTGGAGGGGTATACCAAGAGCTTGATTTTATTTTATATTTCCCAAGAGATCTTGCGATTCTTGCATGGGAGGGGAATAGTGATTATTTAAATTATGAATTTGACTTTGGTCAAATTAGTACGACAGGAGATTTATTATCCGTATATCATTTTGGGGCCAACAAGCAGATAAATGATAAACTGACAGTTGGTGTTCGAGCCAAGTTATATTCAAGTATGCTTAGTTATAAAAGCACGAATAACCGAGGTACATTCGTCACCACGCTTATGGATCAAGATGGTCCTAATATTTATGAGCATACGCTTAAAAACATGGCCATGTCAATTGAAACTTCTGGTCTGGCGTCGCTTCAAGACTTGAATGGTTCGGGAGAAGTAAGGGAAAATCTAATGGGTCGTGCTTTGTTTGGTGGTAATCTGGGACTAGGAGTAGATGTTGGAGCTACGTATGACATTACAAATAATATTACAGCAAGTGCTAGTATTTTAGATTTGGGAGCAATTTTTCATACCAAAGATGTAGAAAGTTATAGTGTATCCAGTAATTATACGCTTGATGGAATTGAGTTGTTGTTTCCTGTAATCCTAAATGGAGGTGTTGCACCTCCTTATTTTGAGGATCTTGAGGATGAGGTGGAAAGAGAAGTAGTTATCGACACACTTAATAATTTATATACACAGTTACGACCCATAAAAGTTAATGCTAGTTTGGCCTACAGTTTTGGAAGAAGTCTTGATGACTCAGAGGATTGTAATTGTAAAAAATCGAGTACTGCTCCTGCTCGAAATCAACAAGCCGGCATCCAGTATTACAGTATTTTTAGACCCAAAGGCCCTCAACTAGCCGGGACATTATTTTACTCAAGACGGTTCACAAATTTTCTTGCACTAAAGGCAACTTACACGGTAGATTCCTTTTCAGCAAGCAACATTGGATTAGGATTGGTTGCGGATATTGGGGTGGTTAATTTTTACCTTGCGGCAGACAACCTATTGGGGTATCAGAATTTGGCAAAAGCAAAAAGTGTATCTTTACAGTTGGGATTTAATATAAAAATTGATAGAGAATGAGTAAGTATTTAATAGTGTTGTTTTTCTTTTTAAGCGTCATTTCTAAGGGTTTATCTCAATCAAGCATGAGTGATTATAGTTTCGTTATCGTCCCTGAGCGATTCAATTTTTTGAACGAAGTAGATAAATACCAACTAAATTCTATCGCCGAGTTTTTATTTAATAAACATGGCTTTCACGCTTTTAAAAGTAATAATGTGCCCAATACGAGACCATGTGACGGACTATACGCAGATGTTGTTAATATAAGGGCACTTTTAAGAACAAAGTTGGTGCTGATCCTAAGAGACTGTAACGGCTTTGAGGTATATCGAAGTCCAGAGGGCGTTACTAGGCTTAAAGAGTTTAAGCAAGCCCATCAAGATGCATTGAGAAAGGCATTTGCATATTTTGATGAAATGGGAGTGAAGCAAAAAGAAATTGTCTATTTTGAAGACGAGCTGGCTAGTTCTGCAGCTCAAAACCCAGTTCAAGGCAATGATACAATGATTGCAGATGGTGTTATAAGCTTGAACCTGCCTAAGGCTCGATTCTCAAGTTATGACAATGAGGATGGGACCTATATGCTTCGAAAAACTACAGCAGGATATTCTTTATTTAAAGAGACAGCAACCATGGAAGATGGGTTGATGTTGCTTGGAAAAATTGACGTAGCCGATGATACTGCAAAGCTTCTCTTTATTGATACAGATAATACTATATATGATGCGACCTTTGATGCAACAGAAAACCTCGTAATACAAAAAGAGGGTAATTCTAAAACATATAGGCGCGTGCGCTAAAAATCATATTTTTCTTTCCAAAGACTTTTGAGATACACTTTTAATGAATTTTCTTTTGGGTTGTTGCCTGTTTTATAGAAGGAGGTGCCTTTTATCTCTTCAGGAAGAAATTCGTGTGCGATAAAGTTTCCTTCATAATTATGAGCGTATTCATAGTTTTCGCCATAACCTAGTTCTTTCATTAATTTAGTTGGGGCATTTCTAATAGATAAAGGTACAGATAGGTCTCCTGTTTGCTTCACTAGCTTTTGCGCCTCTTTAATGGCAGTATAGGATGCATTGCTTTTTTGTGATGTAGCTAAATATATAGTGCATTGACTTAGGATGATACGAGCCTCAGGAAACCCAATGGTATTTACCGCTTGAAAAGTATTGTTTGCTAAGACTAATGCCGTTGGATTGGCATTTCCAATATCTTCAGAAGCTAATATAACAAGTCTTCTGGCAATGAATTTTAAATCCTCACCACCCTCAATCATTCTTGCCAACCAGTAAACAGATGCATTTGGGTCACTCCCGCGAATCGATTTTATAAAGGCAGACACGATATCGTAGTGCTGCTCTCCAGTCTTGTCATAAAGAACGGTGTTCTTTTGGACTTTTTGTTGCACAATATCGTTGGTAATAATTACGTGCTCACCTTTATCTGAAAGTACAATGAGTTCAAGGACATTCAATAACTTCCTTGCATCTCCTCCAGATAAACGTATCAAGGCTTCTGTTTCCTTTAGCGAAACCTTCTTTTTTGATAACTTCTCATCTATTTCTAGAGCTCTTTTCAACAGATCTTCTAGGTCTTTTCTACTGAAAGCTTTTAGAACATAGACTTGGCACCGTGATAGAAGAGCTGGTATTACCTCGAAACTTGGATTTTCTGTAGTAGCGCCTATGAGCGTTATCAGGCCTTTTTCCACTGCTCCTAGCAGTGAATCTTGCTGCGATTTGCTAAATCGATGTATTTCATCAATAAAAAGGATTGGATTTTTAGTGGTGAATAGGGTATCGGCCTTTTTTGCTTTTTCTATAACTTCTCTTACCGCAGCAACGCCACTATCAACAGCGCTCAATGAAAAGAAAGGTCTTTTCGATTGATTGGCTATAATGGTTGCAAGGGTTGTCTTACCCGTGCCTGGAGGCCCCCAGAATATCATTGATGGCAGTATACCAGAAGCCAATTGAGCAGTAAGAGCACCTTTTGGTCCCACCAAATGTTGCTGGCTTAAATAGTCGTTTAGTGTCTTCGGTCTTATGCGTTCAGCGAGTGGTGCGTTCATCATGGTTTAAAATTACGATAATAAAGCAATCTATTTACTGACAAAATATCATAAATTTGAAATAAGGCTCATTTATTGAAGTAACCGAAGCATGTCAGAAACAAATAAATTAGACTTTTCAGTAGAAGTCGTTTTATATCCATTAGCATTAGTTTTGCTTATGTGGATTGTATTTTGGGCTGAAATACGTTTTAATTGGGATTTTACTTCTTTGGGAATCAATCCACGCAAAGTTTCTGGTTTGGCAGGTATTGTTCTAGGACCATTTATTCATGGAAACCTGAAGCATCTTTTTAATAATTCAATTCCGCTATTGGTGCTCTCTACTGCGCTGTTTTATTTTTATCAAAGCCTTCGCTGGAAGGTACTAATTTATGGATTTTTGTTAAGTGGATTGCTAACTTGGCTGATTGGTCGACCATCTCTTCATATAGGTGCGAGTGGGGTCGTATACATGTTAGCAGCTTTCTTGTTTTTTAAAGGAATCTTCTCAAAACAATATCAGCTAACTGCATTGTCTTTGGTGGTTGTCTTTTTATATGGCGGCTTGCTTTGGTATCTGTTACCAATAGATCCGAAAATTTCTTGGGAAGGACACACGGCTGGATTTGTAGTAGGTTTGGCGTTTGCCTTTTTCTTTAAAGAAACTCCTATTGAAACTAAAAAATATGATTGGGAAAAAGACGATTATAATCCTGAAGAAGATGATTTCTTAAAACAATTTGATGAAGATGGAAATTTCATTGAAAAAGTACCGGAAGAATTACCAGATATAGAGAACCCGCCTATTAGAATTGTGTACACTTTAAATAAAGATAATAAGAAGGACGGTGAAAACTTAAAATAATCACTGCCTTCCATATTGTAAAAATAAAAAGAGGTTCATAATATTATCTAAGCTTATTTAAGCACTTATAAGGACCGTTGTCTAACAATCTCATATAGAAACGCTCCGCAAGCTACCGAGACGTTTAAAGAGTTGATTTCGCCCAATAATGGCAAAGAGGCTTTATAATCTAAGATGTTTAAGACAGATCGAGATATTCCTTTGTCTTCGGAACCCATAACAATTGCTACTGGCTGGTTTAATTCTAAGTTATAAATATGCTCAGCTGTTTTTTCAGTAGCACCAATTGTTTTAATGCCCGATCCTTGTAAATAATAGATAGCATCTTTAATATGGTCAACCTTACAAATTGGAATTTTGAAGATCGCTCCTGCCGATGTTTTAACAGTGTCCCCAGATACTGGAGCTCCTCCTTTTTTTTGAATAATAACCGCATCAACGCCAGTACATTCTGCAGTTCTTAATATGGCTCCAAAATTACGAACATCACTAATTTGATCTAGGATTATAAATAAGGGTTGCTTTTTTGTTTCAAGTACTGTTTCTACTATGTTTTCGAGAGAGTGAAATGAAATAGGAGAGGTTATAGCAACGATTCCCTGGTGATTGCCTCGAGTTAGCTTGTCAAGTTTTTCAAACGGCACAAAAGAGATTGTTGAATTCTTTTTTTCTAAATCCTTAACAATGGCTTCTATTTTAGGATTGACGGTTCCCTTTTGTATAAATAGTTTATCTATATGAATATTTGATGATACGGCCTCTTGGACGGGGTAGATTCCAAATATTGTAGATTGATTGTATTCCATTAATTTCATTTAAATATAAAAATAGTTGCTAAAAAAAAGAGGCAGTCTGGTAGACTGCCTCTTTAATAATAAGGTACATAGTATTATCTATTCTTATTTAAGAACTTTAACAACACCTTCAGTTCCACCAACGTTTACTTTTACAAAGTAAGCTCCACTTGCAAAACTAGCCATATCGATAGTTGCATTTAAAGCATTGATGTTCGCGTTGTATACTTCTTGACCTAATACGTTATAAACAACAGCAGTAGAAATTTCTTCGTTTGCTTGTAAGTTTAAAACATTTTTTACTGGGTTAGGGTATGCAGAAAAACCTACAGCATCTAAATCAGCAACTCCAAGAGGTCCTGGATAAAAGTCGTTAATGTACTCAACATCGTCAAAGTACATTGAGTTAGTAGCAGCAGCAGAATATATGTTAACTCCACCTAAAGCCTGAGCATAAGTTCCAGCAGCATCAGCATAAGGAGTACCTGCAGCTACAACTTCTACACCGTCAACCCACACTGTCCATGTTGAAGCACCTGCTCCAGAATTGAAATCGAAATTAATTATCGTCTCAAACCACTGATCAGAAGGATAAGCGAATACCGTATAATCAAGAGGATCAGATGAACTATAATCAATAGTACCTACATTGTCTACGAAAGTAACGTTTCCAACTACCCATTGTACACCAGGAGCTTCTTGACCTTGCATGTTCCAATATCCAGTTGACCCAGCAGGAATATACGATGCAAATTTAAGACCCCAAGATCCAAATATTTTATCACCTAATAATAGTAGTGGATCAATTCCTGAACCATCAACCCATCCTGATAAAGCGCCACTTTGAGCATAAGTACCTGAAGAAAGCATTGCTGTTCCAGCTGTACCATCCCAAGATCCCCATTGTGCGTCTAAGATAGGTGCATTACCACCTCCGTAAGACTCCATGTCGTCCATAGCGAATTGCGCGTTTGCAGATATCATGCTGAAAGCAAAAAGAACTGCTAAGAAATAATTTTTTTTCATAATATTAGTTTTTAAAGTTAGTTTACATCAAAAATACACATATTATTTGAATTAGGCGAAAAATTTCTTATTTTTTGATTACGAATTAGTAGAGTAAATGAAATGTTATACATATATAACACGATTTCTTTGGGCTAAGGTTGCGGGGATTTTGATTTCTATAGTTAAAAAATGGAACGAATTAATTTACATTAATATCATTAAAAACCAAAAAAAAAACAGAGATTTCATTTAAGAAATCTCTGTTTTTTTTTAGATATTATTTAATGTACTTTGCCTCCTAGATTGGTAAGAAAATGATATTGTAAAAAGAAGGTGCAGTAAAGTAATTTCCAGTAGAAACTGTTGGTCCTACATTAACATCCGTAAAAACTCTACCATCAGCAAGTTCAAGTTCTAATCGAATTACAACGAACGTAGGAATAGTAAAAACAGCGTCCGGATATAAATCTACAAGAGTTTGCGTTGGAATACTAAAAGCATTGCTTGGCAAACGATTACCTGCACTTGGCGTAAAGTCTGAGGCTGGCAAGGTAGAAAGTAATACCTCTGTTAGTGGATTACCCGATGTATCTAAGGTTGCTTCCAACTGATCTTGATCGTTGTAAGAGCTTATAAAGACCCTTACTTCTGTAAATGTGCTTACGTCCCCTTGTCCTTCTTGAACTTCAATCGTCGCAGCGATAAAATTTTTGGTTGGATCAGAAAGGTTTACTAATTGAAAAGGAGATTCAATGGTTCTAATAAAAGCACCCGATTTATCAACACCTTCGTAAAGAGCATCTATAGCTAGCTCGCTATCGGTACAGCTAATTGTACTTCCCGCTGCAATTAGCCCAACTAAAAATATTTTATATATATTTTTCATAATTCTTAAGTTTTAATATTAGTTAGCAAATGGAAACGCAGGTGAAGCTGGATTGTTATCCCAGAACACTTGTTGGCTTACATTTGGTTTTTGTACTATGTTACTATTTGTATTAGCCTCATCGGCTGGATACAAGAATGATCTAACGAAATCTCCTGAGCTAGGCTCGATATTGTATTGTAAGGTTGTTGGATATCCAGTTCTTCTGTAGAAGTTATAAGGATTTATACCATTTCCGTAATATGCAACGAACGTTTGGTTTGCTAATATGTTCCATTTTCCTGTTGTGTTTGCGCTATTGAAAGCAGCAGATACTGACGATTTAAAAGCGTTAACATCGGCAGAACTTGGAAAGAAAGAAGAATTAGCAGTAGCATCTAAAGATCCAAAAGATTGAACTTTAGCTATAGACTTCGTAAGAGCGCTTTGTAAAAGTGTTCCGGCAGCACTAGTATTGTTTGATGCCATTGCAGCTTCAGCTCGCATTAAGTCTACCCATGATGCTAGCATGATTGGAGTAACACCTGCTCCACCACCACCTTGGCCTATACCGACAAAGTCGAAATCGTCACCATCAAATCGTCCACCTGCAGGATAAACACCCATCGCAGTTCTTTTGAATGAATCTGGTGGAATACCTTCATCATTTCCGTGATCTCTACCCCAGTATCCTGAGTTTACATTACAAAAAGTCATGTCTGTTGGAAAATGCGGTGGTTTCGCTTGTTGTGAGCATTGAAGTTGTGGTCCATTAGGAGCACAAGCAACGCCATCCGCACCAATTGTTCCTGGAGTACAGATTATTTGTCTAAAAAAGTAATAACGAATCCTTGGGTCATTGTTATTTAACATTAACTCCATTAACCAATTCGATCTGTATCTTCCAGCACCACTATTCCCATAATCTGAACCATAAGCAGGATGCCTTGTATTTGGATTTGATTCGCTAGTTCCATATCGGAATTGGAAATCATCATCACTTGAAGAAATGTAGGTTCCAGAATTAACGATAGCGTTAAATTTTCCGAGTGCACCTGAATCTACCAATCTTGTATTTAGATAGGCATTCATTTTTAGAGTTCCAATTAACTTACGCCATTTACTATAATCGTTGTCATAAAAGAATTCATTTTGAATGGACCCTCCACCTAAAGATAAATAATTTTCAGCGTCTTCTAACAAAGTGAGGGCGCCAGCATAAACAGTCGCTGCATCATCTGCTGAAGGAAATGGGAATTCTGAAGGATTTGATGCTTCGCTATAAGGTACGTCGCCGTAAAAATCTACTAAAGTCATTAAAGTATAGGCTTTCATAACGTTCATCACAGCAAGGTGTTTGTATTGTCCTTGCTCAGTGGCAAGAAGTTCAGCACCTACTATATCAGAAAACATTCCTTGGTATGCCAATCCCCATTCGAAATTAGTGTTTTCAGGAGTGTAATTTGCAAGGTATGTTCTTCCGAACATGTACTCAATTCTAGTTAATTGAGCACC
>CALKCP010000008.1 GCA_938083445.1 uncultured Ulvibacter sp. | reverse complement strand
CGGGACCATCCTAAAAGAAAATATGAGTGATTCTCTTGAAGAGGCCTATCGTCAAAAACTAAAACAGGCCATCACGGAAGGACACTCCATTCTAAAAAATGGAGGTACTTCGATGCAAGCCGTTACTAAAACAATAAACATTAGGCAGTCACCGCAATACTTTTAAAGGTGTCATGTGAGAGATCTCTGCGTGAGTGTCCTTCTTTGTCTTCTGAATAAAACAAATGCCTCTGGCGATATTACATTTATCCTTGTAAACAATTGGGAGTAGTCCTTTTACAGGTGGCTATAGCGACCACTTTTCTGTCTTTCTATATTTAATTAAAGAGACTGCATCACGTCACGTTGAAACAAAACGTCTCTATTACGAAGAATTCTAAAACCACTGATTCCAAGGAATCCTGCTTAGCATTAAGATTAGTGCAATGGTATAAAAGCTTGCAAGTATCTTAAATTTTGGTGTTGAAACCAATTTCTTTTTATGCTTTGAATAGCCGATTGTAATAAAAACGACCATCAAGATCATAACCGTTGGGTGTTCTACGGCATTTAGTCTGAGCATAGAGTCTTTCATCACTGTAGCCATACCATTGTTTGAAATAGATTTCATCCCGAGAGGTGACACAAAATACAACACCAGCCCAAGAAGAAGTTGCAGGTGGCTTACAATTAAAGCAAAAAGAGAAATCCGGAAATCTTTCGGGTTGTATTCTTTTTTAGCAAAATAACCAACCAAGGCATTAAATGTTGCTAGGGAAACAGTTAGCAATACTACATAAGCCCAATATGAATGTAAAAATTGTAAGGTGGTGTACATTTCTTTTTTTTTAGATTGTTGGTATGAGTCAAAGATATACATAATCCCCAAGAGACAGACACAAAATGTATTTAGAAGATGCGCATCCTACTGTTGTTTATAGCTTTTTAACAGAACGCTTATTTTAAATAGATTCCATAAAAAAACCCTAAGAACATATCTTAGGGTTTTTTATAAATGTATGTACTTGCTTTATTAGAAATTAAGCGTAATACTTGTATTCCAAGTTCTTCCAAAACCCCAATACACTCTGTTATCAGTGCTCACACCTTCCCAAGTAGCGTCTCCTGCTTGTGCATGTCGGTTCGTTTGAGACTCTGAAATATACAACGTATCAAATATGTTATTTACGTTTAATCTAAGACTTAATGACATCTTCTCACCAAAACCAGTTGTATAAGATAGTCCAAAGTCTGTAAGACTGTACGATGGTAATTGCAGAGAACCATCATTGTCTACTGAATTAAAGTCAGTTGGATCAATACTTGCGTAAAGGTTATCTGCCCAATATATGCCACCATCCGCTTTAATATGCTCAGTAATACTAACTGTCGCTCCTAATCTTGCAGTGAATTGTGCCGCATTTCCAACTTTTACATCATCAAGATATAATGTTTCTTGGAACGCATTTCCATCGTCACCTAAAATAACATTTTGATCTTCGTCAATGTAGTTGGCAGTAACATCACCATTGTACCTCCAGTCACCGTAGGATACCATTCCTTGAAGTGATAACATATCAGATACTCTATAAGTAAGGTCTAATTCTGCTCCCATGTGTACTTGTTGCACGCCTGTAAGATTTGCAGAACCTCTTGTGTCATTTTCACCATCACCCGTAGTATCAAAATTAGAACCAACGCTGATATATCTATCATCCCAAGAGGTGCGGTATAAGTTAACATTTGCTCTTAATTTACCTGATCGGTAACCGTACCCAAGTTCTGTTCCTATAACTGTTTCATTTGTTAAGTTAGGATTTACGTCATTACCAAAGTTGATATAAACTGCATCAAATAATGGTTGTTTTGAGTAGTATCCTGCATTTCCAAAAATATTGTGATTCTCATCAATGTTCCAGTTTGCTCCACCTTTAAGGTTACCACCTAATAGGTTTTCCCAATCAGTTGTTTGATCAGCTTGACCGGCCTCGCCGAAATCATTGAATTTCTCAACTCTTTGGAATCCTTGATTAGACCCTGAAAATTGTACGAAGGCTGATAATTCGTCTGTTTTGTATTCCATTTGTCCAAACAGCCCAGACCAACGAACCAAACCTTCATTGTAATATTCAATTTTCTCCATGTCTTTGATACCATCCCAAGGATTCCATGATGGAGATACCTCCTCAAATTGACCCTGGTAGATGAAGTTATCAGGATTAAAATCGTCTCTATTATCAAAATAAGAATTCGCTCCTAAAACATCATTCACTACCCTAAAGTGGTATCCTTTGTAGCTTCTTAAATCCGCACCAAAGTCAAATGATAATTTTTCATTCAATTCGTGATTAAAGTTAATTACAGTACCATACCAGTCATGACTGTTCATAGATGCTCTACGTGAGAATCCTTCACTTCTGTTATTCACAAGTTTTCCATTACCATCTGCAACTCTATCATCACCAAAATCAGGAACACTTTGTCCACTGTTCCACGCTTGAATATCATCAAATCTGATCAATCCTTGGTCATTTTTGAAAGTAGATGAGAAGTCTCTACCCCCATTGATTCTTCCAATTGGTCCTGATCCACCACCACGTCCCCATGATCCGTAGAACACTGAAGATACCGTTGATTTCTCACTCAAGTCCCAATCCCAATTTACCGACATTACTGGTTTGTGGTAGAAGTTTCTTCTAAAAGAGTATTCTTGACCGTTTAAGTAACCCCATTGCTCATTGTACTTTCGGTTAACTGTTCCACCATTGTAACCCATATTACCGCTAATTGATACAGCTCTACTATTTTGATGGTGCCATTGTGGTGCTCCAGTCATTGTAAATTGGAAATTATGCTTCTCATTTAGCTGGTATCCTAAGGCTATAAAATAGTTATGCCCTTGAAATTTAGTACCGTCGATGTAACCATCTCCTGTTGTTTTACTAAATAATACAGATGCAGAGAGTCCATTATCCATTTTCCCTGTGTTATAACTCAACACATTTTTGAAATAATTATCATTTCCAAAACCACTCGTCCATCTACCACCTTCTTCTTGGTCAGCAGTATTTGTTAGTACATTAATTGTACCCCCAACCGAACTAATCGCAAGTTTTGAAGAACCCAATCCTCTTTGTACCTGTATTGCAGATGTAACATCAGACAATCCTGCCCAGTTACTCCAATATACGGCCCCGTTTTCCATATCATTAACAGGTACTCCGTTAATCATAACTGCCGTATTTCTTTGGTCAAACCCACGAATGTTAATACGAGAATCTCCAAAACCACCCCCTTGTTTCGTTGCATACACAGATGGTGTTCCTTTTAAAATTTCAGGAAATTCTTGCGACCCCAATTTCTCAAGAATCTCTTCCGATCGTATTGTCGATACTGCAACAGGAGTTTCTCTGTCCTTTGCAAAATCAACAATTCCAGTGATGACAATTTCATCTAATTGGTCGGCATCCTGCGCTAATGAAATTGACCCTAAATTCGCCATTCCATCTACAATTGTGTAGGATACATTTTCAGACACATATCCTAAATAAGAAATGGATATTGACCCACTGTTGTTATCAACATTTAAGCTAAAATTTCCGTCAAAATCTGACATCGCACCGTTTTCGGTATCGGCCTCAATGACATTTGCTCCAGATAATACGGCACTTGTATTTCCGTCAGTAATTGTCCCGCTTATAGTCCCCTGCGAAAAAGCAGAACCTGCAGAAAATAAAAGTAGTAGTAGTAGTAGTTTTTTCATAATTTTGAGTTTAAATTTGTGTTTGTGTTTGTTAAAATAAGAGTTAAATAGTAAGGTTAAAAATCAAAAATAATTTTGATAAAAGTACTAAAAATATATACATACCAATCTAGTTGTAAAGTAAGAATAATATTAGGCATTAACCGCAGAAGTATCGAAAGTTGTTAACAGACTCGTTAACAAAACATTAAGATAAATTACGGATAAGAAATACAGTCTATCTGTTCTCTTAGCGGAAGAATATAATCGAAATAGTCTTCCTGATATTTCTCTGGCAAAGGTTTAGATGGCGGTAAATCTTGCTTAAAAGGATCTACTTCGGTTCCATTCTTCCAAAATCTATAGCATACGTGCGGCCCTCCTGTATTTCCTGTCATTCCTACCCAGCCAATAACCTCTCCTTGACGCACAAAATCACCAACCCTCGCTTTTCTTCTTTTCATATGAAGGTATTGGGTGTCATAGGTGCTATTATGTCTAATTTTTACGTAATTTCCATTACCTCCTCTGCGTTCGGACTTAGAAACGACCCCATCAGCTGTTGCAAGTATTGGTGTGCCAATAGGCGCAGCGAAATCAGTCCCTCTATGCGGGCGGCGTTTATACCCATAATACTTAATTCTTCTGTTTAGATTATATCTAGATGAAATGCGGCTAAATGTTACTGGAGACGTTAAAAAAGCTCTTCGAAGATTGTCCGCCTTTTCATCAAAGAAGTCTGGTATTGCATTCACTGTATCTACAGTATAATTAAAGGAATACAATGGTTTGCCACGATGTTCGAAGTAAGCGGCCTTAATTCCTTCCAGTCCAGCAGGTATTGTGTCATTTATGAATCGCTCGGTATAAACCACTTTAAAACGATCCCCTTTTTGCAAACGAAAAAAGTTCACGGTCCAGGCATATATAGTTGCCAGCTGATCGGTCATATTCGCGCCTAATTTTTGCTCACTCATTATTTCTGAAAGTGAACTCGTGATTACTCCAGAAGCAAATCGCTCCCTAATGGTTATTGGTTTTTTACCATTATAGCAACGAAGAGAATCTGTTAGGTCTACAACGGCATAATCAATCTTGTTTTTTTCATAAATAAAAACTTGCGTACTGTTGAGCGAATCTTTTGAATTTAGAATGACATAGGGTTTCCCTACTATTATCTTGCGCACATCGAAGCTGTCTTTAAATCTGGTCGCTACCTCATATATTTTTTTATTTGACACACCATATCTACTCAGAATAGCTCCAAATGTATCCCCAGAGCGAACGGTATCTTTAACAACTTCGAAGTCGTTAAATCGATATCCATATTCTACGATAATAACTGGGGTTTCTTCAGTAATGACCTGCGCATCGACATTGACTCCTTCGTTACATGCCAACAGAACACATAGGATGGGGATAAAATAAATTAGTTTCTTCAATTTGGCGGTGTTTTTTTTAGAGGCTAAACATTTGTTCCCCAATCCTTTATTTCTTGGGCTGTCCATACTTCAGGGAAAAATATTCTACGCTGGTATTTGGGATGCATATACTTTGCCCAATCACTTCCTCCAGTAGCTTCAACTGCTTCTTTTGAGTCGTCTCCACCACCAATATAATAACGTGCAGCATTATAGTGAGCCAACACCCACGTTATGTTCACCGTATAGTCGTAATGGCGCAGTGCTTTCTGTAAAATCGGGTCTTGTTTAACCCCATCAGGAAGTTCTTTATATTTAGAGTATAAATTGATGGTATTATATTCTTGCGTAAAAGCTATAAATTCGTCTTTATATTTTTCTTCAAACGATTTTAGCAAATATGACTTTTTCCCTGTTTCAAAGTTTTTCCCCGCAGCTTGCCAGTATAAATGCTCCAAGGCATGCTCGTAAGAAGTATTCCTGTCAATATTATCTCTAAACCTTGCGTCAATTAAATTTATTAATTCGGTCGAAGCAAACTCAATCTTTCTATACTGTGCGCTTTGAAAACCGCTTGCTGGAGTTAGTGTAGTTCTGAACTTCATATACTGCTCAACTTCCATCCCATCCCGCATAATATTAAACGAGGAAGTGAGCATATCGAAGTAACGGCTCACACGCATCAGTTTTTCTGAAAAAAATGAAGCCGTAATATCTTTATTATGGGATACTTGAGATATCTCCCAGAGAATCATCTTAAACAGCAGCTCATTTACCTGATGGTACATAATAAATACCATCTCATCCGGTAGCGTAGTTCTCTGTATTTGAAGGTTTAAAAGCGCATCGGTTTGTATATAATCCCAATACGTAATGGGTTCGCTGTGCAATAACCCTTCAAGATGAATATCGAGATCTTGACCTATTCCATCAAACTTAGCCTCTAATTGCTCTAATAATTTCTTAGTTTCAGGTTTAATTTCCATATCTCAATTTGCCATACTATTAAATGAATGTTTTAAACCTTTATAATCTGTTAATGTTGCTTTTAGTGACCCAACGGCCAAGTTTGCTTTAATTAACAGCGGTATTTTATTTTTATCGTCGCTTACCCATACCGTTAGACTTTCACTCTCTTTGAAAACCCTTCCAGATTGAACATAAGGCCTAAATATCAAACAAGGCACCTTTCCAAAATTTGTATTCAGTGTCTCTCTACCTAAAAATTTCAGACGAAATTTGTAATTCTCCCTATCGAAAAACATGTTCATATCTACATATTGGTCTTCAGTAATATTCTCTAGGTCTAACCTGTTTCGGAGGTAGTAAAAGGCCGAAACCATGTCTTGGGTATTCTCATCAAACGAGAGTTCCTCTTTGGTGTTGTGCTTTTTGTTAAAAACCAATGCTTTTTTAGTCGCATGATTAAAGTCAATTTGAATGTCTTTCGTATACCCCCCTTCATATATATTCCGAATAAAACGATAGGGAATGTCTTTTTCTTTATCTATATACGACTGATAATCATCTTCTACCTTAAAAAACCATTTTGAAATACCCACGGTTTTACCTTCTCCTTTAACATGAAACACATCTTTCTCATTGAGCTTTTCACTAGTCACCTCCAAGGAGGCATAACCCGCAGTCAATAATCCATAATGTATTCTGAACTTAAACCACTCACCATCTCCATAGGCCTTTTCTTGGGCAGAAAGAGTGGCAATGCTACAAAATAATATGACCGTAATTATCCTTCTCATTGAATTATACTATTGTATTCACACCAGATTATTACAGGTTTTGTAAATGTTATGCTTTCGTTATAATGTGCCTCTTTCGGCCTGCTCACGTTCTATAGATTCAAAAAGCGCCTTGAAATTTCCTGCTCCAAAACCTCTGGCTCCCATGCGCTGAATTATTTCAAAAAATAAGGTGGGTCTGTCTTCCAATGGTTTGGTAAATATTTGAAGCAGATAGCCTTCTTCATCGGCATCAACTAAAATCGACAATCTTTGGAGTTCTTTTATATCTTCCTTCATTACATCCATATGGACTCCCAATCTCCTGGGGATATCATCGTAATATTCCTGAGGTGGTGGTGGCAAGAACTCTATTCCTCTTGCTTTAAGTTGGGCCACTGTTTTTATAACATCGTCTGTTGCCAACGCTAAATGCTGCACCCCGGACCCCTCATAAAAATCGAGGTATTCTTCAATTTGAGATTTTTTTATTCCTTTGGCGGGCTCATTGATTGGAAACTTAATACGTCCATTCCCATTACTCATTACTTTACTCATCAAAGCTGAGTACTCGGTATGTATTTGTTTATCATCAAATGATAAAAAGTTCACAAACCCCATCACATCTTCATACCACTTTACCCAAGTATTCATTTCTCCCCAACCCACATTACCAACCATATGGTCGATAAATTTTAAGCCAGTTGGCTCCGGATTGTAATCCGATTTCCAAGGTCTAAACCCGGGTAAAAAATCACCCTTGTAGTTTTTTCGCTCAACAAATAAATGAACAGTCTCGCCATAGGTATAGATTCCTGAACGCACAACTTCTCCTTGCTCATCTTTTTCAACCGTAGGTTCCATATATGATTTCGCCCCACGCTTTGTCGTTTCTTCATATGCTTTTCTCGCATCATCCACCCAGAGTGCAATAACTTTTACTCCATCTCCATGTTTTACAATATGCTCATTAATTGGCGATGCACTATTTAATGGCGTGGTAAGAACGATTCTGATCTTATCCTGCTTAAGCACATAACTTACGGAGTCTTTCGAGCCTGTTTCTAATCCCTTATATGCATAAGATTGAAAGCCAAAAGCTGTTTTGTAAAAATGTGCCGATTGTTTGGCGTTTCCTACGTAGAATTCAACATAATCTGTACCTAGTAATGGCAAAAAATCTGCTGCACCTTCAAATATTTTTTCCAAACCGTAGTCAATCGATTTTACTTCTTTACTCATAATTTATATTTTAACCCCAACTGAAATGGTCTTCCTTTTTGAGTCTGGCCCCTCATGATTTCATACAGTATAAGTTAGGGTTCCTTTGGTATTCATTATTCTAACCAGGATTTATAGTACTCTTCATCCGCTATCTTGAGGGCTTCCTCTGTTATCTGCAATGGTTTAAAAGTGTCGACCATTACCGCTAGCTCGTCGGTTCTCGTTTTGCCAATACTTCGCTCTGCTGCTCCGGGGTGTGGTCCATGAGGAATTCCTCCTGGATGTAATGATATATGTCCTGCATCGACATCATTTCGGCTCATAAAATCACCGTCTACATAATACAACACCTCATCACTATCAATATTGCTATGATTATAAGGTGCGGGGATGCTTAGTGGATGGTAGTCATAAAGCCTTGGAACAAAGCTACATACAACAAAGGCATCCGTTTCAAAAGTTTGATGCACCGGCGGCGGTTGGTGTATGCGGCCAGTAATGGGCTCAAAATCGTGAATTGAAAAGGCATATGGAAAGTTATACCCATCATAACCTACAACATCAAAAGGATGACTCGCATAAACCATTTCAAAAATATCGTTTTGCTTCTTTACTTTTATTAGGAACTCTCCATTTTCGTTATAGGTTTCCAATTCAGATGGTTTGCGAATATCGCGTTCACAAAATGGTGAATGCTCTAAAAGTTGCCCAAAATGATTGCGATAGCGCTTTGGTGTATAAATTGGCCTGAAGGACTCTACGATAAACAATCGATTGTCTTCAGTATCAAAATCTATCTTGTAAATAACGCCTCGTGGAACCAATAGGTAGTCTCCATATTTGAAATCAAGATTTCCCATATGCGTTCGAAGCTTTCCTGTTCCTTTATGGATAAAAATAAGTTCGTCGGCATCTGTGTTTTTATAAAAATAGTCCTCTTGAGAATATCTTGGGGCCGCTAAAATGATATTACAGTCACTATTGGTAAGTACTATTTTACGGCTGTCTAGGTAATCATCTTCAGGAGTTACTTGAAAACCTCTTAAGCGATACGACTGTATGCTATTGGCTTTTGCAATCTTTGGCGCAACGCTATACTGCTTTTTAATAGCCTTCACTTGTGTTGGACGTTGTTCGTGATAGAGGTTGCTATACATTCCGTCAAACCCGATTGTTCCAAATAGCTGTTCATAATACAAACTGCCATCCTCTTTTCTAAATTGAGTATGACGCTTGGGAGGTATCTCTCCTAATTTATGATAAAAAGGCATAATTTTGTAGTTTACAAGACAAATATCGGAAAAATTTATGCTTTCTTTCCTAAGATATTCCTAAAACCTATAGCCTGCTTTTACATGCCATCCAACAGCGGCTCTTTCTGGCGAATAAGAATACTTTACCTCAATCGGGCCAAAAAGAGTTTCAAGTCCATAGCCAGCGGCGTAGCCAATATACTCGATGCTATTGGTCCAATTACCTGCAACGAGCAAGTCGTCACCTACTTTGGCTATATTTATTGAAAGATTTAGATGATTTTTCTTAATAAATTCGTAATCAAAAGTGAGGTTTGTTTTAATGTATGAATTCCCTCTTAAGCTCAAGGCTTCATAGCCATATAATGGCACCAGGTTGTTAAGGTCTTTAAAGCCGTAACCCCCTAACAGAAAGTCAAAAGAATGGGTTTCATCATTTCCTATTTTAAAACCTCCTTCTGCAGTTATAACCGCAGAAATATTTTCAGAAAGAGATCTTGCATATCCAAATTTAGCTTTTGCTATTGAAAAACTTTTAAAGTCTTTATTCATTCCAGATGCCAGTGCATAGAGATGAAAATCCCCAGTAAAATAGAGTCCGCTCTTTGGGAAAAAACTATTGTCGTAGGTATCTAATTTTACATATGTAAAAACATTAAAATAATTTGAGTTTTCGAAGACCGTACGAGGATTATCATTTTCATCAATACCAATAGTCTCAGACAAATACTTAATCCATTTTTGCTCTAAACCTCCCCCTAACAAAAATATTCTCTTGTATAGGGTTTCAAAATAAACTTGATTTGTTAAATCCATGTATTCCAAGTTTATCTTATTCACGGATGTATTGAGTTCTTCAGATAAATCTGGAGTTGCAAAGCCAATACCCACATCCTTATCAAACACATCTAAACTGGAGTTAAAACCAATATTCCAGTGAAAGCCTCTGTCTATATAATAATTAAAGTTGTACCGTAAATTATCCCCTAAAGCAATGTCAAGGGATACAATGTCATTATTTGTTAGAAATCGTTTCTTTGTAATATTTATGAGTGCTGCGCTACGATACAACTGATCATAATGAGCGCCTAATCTTAAAAAGGTCGTCGATTTATTTTCACGTAGCGTAAACAAAACTTTAAATTTCCCATTCCTTTCCGGAACAATACGATAGTCAATGTCTTGAAAACTCCCGGTAGCAGAAAGGTTGTTCACTCCTTCGCTAAACGCATCATAGGTTATTTCTCCTGGTACTTTTAGCTTTAACTTTCCAAGAACATATGCTTTCGTATACTTTTCGTTACCCTGAACAGCTATGTCACTGATGTGAAATGAACTTCTTTCCAAAAACTCAATTTTTTTTGTTGGATGCTGCTTTTGTTGGGCTGAAAGCGTTTGCAGATCTTCCTTGAATTTAGATGCTTCAGACACACCCGTTTCAATAATTTTTCTGCCCTCATCATAAGATACAAAAGTGAAGTCTTCAATTTCAGGTTGAATATAAATGTCGGTCTTTGAGCGTTTGGCCTCCATTTCATTGGCCGTTCTAAACGTATTAATCTGCACCAAAATCTCAAAAATAGAGTTTAATTTAGATCGATCTTGCAGACCATCTTGAACATCGATACCGATAATAACGTCCATTCCTTTTGCACGCACTTCATCTATAGGATAATTATTTAAGACCCCGCCATCTACCAAAAGCATGTCATCTATAATTACCGGGCTAAATATAGACGGCAGAGCGCCACTAGCTTTTACTGCACTTGGCAAATACCCTTTGTCTAAAACAACCATCTTCCCGGTTTCGACATTCGTCGCCATACAAAAGAACGGAATGGGTAGTTTGCTAAAGTCATCAATATCATTTACGTGCGCAGTTAATTTAGACATCAAGTTGTAGAGATTCTGTCCTTTAGATAATCCCGAAGGGAAACGAACTTCAAAATTATCAAATGGCAATGTCAATGCGTACCTCTCCGATTCAAGCTTTTCATAAAATGTTTTTGCATTTCGTGGGATTTCATCTTGAATAATCGTGCTGTAATTCACATTACTGAAGATAGAATCTAGCTGCTTCACAGAATATCCCGATGCGTAGAGAGCTCCAACAATAGCTCCCATGCTTGTGCCCCCAATATAATCGATTCGAACACCAGCCTCCTCAATCACCTTTAGTGCGCCAATATGGGCAAGACCCTTTGCGCCGCCGCCGCTTAAAACGAGGCCTACTTTGAGGTCTTTGCTTGGTTCAGTTTGAGAAGAAACAACCCCCACTACTAAAAACATACATATGTAAAGTGCCTTTTTCATTCTTCCTTTTGGAAATGGGTTTTAATTTTTTTTGCCCTACTTTCTCCGACTACCTTGACCAAGGAATCAAAATCTGCTGCAATGATTCGTTTGGTGCTTTTAAAATGTGTTAGCAATTCAATAACCGTCTTCTCTCCTATTCCAGGAATAGATTCCAATTCAGTATTTAACGCTTCCTTCGATCTTTTATTTCGATGAAATGTAATTCCGAATCGGTGCGCTTCATTTCGTAATTGCTGTATTATCTTGAGGGTTTCAGATTTCTTATCCAAATACAAAGGCACAGGGTCGTCGGGGTAAAATAGCTCCTCAAGCCTTTTCGCTATACCAACGATTGCAATTTTTCCACGCAATTCAAGTGCATCTAAACTTTTCAAAGAAGAAGAGAGCTGCCCCTTCCCTCCATCAATGATGATAAGTTGCGGCAAAGGTTGCTTCTCATCTAATAGCCTTTTATATCTTCTGTAAACCACCTCTTCCATAGAGGCAAAATCATCGGGCCCTACCACTGTTTTTATATTGTATTTTCGATAGTCTTTTTTAAAGGGTTTTCCGTTTCTAAAAACAACACAGGCAGCCACTGGGTTTGTTCCTTGTATATTACTGTTATCAAAACATTCAATATGCCTTGGTTCCTCGGTCAATCGCAGATCTTTTTTCATTTGTGCCATGATACGATTTTCATGTCGATCGGGATCTACAATCTTAGCCTGCTTAAAACGCTCCATTCTAAAATATTTCGCGTTTCTCGTAGAGAGCTCTAAAATCTGCTTTTTATCTCCTGCCTTAGGGACGTGTATTTTCACACCTTCTTCGACAGTAATCGAAAAGGGAACATAGACTTCTTTGCAAATTGATTCAAAGCGCTGCCTCAATTCAAAAACAGCCAACTGTAGCAGTTCCGCATCACTTTCATCCAATTTCTTTTTTATTTCGAGCGTATGTGATCTAATAATTGCTCCATAGGAAATTTGAAGATAATTTACATACCCATAGCTTTCATCAGAAATTACTGAAAAAACATCAACATTATTTATCTTCGGATTTACCACTGTTGATTTGGACTGATAGTTTTGTAAAATGTCAATTTTTTCCTTAATCCGCTGCGCATCTTCGAACTTCAACTCGGATGCTAGCGCTCCCATTTGCCCCTTAAATTTGTGAAGGGATTCTTTAAAATTTCCTTTAAGTATATTGCGAATGGCATCAATAGTCTCATTGTATTCTGCTTCTGAATAAAAATCTTCACAAGGACCAAGACAGTTGCCAAGGTGATATTCAAGACATACTTTGTATTTTCCTGCCCTTATTTTTTCATCGGAAAGATCGTAGTTGCAGTTTCGTAGCGGATAAAGACCTTTAATAAGATCAAGTAATGTATGCACGGTCCGCATGCTGGTATATGGCCCAAAATACTCAGAACCATCTTTGATCATTCTGCGCGTAGAAAAAACGCGCGGAAAACGTTCGTTTTTGATACATATCCAAGGATAGGTTTTATCATCTTTCAGCATCACATTATAGCGCGGCTGGTATTTTTTTATGAGGTTGTTTTCTAGTAAAAGGGCATCGGTTTCAGTAGCAACAACAATATGCCGGATAAGACTAATTTTTTTAACAAGCAATCGGGTACGAGCATTGTCATGCTCCTTATTAAAATAAGACGCAACTCTTTTCTTTAAATTTATTGCCTTCCCAACATAAAGCAGCTTGTCTTCCTTATCATAATATTGATATACTCCAGGGGCATTTGGCAATGTAGCTATTTGAAGAGTAACGGGTCCATTTGGCATAGACCAAAGGTAATTAATAGATCCCAAATTATACTACGAACTTAATTGGGAAATAGCCTGTATTATTATTTTAATCAATGATTATTAAGAAGCAATTTCACTAAATTGCAATAGAAACCTATACAAAATGAATATTGCCATTTTATCGAGGGGTGAATCTCTTTATTCAACTCAAAGCCTATTCAAAGCCGGGGAAGCCAGAAACCATGACATGGAAGTGCTGGACACCTCGATGTTTACTTTGTCAATTGAAAACAATGTTCCAGCACTCTACTATGGGGATGAAATAGTTGATGATATTGATGCTATTATACCAAGAATAGGTGCTTCAAACACTTATATGGGCTCCTCTTTAGTAAGGCATTTTGAGGCGATGGATGTTTTTACACCTGTTACCGCTGAAGCAATACTTCAATCTCGAAATAAATGGACTAGTTTTCAAATATTATCGATGAAAAAGATCCCCGTTCCCCGAACTATTCTCGGCAATGTATATGACGCTAAATCCACTTTAAAGGCCTTCAATAATAATCCTGTAATTATAAAAGTTTTGCAAGGTACTCATGGAGCTGGCGTTATCTTGGCGGAAACCTACCAGAGTGCTATTTCGACTATTGAAACATTAAACACCTCGAATGTGAGGTTTGTAATTCAAGAATATATTGCCGAATCGAAAGGAGCAGATATAAGAGCAATTGTAGTAGATGGCGTTATTGTGGCAGCGATGAAAAGACAAAGTAAAGAAGGTGAGTTTAGATCAAACCTGCACCTTGGTGGTTCTTCAGAAGCGGTTCAATTAAGCCCAGAAGAATCCAAAATTGCCCTAGGTGCCGCAAAAACATTAAAACTAGGTGTTTGTGGTGTCGATATTTTACAATCAAAACGCGGCCCTTTAATTTTGGAGGTAAATTCAACTCCCGGTTTGGAGGGTGTTGAAACGACAACTGGCATCGATATTTCAAGAAGTATTATCGGTTATATCGAACGAAATAAACGGTGAGCCTTTAATAAATGGCATGAAGTGATTTTAACATCGCTGTATTATACAGTTCTGCGAATTATTGATTCACGCCCAATCAGTGTTAATTAGAGTTTCAATGACAAAATCTGAGTATAGAACGAAATATAAAGCATTAAGAAAGCAACTATCGACGAATGATCTTGAGGAGTTCAGTCTTAAAATTGCAAATAAAGCCCTAGCACTAGACATTTGGGAAGCGAGCTACTACCATATGTTTTTGCCAATTCTCAATAAAAATGAGGTAAACACAGAATATCTATTGCATATTTTACAAGGAAAGGATAAGAGCGTCATCGTGCCAAAGTCCAACTTTGAAACTGGCGAGCTCACACACATTTTACTTCAAGAAAATACGTCGCTGTCCATTTCTCCCTTTGGTATCCCAGAGCCAGCATCTGGCATTGAAATTTCTGCTGAACAGATCGATGTTGTATTTGTACCATTACTTGCCTTCGATGCAAGTGGCGCTAGAATTGGCTATGGAAAAGGATTCTACGATCGGTTTCTCGCGGCATGCAACCAAAACACCATTTTCGTTGGACTCTCTTTTTTCGAGGCTGAAGAAAAGATACTCCATGACATTACAGACATTCGCTTGCATTTTTGCATAACACCCAAAAATTTGTATTCTTTTTAGAATAATCTCCATTTTTTAGGTCTGTAGCACATTAGCAACTCTTAAATAAATCAACATCAATCTAGTAAACAAACGTTTTATAATTGAAGATTCAGCACTGCTAATTAGAGGCTAGTAGTAGCTATTCAGGGGTGCTATTTTTAGGAAAGGCCCTTTTATTAAAAGCAATAAGCAGACCAACTCCAGTACTAATTGCCATGTCGGCAATATTAAAAACAGGATCGAAAAAAGTAAAAAACGTACCGCCCCAGAAAGGCAGCCATTCTGGCAAATACCCTTTATATAAAGGGAAATAGAGCATGTCTACTACTTTTCCATAAAAGAGATTCCCATAGCCACCTTCCGAAGCCAATAAACTGGCTACTTGGTGATGACTGTCGTTAAAAATAAGTCCGTAAAACACCGAATCAATGATATTTCCAAAAGCTCCTGCAAAAATAAGAGCAACCGCAATAATTAATATTCTAGATTTTTTTTTACGCACTGAATCCCACAACCAATAGCCTATTCCAACAATCGCTACTAATCGAAACAATGTTAAAATAAGTTTTCCATATTGTCCAGGTATTTTTGCACCCCAGGCCATTCCTTCATTTTCAACAAACAAAATTTGAAACCAATCAAACACCCTTACACCGTCGCCAAGACTAAAATGTGTCTTCACGTAGAATTTTGAAATTTGGTCTACGAGTAACACCAAAATAATAATTAAAATAGGTTTTTTTAAAGTCATTTAATTCAATTATTTAGGACGCTTCATCGGTTTAAACAAGGCTTTCTGATTTTTGTGTTTGATGGGCAGCACAGCCCGCTTGTAAAAATAAGAATATTATTTGGTTTGAAGGTGGCTAATATTGCCATCATGGCTTTCGGCTATACGCACATAGTTAGCCACATCCATATTACTTATTGGCTTGAGAATTTAGGGCCGCACATGCTGTTTTTTTAGCATAAAAAAACCCTAATAAAAACATAGGGTGAGATAAAAATTCGGGCCTCTTCTAAAAAAGAAGCCCTTAAAGAATTTTCCTATTGCATGTTCTTAGCTTCAATACTAAGGGTGGCATGAGGTACGAGTTTTAGACGCTCTGGATTAATTAATTTTCCAGTAACACGACACACTCCATAGGTTTTATTTTCAATACGGATTAAAGCATTGTTTAAATCGCGAATAAACTTTTCTTGCCGTATGGCCAGTTGCGATGAGGTTTCCTTGCTCATTACCTCACTTCCTTCGTCAAATGCCTTAAAGGTGGGTGACGTATCATCCGTACCGTTATTGCTGTCATTTCTATAGGCGCTTTCTATGAGTTCCAACTGTTCTTTTGCCTTAATTATTTTTGACTTAATTAGGGTTTTAAACTCCAATAACTCTTTGTCGTTAAATCTATTTTTATTTAATTGGGTCATAATTTACTGGTGTTTAATAATATTTAATTTTGTTGTGATGTCGTCGAAAGTAATGTCTGTTCCATTTTTTAACTGACTTACAAACTGAAATACTTCAGTTAAGGTTTCCTGCTTTATGTACTCCAAATTTGATTGCACCGCATGCTCCAAAGTCTCATTTACAAGGATACTCACTTCTACTCTATCTGTTAGTTCAAACCCAGAATCTTTCCGAATATTCTGAATGCGGTTCACTAATTCTCTTGCAATCCCCTCATTTTTTAAATCTGGTGTGATGGTAACATCAAGGGCAACCGTAATTCCATTGTTATTTGCCACTAACCAACCTTCAATATTTTGAGAACTAATCTCTACATCGTCGAGGGTCAATTTAATATTTTTTTCCTTAACAGAAATAGTAATTTCCCCTTCTTTTTCTAATAACGAAATCTGTTCAGCTTCAAACCCACCAATGGCCTGAGCTACCACCTTCATGTCTTTTCCAAAGTGAGGGCCAAGTTTTTTAAAATTTGGCTTTATCTGTTTAACCAATATGCCCGAACCTTCATCAATCAACTCAATTTCCTTGACATTCACCTCACTTTTGATTAAATCAGAAACAGCAATAATCTCATTTCGCGTTGTTTCATCTAAAACCGGAATCATAATTTTTTGTAAGGGTTGGCGCACTTTAATCTTTTCTCTTTGTCGCAAAGATAACACCAGAGAAGATATCGTCTGTGCCCGCTCCATTTTCCGCTCTAAAGTCTTATTAATACATGTGTCATCCGCTTGCGGAAAGTCGCTTAGGTGAACAGATTCTCTAGCATCTTTTACCGTATTCTCAGTCAAATCTTTGTACAATCGATCCATAAAAAACGGAGCAATCGGAGCACCCAATTTCGAGATGGTTAACAAACAAGTGTATAATGTTTGGTAGGCCGAAATTTTATCTTCGCCATAGCTTCCTTTCCAAAATCTCCTTCTACTTAAACGAACAAACCAATTGCTTAAATGTTCCTGAACAAAGTCTGAAATAGCTCTAGCTGCCTTCGTTGGCTCATACTCTGAAAAGGCCTCATCTACTTTTGCTATTAGGCTGTGTAATTCTGAAAGAATCCAGCGATCAATCTCGGGTCTTTTCTCCAAAGGAACGTCTGCTTCAGAATAATCGAAATTATCTAAGTTCGCATATAACCCGAAGAAACTGTAGGTGTTGTATAGTGTTCCAAAAAACTTATTTCGCACTTCAGAAATTCCATCTACATCAAACTTTAGATTATCCCATGGGTTTGCATTGCTAATCATATACCAACGCGTTGCATCGGGACCGTACTTTTCTAATATTTCAAAGGGATCTGCAGCATTGCCCAATCGCTTCGACATTTTCTGACCGTTTTTATCTAAAACCAGTCCATTAGAAACTACGTTTTTGTAGGCTACATCATCAAAAAGCATTGTAGCGATGGCGTGCATGGTATAAAACCAGCCTCTGGTTTGATCTACTCCTTCAGCAATAAAATCTGCTTTACGCCAGGTGTTTTCAACCTTTTCTTTGTTCTCGAAAGGGTAATGCCACTGCGCATAGGGAACACTTCCACTATCAAACCAAACATCGATAAGATCGGCTTCACGCTTCATTGCTTTTCCATTATCTGAAACCAAAACTACTTCATCAACAATGTTTTTATGCAAATCAACTTTCCCGTAATTCTCTTCAGAAAAATCTCCAATTTTAAAATCTTCAAAAATATCCTGAGACATCAGTCCTGCTGAAACTGCTTTTTGCATTTCTAACTTCAATTCTTCAATAGAGCCAATAATTTTTTCTTCGGTGCCGTCTTCAGTTCGCCATAAGGGTAATGGAATTCCCCAGTAGCGCGAACGCGATAAGTTCCAGTCGTTCGCATTGGCTAACCAATTTCCAAAACGACCTTCGCCAGTAGCCTTCGGCTTCCAATTAATGGTGCTATTAAGCTCGTGCATACGGTCCCTGAAATCGGTTACTTTAATAAACCAGGAATCTAACGGATAGTAAAGAATTGGTTTGTCGGTGCGCCAACAGTTCGGATAACTGTGAACGTATTTCTCTACTTTAAAAGCCTTATTTTCTGTTTTTAATTTAATGGCTAGCTCAACATCAACACTTTTATCGGGTGCTTCACCCTCATTATAATATTCGTTTTTAACATACTTTCCAGCAAATTCTCCCATTTCTGGTCGAAATTTTCCTTGTAAATCTACCAACGGAACTAAGAATCCATGCGCGTCTTTCACCAATAAAGGCGGAATTTCTGGCTGTGCTTCTTTTGCAACTTTTGCATCATCTGCGCCAAAAGTAGGTGCTGTATGCACAATTCCTGTACCGTCTTCGGTGGTTACAAAATCTCCTGCAATTACTCTAAAAGCATTTTCTGCATTGTCATTAGGCAAGGCATAGGATAAAAGTTGTTCGTATCGAATTCCAACCAGGTCGGCACCTTTGCATTCCTTCAGAATCGCATAAGGAATCTTTTTATCCGCTTCAGAATAGGTGTCAAAATGCGCTTCATTTTCTGCTTCGACAAATTTTCCTGAAAACTGTTTTCCGACTAAATTTTTAGCCAATACCACCGTAGATGGCGCAAAGGTATATTGGTTAAAAGTTCTAACGACAACATAATCGATCTTTGCCCCAACGGTAAGCGCAGTATTACTAGGCAGGGTCCAAGGGGTGGTCGTCCATGCTAATAAATAAATATCTCCTATCCCTTGAAGAAAATCGGGCAGTGTGTCCACTTTAGCCTTAAACTTTGCCACCACCGTCGTATCTGTAACATCTTGGTAGGTTCCTGGCTGATTTAATTCGTGCGAACTTAAACCAGTCCCTGCTTTGGGAGAGTATGGCTGAATGGTATAGCCCTTATACAAAAGCCCTTTCTCATAGATTTGCTTTAAGATCCACCAAACCGTTTCCATATATTTTGGCTCATAGGTAACATACGGATTTTCCATATCCACCCAATAGCCATAACTTTCGGTTACTTTATTCCAAACATCAGTGTAGCGCATTACGGCTTTTCTACACGCTGCATTATATTCTTCTACCGATATCTTGACTCCAATATCTTCCTTGGTAATTCCCAGTTCTTTTTCAACACCCAGCTCAATAGGCAGACCATGTGTATCCCATCCTGCTTTTCTATCAACTTTGAAGCCTTTCTGAGTTTTATAACGACAGAAAATATCTTTAATGGCGCGTGCCATCACATGATGAATTCCTGGCAATCCATTAGCGGAAGGCGGACCTTCAAAAAACACATAAGGATCGCTCCCCTCGCGAATCGCAATACTCTTTTTAAAAATGTTTTTCTCATTCCAAAAATCGAGTACTTCTTCGCCTAATTTAGGAAGGTTTAAGCCTTTGTATTCTTTAAAATTTTTGCTCATAAATACTTGTAATTCAATATGGTCCTGCCTCGTTTAGTAGACAGGTTGCGAAAGTAATAAATTTTAAGGGAATTGTACATAGTAACAGCTCTTTCAGCAAGAAATTAATTGTAGTAAAGATGCCTTTTGTATGAGCTGATGCAAACGCTACAACCGTTTATGATGGTAGCGTTAGAAAAAATTCTGCAGAAGGTTTCTGAAATCAGACGAACTATCAAATGAATGTATCGTAAATGAAGATTGCAGTCTATCTTATTGAGATCGCTAAAGCGCATGGAACCGTTATAAAAAGCATAATGAAAAAGTAGCGTATAAAAAAAGCCACGATCCAAAAAATGGATCGTGGCTTTTTACTGATTTGTGAAACGAGGACCTATTGTCGAACGAATCTAAGTTCTGTCATTTCAATTACCTCGTCACCATCTTCTACGTAGGTGCCTTCAAACATGATTCTTAATTCCGTTTCGTTAAACAAGGTCACACTGTTCACATCACTATCACTAAGCGAGCTTCCACTCGCTATAAAAACCAGTGTGTTTGCGGCCTCGTTTACTTGGTATGTTCCCGACTCGTCTAGAGTAAGTATTTCAACTTGTGGTTGGCCCCCAAGAGTTGAAGTCGTTGTCGTTCTAAATTCTCCAATGATCGTATACGCTCCTGATTCTGTGAACGTAAGTTCTACTTGGTAGGTATCTGCAGTCGTATTTGTAGTAACAGTAATTGGCTGACCTCCAATACTACCAGTTGTCGTAACGTTTGACGTATAATAGGTTAAGTCGTGTGTGCCAGCTACGTTTGCATTGCTCAAATTAAATGCGGCTGTGTCATCATCATTGTTTTTACAGCTTATAACAGAAAGTGTAAGGACCAATAAGAAAAGGATTTTTGAAAATTTCATGTGTATATTTTTCACAAAGATAATTTTTTATTCAAGAATCATCGTATTAACCTTAATTTACAATATTACTTCCCTAAATTATCTATCTTTAACTTAACTAAGCATTCTCTTTTTGAAAAAAATACTCTTTTATCTGCTGTTTTGCCCTACTCTAGTGCTTGCTCAAGACTATATAGACCTCTTTAAAACAGGCTATGGAAAGACCTTCAATAATCGTTTTTCTAATAGTTCAGAAGAGACTGAAGTAACAACATTTGACGCAAATCTAACCTACCCTCTCGTTTTAAGCGATAAAAACACATTTATTACAGGCGCATCTTTTAATTCTGGAAATTTACAGCTTTTCCCAAATAGCGGCAATACAAGCCTCTACAGCACCACTTTAAAAATAGGCTTAGCCACTACCATCAATGAAAAGTGGAGCTCAACAATTGTCTTGCTTCCAAAAATTGCATCAGATTATAAAAACATTACTGGAGATGATTTTTATATTGGTGGCTATGCGGTTTTAAAACGAAAGAAAAAAGAAAACCTCATCTATCGTTTTGGGCTGTATGCCTCCTCCGAAGCTTTTGGGATTTTCAGCACACCAATCATTGGCTGGTATTATTTGAGTCCAAATAACAAATTTGAGATGGATGTGTCCATGCCCATTGCAGCCGACATTAACTATACCCTTGGATTTGCTAGAGTCGGTGTTGACTACTATGGTATTGGCAGGAGTTATAACTTAAATCAAGGAACACTTCCGAAGCAATACGTAGATCAAAGTTCTCTAGAGTTTTTAGGTTACCTGCAATTTAACACCCTCAAAAATTCATTGCTAATACGGGCAAAAGCCGGTTATGCTACTAGCAACTATGAGGTGTATGCAGATGGTGATACGATAGATTTTGGCCTTAGCGCGTTTAGTTTTGGCGATAACAGAACACAATTGAATCCCGATATTAGTGGAGGTCTGTTGTTAAAGTTTGAAGCGATTTATAGGTTTCATCTTTCTAAGAAAAATAAACAGTAACATAGTATTTCACTGAAGCATACTATTTTACATTTTTTATACCTTTGAGAAAACACCTCTCTTAGTTGTCAACAATGACCCATAAAAAAAGGGACGTTAGTTGTGCAAGCAAAACATATAAACGATTCGAAGGAAATGGAAAAAAAATGCCCCGAATGTGGTGAAAAAATAATTGGTCGTGCAGACAAGAAATTTTGCAGTGATGGCTGTCGAAACGCCCATAACAACACCTTAAACAAAGACAATAAAAATCTAATTCGGAATGTGAACAACCGCCTTCGGAAAAATTACCGTATTCTTGAAACCTTGAACGTAAAAGACAAGACGAAAACTACAAAAGAAAGATTATTGCGCCTAGGTTTTAATTTCGATTACTTCACGAGTATCTATACTACCAAAACTGGCTCTGTATACTATTATTTGTACGATCAAGGCTATTTATCGCTAGACAACGATTACTATCTGCTTGTAAAACGAGAAGGGGTTTTATAAAATATAATGCGGTTTCTACATTCGGTCGTTTCCGATTAACTCCAGGTCTGCCCTTTCATCTGCAAGGCCGCTTTTAAAACATCTTTCTGGCTTATTTGCCCTATTAATTTTCCATTTTCAACAATGGGGAAACGACGATGTTTGGATTCTAAAAACTTATTGGCTGCATCAAAAACATTCATATTTCCGTCAAGAGTTTCCACATTCTTGGCCATATGCAGCGCTACTTTCACATCCTCCATAGGTTGATTGTAATAACGGCTTTCGCTAATTTGCTTCATACAATCTCCTTCGGAAATAATCCCTACCAACTCAAAGGCATCGTTCACCACAGGCCCACCTGATATTTTTTTCTTAACAAGAATGCCCATCACCTCCATTACAGACTGATCTGGTCGAAATGTAATAAGCTTTCTCGTCATATAATCTGCAACTGTAATATTCGCAACCCCTCCTTTTGACGGCTTTGATCTTTTCCCTATGAAGCTCTTAATTCCCATCTGTTTCTGTTTTAATGTACTTAAATATAGTCTTTTTATGGCACCTTCCGTTGTTACTATTGCAAAATTTAATTGCCAGTCGTAGCGATTGGAGTTTTGTGCAATTTGAATTTCAATGAAACTATTACCGATGTACATTACACAGATTATTGTACTTTTAAACACTTGTACTACCTAAAACCCTCATGAAACGACCCAACGCTTTTCTCTCATTAGTTCTTATTGTCGTTCTTGTATACTACAGTTTTTCTAGTCTAATGCCTAAAAATAGTGCTTCCACGCCTCTTTCGAGCGAGGATTTTTCTGTCGAACGCGCATTAATTCCACTTCGGGAAATAGCCAAAGCACCGCACTACTATGGTTCACAAGATCATAAACGAGTGCGTCTTTTTTTAGAAAACGAATTGATAAATTTGGGCTTTGAAACAGAGATTCAGGAAGGATATGTGTTGAATCTTGCAGGGCGTCATTTAGATAAACCAAAAAATGTTTTAGGGCGTATTAAGGGCTCAGGGAATGGTCCGTCGCTACTACTACTTTCCCATTACGACAGTGCCTTGGTTGCGTCCTTTGGAGCTAGTGATGCAGGTAGTGGAGTGGTTACAATTTTAGAAAGCCTTCGCGCGTATCTCGCTTTAAACAAAGCACCTATAAATGACATCATCGTTTTATTTTCCGACTGCGAAGAAATTGGTCTGGATGGCGCAACGCTATTTGTGAATGAGCATCCTTGGGCCAGTAATATTGGTTTGGCCCTCAACTTTGAGGCTCGCGGCAGCGGAGGCCCTAGCAACATGATCTTAGAAACAAACGGAGGAAACAGCAACCTTATAAAAGCTTTTATAGACGCAAATCCACAATATCCCGTTACTTCATCTCTCATGTATAGTGTTTATAAAATGCTTCCAAACAATACAGATTCTACTATTTTTAGAGAAGATGGCGATATTGACAGTTTTTTCTTTGCCTTTATCGACGATCATTTCGATTATCATACTGCCAATGATACCGTAGAAAATTTAGACCTCGAAACACTGCAGCAACAAGGAAGCTATCTGCTCCCGCTACTCAGTCATTTTGCCGATGCAGACCTTTCTCAATTGAAAGCCGAAGAGGATCATGTCTACGTAAATTTTCCTTTTCTGAAAATGATCTCATATCCGTTTTCTTGGATCTTAAGCATGATACTAATTGCTCTAACTCTTTTTATTGGCTTGGTTATCTACGGAATCAACCGAAGAAAACTAAGTGTTAAAGGAATTGGAAAAGGATTTATTCCATTTCTAGGAGGGCTTGTTGCTTCAGGGCTTATTGGGTACTATGGTTGGGCTTTATTGCTAGATGTCTATCCACAATATGAAGAAATTCAACATGGGTTTAAATACAATGGACATATCTACATTGGTTTTTTCGTGTTTCTAACACTGGCTATCGTCTTCAAGTTCTATCATGGATACACGAAAAACACCTCGGTTGCTAGCCTCTTTATTGCACCGCTTGTCTTCTGGATTTTAATTAATGTTGGCGTTTATGTTTATTTAAAAGGCGCTGCGTATTTTATCATTCCTGTGTTTTTTGGATGCCTTTCTCTTTGGCTATTAATTCGCCAAGAAAAGCCCAATTTGCTTCTAATGGTTTTGATTGCGGCACCTGCCCTATTTTTATATGCCCCCCTCATTCAATTTTTCCCGGTAGGTTTAGGCTCAGATCATGTATTTATTAGTTCTATTTTCACCGTGTTACTGCTTGGGCTCTTGACTCCTGTTTTTGGATTTTATAAAAAGCTCCACTTGCTTTCATTGATAAGTATATTGGTCGCAGTACTCTTTTTTACGAACGCCCATTTAAAAAGTGATTTTTCTGAAACAAGGCAAAAACCAAATAGTTTGGTCTATTATCAAAATACCGATACCGGAAAATCGTATTGGGTGACCTACGATATAATAGTAGATGACTGGACCAAAGAGTATTTAGGAGACACCCCTTATGAAGCTTCAAAGTATGTGCAAAGTGCCTCTGCAAGCAAATACAATACTGGTTATACTTTTGCTTCCGAAGCGCCACTTAAAAACATTCCGCTTTTTGAAACTGTCTTAAAAAAAGATACTGTCATTGGCAATTTCAGAAACGTTACTTTTCGTATCATTCCGAAGCGAGACATACAGCAGATCGAACTCTACGCAGAAACAAATATCCTTTTTAATGCCTTATCGTTTAATGGAAAGAGTGTCCCAAAAGATAGCAGCGGGCATGTGTATGCAAATCGAAGAAGTAATAAATTAGTCCGATTTTACGTTGCTGAAAACGATTCGCTCGAGGTTTCCTATTCCACAAAAAAGGATGCCGAAGTGTCATTTACAGTCGTCGAATATTCTTTCGATCTATTAAGCAACTCACAATTTACTATAAATCAACGCCCAAAAAATACGATGCCAAAGCCCTTTATTGTAACAGATGCCATTGCGATTCAAAAATCAATATCCATCAATTCACTGCAGGTTAAAACACAAAATGCTGTCACTGAAACTCCAAAAACCAATTTTAAATGAGTAAAACAATAGCTATTGCCGGCTTTGGTTGGTTGGGCAAACCTTTTGCTCTTCATATGCAAAACTTAGGGTATCAATTAAAAGGATCTGCGACAAGTTTAGAGAAAGCAACCATACTTCAAAAAGGTGGTTTTGATGCCTATCATCTCGAAATTTCTGAATCGGGAGTGTCGGGTTCGCCGCAAGCATTTCTTGAGAAAGTAGATTACCTAGTTATTATGATTCCTCCGGGTTTACGCAGAAATACCGGAGCAAATTATGTGTTGAAGATGACTCACTTTTTGGCTGAAATTGAAAAATCAAAAGTCGAAAAAGTAATTTTAGTAAGTAGCACTTCGGTTTATGATGATGCCCAAGGCAAGGTTACAGAAAAATCACTTCCAAAACCGAAGGGCCTTGCAGGGAAGCAACTTTTAGACGTAGAGCAGCTTTTCTTCGCTTCAGAAAAAATTAAGACTAGTATTGTTCGGTTTGGCGGTTTATTTGGCGGGAGCAGACAACCAACACGTTATCTGGCAGGCCGCGAAAATTTAATCGACGGGAACGCCCCTGTAAATTTAATTCATCGTCTCGATTGTATTGGGATCCTTTCAGAAATTATAAAACAAGATGCTTTTGGTCATGTTTTTAATGCGGTGACCCCACAACACCCTTCAAAGTCGAACTACTACACGAAGAAAGCCGTTCAGCTTGGCTTGGTTCCACCATCCTTTGCCAAAGAAGAAAAAGGGGAGGTTTTTAAACAAGTAGATTCAGAATTACTTGATTTGGTTCTTAGGTATAATTTTAAACACCGTCTCACATAAAAAAAGCAAACCCTGCTAGCGCTTTACATGCTGGAAGGGTTTGCTTTTTATTAGAGATTGCCTGTTTTTTACTACCAGATACGTACTCTATCCTCTGGAGCTACAAACATAGCATCACCTTCTGTAATATTAAATGCTTCGTAAAAAGCGTCTATATTTTTAAGAGGTTCTGTAGCGCGATATCTCCCAGGTGTATGCGGATCTGTCTTTACTTGATTTCTAAGCGACTCGTCTCGTTGTTTCGTGCGCCAAACAGTTGCCCAACTCATAAAGAAGCGCTGTTCTGCTGTTAAACCATCAATATCTTCAGGCCTACCAATTTCCTCATAAAGCCGTTGCAAGCCATCATACGCGCCTAAAACACCTCCTAAATCGCCAATGTTTTCTCCTAAGGTAAATTTTCCATTTACGAAGACACTGTCCAGTACTTCAATAGCATCGTATTGCGCTACCAAGGCATTTCCTCGTTCAGTAAAGTTGGCCAAGTCTGAGTCAGACCACCAGTTGACTAGGTTTCCATCGGCATCAAAACGAGCGCCACTATCATCGAAGGCGTGCGAAATTTCATGTCCGATTACGGCGCCTATTCCACCATAATTTACGGCATCGTCGGCTAGGTAATCATAAAAAGGAGGCTGTAAAATAGCCGCTGGGAATACAATCTCGTTATTAAACGGATTGAAGTATGCATTTACTGTTTGAGGAGACATTCCCCATTCGGTGCGGTCTACGGGCTCATCAATGTCGTCTAAATTTTCTTTAAGTCCCCAAGCACCAACAGCTACCATGTTTTCATAATAGGTGTTTTCTGGCCTAACATCCATTGTTGCGTAATCCTTCCATGTATTAGGATATCCTATTTTCACAGTGAATTTATCAAGTTTTTCAATTGCCTTAATTTTGGTGCTGTTACCCATCCAATCTAAGGCCATGATTCGGTCCTTGTAAGCTTCGATAACATTTCCGATCATCTTTTCGGCTTTCTCTTTTGCCTCTGGAGGAAACATTTCATCTACGTATAGTTTCCCTAGAGCTTCACCAACACTTCCGTTTACTGTGCGCAAGGCGCGTTCATCTGCTGGTTTTTGAGTCACAGAACCGTTTAAAGTTTTGCTGTAAAAATCCCAGTTTGCTTTATCAATCTCTGTAGATAGTTGCCCCGCAGCATCATTTAAAGTAGCCCATCGCATCACAATTTTCCACGTAGCTACATCTCCTTCATCTAATATGTTTTGGACCACATCCATGTAGGTGGGCTGCATAACGATTACAGAATCCATTTTCTTTGTTACACCCATATCTTCAAAAGCTTTTTCCCATTGCATGGCTGGTGCCATTTCCTGAACTTGAGCCATCGAGCGCGGGTTGTTAAAGTTTCTGAAATCTCTGCTGGCCACTTTGTCCAATCTTGGTATCGCCAATCTCGTTTCAAATGCTAAAATGGTTTCTGCCTGCGTCCGTGCATCGGATTCTGAGTCGCCTAAAAACTGAAGCATTCGTGTGATATGAGCAACATATTGCTGTCTAATTTCAATCGACTTCGCATCCGTATTGGTGTAAAAATCTCTGTCTGGCAACCCCAAACCGCCAGGTGTAATATATGCCGAATTCATTGAGCTATTGCTCGGGTTCGAAAAAGCAGCTACTCCCATAAAAGGTTGAGATACTGTTACAATATTCTCGGTCATTACTTTTTGAAAATCGGCTACATTGCTAATGGAATTTATCTGAGCCAAGGCCGGCTGTAAAGGAGCAATACCGGCAGCATTTCTCGCCACCGTATCAAGCTCTGAAGCAAAAATTGCAAGTGCTTTCGCCTGATCTGTTTCTGGCGCATAGGTTCCGCTTTCTTTTGCTTTTTCGATAATGTTTAAAACATCGGTCGCAGTCGATTTACGAAGAACTCCAAAACCTCCCCATCGCACTTGATCGTCGGGAATCTCGGTGGTTTGCATCCAGTTACCGTTTACATAATTGTAAAAATCTTGCTTCGGACTTACGGTAGTGTCCATATTCGATAAGATAATGCCTCGCTCGTCATTTGCTGACGTTGCCATTTTTTTATCGTTATTACAAGCAACGATCATTGTCGCGAGTATGATCCCGGCGACTCCTGATTTTAAAGAAATTGTTTTCATAAGATTAGTATCATTCGTTTATAGTACCGAGCCTTTTAAAAACTTTAAACGTTTCGAAAGCTCAATTAGTTGGATTTATTGTCTTTAATTTCCTGTTTGAAAATCGAATCCATGAATTGTTTCTGACTTTCAATTTCCTTTTTCTCACTATCAATTCTCTGAAGATCGATCGCATCTTTAAGAAACTTTTCATTGATCTGTATAATTAAATTTTTAGCAGCATGATTCATTTCTTTAATCTGAAGCTGAAGTCTAACAGAGTCAATATTTCTTTTTTGAAGCTCTTGTTGCAATAACATCGCTCTTGTTTTAGCAACAATTAATCTTGAAACTATTGGCTTCGTGCGAAGTGTGTCTGGCACTCTTTTCGAAATAGAATCTAAGCTCCTAACAAGTCTTTTGGTCTTGGTTCGAAGCCCGTCGATGGTGCTTCCGTTGATGCTTTTCGCCTCTATTTCAAAATCTTCAAATGCGCCCCATTGCATTCCATAATTCTTGGCATTTTCAGAAAGATTGGAAAAAACAAAGCCCTCCTCTCCAAAAATAATCGTAGTTTCTATATTTTCTTGAGTCGTTTCAACCTCCTTTGAGGGATTTCCACAGGAAGCCAAAGAAAGGAATATCGTGTTAAATAAAAGAAAATACGGTTTCATTGATACACTTGTAAGTGGTACAAATATAATTTTATTCACGTCAAAGTGACCATAATTAAGAAAGATTTAGGAGAGATTATACCTATATTTACCATCCATTATAGCTGCTTGTGATATGAAAAAAAGAATTCTTATTGTCGGTGCTTCTGGTCAAATAGGAACAGAACTCACCGCTTTTTTGCGAAATAAATTTGGCAAGAACAAGGTTGTAGCCAGTGATATCAAAGAGGGTAACGAAGACCTTATGAAGGCTGGTCCTTTTGAAATTTTGGATGCGACAGATTGTGATGCCGTTGAAGATATTGTGATACGCTATGAAATTACTGAAGTCTATTTAATGGCTGCCATGCTTTCTGCAACTGCTGAAAAATTTCCGATGAAGGCCTGGGACTTAAACATGAATTCTTTGTTTAATGTTCTTAACCTAGCGAGAGATAAAAAGATTGATAAAATATTCTGGCCTTCTAGCATTGCCGTTTTTGGCCCTACTACCGTGAAGACAGACACACCCCAAAGAACAATAATGGAGCCTTCGACGGTATATGGTATCAGCAAACAAACAGGCGAACGTTGGTGCGAATATTACGCGAATAAATACGGGGTTGATGTAAGAAGCATTCGATATCCTGGGCTTATTAGTTATAAAACCTTACCCGGTGGCGGAACCACAGATTATGCCATAGATATTTATCATAAAGCCCTGAAGCATAACAGTTACACCTGTTTTTTAAACGCTCAAACCACCTTGCCCATGATGTTTATGGATGATGCCATCAGGGCCACATTTGGGATCATGGAAACTAAAAAGGAGCATATTAAAAATCGATCTTCCTATAATTTGGCAGGGATGAGTTTTAATCCTGAAGAAATTGCTGCAAGTATCAAAAAGCACCTGCCGGACTTTAAAATTGGATACAAAGAGGATTTTAGGCAGGAGATTGCCGATTCTTGGCCGCAGAGCATTGATGATGGTGACGCGAGAAACGATTGGGGATGGAAACACCTAATTTCCCTAGATGAAATGACCGAAATTATGATTACAAACTTGAGAAAGCAATAATCTGCCACATAGTATCTGCCTGTATTCTGATCTCTAATGAGTTCGTTTTATTTCTGACTAAATAAGGCATTCTTTACCGAAGTACATTTGGGACAGGCGTCTGAACATCAACATCTCATAAAAAAACAGAAAAACCCTATGTTTCTGCACGGGTTTCATATTATTGGCAGTTATTAAATTCTAACTGCACTAAATTCTATTCTTATGGGGACTGGTATATCATAATCTCCAGTATCAATTGAACGAAAATATACAACCTTATCATAGGAAGCCTTTATAGTTTCTCCGCCAGTACCTAGAGCTGTTCCTTGAGTTCCTAAATCTGTTATATTGATGTTAGAAATAATTCCTCTCTGACCGAACCCATCTCCAATATTTTCAACAAATCCAGCTGATGAAGCACCAATTGATTCTAAATATTCCTGCATATAAAAACTACCATTAATAAAATTATTAGGTATTATACCAGTATTGCTTCCTAATTGGGCATTATCAAAAACCATAGTGATACTCATATTTTGACCAGAAACGTAATTCTCTGCAGTAATATCATTAATGGATAGGATTGCAGCATCTGTAGTTCCGTAACATTGATTGTATAATAACCAAGGTTGAAGACCATTAGGAGCAAGAGATGATGTATTACCTTCTACCCTATTAACTACACCACCAAATTCAACTTCAAAAAAGTAGTCAACACCATCTAAATTATTAGAAGAATTACCACTATCGTCACTACCACCACAAGCAACGATTAATACTGTTAAAAATATATAGATGCCTTTTTTCATTGTGTTGGTTTTAATTTTTTAATATCGTGATTGGGGTTTCTTTAACTCCTGCATAAAAAACAATTATCTCTGCAGGTTCTTTGCCGTCATTTCTTCCGTAATGAAATGTGTTCACTAATTCTACAATTGGCTCACCAGCTTTAAGATAAAGTATGTCATTGGTTTCACTAATTACTGTTAATTCACCTTTTAGTAAAACACCCGCATTAATTTCTGGGTGTTGATGTAATTGCAATTTTGTTTTTGGTGGAACAATTATTTTTAAAATAGTTACTTCAGGATTACCATCAAGATATTTTGGAAGTGGTTCGCCATTCCAACTTTTTGTTGTCTTTGCTAATGTAATCACCGTTGAAATTGGGCAGCTTTTTTCCATTTGTTTGTTTTATTCTTCTGTAAATATATTAAAATATGATTTGAATTTCTTGTATTAAAAAACCCTTACAAGAGATGCAAGGGTTTAAATGTTTTAAAATAGCCTATGGTTTAGTTACAAGCAAAGTTAATATTAACGGAGTGGCTATTCAGTTTCATATGGCATATTTACAACATTCATTTCAACTACCACTGAACCAAGGAATTCATCCGAAAAAACATCATATGCAATAGCAATACCATAAAAACTATATGAAATTGAATTAGAATTAACTTGAGTTATTTCAAAAGTTCCTTCCAGAAATTCATATTCAGTAGATAAGTCAAAAATTAGGTCACCATCAAAAAGAGTTAATTCCGGTGATATTGTCGATTCATAACCAGATTCAAACCGAGTTGTACAATCATTAGTGCTTTCAAAAGAATATAACCCTTCAGTCATTGACGAATCAATGTGAAACCAAAAATCCAACCATCCACCAAAATTGACCTCATCAAATGCTTCTAATGTGGGAAAATCAGCTGAAAAGTTGCATCCAATTTGGATTAAACTTAATGTGGTGTTTAAATTAATTTCTTGATTAGGGTTGTTAATATCTGAATTGTCTATGTCATATAATTTAACATTCAGAGTAGCACCATTACTAACATCATCACTACTATCATCACTACCACTACAAGCAACGATTAATACAGTTAAAAATAAATAGATCCCTTTTCTCATTGT
>CALKCP010000007.1 GCA_938083445.1 uncultured Ulvibacter sp. | reverse complement strand
AATGCAATTCCACCTTCATTCATTTCAACCTCCTCAAAGGTCTCATTAAATACGTTAAGAATGTCTTTTTGAGTGTGTGGCTTGGCTCTAAATTCAACAACGCTATACGCCATTGTTTGAGCAGATAATTGCAGCGTAAATATTGCCACAATAATCGTAAGAAGTATTTTTTTCATAATTTTATTTGTTTAGATTAAAACGCAAATTTAAACAATTACTTTTTATAGACAATTAATTTTTAATCTAAATTATTATAGAAATAAGGTAGAATAGTTACAATACAAATCATAATTATTATATTGAAATAAATTTGAAGAAAAGAGCATGCGAATCGTTTTTATAAATTCAGTTTATTTTTTCCTTATACTTTTATGTTCCTGCCATCATACGCCCGATCGGCTTGCAAAAAAAGGAGGTTCCAATAAATTAATTTCTTGTGAGCAAACATTGAGTATCACCAAACAAGATATCACCCCATATAAAATTATAGACATTCGAAAAAATATAGAATATCAGACAGGCCACATCCCCACTGCTATAAATACTTGGAGGCCGGACTACGAAAATAAAAACAGCAGTGTAAAAGGTCTCATGGCCGATAAAAATGAAATGCAATCGCTTCTTCAAAAATGGGGCGTATCTACAAATGACACCTTAATTTTATATGATGGAGGAGGCAATTCAAATTCTTGTAGACTTTGGTGGATTTTGAAGCAATATGGATTTGATAAGGTTAAAATTCTAGACGGGGGTTTTATACGCTGGAGACAACTTGGCTACCCTCTGGATAGTCTCGTTCCTAAAACAGAACCTAGTCGTATCTCATTAGCCGATGTGCCTTTCCAAAACTATGCCGATATTGAAGATGTTCAAAGCCATATACGTACTAATAAAACGCTCTTAGACTCCAGAACATTAGCGGAATTTACAGGTGAGATTAAAAAAGGGCCTGTGAAAAGAGGAGGTCACATTCCAAATGCAATTCGATTCGACTGGTCAGAATTAGTTAAAATTGGTGCTGGGGAAAACGGTACTTTTAGAAATAGCCATGTCATTCGAGATAAATTAGCTCAACTGCAGGTTACCGAAGAGGATGACATCGTCGTCTATTGTCAATCAGGTGTTAGATCTGCTTGCGTCACTTTTGTCCTAACTGAAATTTTAGGATATAAAAACGTAAGAAACTATGATGGCTCGTGGTTAGAATGGTCAAATACTAATTTAGATATTGAGCGCTAGCACAAACAAAAGAGGCGATATAAAAATTTGAAACAGCCCTAAACTATAGTGTTGCGAAAATAGTCGAAATATAAAACCATTGAGCGAAGCTTTCGCAAGGAAAATGGTTTTATCAAAGTCTTATAATTTAACCGTTAAACCGATCCCGCCTGTTGCGCCTTGAGTTGTCGCCCCACCAAGTTCAAAATAAATTCCCCACGTATCATTCCAAAACCATCTTCCACCGATATGAAGTCCAATATCCATATCGCTGTCTTCCAACTTGTCACCATTGTACACTGCATAACCAGCACCAGCCCCTCCATAAACATCCCATGAAGCATTTGTTATCTCAAACAAACTATCGAAATAGTAATTTGCTTTAACATGCAATGAAAACCAATTTAGATTAAAATCGGTCGATGCACCGGGAGCTATTGTAATGTCTTCATGCACTGGGATTTCATAATTAGCTCCAATAAGACCAAAATTTAATTGCTTTCTTGCCTGACCAAATACACTGGCTGCCGAGAAAATGAACATGAACACAAAAAATAACGTTGCTTTTTTCATTAGGTAAGGGTTTAATGTTTGTTATTCGAAAATAGAAAAAATAGATGTGAAATGCAAAATATGGATTCATTCAATAAAAAAAGATTTTTATTGTATTGGGGCTCAGTTATAAAACGCGTAATAAAGCATGAAACAAATAGCCTATACTAGTCTAATTGCTATTATGACTTTATTGATTCAAGTTGATTGTGAATCACAATATTAAAGGGGGAGGTTGAAGCCTTATCACTTATATAAAAATTAAAGCATGTCTATATGCATTGAAATAGCGAAGAAATAATGACGCAAATTAACACAATAATAGCACTTTATACAGAGGGCTATTGTACATTTACGAAATATTTAAGCAGCCTGTTTTTCTTGAAACTTGAGTGGCAAAAAAATAAAAACTAAAGAGTTAAAAAAGAACATGTCTAAATTACCCAAGGAGCATACATTCTTAGACCTTTCAGATTATGGGAGACCGATTGCAAGACGTATCGCTGCTTCGCTTAAAGAAACCTCATATACGCCTATTGATGTTACGATATGGTTCACTATTTCAGGCTTGACTGGCATTGCATGCATTCTGTCGGGGTACTACTGGGCTGCTGCTTTTTTTTTAATATTAAAATCGGTCTTAGATGCCGCAGATGGAGAATTAGCTAGAATAAAAAAAACTCCTTCGCACACCGGTCGCTATCTTGATTCTATTGCAGATATCATCTTAAATCTACTTATTTTCCTAAGCCTCTGGTATACAACAGAAACACCCTTCATACTTTGTATTTTGGGGTTTGTAGGTATTCAACTGCAAGGAACCTTATATAATTATTACTATGTCATTTTAAGAAACGCTGTGAATGGGGATACTACAAGTAGAATTTTCGAACTTCATGCTCCGTTAGCTATGAAAGGTGAAAAACAAAAAAACGTAACTTTTTTGTTCGGAATCTACAAAATCCTTTATGGTCTGTTTGATAAAATAATCTATGGGCTTGACGCTAAAGCCCCAAACGGCAAGAGACTACCTAAAATTCTGATGACAGCTGTTTCAACATTTGGCCTCGGTTTCCAACTTTTAATAATTAGCGTTATGTTGGTCTTGGGCTTCAAAGAATATATTATTTCTTTCTTTCTTTGGTACTCCCTAATGATTGCCGTATTTATTGGCATTCGGAAGTCACTTTAATTCGATGACAAAATAAATTTACTCGAGCAGGCTTGTGATGCCGCAGCAGGCAAGCTAATTAGGACAATTCAATTGTTTCTGAATGATCTAAGGCAACAACCTAAAAGGCAGGATCTGGTCTACCTTTAAGGCGTATTTCAATTTTCTTCTTTTTTGCAGTTAAACGTTTCATTACATCCATTAAGCTAGCATCCTTTGTTTTCTTATAAACCTCATTTAGGGCCAATATTAAACGTTTAGCTTCTCTTGAGGCGACTACTCTATCACTTGTAGACATATGTCTCATTCTTATGTTCTCAAACTCTTGGGCTTCATTAAGTAGTTCCATAGGCTTTTTTGTTTATTAAAGTATAAATTTAGTTAAACAATATTAAACTTAGAGCCATATACGATAAATTGTGATTATTTTAATATTAATTATGCTGATACCTGTTCCTTAGGAAGATGCATTTTTATAGATGAAATAAACAATAATAATAGCCAGCTAACAGGGTATTCTCTTGAACAAAAGAAAGACAACAAAAACACCTAATTTGATTTGACAAAATTTTAATAGTGCCCTTTTACTTATTATCAAAACTAACGCTGCCGTTAATCTGCTTCACTAATAAGGGGTGTATGTTGGTGTTCAAACTTGAAAATATTTTATGCTTTTAGCTTAAAAAAGAGCTCGATAAAAGATCCTTCAAAAACAAGTACAAAAGCTACAAAACTGCTTTTTAAGATTTTGACAACACGGAATTTCTTGCCTTACAAGAACCAAAAGTAATATTGTTTAACTAGATCGATGGTTTGATAAACATTTTGTATATTCGCGTTACGTTCAGAAAATTAATTCTGAGGTATACCAAATAAAATGTTCGGATTATTTAAAAAGAAATCAAAAAAAGAAGTACTACAAGCTGAATATGAAAAGCTTATGAAAGAGGCTCATGGTTTGTCTACAACGAATAGAAAATTGAGTGATCAAAAAGCCTTTGAAGCGAACGAAGTAATGAATCAGCTTGAAAAGTTGACCTAAGTAACTTTGATAGAAAAATGACTGAAGAAAAAAAGCCGGATAGTGTTGTTTTTAATACAGAAACGCAAAAATATGATGCTGCGCTTAAGCCCTATGCAACAAATGTTGGTGCACCAGTAATTACAACTACTGATACCAATGCATGGAAGAATCGAAGTATCAATAAAATAAACCATAAGGTAGAAGCAAAATATCTAGAACTAAAAGCCGAATATGAAAAAATGATGCAGGAGTTTGAATACAACAATCTAATTTTTGAATCAAAATTTACTTTTGAACCGATTATTGGTGAGGTGTATCATCTGTATAAAAGGACAAATGGTGACTCATTTCTTTCCATTATCGCTCCAGAGCAATGTAGATTCAATGCATTGGGCAGTTTTTATTTGAATGCAGACCATATTTGGGAAAAAATTTAGGTTCATTATGCCACAAACAGAACGCTTTACAGAAAGAGAATTAGATCGCATTATTGAAATGGCATGGGAAGATCGCACACCATTTGAAGCAATTGTATTCCAATTTGACTTAGCAGAGAAAGACGTCATAAAACTCATGCGCAGCAACCTTAAAGAATCTAGTTTTAAACGCTGGCGGAAGCGTGTTAACAGCGGTGTTAGTAAGAAACACTTAAAAAAACGAAATCCTGACATCCAACGCTTTAAATGTTCTCGCCAAAGAGCTATCTCCGGAAATAAAATAAGCAAACGATAAATGGGATTATTTGAACATCAAAATTCAATATTTCCAATTTCTTATACTGAAATTCTCCAGCGAATTCGCAAGGTAGACCCTGTTAAATACGGCTCGACACGAAATTATATAAATGGCTCGGTCACCTACTTATCTCCTTATATCTCAAGAGGGGTTATATCGACAAAATTCGTGCTTTCTGAAGTTGTAAGTCGGGGCTACAAACCAGCTCAAATCGAGAAATTTATTCAGGAACTAGCATGGAGGGATTACTGGCAACAGGTCTGGATTTCAAAAGGAGATGCCATTAATTTTGACTTAAAGCACAAGCAGGTTCCAGTTTCGAATACCTCCATTTCAAAAACAATTGTAGAGGCTAACACAGGAATTGAAGCAATAGATAAGGCCATTAAAGAATTTTACAAAACAGGGTACCTACACAATCATCTAAGAATGTATATTGCATCTATAGCTTGTAACATCTCTCAAAGCCATTGGAAAGTTCCTGCACAATGGATGTATTATCATTTACTTGATGGAGATTGGGCAAGTAATGCTCTAAGCTGGCAGTGGGTGGCTGGGGCAAATGCAAATAAAAAATACGTTGCGAATCAAGACAATATCAACAAATACTGTTTTACACAGCAAACGGATACCTTTTTAGATGTCCCCTATGAGGCTTTTCCTTCTCTAGAAATTCCAAATATGTTAAACGACACCCCGCAACTAGTCTTAAAAACACCTTTACCAGAGCATAACTCAGTAGTTATTGATGAAAGCCTTCCAACATGTGTTTACAATTTTTACAATCTAGATCCTCTCTGGAAAAAAGATATTTCAGCCAATAGAATTCTATTGTTGGAGCCCTCACATTTTGAAAAATATCCGGTGTCTCAAAAATCAATTGATTTTATGATCAAAATTTCCGAAGAAAACATAGAGAATATTCAAATCTATGTGGGAGAATTTAATGACCTGGTAAAACAATATAATAAGGGCAGCGAAAAAGATTTCTTCTATAAGGAACATCCTTTAAGCGATCACTACGAAGGAATAGAAGAACCTAGAGAGTGGATGTTTGATGTGCAAGGGTATTATCCTTCTTTTTTTGCCTTTTGGAAAAAATGTAAAAAACAGCTTCGCTATTGAAAAAGCAGGCCATCAATATTGTATGGTTAAAACGTGACATACGCTCACAAGACCACGAACCTTTCTTAAAGGCTGAACAAGCTGTTATTCCGTACATTGTTATCTACCTTTTTGAACCTACACTAATGGAATATCCAGATACCAGCCCAAGGCATTTACAATTTCGATATCATTCCATTACGGCACTAAATAAGGTGCTAGAAGGTTTTAACAGAGAGGCAGCTGTTTTCTATGGAGAAGCCCATGATGTATTTAAATACCTGAAAGAAAGCTTTAATATAAAAGCTCTTTTTAGTTTTCGGGAAAGTGGGACCAAAAGTACCTGGCAACGTGACAAAAAAGTAAGGTCGTTTTGTAAACAACACGATATAGTTTGGGAAGAATCACAGCGAGATGGCATCCTTCGAGGCATCAAAAATAGAGATGATTGGAACAAACAATGGCACACCATAATGCACGCGCCTCTTATTCAAAACAGCTATTCTATATCTAAACTAAAGGTACTCGACCATCCTTTTTCATTGCCCAAAAAATTAGAAAATCAATTAAAGGAATATCCGAAACAATATCAACCAGCTGGAGAACAGAATGCTTGGCGGTATTTAAAATCCTTTGCCGCCCAAAGAGGTTTTAACTATCAGAAATACATTTCTAAACCTTTTGAAAGTAGAACCTCATGTAGCCGATTATCGCCATACTTAGCATGGGGAAACATGAGTGTTAAACAAGCCTTTCAATTTATTGGAACCCACCCTAACGGAACAAAGAATAGTCGTGCCTTTTCTGCAATGCTTACGAGGTTGCATTGGCATTGTCATTTTATTCAGAAATTTGAGGTAGCTTGCAGTTATGAAACCGATTGCATAAACAAAGGCTACGAGCTATTGCCCCATAAAAAGAATGAAGCCTTTATTAAAGCCTGGAAAACAGGTGCCACGGGATACCCTTTAATTGATGCGTGTATGCGGGCGGTTGAACAAACAGGGTGGATTAATTTTAGAATGCGCGCCATGGTAGTCTCCTTTTTAACTTTGAATCTAGATCAAGATTGGCGAGATGGCACCTACCACTTAGCGAGGCAGTTTTTAGATTACGAGCCAGGCATTCATTATCCTCAGTTCCAAATGCAGGCTGGCACAACGGGGATTAATACAGTACGTTTATATAATCCGGTAAAAAACTCACAAGAGCACGACCCAGAAGGCGTGTTTATAAAGAAATGGATTCCAGAACTTTCCAATGTTCCAATCAACTTTATTCATGAACCTTGGAAAATGAGTGCAATGGAACAAAGCTTTTGTGGTGTAACTATAGGCAGCGATTATCCCCTCCCTATTGTAGACTTGCAAGAAAGTGCACGTATTGCTCGAGATAAAATTTGGGGCCATAAGAAGCATCCGGCCGTGCAGAAAGAAAAAAAACGCCTTTTAAACACACACGTAAATAGAAGAAAATGATTTACAATAGAGAACAAATAGAAAGCCTCGACCGCATTAGTAGGTTAAAACTTATCAATTCGGTTACGGGGATAAAGCCTGCAAATCTGATAGGAACTATAAATAATATGGGACAAACCAACCTAGCGATCTTTAGTTCAGTAGTTCACTTAGGAAGCAACCCTCCCCTTTTGGGTTTTATTTCTAGACCCAAAGGAACCGAATTTGGACACACCTATCGTAATATTGAGGAAAACGGAGAATATACTATTAATCATGTGCATCCAGAGTTTGTAAAAAACGCGCATTATACCTCCGCTAAATTCGATGAAAACATATCTGAGTTTAAACGTTGTAATCTTTCCGAAGAATATATCAAAGGTTTTAAAGCGCCCTTTTTAAAAGAAAGCACCTTTAAAATAGGAATGTGCTTTAAAGAAGCACTTGATATTAAACGCAATGGCACTATTTTAATAATCGGTGAAATAAAACATTTAATACTTCCCGACGAGGCAATGGCAGCCCATGATATCGATTTAGAGGCCACAAACAGTGTTGGGATTTCAGGTTTAAATAGTTATTATTCACTCAAAAAGATAGACGATTATCCGTTTGCAAGAGTAAACGAAGTGCCTGAGTTTTAAAGATGAAAAAACAACACCTCCCCCAAAAAATATGCATCGTTTGTGAGCGTCCGTTTGCTTGGCGTAAAAAGTGGAAAAAAAACTGGGAAGAGGTAAAATATTGTAGCGAGCGCTGCCGAAAGAATAAATGAAACAAATTAACTTAATTTTTCCGCACCAATTATTTCAAGATTCTCCTCTTTTGGAAATCAATGCACCCATCTATTTGGTGGAAGAATACTTGTTCTTTAAGCAATATCCATTTCACAAACAAAAAATAGCTTTTCATAGAGCAACTATGAAAGGGTATGAACATTTTCTTCGGAAGGATAAAAAATACACCGTAAACTATATTGAATCGACTGAAGCCATTTCGGATATCAGACAACTCATTCCCTTTCTAAAAAGTCAAGGTGTTGAGCATATAAATTACATAGACCCAACAGATAATTGGCTTCAAAAAAGAATCAACAGGGGCTGCCAAGAAAACGGCATTGGAACAACACAGTGTCATTCACCATTATTTCTAAATGTAAAGGAAGATTTAGCCGTGTTCTTCCGAAGTGATAAGAAAAAATACCATCAAACTACCTTTTACACAGAGCAGCGGAAAAAACGCAACATTCTTATGGAGCCTGACGGAAAACCGACAGGTGGCAAGTGGACTTTTGACACAGAAAACAGAAAGAAATACCCAGCAAAAAAAACGCCACCGTCTATCCAATTTCCAGATGTCGATTCCTACTATGAGGAGGCCAAAAAATACGTCGAAAATCATTTTTCAAATCATCTAGGGAGCCTCACTGAACACTCGTTATATCCTATACATTTTGAAACAACAAATGCTTGGCTTACACAATTTTTTGAGCAGCGTTTTATGGATTTTGGAGTATATGAAGATGCCATCGTTTCGGAAAACTCTATCTTAAATCACAGTGTCTTAACACCGATGCTAAATGTAGGTTTAATAACACCAAAGAAAATAGTTGATGCCTGCTTGTTATATGCTGAAGAAAACAATATACCCATAAATTCTACCGAAGGTTTTGTGCGACAAATTATAGGGTGGAGAGAATTTATCCGTGGCATTTATGAATCTAGAGGCAGTGACGAACGGACGACTAATTTTTGGAAGTTTAAAAAGAAAATACCTGCATCCTTTTATAACGGAACTACAGGCATCCCTCCTATTGATCAAACCATTAAAAAGGTATTGCAAACTGGCTATTGCAATCATATAGAACGATTAATGATATTGGGTAACTTCATGATGCTTTGCGAATTTGACCCAGACGAGGTATACAGATGGTTTATGGAACTTTTTATAGATTCTTATGATTGGGTTATGGTTACCAATATATATGGAATGAGTCAGTTTGCAGATGGTGGTTTGATGGCGACAAAACCGTATATAAGTGGCAGTAATTATATCATGAAAATGAGTAACTACAAAAAAGGCGAATGGCAAGCCGTTTGGGATGGTCTCTTTTGGCGCTTTATGAATACCCATCGTGATTTCTTTTTATCAAATCCGCGTTTGGGAATGTTGGTACGGATGTTTGATAAAATGCCGGCTGAAAAACAGCAAAAACATATAGAGAATGGGGAGTTGTATTTAGCTCGTTTAGAGAATTAATTGAATAAAACGGAAAAAACCATAGCCCTTTTGAGACCCTTAGATACACGCAAAGGGAGTGCACCTATTTTTGTTTCATTTTTAATGTAAATAATTTAAACAATAATAAAAATCGCTTTAGAAATTGTAGTATCTTTCCATCACTAAGAAAAAAGGGGAAATGATTGGAGTTTAGTAACTAATTTGGTAAGAGGCAAATAGGATATACAGATTAAGAGACATAAAGGTAAAAGCTGGCAATGAGACTAGTAGTCCATCCTTTATTTTTAATCGCACCAAAAATCCAAGCAGCATGAGTAATGACAAACCTGACGAAGCGACAAGTGTTAGTATAGGGTAAAAGAAACCTAACAGTAGACCGACAGCTCCAAGAAGTTGTAGAACACCGGTTAGCTCTCGAAAATTACTTAAGCCAAAGCGTTTAAATTCCTGAAACATCTTTTTGTTAAATAAGCAATTCAAGCCATAGAAAAGAAAGCTAATGGCAGAAATAAAAATTATTGTTTTTAACAACATGTACAATACGAGTATTTGAAAATTGCGCTAAGGTGTTAAGCAATTTTCCTTTAAATAGAATAAAACAAAGATACACCGCGTAAACACTAAAGTAGTATAATTATGGAAGTAAATTATTTAATCATTGTAGTAAAAGCATTTATTTTTTTTAGTATTGTTAATGTTTGGTTTTTCAGGTTCGGAAAACCAACTTCTTGGAGAGCAGAGAATGCCAACTCCATGAAAGAAGAGTTTAAAGCTTATGGCTTATCGGATGCAATGATGTATGTGGTAGGTGCACTAAAGGTTTTATTCTCAGTACTTCTTTTGGTATCTATTTGGTCCGAAAACTTGGCTGTACCTGCCGCTGCAGGCATGGCGATATTAATGTTAGGTGCAATCATTATGCACTTCAAAATAGGTGACCCAATCAAGAAGTCTTTTCCTGCCTTTAGCTTTCTTCTTTTATCTGCAGGAATTATTCTATATCATTTAGGTTAAAACCTTAAGTTTAGAGATTTTTTGAAAACTTCTGAGTATAGAATACATATCATTGGAGCAGGAGTGAGTGGCTTAATTGCGGCTAAGGTTCTTGAAGATAATGGTTTTCAACCTGTTATAATTGAAGCCACAGAACGCGTTGGCGGGAGGGTAAAAACAGATGTCGTGGATGGTTACCAATTAGACCATGGATTTCAAGTCTTGCTTACCGCATATCCAGCCGCAAAAAAATACCTTGATTTTGAATCATTAGATTTGCAAAAATTTCTGCCAGGAGCTTCAGTTTTTAAAAATGGCAGACAAGTGATATTAGGAGACCCGTTAAGAGAAGTTTCCTTATTATATGCAACACTATTATCGGGGATAGGAACGATTGCCGATAAAATTAAAATTCTTCAACTAAACAGAAGATTAAAGAAGAAAAAAATACTAGATATATTTTCCGATAAGGAACAATCTACAGCTTCCTATTTAGTCGACTTAGGCTTTTCAGATCAAATGATAGCCCAATTTTTCAAACCATTTTTTAGGGGTATTTTTCTTGAATCTCAATTAGACACATCGAGTAGAATGTTTGAGTTTGTCTACAAAATGTTTGGAGAAGGCTATGCGACGCTGCCTAAGGGTGGCATTGAGGCCATACCGAAGCAATTGGCTGGAACATTAAAGAAAACTACCTTTCTTTTCAACACCAAGGTCACATCAATAAACAATGAAGAACTCGTTCTTTCTGACAATGAAAAACTAAAAAGTGACTTCATTATAGTAGCTACAGATGCAAGCCATCTTATCTCTAATTTAAAAAATCAATCTGTTGCTTGGAAGTCTTGCGAAACGCTTTATTTTGAAACTGAGCATCGTGTAATTAAAAAACCCCTAATTGGACTTGTCGCTAAAGACAAGTCCTTGATAAATAATATTTTTTATCACAGTAGTATTGAAACAAGTATCAAAGCAAAAAAAGAACTGCTTTCTGTAACTGTTATAGACAAACAAGGCTTATCAAACAAAGAACTTCTCGAGCGTGTAAAGAAGGAATTAAAAGAATACTGCGGAATAGATTCGTGTCTATTTATAAAGCAATACAGCATACCAACTGCCCTGCCCAATTTAACAAACCTGCAATATGAAATGTTACCATCCGAAACACGTTTAACATCGAATGTGTTTTTAGCTGGAGATACCCTTCTGAACGGTTCTTTAAATGCTGCTATGATTTCAGGAGAACGCGCTGCACTTGGTATTTTAGAAGTACTATCGGGAAATATTTCTTCGGAAAACATCAGCTCCGAATATCGCTAAGTCAAAACTTCATACTTTTTTAACAACTCTAAAGAAGTATAATCAAGTGCCTTTTGATGTGTTGCTTCTAGAACAACCCATGGCGCATTGCCTGCACGCTCAGCCTCCAACCATCTGCTTATACATAAGCACCACTTGGACCCTGCCTTAAGGCCGGGAAAACGCCACTGAGGTATAGGGGTAGAGAGATCATTTCCTCGGGATTTAGTATACTCTAAAAAATCAGGAGTAACAATGGCACAAACTACATGTGTACCAGAATCTTCTTGAATAGTCCTGCACAAGCCATCTCTAAAATAACCCGTTGCAGGATCGTTACAGCATGATTGCAAAGCCGTTCCTAGCACGTTTAAATGAGTGTCTTTTTGCATCTTGTATTGCGTTCTTTTGACAAGTCTATAATCTAATCAAGACCAATATTAGGTTTTTTTCTACTTTGTTGATAGTCGTTAGCACCAAATTTTACTTGAGTTTAAGCCGGTATCTTGTTTTGAATTAAGTCGCTAATTGCATCCCAAAGCAAAATCCTTTTCTCCATAGCTTGTTTGGCTACGCTAAGTGCTTCGCTCCACTTTTGGTCGTCATCTTCACAAAGCTCTGAAATCATTTGAAGCGATAGTGGTCCGTGTTCGTCACCATCCAATTCGATATGGCGCTTTAAATAGTAGGTTAATTTATGATGAGAAATCGTATCGGTGCCTGAGCTTTTCATAATTTCAATAAACATGTCGGGAATAACATCTTCCCGCCCAAATGTAAAAGCAGAAGCGACCATATGCAGTTTATTTGTTTTGATAATCGAAAAGGTGAAGTTTACAAAATCAGCTACTCGGCTATCAACTTGTGTTTTTTGTAAGGAATGGTTCACCGAATTTCCACTTATAATAAGTTTAATAAAATGGTCTATTTTGTTTGTATCTGCTCCTATTTCAGACATCGCGTCCAAATACATTTCAAAGTGACTTTTAGGCTCCCCTCTTTCATTAATATCACTTTCTTCTCCAAAAACGATTTCATTTATAAACCGTGACAATGCTGGGTTTTGTGGGGGCGTCCAGGGTATTTCAATATTTGAAAGCTGTACTTGAAGCGTTTTCAAAAGAGACATAAAATCCCACACAGCAAACACATGACTTTCCGTAAAGGTTTTTACATCATCAATCGTTTTCAAATTATCATATAATCTATGGCTTCGTAATTGACTTCTTAAAACAGAAATCTCATCCTCTACGTCTTGTATTCTACTCATACTACTTCGAAGGGTATTTTGTTAGGAAAAAATAAAATTGAGCTTACAAATGCCTCGTTATTCTTTTACTTAATGGGCCTGTTGTTGAATAAAAGTAGTCAATAAATTGTCCATTTTCATCTATCAAATATTTTTGAAAATTCCACTTGACGCTTGACTCCTTTTTTTTATTCAGCTCCTTGTTCGTCAACCACTTATATAAGGGGTGTTGGTCGCTTCCTTTTGCATTAATTTTTTCAGTTAGTAAGAATGTTACACCATAATTTAATTCACAAAATGCCTGAATATCATCAGCTTGTCCTGGCTCTTGACCACCAAACTGATTGCAAGGCAACCCAATGACCACTAGTTTATCCAGATAGGTGTTGCTCAATGTCTCTAAATCCTTATACTGCTTCGTAAAACCACATTTTGACGCAACATTTACAAAAAGGATTTTTTTCCCTTGGCATTCGGACAAAGAAATGGCCTTATTATCTAAAGAGTTAATTTCGATATCGTAGATTGATTGTACTTTTTTATCCTGAGATGCTTGCGTACCCATTTTTGCTTTATTAATTAAATTCATAGCTATATTTTAAAAGAAACGATGCCACAATCCATTTCAAATATCTGTCCGGAGAAGGAGGCGGCTTTGTCCGACATTAAAAATTCTGCTGTTGCGGCAACTTCCTCAGGATTTAAAAACCGCTTCAATGGATGGCGGTCTGTTATGTTTTCAATCATTCTTTCATTGCGCAATAGTTTAGAGGCTAAGTCCGTATTGGTTACTGTTGGAGCAATCGCATTCACTCGAATTGTTGGCGCTAGTTCTGCGCCCAATGATTTGACTAATCCTTCAACACCAGACTTAGATGTAGCAACACTTGCGTGAAACGGCATCCCAAGTTTTGAAGCTACTGTACTAAATAATAATATTGAAGGGGTTTCACCTTTCTTTAGTTGAGGCAAATACTTCTGAATGGACTTTACAGCACCCAAAACATTGATCTCAAAATCTGCCCTAAAATCGTCCAAACTTAATCTAGAAACAGGTTTTAGATTAATACTACCTGGGCAATAAACCAAGCCATCAACAGATTCCAAATCAGGTAATTCGTCTACAAGAATATCGCATGAATGGTGTGTTAGGTTATGATGCGAAGTCGCTGGAGCCGTTCTACTAATATTAACTACCTTATAATTTTCAATCAAGGTGTTTATAATCGCATTTCCAATTCCCTTGCTACCTCCTATAATTACAATTGTTTTCATGTATTTCTATATTCCTTATTGATTCAAATAATTTTGCAATTCAGCTATTTTGTTTGCCTGGTTAAAAACACCTCCATAGAAGGAGGTAACCGTGGAGGATGTATCATCCTTAATTCCACGAGATGACACACACAGGTGTTTCGCATCAATGATGACTGCGACATCGTCAGTTCCTAAAATCTGTTTTAAATCCTCTGCAATTTGATTGGTAAGTCGCTCTTGAACTTGCGGGCGTTTCGCATAATATTGCACGATCCTATTTAGCTTAGAAAGACCAATCACTTTTCCTGAAGAAACATAGGCAACATGGGCTTTTCCAATAATAGGAACGAAATGATGTTCACAATTAGAATAAAACGTAATATTCTTCTCAACCAGCATTTGATTGTACTGGTATTTATTATCAAATAATGCTACTTTGGGTTTATTTGCAGGGTTAAGGCCTGAAAAAATCTCATCGATATACATTTTAGCAACGCGTTTCGGAGTTCCTTTTAATGAATCGTCTTTTAGGTCTAAACCGAGAACATCCATTATTTCCTCAAATAAAACAGCAATACGCTCTTTCTTCTCGTCATCACTAAATTTAAATGCATCGGGTTTCATTGGTGTTTCAAGCCCCGTAAATAGGTGGTCATCTCCAATTTCAGAAGCTGAAAAGTCGTTTAATTGAACATCTTCGTTTTTGACAGGTATTATTTTTGTATTCATTTGTCCTCTTTTTTTTGTGCTGTTCTTAGGAACTCATCTCTAAGCCAAAGCACGTTTTCAATTTGAAATCGAGTTATGGATAATCTATTTAAAAAAAGAAAGGCATGTACTTTCTTTTGGTTTATTACTCTAGGTGTTTTGAAAGTTATATTGTTCGTCAAACTGCACCTTTACATCTAATAACTTTTTGAAAAAAGCCGTATTTTCTTTGTATGTAATATTATTTCTAAAATGAATAAACTTTCCTTGCGCATGAATACTGGCACCATTTGTCTTATAAAAAACCAATTGGTAGTATGGAATAATCCACGTGAAATTTTGAAGCCCCTTATTCACATAAATAATAATTCCATTTGGCCGCATTTCTATGTTTGCGTAATTTATTCCGGAAACATGGTTTAAATATTGGTCTAGGTTCGGACTCACGTCCTCAATAATCATGCGCTTTGAGCCAATACCTCCCATTCTCACAGATTCTAAAAAGGAATAGCTTTTTCCAATTAAATCCTGAATAATTTCTTTATGTTCTTTGCTATTATATGTTGTGTCTAATATCACTATGTAAAAATACAAAATGTTTAAGCTAAAGTAATATTAATTAAACAATAATGTTTATATAGTGTTATAACTTTTTACTATGACCGGAATCATGAAGACGAATAAATATTCTAAGATTGGTAGATTAGAATTAGAGAATAAAATTTAGTAGTGATTTAAGCAGCCACGAGTTTATTTGCCATTCCAGAAAAAATAAAACCGTGAAATGGAAGCACGCTATACCAGTAAAGCCTTCCCCAGAGCCCCCTTGGCCTAAAAGTCGCTGTTTGTTTTAATACACCGTCTTCAATTTTAAATTCTAGCCAGGCTTCACCAGGAAGCCGCATTTCAGCGTATAGTAAAAGTTTTTGTTGCTCTTTATTTGCAAATATTACTCTCCAAAAGTCCAATGCATCGCCAGCTTCCAAGTTTGTTGGACTTGTTCTTCCACGGCGCAATCCTATTCCGCCAAAAAGTTTATCTATATGCCCTCGAATTTTCCAAAGAATGGTTCCATAGTACCAGCCCGTGGTTCCTCCTATGCTCCAAATCTTGTCTAGTGTCTTTTCCGTATTTACTACAGGTCGCTCTGTGTAATCGGTAAAACAACCGAATTTTGGCACATTAATGTACTTATGTAAATTATTCCCAAGTCGGCCGCTACTCACCATAGAGTCTTTCCAACTTGAAACAATACTGTTTTGTTCTATTTTTTCAAAAGCCAATTGTACTGCTTCTTTGTAACAAATAGGCCTAACGTCTAATAACTCATTGATATCACTAGATTTCCCAATAATCTGAACCCCCATGCTATCTACCAACGAACTGGCTAATTTATAAGATGTGGAAGTCACAAAATACAGCCAATAGGAGGATAATTTAGGCGTCATTATAGGGACTGTTACAATAGACCTCTTTAAGCCTCTAACGGCGGCAAACTGCATGAGCATCTGCCTATACGTCAAGACTTCTGGTCCAAAAACATCATAGGATTTATCAAATACCTCTTTTCGGTTAATACTGCCATGCAGAAACGACAAGACATCTCGAACCGCCAAGGGCTGCGTTTTCGTATTTAACCATTTAGGTGCGATCATAAATGGTAATTTTTCAACCAGATCTCGAATTATTTCAAAAGAAGAACTTCCAGAACCAACTATAATTCCGGCCTTAAAAATAGTTAAAGCATAGTGCTCTGTTTTTAGCAAATCTTCTACATTTTTCCTTGATCGGAGATGCTTCGAAAGGTACTCATCATTCGTAATTCCACTCAGGTAAATAACTTGCTTTACGTTCGTTTCTTTTAGGTAGTTTCTGAAATTGATCGCACAGCGCTCTTCAAGAGATTCGAAATCTTTTGAAGAGTTAGACATCGAATGAATTAAATAAAAAGCCACATCGATATCTTTCGGAATACTACCAAGTGTTTCTGTTTTTAAGAAATCGGCTTCAACCACATCAATTAAGGGATCTTCTATATAACTTTTATCAGCTCGCAGTTTATCTCTAACCGCACAAACAATATGATGTTCATCATGTGTCAATAATGGAATTAGTCGCTTTCCAATATAACCCGTTGCTCCTGTTACAAGAATTTTCATTTTGAATTGTATTTAAATCTTTGGCCAAAAAAATTATGTTTGTTTTTGGAATCCTAATGGTTGTTCACTATTGTCGTGTACACTTAGTAATAAGCAAACAGGGTTCAACAAGCGCTCTTATAGAGTCATCGTGAAAGGTACATTAAATGTATGAATCGATAGAGTTCTTTTCGAAATCAACTACATCGATGCTAGCCCCTCTTTGTAGACTCGCAGACACCGCTCTCTTGCAAAAGCATGGTCGACCATTGGTTCTGAATAACCAAAATCGAACTCTGGAATCCATTTTCTTGTATAGGCGACATCTTTATCGAATTTTTTTAATTGTAAGGTTGGATTGAAAACCCTAAAATAGGGTGCTGCATCACAACCGGTGCCGGCAGCCCACTGCCAGTTTCCATTGTTAGATGATAATTCATAATCTAGCAACTTTTCGGCAAAATATGCTTCCCCCAATTTCCAATCAATTAACAAATGTTTACACAAAAAACTTGCGGTAACCATTCGCACCCTATTATGCATATAACCGGTTTCATTTAGTTCACGCATACCAGCATCTACTAAAGGATATCCCGTTTTACCTTCGCACCATCGTTTAAAATCTGCTGGATTATTTCGCCATTCAATGCCATCGTATTTCCTCTTAAAGTTATGGGTAACTACCTCTGGAAAATGAAACAAAATTTGCATAAAAAACTCACGCCAGATGAGCTCGCTCAAAAACACTGCATTTACGCTTTTGACTTTTTCTACCAATCTCCGAATACTTATCGTTCCAAACCTTAGATGAGGAGAAAGAGAAGAGGTTCCGTTAGCTGCCGGAAAGTCCCTATTGTTATGATATTCAGATACATTGTCCAGATTATATGGCTGTACTACTTGATCACTTTTAGCAAAACCAATCGCCTCTAAGCTAGGAAAAACAGCGTTAAATTTATGAAAGTTATGTACCTCTGTTTCATCGTCGGAAACTATTTCCAATGGCTTTAGTTCGAACAAATGTAACCACTTGTTTTTATATGGAGTATATACCGTATAAGGCTTTCCATCTGCTTTTAAGATGTCATTCTCTTCAAAAATGACCTGATCCTTAAAACTAAATGTAGGGATCGCGTTTACACTTAACAACTCCGTTAGCTCCTTATCCCTTTTGATGGCATAAGGTTCGTAGTCGGTATTAAAAAAAACCTTTCGGATACTGTATGTTAAAAGAAGTTCTTTCCAAACCTCTTTGAAATTTCCTTTCTTAACAAGCAAACAACTTCCGTTTAACTTCAGCGCTGCGTTTATTTTTTCAAGGCAAGCATGTATAAAGGAAACACGGGCGTCATTTCTTGACAAACTATCAACTATTTCATCATCAAAAATAAATAGTGGGATTACAGGAAGTCCACCCTTTAATGCATGCATTAAACCAATATTATCTTCTAAACGAAGATCTCTTCGGAACCAAAATACTGATACTTCTTTAGTAGCGGGATTGTTATTCATAAATGCCATATCTTTTCTCGACTGCCTGAGTTCGGTAGTCGAATATTTCGTTTAATTTATTTTTTATTAGTAGCGAATTCGCCAAGGCTCCAAGAAAACCGAGAGGCGGAGCATACGAAACAATATCTGTCATTAGCACCCCATTCTTAATGGGCTCAATAATATGTTGATGATGCCAAATTGAATATGGCCCAACGCGCTGTTCGTCTACAAAGTATTTTTTCTCAACAAGCTGAGTGATTTCAGTTACCCAGGTCATTTTAACACCTAACAAAGGAGAAACCTTATAGCTTATAATCATTCCAGGATACATTTTCTCAGGAAGATTATTGGTCATAATATCAAAGCCCATATAGTCTGGTGTAATCTCCTTTAAGTTCCCGGGAGAAGATATAAATTCCCATATTTCGTCGATAGAACAGTTTATTTTTTGTTGTTTATTAAATTGGTAAAAAGCCATATATACTATTATTTAAGCACCTACTGTTAAATCTTATTTCCTTTTCTTAAGAATCTAAAAAAGCACCTTTTATTTAATTTCATTCTTCATTCAAGCAAGCGTGTTCCCTTTTGGTTTTAATTCGTTTTGCTTCTCCTAGTTAAACAAAAGAATATATCCATTTAAGGAACTTGCAATACAAAGCCAAAGACAATAAGGAATTATCAAGATGCTCTTACCTTCTAATAAAGACTTGTACTTCAGAAGAAAATAAAAAATAAGCACCGTGAGCGTCAAAATAATTACAAGTCCTAATGCCACAAGATGCTGATTAAAAAAAATAAAATTCCAACTCACATTTAAAAGAAACTGAGCAGCAAATAACATGACGACGTCCTTACTTTTTTGTTTTTCATATAACAATGCCATGTACACAGAGAAACATATCATTATGGTTGCCCATGCCACTCCAAAAACCCAACCTGGAGGAGTCCAAGGCGCCTGATTTAATCCGATGTACCAAGACGAGCTCGGTCCATTATCTATGAGCCAAGAACCCACAGCGAGACCCCCAAAATTAATACAAAGAAATAATAAAATGAATTTGAGTTTGACCATAACTCAAAGATACATGAATTATTTATTGTTTAGCTAGACCACTTACATATTAAACACAACGAAAGAGGGCATTGGGGAAAACCATCGAAATAAATCAAACATCAATAGATGCTAGTGTTGCTGCAAGTAAAGTGATTTTATGCCCAAAGAACCACCGTTAAGAAGTTACTTCTATACCAGCTTCTTTAATTGCACTAAATCCACCGATAACATTTACTACATTATGAATGCCTCTACTTTTTAAGATCGAAGCAGCAATTACAGAGCGATACCCACCGGCACAATACACATAAAAAGGGGTGTTTTCTGGATAACCAGTCAGATAATCATTTAAAGCGCCCAGAGGTGTGTTCACCGCAGAAGCAATTCGAGAATTTGCATATTCAGTTGTGTTTCGAACATCAAAAACTTGTGCATCGCGTTTCAATTCATTTTTAAATACTGCTGCGTCCATGGATGCCATTGAATCCGTCTCTTTTCCTGCATCCGTCCAAGCCGAAATACCACCTTCTAAATAACCCAATGTGTTATCAAAACCAACACGAGACAACCTGGTTATAGCCTCGACTTCGCTTCCTGCAGCCGCAATAAGTAATATGGGCTGCTGCACATCTGCCACCAATGCACCAACCCAAGGTGCAAATCCACCGTCAAGACCAATAAAAATGGCTCCTGGTATATGCCCTTGCATAAAATCTGCTTGGCTCCGAACATCTAGAATAACAGCGCCACTACTCTGGGCCAACTGCTCAAAAGCATCGGGTGATAACTGTTGGGTCCCTCGGTCTAGAACCTGGTTAATAGATTCATATCCCTCTCTATTCATCTTCACATTTAAAGGAAAATAAACGGGAGGAGGTAACAGTCCGTTGGTAACCTCATCGATAAATTCAGACTTCGTCATATTAGCTCGCAGAGCATAATTAACGTGTTTTTGGTTGCCAAGGGTGTCCAAGGTTTCCTTCATCATGTGTTTTCCACAAGCAGAACCTGCGCCGTGAGCTGGATACACAATCACGTCGTCTGCTAGGGGCATTATTCTATTTCTAAGACTGTCAAATAAAATTCCAGCAAGGTCTTCTTGAGTTACATCTTCCTTCTTCTGCGCCAAATCTGGGCGGCCAACGTCTCCTAAAAACAAAGTGTCACCGCTAAATATTGCGTAATCTTTACCGCTTTCGTCCTTTAAAAGATAGGTTGTGCTTTCCATCGTGTGCCCCGGAGTATGTAGGGCTTTTAAAAGTAACTTCCCTATTCTAAATTCTTGATTGTCTTCGGCTATAACAGCATCGTATGTTGGGTTTGCATTCGGCCCAAAAACAATTTGAGCACCTGTCTCTTTGGCCAAAGTAACATGACCACTCACGAAATCGGCATGAAAATGTGTTTCAAAAACGAATTTTATACGTGCGTTGTCTTTAGCTGCACGCGCAATATATGGATGCACCTCCCGAAGCGGGTCAATAATAGCGACTTCCCCTTCACTTTCAATATAATAGGCTCCCTGTGACAAACAACCTGTATAAATTTGCACGACATTCATAATTCCAAAAATTTAAACAAAGATAAGAATTGTTCTTACTTGAATCCTCTTTTTTCACCTGCAACTACATTATTTTCATATACCAAATAAATCATCTAATGTTGTACTTAGTCTTTCAGTTTTTACAAAAACTCGTGCTATGAAGGCATGTTTTAGTCTTATTGAAAATACGCTTGATGTTAAATTCGTTGTATATCTGCATGATATTAAAATTTATTTTTCCAAAGTAAATAAAGGTCTAAATTAATCCAATTCCTTTTTATAGGTCTCTGGTATAAACAATGCAGTTATGATAGCGATAATACAGGTTGCTATTAAATAATAAGCAGGCATCCACACATTTCCATCACTCACTTTTATAAGCCATGTACATACAAGTGGTGTGGTACCCCCAAATATTGCCAACGAAAAATTATAGCTTATGGAAAGCCCCGTGTATCTAATGTTTGCCGGAAAAGATTCGGTCATCAACGCAGGTATCACTGCCTGAAACATGGCTTCAAAAACAGCAAAGATTAGCATCGCCACAAGTATGGCAGTAAAAGTATTTTCAAACATCAAAGTAAACAGAGGGTATGTAAAAACAGCGAAGCCAACAAGAGACATAAACAGCACCTTTTTTCGACCAATTTTATCGCTTATAAATCCAAATAATGGTATCAAAAGCATTAAGACGACCAGTGCAATTGTGTGCGCTGACAATGCATCATCTAGTTTTATATTATGAAACGTATGCAAATAAGATGGGAGAAAAATAAATAAGAGATATACAGTAACACCAAATGCCCAACTCAACAAGATTATTTTGAGCGCCTGCATCTTGTAGCCTGCCCAGAATTCAGCCAGTGGTGTTTTCGTTGAAGCGTCTTCTTTTTTAATTTTTGTCTCATAGGCATCAGTACCCATCTCTTTGCGCATATAAAAACCTATAATACCAATGATTGCGCCAAATAGAAAGGGAATTCTCCATCCAAAATCGTGTAACTGCTCTGTCGATAGCACACTTGTAATTATTGATCCAATACCGGAACCTAAGAGCATCCCACCAAAAACACCAAAGGTAGACCAACTACCAAAAAACCCTCGTTTTCCTTTGGGTGCCTTCTCTACTAAAAATGATATGGACCCAGTAAACTCACCACCTACCGAAAGGCCTTGCAAGAGTCTTAAAATTACCAGTAAGGCTGCCGAATACCAGCCGATATTAACATAGGTAGGAAGAAAACCAATCAATGTTGTTGGGATTGCCATCAGGAGCACCGATATTGTCAAAGCTTTCTTTCTTCCATACTTGTCTCCGATATGACCAAATATTACGCCACCTATTGGCCGCATTAAATACCCCGCAGCAAACACTCCAAAGGCCGAAATTAATTGGACTATTTTATCTTCATCAGGAAAAAATTGAGCACCAATTATGGTGGCAAAAAACCCGTAAACTGTAAAATCGTACCACTCTAATATATTTCCAATAAACCCAGCAAGCAGTGACTTTTTGTGAATTGGGTTGGTTTCAATTTTTTCTGACATTTTGATTCCTTCTAAGAAATAAAGGTAAAGAAATTTATAATAAAACATCAAATTAAGCCGTTTTCAATGTGCTAAACTGTGCAGGTATTTGGTATTTCTTTGTGCATTTTTTCACACCATTCAAAAAAATAAATTTTTCCGAACTTACACAACATGTCGAGATAGTTACCTTATCTTTAGCTGCTTTAAAAATTACTGAAGGCACTCGTGACTCGTCAGACTCTGAGTTTAATCACTTTTATTGAATCTTATGAAATATTTATTTTTAGCCCTTTTCACTCTATTTATTTGTTCCTGCAATTCGGCCCAAAACGCGGTTTCTAAAACAAAAAACAAAACACTAGATCGCGTAGACTATGCGAATACGATAACGGCCAACGATCTAAAAACACATCTCTATATTTATGCCGGTGATGGGATGCAAGGTAGAATGACTGGTACTAATGGGCAAAAAATGGCGGCCGAGTATCTTCGGAACTTTTATCAAGATCAGGAAATCGACGCACCAATTGAAGAAAATAATTACTATCAAAATATTCCAGCGAGTTATTTTGAAGGGCGTAGTGACGAAGATTCAGAAAACGTAGTTGCCTATATCAAAGGCTCTGAAAAGCCAGACGAACTAATTGTCCTATCGGCACATTTGGACCATGTTGGAACAGACGATGATGGAAATGTATTTAACGGAGCCGATGATGATGGTAGTGGTACCGTTGCACTACTAGAAATCGCAGAAGCTTTTCAAAAAGCCGTGAAAGATGGTAATGGCCCAAAACGCTCTCTTTTATTTCTTCACGTAACAGGGGAAGAAATCGGACTTTTTGGCTCGAGATATTATACCGAAAACCCCCTATTTCCATTAGAGAACACAGTATGTAACCTAAATAGTGACATGATTGGGCGTATTGACCAAAAAAATAAAGACACTCCAAATTATATTTATTTAATTGGTAGTGATAAACTAAGTCAAGAACTACATGATGTTTCGGAACAAGTAAATAAAACATATAGTAATCTGGAGTTGGATTATACGTTCAATGATGAAAATGATCCAAATCGTTTTTACTACAGAAGTGACCATTACAACTTTGCGAAAAATAATATACCGGTAATTTTCTATTTCAACGGTACCCATGAAGACTATCATAAAATGACCGATACGCCCGATAAAATTGAATATGAATTAATGGAGACTCGCACACGGTTAATCTTCCAAACGGCTTGGGAAATTGCGAATCGACCTGATAGGATTTCAGTAGATAAGAAATGATGTAAAAGGAAGTGACTACTCCAAAGAGAGCAGTTTTTAGAGGCAGAGGTAAAACATTATTGAATAAAAAAAGGCACGATTTTCAGAAATCGTGCCTTTGAATTAATTCATGTTAATTTTATATTAACTTGTTTTAAAAGGCAGGTATGGACTTTTTATCCAATTTACTAGACTCGTAATAATTCCGTAGAAGAAATGATATATTGCTAAAGCAACATACATCTTTGCCAATACAACTACTACACCCACGTATTCCCACAAAACAGCAAATAATCCATCTGAACTCCATGCTGCACCTGCGGCTTGAGTAGGATCCCAGTTTGACCAATCGTTTGCAAGTATATTGCTAAGAAACTCTAATCTAAGAGACTCCGCTAAAGCAGTAACTGCAGCCATTGGAAGTGCATATGCATAATCAATATTTGCAACCCAACTTGTTCCAAAATCAGGAGAAACATCAATAGAAGTAGCCCATGATATTGTCATGCAGAAGGCACCAAATAAAGCGACTAATGCTCCAGCAAGTCCGAAAAGTTTAATATTGGCAACTGCCAAGTCTCTGAATACAAAATCCATTATGCCACTTTTAGATTCAGCCAGGCCATCTCCTGCTGATCTAATAAGCTGTGTAATTGGGAATGCTGCATACACCCAAATTAGGATAGCGAGCACACTGCCCACAAGGCCAAGTCCTGTACCCATACCTCCAGTCCAAATGGGTGAAAGCACCGCAATTAAAGAAGTTATCAAAACAATTAAAGCAGAAATTCTGTAAAAAGAACCTACCCTACTTGCAATATTGTGTTCCGAACCTTCAACCAATGAATTAAAATTATTCATGGGAAGTTTACTATTGACCATTTTTGGTAGGTCAATTAGTTGATTTAATTTGTTTGTCATCATTGTAAATAAGTTTGTTTGGTTGTTATTAGATAACAATTTAACAAATAATTAAGGATTATAGCCATAATAATAATTTGATTTATTAACATTAATTTTCATAATTTCATAGTTAAATATGTTAAAATATTAATAAATATGCAGTTTTAATAGGTGTTTACAAAGGATTATTAAAAAAATAAGATGTTAGAGTTCATGCTTTTTACATGTATTTTGTTAACAAATAATTTTTATTTTACAAAATACATTGCCAAATAATGGAAATAGTCAAGGTGTTAATCATCAATGAGATACGATAATTGCTAATCGAGAGGGTCGAATTATTGCTGATAAGATAAAATTACAAGCGTCCCTTTTAGTGATGACTCAATTTTTAAGAGCTCGAGAACTGTTATTTTTCTGTAGTAAACATCCTCATAATTATAAAGGAGTGCGCAAAGGTAATCGCGCCGAGGAAAGCAAAAAACAATGCCAAAAACAAATCGGCATTGTTCCGAACTACATAGAATAGCCCGAAGATTGCTGTTACTGAAATAAGCCATATAATAGACGATGATTTTAAATATCGTTTGAATGACAGTAGGCTTTTGTCTCCATATAAATACATAAGTTGCTCGAGTATGGAGGGGATGCTGTGCCAATAGATAAAGTAAATGGCGAAGGCCCAAAGAAGTGTTGCAAAATTAAATACGATTGCAAAGACGAACAGAAGAAATAACTCAAAAAGCAAGTCGCTCACTGTTAAGGTTCGGGTGATCATCAGAAATAAGAGCAAGGCTGAAAAAACAACACTGGATCCTACCAAGCCATACCCATACCAAAGCTCTGGAATGTTTTGACTTGTCAAGTTCATAATAATTTCAGTTGTCTGAATCGAATTCAATGCGAATAAGAGGAACAAAATCACTAATCCATAAAAAAGATAGACACTTCTTTTAAGGAAGACGCCTCCTAACTTTCGATCACTCCAATGTTGTTCTCCAAAATGATAGCCACTAAAAAGAATAAATAAGGCCAATGCAAGTGCTGGGACTTTATAAAAGAGTATCGCAGCAAGAAAAACAGTCAAGATATAACTCCCAATAAGAATTACGGCATTTTTAAGGCCTCGTGATCCATTCATTTTATGGATTATTGACAAATCATTGCTTCCATGTAAAATTCCTACCGAAAAAATAAGACACAAAGCCAGTATTTCCTGGGATGGGTTTGAAAAATAATTTGAGAGCCATAAGCTCAAAAGAGTTATAAATATTGCTGTTTTCTTAAAGTTCATCTTGTAATATTATCGAGATGATAAATATTTATGATGAAAATTAGGATTCATTTAACATTTTTTATCTAGCTTTGAAATAATTAATCAAAAAACAAAAAAAAATGCAAACACTATTTAACTTTATTTCGTTAGTCCCCAAACTCGCTCCCGACGATTACGTTGGATTCACATTTTTTGTAGGTTGTATGGCCATGATGGCTGCTGCTGCATTCTTCTTTTTATCAATGAATGATTTCGATAAAAAGTGGAAGACCTCAATCCTAGTATCAGGATTAATAACCTTTATCGCGGCTGTACATTATTGGTACATGCGCGACTATTGGGCTACTAACATGGAATCACCTACGTTCTTCCGTTATGTAGACTGGATTTTAACAGTACCATTAATGTGTGTAGAGTTCTATCTCATACTGAAGGTGGCTGGAGCTAAGAAATCTCTCATGTGGAGATTGATATTACTATCAGTAATCATGCTTGTAACAGGATACATCGGAGAAGGTGTTGACCAAGCTAATGCCGCAATATGGGGCTTAGTATCTGGTATTGCCTACTTTGGAATTGTATACGAAATTTGGCTTGGTGGTGCAGCAAAACTTGCAAAAGAAGCTGGCGGATCGATTCAAAGTTCTCACAAAATCCTATGCTGGTTTGTATTGGTTGGATGGGCTATCTATCCTATCGGTTATATGGCTGGTACCGAAGGTTGGTATTCAGGTATTTTTGGAGGTCTAAGTATGGATGTTTTCTATAACATCGCAGATGCTATTAATAAGATTGGATTTGGATTGGTAATTTACAATTTAGCCGTTCAGCAACGTGCAGAATCTTAGAAAGTAAAAAATCATATAGTAATAAAAAACCCCTCGATGAGGGGTTTTTTTTTGTTAAAAACAGAAATAATTCCGGTTAGCTTAGGGATACAAAAGATCATCTAACTTCTATTTTGGTTCTTTGAATATTTTCTAAATTCATTCGATCAAACAAATCACAATTTCACTATTCAACTAACAAAAAAAGTCCCTCATTGCTGAGAGACTTCTACTTCTGGGTGGAAGACCGGGTTCGAACCGGCGACCCTCGGTACCACAAACCGATGCTCTAACCAACTGAGCTACAACCACCATTTTACCATTTTAAGGACCAAAGTCCTCCCAAACTTCAAAAAATGCTATTTAGGAGGCTGCAAATATAATTTAATTCTAATGGTTGGGCAATACAATTATTGAAGAAATTTTAATCTGTTTAGATAGATTAGCCCTCCACCGACTCAATCAATAGCAATGAAACGCTGAATACATTTTTTAATAGATTAAATCAAATCGTACAATGAACGAACCGCAACAAAACGTTCTACATTAAAACCTTCTCCATGTTCCGTTCCAATTAGCCTTCCCAGGTCTTGAGCGCGATATGTGATACTATCCTTAAAGTTTTCAGAGGAGATTGGTGTTGAAGGCTCATTTGTTTCTTTACGATGAAATTGACTGTCGTAGGCCAATACTGCCTCTAATTTTTTAGGTAAAAAACCCGTTACATCGACAACAAAATCAGGAGTGCTGTTTTTCCATTGAATATAATGATACACATGTTTTGGGCGCCAAGCCTTTTGGTTTTGGCCTTTAGATATTGTTTCGATTTTAGGCAATCCGCTTAAAAAACAAGCATCACTCGTAAGCTTGCTTCCCTTGCCATGATCTATGTGTCGATCATCAATAGCATTACATAACACAATTTCAGGTTGATACTCCCGAATGATCTTTATAATTTCTAATTGTGATGCCTTATTGTTTGAGAAAAAACCATCTGGCAACTCCAAGTTGCGACGCATACTGAGACCCAAAATCTGTGCCGATTTCTCTGCCTCGGCACTGCGAATCTCAGCACTACCTCGGGTTCCTAATTCACCACGGGTTAAGTCAAGAACGCCCACTTTTTTTCCGTTACTTATTTCTTTGGCAATGGTCGCTCCACAACCCAATTCTATGTCATCTGGATGCGCCCCTATAGCTAAAATATCTAATTTCATACGTTTAAAATCTATCTTCAATCCCAAAAGTATTAAAAAGAAGGTAGATTACTACTTTCTTTTTTAAGTGCAGATGTTTTCGAAAAAATTAGTGACTATTTTTAGAAACCCTCAGCACTATATTCTCGCGTTTCTATTGCTTCAAATGCTTGCTCGAAATCGGCTATTAGATCTTCCTTTTCTTCTATTCCCACCGAAAATCGCAACAAACCCTCTGCGATCCCCTGGCGTTTTCGTTCTTCGAGTGAAAGCAGCGCATGCGAAGTCTTTGCAGGAGATAGTATCGTTGACTCTACTCCCGCCAAACTCATGGATTGTTTTATTAGTTTTAAAGATTTCATAAAAACCTCGGCATCAAGAGATGGTTGTAATTCGAATGAAAGCATTCCGGAATACCCACGCATTTGTTTCTTGGCGATTTTATGATCTGGATGGCTTTTTAAACCCGGATAATAAACACGTTCAACTAAAGCATGCTTGTCTAGCCATTTTGCCAATTTCATAGCATTTTTATTTTGAGCTTTCACACGCAGTGCCATAGTCTTGATACTTCGTTCCAACAACCATACAGTATAGTCACTCAAGCTTCCTCCGATGTTTTTTGCGAGGTTCCATATTTGCATGATGTGCTTTTCAGAGGCAGCCACTGCACCAGCGCAAATATCACTATGCCCTCCCATATATTTAGTAGCGCTATGAATTATGATATCCATACCATAGTCTGCTGGGTTTTGATTCACTGGAGATGCAAACGTATTATCGATCATTGTAATAATCCCTCGTTCTTTTGCGATTCGAGCAACCATCTCTAAATCTGTTATCAACATCAATGGATTTGAAGGCGTTTCAACATACAACACCTTTGTGTTTTTCTTAATCACGGAAGTGAAATCTGCCTCCGTAAAACCCTCAGCAAAAGAATATTCAATGCCAAACTTATCAAATTCTTCGACTACAAAATTATAGGTTCCACCATAGAGGGTATTTGGGAGTACCACGTGATCTCCCTTATGCAAGAACGCTAGCATGCTATGACTTACAGCTGCCATTCCGCTACCAAAAATAAGTCCTGCTTCACATTTTTCAAGAGCGGCAATCTTTTTACCAAGTGCTTCTTGATTGGGCGTATTAAAATAGCGGGGGTATCTTTTTATCTCAACATCCTCATAGGCATAAGAAGTCGACATATACAGTGGTGATATAGCCCCTTTAAATTGTTCATCATCTATTTCCCCAACATGCGTACAAATAGTATTGATTCCTATTTCTTTAATTTTCATCTTTATAATCATTTTTGATTGCTCTAATTTATAAATTCCTTTTTAGGTTTGCTATCTTTATCCAATGAAACTTTTACTCACTAACATCAAAGAATTACTTCAAGTTCGTGAAACAGCGCCCATCATGTTGAGCGGCCTGGAAATGAAGGAGCTTCCAACGCTAAAAAATGGGTGGTTGCTTCTGGAGAATGGGTTGATTCATAGCTTCGGAAAGATGGAGGCTATCGAGGGCTTTTCAGGAGTGAACACCATAGATTGTGCTGGGAAGATTGTTTTACCAACCTGGTGCGATTCCCACACTCATCTGGTTTATGCCGGAAATAGAGAGCAAGAATTTGTGGATAGAATCAATGGCCATAGTTATAAGGAAATCGCAGAAAACGGTGGTGGGATTTTAAACAGCGCCAAGAAGCTTCAAAACACTTCTGAAACCGATTTGTACAACCAATCTGCGAAACGCCTCGAAGAAGTAATGCAATTGGGAACAGGGGCTATCGAAATTAAAAGTGGCTACGGTCTTACAACTGAAGCCGAGATGAAAATGCTCCGTGTTGCAAAACAACTTGCAAAAAACTACCCGATCGACATCAAAACAACCTTCTTAGGTGCGCACGCAATTCCTTCAAAATACAAAGGAAATAAAGAGGGATACCTCAATTTAATTTGTGAAGAAATGCTTCCGAAAATCGCTGCGGAAGGCCTAGCAGATTATATTGATATATTCTGTGAAGAAGGATACTTTTCAGTAGCGGATACAAATCGCATCCTTTCAGAAGGAAAAAAATACGAACTGCAACCAAAAATACATGCAAATCAGTTTACAGCTCTTGGTGGAATTGCCATGGGAGTAAAGCACAACGCATTAAGCGTTGATCATTTAGAGGTTTTAACAGATAAGGATATCAACGCCCTAAAAGGTTCGAGAACGATGCCTGTGGCCCTTCCCTCCTGCTCTTACTTTTTAAGCATTCCATATACACCAGGGAGGAAACTGATCGATGCAGGCTTGCCTTTAGCGCTCGCAACCGATTACAATCCGGGTTCTACGCCCAGTGGGAATATGAACTTTGTTGTCGCGACTGCTTGTATAAAAATGAAACTCACCCCCGAAGAGGCTATCAATGCAGCCACTCTTAATGGAGCCTACGCAATGGGCTTGAGTGCAACACATGGAAGTATCACAAAAGGAAAAAAAGCAAACCTAATTATTACGAAAGAAATTCCATCATATGGATATCTTCCCTATGCTTTTGGAAGTAATTTGATAGACCAAGTTATTCTAAATGGAGACGTGATTTAGCACCAAACCTTCATAAAAGTGATTCGGTTCACATAAAAAACACAATTAAATTAGAATACCAAAATTGAGACAATGCAAAAACAACTTATAGAATGTGTACCCAACATAAGTGAGGGACGTGATGACGATAAAATTAAAGCAATCGCGCAGGTAGTTGAAACCGTAGAAGGCGTAATGCTTTTGGACGTAGATCCGGGAAAAGCTACCAACAGAACTGTAATCACCTTTGTAGGGGAACCCGAACCTGTAATTGAGGCTGCATTTCTATTAATTAAAAAAGCCGCAGAACTTATTGATATGTCAAAGCATAGTGGCGCACATCCAAGATTTGGCGCAACAGATGTTTGCCCATTGGTTCCAATTTCAAATATTAGCCTAGAAGAAACAGCTACCTATGCTCATAAACTAGGGGCGCGCATTGGAAAAGAATTAGGAATTCCCGGCTACTTCTATGAAATAGCTGCTAAGGAAGAAAAACGAAAAAACTTGGCGAACTGCCGTCAAGGGGAATATGAAGGTTTGTCAAAAAAACTTGGAGACCCCTCCTGGAAACCAGATTTTGGGCCTGCCGAGTTTAATTCTAATGTGGCAAAAAGTGGTGTTACAGCAATATCTGCACGTGATTTCTTAATCGCTTATAATGTAAATTTAAATTCTACCTCAACGCGCAGAGCCAATGCGATTGCCTTTGACATTCGAGAAGCTGGTCGTATACAGCGTGAAGGAAACCCAATTACTGGGAAGCAATTAAAAGATGAACATGGGGAGCCTCTTCGTATCCCAGGAAAACTAAAAGCCGTTAAAGGAATTGGATGGTATATTGAGGAGTATGGTATTGCTCAAATTTCATATAATCTCACCAATATTACAATTACCTCGATGCATGAAGCTTTTGATGAAAGTTGCAAAGCTGCACTTAAAAGAGGTCTTCGGGTTACAGGATCTGAGCTTGTTGGACTGGTTCCGCTTCAGGCGATGTTAGACGCTGCCGATTATTATTTAGTAAAGCAAGAACGTTCGTTAGGTGTTTCTGAAAGTGAAAAGATTAAAATTGCCATTAAATCGCTTGGCCTCGACGATTTAAAACCCTTCCATCCTAAGGAACGAATTATAGAATACGTACTAGACGCAGGTAGTAAAAAACTTGTGGATTTTAAACTCGACGATTTTGCCGATGAAACTGCTGGGGAATCTATGGCGCCAGGAGGAGGATCGATTGCCGCATACGTTGGCACCCTAGGAGTTGCTCTAGGAACAATGGTTGCTAACCTATCTGCAGGAAAAGCAGGCTGGGATGATAAGTGGGAGTACTTTTCAGAATGGGCGGTTAAAGGGCAGGATTATAAAAAGAAGTTGTTGTTTTTAGTTGACGAAGACACCAACGCCTTTAACAAAATCATTGACGGATTTAGAATGCCCAAGGATTCAGAAAAAGAAATTGAAGCACGGAAAGCAGCTATTGAAGCCGCTACCATATATGCCACTGAAATACCATTTCAGGTAATGGAAACCTCATGTAATTCTATGGAAGTTGCTCAAGCAATGCTTACAGATGGCTTGCAGAGTTCACTTTCGGATTCGGCAGTGGGAATTCTCTGCGCAAGAGCAGCCGTTGTTGGCGCTTATTTTAATGTGCGAATCAATGCAAAAGATATAAAAGACAGGCAATTTGCGGATGATATTCTATCACGAGCCGCTGCGATTTATAACAAAACACTTCAAATCGAAAAAGAAACCATTGCACTTATTGACAGTAAAATGTAGGTATGAAAATCGTTCCGTTTGATCCAAAACATGCCCCTGCCTTCTATCATTTAAATATTGAATGGCTTGAAACTTATTTTTACGTGGAGGCCTTTGATAAAGAGGTACTGAGTGCCCCTGAGAAATATATTATAGAACCCGGAGGTCATGTATTCTTTGTTATTGATGATGATCTTGTCGTAGGCACTGTGGCTTTAATGAAGATTAAAGACGGTGTTTTTGAACTCACAAAAATGGCTGTACTGCCCAATGAGCGTGGAAAAGGGATAGGTCAGGCCTTAGTGAAATACTGCATCGATTTTGCATATAAAAACAGTTTCAACAAGCTTCTACTTTATTCCAATACCGAGTTGGAAAATGCCCTATACATCTATCGCAAGTTTGGTTTCGTTGAAATCCCTGTAGAAGACAATTGTCCTTATGAACGTAGTGATATAAAAATGGAAGTACCCCTTTCTTGATTTATTTAAATTTTTGAAACCAAGCCAGGGTATGCGCTACTTTTGTAATGAGATTGCTTGGTCTCGCTGCAATTCCATGAGAGGCATCTGGTATTTCAACCAAGACCGTTTCAATTTTACGAAGCTTCAGTGCGTGATATAGCTGCTTGGCTTCACTTGGAGGCGTTCGTAAGTCGTTCATGCCTACCATGACCATTGTAGGAGTTTCTACATTTCCTACCAGCGATATAGGTGAAAATTTCCAATAGTTTTCAAAGTTCTCCCAAGGCTGACCTGGGTAGCGAGAATTAGCATAACCATAATAGTTATCTGCGGTGAGCGTTTTACTAATCCAATTCATAACAGGTTTTGCCACAACCGCGGCTTTAAAGCGGTTGTTTTTGCCAATAATCCAAGCAGTCATAATTCCTCCTGCACTTCCACCAGTAACATACAATTTGTTTTCGTCTGCAACTCCCTGCTTAATTAACTCATCCACACCGTCCATAACGTCATTATAGTCTTCGCCTGGATAATTGTTATAGAGCAAATTTCCAAATTCTTCACCATAACTTGTACTTCCTCTTGGATTGGGATAGAAAACAACATAACCGGCAGCAGCATAGAGTTGCATCTCAGCAGAAAAGTGTGGCCCGTAATTTAAGATCGGACCTCCATGATTTTCAACAAGCAAGGGAAGCTTCGTCCCTTTTTTGTGATTGGGTGGATAGACCACCCATCCTTGAATATCTCTTTTATCTACTGAAGATGTATACCAAATCTCTTCTACTTCTCCCAGACTTCGGTAAGGCAAAAGATCATTGTTTAAGCTCGTAATTGTACGTGGCGTCTTATCTTTATTCCCAACGATAACCAAGTCGGAAGGGCTATCCGGTCTAGACATCGTGTACACCATACTTCCATCCACAGACACACTAAAGCTACCACTGGCATAAGGTCTTCCGAGCGTGGTTCCACCAACATTGGAAACGATATCGGTAACATTTCCTTGTAAATCGATATGGCCAATTTTAGTAATTCCTAAGTCATTATACATAAAGTACAAACCCTCGCTATCACTTGCCCAAACTATATTTCGCACATCGCGATCGAGTTTGCTTGAAATGGTTTTTTTATTGGTTCCATTAGCATTCATCATTTGCAAGGTCTGCACTTGATACGCCTGTACTTTATCCTTGTAACCTGTATAGGCAATGTATTTTCCATCTGGAGATATTTTTGGGGAGCTATCGGGTCCATTTCGATCTGTCAATGCGCTTATCGATCCACTTGCAACATTCACAGAATACACCTCGCTATTCCTAAATTCATACTCCCAATTTTTATTTCGATTGGCTGAAAAATAAATATGTTCTCCATCAGGAGACCAAGAAAGGCTCCCTCTATGATTAAAATCTCCACTCGTTATTTGTCGTGGACTTCCGCCTTCCGAGGGGATTGTAAAAACATGGGTGAATCCAGGTTTTAGATACCCTCTTCCATCTGCCTCATGTTTCAGTCTGTCTGTAATTCTTGGAGCCTTTGCCCATTTCGCGTCTTTTGGTTTTGCTGGCATTTTAGCAATAACCGGCGCCTTTGCATTTACTTTCATTGTAAAGGCTATTGTCTCTCCATTTGGTGACCAAGAGATCGACGATGGACTGTTTTCTAACTGTGTTAATTTAGCAAGTGCTCCAGACACCATCCAATACACGTATATTTCACTACCGTGATCGCCTTTGCTCACAAAAGCAATTCTATCTCCAGAAGGTGACCAACGTCCCTGACTTTCATTAATAGCTCTCGATGTTAACTTTTCGTGGGTTCTACCATCGTTACTCACTAACCATAAATCTCCCTTTGAGCCATCCTTCATAATGTCAAAACCTGTTCTTCGATACACAACAGTATTGCCATCAGGAGAAATTTGCGGATCATTGGCATATTCAAGTTGAAAGACATCCAATGCCTCAAAATTTTTCTTAGTCTGTGCTGTAAGTTGAATTGAAATAAGGAGGAGTATACACGTAAAAAAACGGAAGCTATTTATCATGGTTGGATTTTTAGAATGTTAAAGTTACTATATAATTAAGGGATTTCAAACTATAAAAAGAAAGGCACGCTCTAAAAGAGCGCGCCAGTAATCATTTCATTAAAATAGTATTCCTTTATCGAATCAACTTCTTGTATTTTATTCGCTTCGGAATTAAATCACCTCCCAAGCGTTTCTTCTTGTTTTCTTCGTAATCTGAAAACCCACCTTCAAAAAAGTAAACTTGACTATCACCTTCAAAAGCAAGAATATGTGTACAAACACGATCTAAAAACCAACGGTCGTGACTAATAATAACACCACAACCCGCAAAGTTCTCTAAACCCTCTTCGAGAGCACGTAACGTATTAACGTCCAAGTCGTTTGTAGGCTCATCGAGAAGTAAAACGTTTCCTTCTTCTTTTAAAGTCATCGCTAAATGCAGCCTATTTCGCTCCCCACCAGAAAGCATTGACACCTTCTTGTTTTGTTCACTTCCGCTAAAATTAAAGCGACTCAAATAAGCTCTCGAATTCACTTCCTTGCCACCCATCATTACAAGTTCTTGCCCATCGCTAAAATTCTGCCAGATGGATTTTTCACTATCAATATTCGAATGCGCCTGGTCTACATAAGCAATCTTCGCGGTCTCCCCTATTTTGAATTCTCCTTTGTCGGGAGTTTCCTCTCCCATAATCATTTTAAATATGGTTGTTTTTCCTGCTCCATTCGGACCAATAATACCCACAATCCCCGCCTGAGGAAGATTAAAATTCAAATCTTCATAAAGCAATTTATCGTCATAAGCCTTGCTAACTCCCGTAGCCTCTATAACATTGGTTCCAAGGCGTGGTCCGTTCGGGATATATATTTCCAGTTTCTCGTCAAGTTGTTTCTGATCTTGACTTAATAATTTATCGTAATTATTTAAACGTGCCTTTTGTTTTGTTTGACGACCTTTAGCTCCCTGTCTTACCCATTCTAACTCTCGCTCTAATGTTTTTTGACGTTTGGATGCAGTCTTACTTTCTTGTGCCATTCGGCTCGACTTTTGATCCAACCAAGAGGAGTAATTTCCTTTCCAAGGAATACCTTCCCCGCGGTCTAATTCAAGAATCCAACCCGCAATATTATCCAAGAAATACCTATCGTGAGTTACAGCGATTACTGTCCCTTTGTATTGTGCTAAATGATGCTCTAACCAATGCACACTTTCTGCATCTAAGTGATTTGTTGGCTCATCCAGTAACAGCACATCTGGTTCTTGCAATAGCAAACGGCACAGAGCAACTCTTCTTCGCTCTCCACCAGAAAGCACAGCTATAGACTTATCTCCTTCTGGAGTACGCAGTGCATCCATCGCGATTTCCAGTTTGGTATCGAGTTCCCATGCATTTGAAGCATCTATTTGATCTTGTAAAATTGACTGGCGTGCCATCAGCTTATCCATCTTATCGGCATCGCTATACACTTCTTCCAAGCCAAACATATCATTGATCTTATTGTATTCGTCAAGGATAGCAACTGTTTCTGCAGCACCTTCTTTCACAATTTCTAGGACCGTTTTAGATTCATCGAGTTGGGGCTCCTGCTCTAAATAACCCACCGAATAACCCGGAGCAAACACAACATCTCCCTGATAATTTTTTTCAACACCAGCAATGATTTTGAGCAAGGTAGATTTACCACTTCCATTGAGTCCTAAAATTCCAATTTTAGCACCATAAAAGAAACTTAAGTAAATATTTTTGAGGACGGGCGTCTGCGCACTTTGGTACGTTTTCGTTAGTCCAGACATGGAGAAAATCACTTTCTTATCGTCAGACATTGTATTCTTTATTTATTAAAAGTTTTGATTTTATTTTTGATTTAAACACGCCCTTTCAACGCATTAAAAACCCAGGCAATGGCAAAGAAGCCGAAACCTACAGAGGCAAAACCCCAACCAGCAACATCGTCATATCTAAAAGCACCCATCGCAATTAACCCGAGACCCACTACAATCATTATAAACGTTGCCCAGGCCAACACTGTATTTTTATTCATTCCCATATTCTATTTTTTTATGGCGTTTCCATTCATCACTAAAATGAGTTGGGAGGGGATTGAAGCACTTGCCTTATGATTATAATCACAATGGCATCAACAAACCAGCCGAATAAAATTGTTTTAGCTGGCCCCTAACGCAGTTTCAATTAAACACAACGTTAAAGATAACGAAGTATCGCATTCTGCAGCTATCATAGCATCGAAGAACATCAGCAAATATCGTATTTTTATATAAAAAAAGCACCCCTAAGGATGCTTATTTATTAGACTGTTAGAAAGCCCATCTTTCCACTTTGATAATCACGCATGGCTTCCATGATTTCCGTTTGCGTATTCATGACATACGGACCATAGCTCGATATTGGTTCATTAATGGGAGTGCCCGACAAAAACAACAATTTGCTTTTCGACTTCCCTTCCAAAGAGAATCCATCACCGTCTTGGTTAAACCAAACCATCTGTTTGTTATTTAAAGCCAATGATTCAGTATCATTTATTGTTACCTCACCATTTAATAGGTATACTATGGATTGATGGTCTTTCGGAACAGGCAGATTGAATTCGCCTCCCTCTTCAATATCAATTATATAGGCATTTACTGAAGTCTGGGTTCCAATCCTCCCATTGGTCCCATTTAATTCTCCCGCGATTACTTGAATATTCACTTTTGAGTTTTCCGAAGAAACCACTAAGAAATCATCATTCTTTACATGCTGATAATTAGCAGGCATCATTTTCTTTTCTGAAGGTAGATTCAGCCAGAGTTGGATTCCTTCGAGTTCACCCCCTTTTTTAATAAACGCCTTGGTTGGGCCTTCGGCATGTACGATGCCTCTTCCTGCCGTTGTCCACTGCACATCTCCCGCATTCACAACACTTTCATTTCCTAAAGAATCACGATGTAATTGCTCCCCTTGAATCAAGAACGTTATTGGTTCAAAACCGCGATGTGGGTGTGGTCCAAGATCAAACGGGTTGTTAAATTCGCTAATTGGGTAGGGTCCGTAGTGATGTAACAACACAAATGGATCTACCAATTCGATATCCTGAGTGGGGATGGGTTGTCTTAATTTAATTGGACCCATGTTTACAAAATCACTTCTTCCTATTTTTTTTATACTATTCAGTTTCATTTTAAATGTCCTTTAATCTTCTGTTAATTATCTAATCTTGTCTAATAAATCACTAAGAATAATGGCTTCCTCATTTGTCAAATTTTTTAACACATCATCTTTGACTTCCTTATCAATTTTCTTTAATAACTCCAAGCCTTCTTCAGTAATCTCAATATGCACGACTCTTCTATCTCCTTGGCAAGACACTCTATGTATTAGCTTTTTTGAACACATCTTGTCCATAAGTCGCGTCGTATTGGGGGCTCGCTCCAGCATTCTATCTTTTATTGTCTGAACCGAAATCGCTTCAGATGCTCCCCTTAGAATTCGTAAAATATTGTATTGTTGTGGAGAAATTCCGAAGGGCTTAAAAAAAGTATTCTGCTTGCTGTTGATCCAATTCGCAGTATAAATAAGGTTCAACAAAGCCTTTACCTTCTTGTTAGTAAACGTCGTATTTATATCTTTCGAAAGATCTCCCATCGCTATTCGTTTTCTGCAGTAAGAGCAGATTCAAAAGCCGCTAGTGAGTTTTCAAAGGTTTTTCTTAATGTAATATCGGCAATGCCCTCATCCGAAAAATTATCTCCAAAACTTGGTAGTGAAAATTCGGCTACGATATTTCCTCCCATATAAGGGAAACGTCCTTTGGCAATTTCCAGCACGCTAGCGCCACCCCTTGCGCCTGGAGAAGTTGCCATTAAAAACATAGGAACATTACTCCATAATTTTCCATCTAATCTAGACATCCAATCAAAAACATTCTTAAAAACTGTGGCGTAGGCGCCATTGTGTTCGGCTAGAGACAATACAATACCATCGGCACTTTTAATTGCATCTAAAAAGCGTTGTGCATCTGCAGGAATACCATGTTCCGTTTCATAATCAATGCCATATAAAGGCAAATCAAAATCATTTAAATCTAAGGTCGATACACGAGCATCCGCTACTTGATTTGCTGTATAGACTGCTAGTTGTTTGTTGATGGATTTTTTACTGTTACTTCCAGCGAAGGCAATTATATTTTTCATATTCGTTTTTGTTTTTTTTTAAATATTTATGGTGTGATGACTAAAATAAAAGTCAAAGATAAAACAATTGTATTTATTTACCTAGGAATATACTTCCTAGGTAAATTATTTTTAAAAAACGATCAGTGTTGAATGGTGCAGCGCTAAGGGTCTTGGGTACTGGGTTCTGGGTTCTAGGTTTTAATTGTCACTTCGAGTGAAATTCAAAGTACGTAGTACCTTTGAATTTAGTATCCAGAAGTCGCTTTCATCTTTAATCTTCTTTCTTCTGAATAATCAACTACTTCCCTGATAATATTTCGATATTTTGTATTTTAGCCTCAAACAGAAAAATACGTGGATATCAACTTCAATAAAAACGAAGATCATAATAAATTATTAGCTTCAAAACTGCGTCAAAAATTCGCCAAAATAAAATTAGGTGGGGGTGCAAAACGCATCGAAAAGCACCATGCTAAAGGGAAAATGACTGCGCGCGAACGGATCGACTATTTGCTCGACACAAAAAATCCCGCCATTGAAATAGGCGCCTTTGCAGGAGACGGCATGTACGAAGAGCACGGTGGCTGCCCAAGTGGTGGGGTGGTTGTAAAAATAGGCTATGTAAAGGGAAAACAATGCATCGTTGTTGCCAATGACGCCACGGTCAAAGCCGGCGCTTGGTTCCCAATTACGGCAAAAAAGAATTTAAGAGCGCAGGAAATATCTATTGAAAATCGACTTCCAATCATATACTTAGTAGATAGTGCCGGTGTTTATCTTCCTATGCAAGATGAAATTTTCCCAGACAAGGAGCACTTCGGAAGAATATTTAGAAACAATGCTGTGATGAGCAGTATGGGAATTACTCAAATTTCTGCGGTTATGGGAAGCTGTGTTGCTGGGGGTGCCTATTTACCAATTATGAGTGATGAAGCCCTCATTGTTGACAAAACAGGAAGTATTTTTCTCGCCGGAAGTTATCTCGTAAAAGCGGCTATTGGTGAATCTATCGACAATGAAACCTTAGGCGGAGCTACTACACACTGTGAAATAAGTGGGGTGACAGACTATAAAGCAAAAGACGATAAAGACGCCCTTGATAAAATAAAGAATATTATCTCCAAAATTGGAGATTATGATAAGGCAGGTTACAATCGTGAAAAAGCAGAAAAACCGCTAGCAGATCCAAAGGAAATTTTTGGTATTCTTCCAAAATCACGGGCCGAACAATACGATATGCGAGAAATTATCAAGCGCCTTGTTGATGCGGGTGATTTCGAAGAGTACAAAGAAGGGTATGGGCAAACTATTCTTACGGGATATGCGCGCATCGATGGCTGGGCGGTTGGTATTGTTGCCAATCAGAGAAAATTGGTTAAAACCAAAACAGGTGAGATGCAATTTGGAGGTGTCATTTATAGCGATAGTGCCGATAAGGCTACTAGATTTATTGCGAATTGCAATCAGAAGAAAATCCCCCTAGTATTTTTACAAGATGTTACGGGGTTTATGGTGGGTAGTAAAAGTGAGCACGGTGGCATTATTAAAGATGGTGCCAAAATGGTAAATGCGGTAAGTAATAGTGTGGTTCCGAAATTTACGATTATTATTGGAAACTCCTATGGTGCAGGAAATTACGCAATGTGTGGCAAGGCATACGACCCGAGACTTATTGTTGCTTGGCCAAGTGCCGAACTTGCTGTAATGAGTGGTAATAGTGCCGCTAAAGTACTATTGCAAATCGAAACAGCCTCCCTTAAAAAGAAAGGCGAAACGATTACTCCTGAAGTTGAAAAAGAACTCTACGATCGCATAAAAGCGCGCTACGACAAACAAATTTCACCCTATTACGCAGCCTCAAATATTTGGACCGATGCGGTTATTAATCCATTAGATACACGTACTTGGGTTTCTATGGGCATAGAAGCTGCAAACCATGCTCCTATTGAGAAAGCTTTTAATTTAGGAGTGATACAAGTATAATAGGAAATTGAAAAACGAACACGCCAGTGCTGCTTTCCTCATTAGAATGCATCATAGCGCGAGTGCTACATCTGTATTGGCTTTATTTTTTCCTGTCTTTTATTGACATACCTAAATCCTTTTTCTCCATAAAAACCAGCCTCCTCCAGCATAATTCGAATGTCTTTTTTCCAATCCGCAATGAATACAGTGGTATTTAATTCAATAGCATATACCGTATTTCTGTACAACGGATAGTCGCCTGTTCCAACCACACCTCCCTGTGAATCCCACATTCCTATGGTAGGGCCTGCACTATGTCCATAATTCCCCAATGGATGCGTGTAAATAGAAGGTCGTAAACCTTCTGCTTTGGCTTCCTTTAGCGATTTTAGTAATATTTGATTTCCCGTCTTTCCTGTTTCAAAGTTGCTTGTGAAAATATCCTGAACTCTATTTCCTTTTTGAAATGCTTCAGAAAGAAAAGTTGGCACCTCATCTTCACCATCTTTAAGTATATAAGCATGTTGCTGGCAATCTGTATTCAATCCGATGTAGGTGATTCCGAAGTCACAATGCAGCAAATCTCCTCGAATAATCAGATCGTCCTCCTTTGCCTTGCTAAATGACTGGATATGGCTTTTTAAGGCTTCATTATCTCGTTGTACGTCGATAGTTGGATGAAACCAAGTTTCTAGCCCCAAATCTGTCACTTTTTGACGCATCCACCAGACAATATCTTCGGTAGTCGTTTTTCCAGGGGTAATAACCGCACTTGAGAAGGCTTCATCAATAATATCATGTGTTATTTGCACCAGCGTTGGATATAATTCCATCTCCTTGGCGGTTCTCGTTTCAATCCAAGCGACTGCTAATGTTTCGGCAGAAACCAACTTGGCTTCCATTGCCGATGGCAAAGCCTCTAAAAGTTCTTGGTAATCGGTTTGCACCAAGCCATCTGCAATTCCAAAATTTTGAGAGGTATTTATTCCTATTTTATTCGGATTTCGCTCTCCAATAATCTCTACCAAACGCCCCCACTGGTTTGGTTGCTTTTCTTTATCCCAAGCCGACGTTATGTTCTCCCCAACATCATAGCGAGCTACTGCGAGTTTCTCAATACTATTTTGTTCTTTATTCCTGTAGAAAACCAGAATCGTTCTACGGCGTGCATTAAGCCAGGAGGATGGCAACATGGTCCGCATTACTGGATCTTCATTGTATTCTCTAGAAATAACCAACCACATATCGATGCCTGAGCGGTCCATTAATTGTGGCAGAAGATTATTAAAACGGTCGGCTAGTATCTCATCCTTCAAAATCGCGCGATCGCGCTCTGGAAGGGTTTGAGCGTTTACAGCACCTAATGAAAGACCTAATAGAAGTAGGAAAAAATATCGCATGTCTAATTTTTAAGTTGAATACATATATACCTTATTTATACTCTTGAAGCAATCGAAGTACGTCACCTCTTTTAATTTTGTTGGTCTCCGTAAAAGGAAATTTGGTTACTGTATAAATCTTTTTAGGTCGTTCGTGGCTTTCTATACTCGCAAGGGCACTTGCATAATTAGGCAGTGGCATCTTTTGATTGTTCTCTATTACTAAAATGACCCGCTCCCCTAGCTCTTTGTCTTTTTCCGAAGCAATAATAAATGGAAAATCAATAAAAGAAGCTAGTTTTTCCTCTACTGCTTCAGGGTGGATTTTATAGCCACCGCTATTAATGACATTGTCATAACGTCCTAACCATCTAAATTGAGAAGAGGAAATCAGGTCTACTAAGTCGTTGGTAATAATAACTTCTTTATCAATTCCAGGAGCATAGATGGTAAGGCATCCTCTGGCATCTTTGGCTAGTTTTACATTGGGCAGAGTATCGTAGATATCTGTACTTCCAACTCCATTTATTTTTCTTGCAGCGATATGGCTTATTGTTTCAGTCATTCCATAGGTTGCATAAATCTCTGTTGGAACATCCCGAAGCATCTCGGTTAATTCTTTAGAAACTGGACCACCGCCAACAATTAGTTTTTTTACCTTCTTCAAATCGGGAATTGCATGGAACAACTGATAAGGGACCATAGCCACAAAATCATAGTCATTATCATATTCGGTAAGCACTTCCTTTGCGGGAGCTACAATGTGCAAATCCCAACCCAGAACCATGGCTCGAACCAACATCATTTTCCCAGCGATATAGCTGGCCGACAAACACAGCAAAGCAGATGTATTTTCATGCTGTCCAAAATAATTGCCAGTTGCCTTTGCACTGTGAATCATATGCTCCTTGGCTATCTTTATATTTTTTGAATCTCCAGTAGACCCAGAAGTTTCTACGGCTATGGAATCATCCTCATTTAACCACTCTAAAATAAATCGGCCAATACTCTTTTCAAATTCTTCCCCTTTTTTACTGAGGTTATCAGATATGGAACGCAGATCATTTAACGACTCATATTGAAGGCCGTTAAGTTTAAAAGCAGGATGAAGGTATTGTGACTTTGTTTTCAAATTACGTTTTATGAATTGATTTTTTCTGCTTCTATTGCAGGATCTTGTATGCTTCCAAATAGCTTGTTGCTCCAGTCTTTCCATTTATACTTAGAAGCCATAATCGCTATAAAAATAGGGTATATAATTAGCACTGGGGCAATAATATCGATTCCAGCAGAAGGATCGGAAACATCTTTTAAAATTGAATTCGTTTGAAATACGGTCCAATCTGCCGTTACTAGCATCGCTGCGATAAGATTGTTACCAGCATGAAAGCCAAGAGCCAACTCCAAGCCTTCATCCATTAAGGTAATGACACCAAGAAACAAACCAGTTCCTATATAATAGATCATCACAACACTGCCAAGTTTTTCTACCTCAGGATTAAAAAAGTGAAGCCCTCCGAAAACAAAGGAAGTTATTAAAAGAGGCACCCATTTATTTCTAGCCATCGCTCCAATTCCTTGCATAAGATACCCTCTAAAAAAATACTCTTCAAAACTTGTCTGCAAAGGAATCATTACCACAGCGATTGCAACTAAAATTAGAAAGGGTACCAACTTAAATTGTACTTCAAAGTGCTCTGGATTGCTGTAATAATCGAGACCCGTTAAAAATAATGTTGTAACAGCAATTAGAGAGAAACCGAACCAGAACCTACTCCAATCCATTTTTTTCCTGGTCGTAGTTACCGCCAGCATGGGTTGGTTGTGAAGATACTTTACCACTAGATAAATTCCGAGCAGACCAATGGCAAAACTCAAAAGCATTAAGAACAGCGTTACATTTGAATCCAAGACCGTCATAAGCTTGGAGGTATCTTCCAAGTCGGCAATACTCCCACCCTCACTTAAAATCTTAAACATCACAGCTCCTAAAAACGGAAGCGACCCCAATTGTGAGGCTGAAAATATAATAAAACCGCCAATGAGATAGCGCCACGCTTCGTGTTTGTACTTCAATACTTGTGCAATAAACATAACCTACAGCATATTTTGATTAATACGTTCCAAATTCCATTTCTTTTTTTCATTGTATTTTATGGAACCCTCAAAAATTTCAAGAGGTGAAGGAATATTATTGGTATACAAACTACCCGTACCCAAACCTTGAGGCAATTTACTGTTTTTTGTGAAGGTATATTGAGAAATTGCATTTAATCCGATATTACTTTCTAAGGCTGAAGTAACCCACCAATCGACTTCTTTTTGTTCAGCGATTGAAATCCAAGCGTCGGTTCCTGAAAATCCACCAATAAAACTTGGTTTCAAGATAATATAGGGTGGATTAATTGTTTCAAGCAGTGCTCTTTTTCTTTCTTCTGAAAAAACACCAATCAACTCTTCGTCCAGCGCTATATCTAGGGGCGTATCTTCACACAAACGAGCCATTTCTTGCCATTGCCCTTGTTGAATGGGTTGCTCAATCGAATGTATACCGTAATCGGATAGTCTTTTTAATTTCTCTAATGCTTCGGACGCTTTAAAAGCGCCATTTGCATCTACTCTTATTTCTATTTCTGAAGCACTAAACTCTTGCCTTATGGCATGCAAAATATCAATTTCAGATATAAAGTTAATCGCTCCTATTTTCATTTTGATACAGCTGAAACCCTGATCTATTTTTTCAGCTATTTGCTCCTTCATAAACGCCTTACTCCCCATCCAAATGAGTCCATTAATCGGAATGCCCTTTTTACCAGTAGTAAATTCCGAAGGAAATAAAGTAAAAGAATCATTGGAAGCTAAAGACCTAAAGGCCATTTCAACACCAAATTGAATGGAAGGAAACTCAATTAGCGCTTCGTATAGCGCATCTTTTCCTAAGGCAATATTGGTGCATACCCATTGTAATTTTTCTTCATAATCGGGACGGTCATCGACACTAAGACCTCTTAACAGACCGCATTCGCCTATGCCTTGGTTATTCTTTTCAGAGAGTATTAAAAACCAAGTTTCCTTTGTTCTCAGCACACCGCGGGAAGTTCCACTTGGTACTTTAAATTCTAGGAGGTGTTTTTTATACGTTGCTTTCAAATTATATTCTTGGATTAATGGATGTTAAGGCGCTGTAAAAGGAAGCTAAAAAATCTAAGGTTCTTTTGACTCTGAAATCTCAAGCAGCATCAAATTTTTATACAAAGGGTTTTCAAATTTAAAAATATTGAAAAGAATGTGCGCACCCAAATGCGCTAATGAAAACCTATTATGACGAAAGTACGCGATTTTCATAATGTACTATTTTGATAACTGTGATTAAATAAAAGTGGTGATAAAAAATAATATCGAAAACAAAAATGTGCTCAGCGCTACTTTTTTCAATTCCGGATCTAGATTTTTGGGAATATCTGTTTTATATACTTTTATGATATTCATAAATAAGGGAATAAAAGCGATGAGAGGTAAAAACGAATAAAGCCCTTTCGATTGGAGGAAGAAATAAACAACTGCGGAGGTAAATCCGCCAAGGATTAGCGCCGTGTGGTAGCTTTTTACTTTTGACTCGCCCAAAATAACAGCCAAGGTGTTCTTGTTTACTTTTACATCTGTTAATCGATCTCTCATATTGTTTAGATTGAGGACCGCGACACTTAAGAGTCCTATTGTAATCGCCGGCAAAAGAATATAATCAGTTACTGTTTCCGTAAACAGAAAATAACAGCCTAGCACCCCTACCAAACCAAAAAATATAAAAACGAATACGTCTCCCATCGCACGATACCCATAGGCAGATTTCCCAACGGTGTATTTTACTGCAGCAATAATTGCTGCGATTCCGAGATTGAAAAACAAGAGAGAGAGTACGAAGTTATTGTTACCGAAAGCAGCAAAAATGAGCATACTGGCAAGAAGTAGGGTAATGACCGCCGTAAAGATCATGCCTCTTTTTAATTCTCTTTCCGTGAGCAAACCACTTTGTAGCGCTCGTGCAGGGCCAACTCGATCGTCATTATCTGTTCCTTTTACTCCATCGCCATAATCGTTTGCAAAGTTTGATAGTACCTGAAACCCTAAAGTTGTTGCTATTGCCAACCAAAAAATTATGCTTCTATATTGACCAATATGTGCCGCCGCAGCCGCCGCTGTAATAATTCCTGAAATTGACAAGGGAAGCGTTCTTAGTCGTGCCGCTGAAACCCAAGCTTTTAGTTTTATCATTCAAATTAAATTGTGAAAACAAAAATACGTTTTAATATTATTGTATACTTTTATATGAACAATTAATACCAATTCGCACTTGAAATGAGCATGAATCTATTTTAACTATTGCGGCCTAGAGAAAATAAAACTACGATAGAAATAAATTATCAGTTTATTATATTTGTTCTTTGGTAAAAAATATAAAAAGAAAACATATGACTTCAACGTATCACATCGGATTACTATTATCAAGACTAGGTTTCAGCGGACTAATGCTAACACATGGAATTCCCAAATTAATGAAACTAGTGCAGGGTAATTTTGAATTTTCCGATCCTCTGGGAATTGGTGCTTTGCCATCCTTACTATTAGTTGTAATTGGCGAAGCAATTTGCCCTTTGCTAATCATTATTGGCTACAAAACACGCTTGGCTGCTATTCCACCCGCCATTACAATGGCCGTTGCTGCTTTCATAGTTCATGGATCAGACCCTATTGGAAGTAAAGAAAAGGCCTTACTATATCTTTTTGCATTTAGTATCATGGCATTAACAGGAGCAGGGAAATACGCTGTAGATAGAAACAGGCACTAAGAGACATTCCTTGTGAAAGGAAGAAATAAAAAAACAAAGAGCAAAATATGAATTGGTATTTAAAAGTGCTGCAACAATATGCCGACTTTAATGGTAGGGCAAGAAGAAAAGAGTATTGGATGTTTGTTCTGTTTAATTTGTCTTTCTCTACAATCGCTTTGTATCTAGACAATTTTCTGGAAATCACCATCGACGACTACGCTTATGGACCTCTATATGGCCTTTATGTTTTGGTCTTATTAATTCCTGGACTCGCAGTTTTAGTGAGACGGCTTCACGATATTGGAAAAAGCGGTTGGATGCTATTAGTTGCCTTCATTCCATTTATAGGGCCCTTCTGGGTTTTGATACTCTTGGTTACAGAGGGTAATGCAGGTGAAAATCAATATGGGCAGGATCCGATTGAAGAAACTATCTAAACGTTAGAAGCCTTTATAGATTAAGACAGAATTGTTATAGAGGTTGTTACATTAAGTCGTGTTTTTATATGTGAATCCTTTTGATTAAGCCTCGCTGTTCTATCTTTTTACACCTACTATTTTATGAACGAACACTTTAAATCTATTGTCTTACAGAAAACGGGTGCCTCTTCTTTGACGGAAAAAGAAGTGATACAGGAGTTGTGGAGCGGTTACGGGAGGATTATACGAGTCGGTTTGGAGAACGCAGCTGTAGAAAGTGTCATAGTAAAACACGTTCAGTTGCCAATACACAAAAAGCATCCCCAAGGATGGGACACTAATTCGGGTCATGAAAGAAAATTAAAGTCTTACAAAGTAGAAGCTGCTTGGTATAACACCTATAGCACAATCAGTGCAGCACGACTGCCGCAATGTATCACTATTGAAAGTTATAATCATGAGGTTCTTATGCTGCTAGAAGATTTAGACAGTGCCGGCTATCCCTTGCGTAAGGAGGAAGTTTCATGGGAAGATATAGATGAGTGCTTGTTATGGTTGGCGAAATTTCACGCAAGTTATCTGGGAAAAGTGCCTAACGGGCTTTGGGAAGTAGGTACGTATTGGCATTTGGAGACCAGACCTCAAGAATTGGAAGTATTAGAGGATCAAAATTTGAAAGAAGCAGCTCCTCTACTTGATAAAAAGTTGAGCGAATGTAGGCACAAAACATTTGTTCACGGAGATGCCAAATTGGCAAATTTCTGTTTTTCCAAAGAGGGTGCTGTTGCTGGGCTAGATTTTCAGTATGTTGGTGGCGGATGTGGAATGAAAGATGTGGCCTATTTTATTGGTAGCTGCCTAAATCAAAGTGCTTGCGAACGTTTAGAGGCCCAAATATTAGACACCTATTTTAACCATTTACAGAATGAGTTTGAGGAAAGAAATGAAGCGTTAGAAACGGAATGGCGTTCTTTATATCGATTCGCATGGGCCGACTTTCATCGCTTTCTAAAAGGATGGAGTCCCGGCCACTGGAAAATTAATAGTTATAGTGAACGTGTAACAGCTCAAGCAATCAATAGTTTATAGAAATGGATCTACATCACCTAAACAGGATAGCAATCGAGGCGGCCTTATTGGCAGGAAAAGTTATTCAGAAGTTTATGAACGACGACATTTTGGTGGAGACCAAGGCGGAAGGCACAAGCTATGCCACGCAGGTAGTTACGGCTGTTGACAGAGCCTGTGAAGAGGTAATTATCTCTCATCTCCTTCCTAGCTGTAAGGCTTTTGACATAGGGCTTTTAACAGAAGAAACCGAAGATGATGGAAGTCGATTCGAAAAAGATTTTTTTTGGTGTATTGACCCGATGGACGGAACGCTCGCTTTTATCAATAGGCAACCAGGATTTTCTGTTTCAATTGCATTGATAGCAAAAGACGGGACCCCTCATATTGGTGTGGTTTTTGACCCCAGCACGAATGCTTTGTATCATGCTATCAAGGGCAATGGTGCTTATAAAAATGGGGTCTCTTGGAAAATTAAGCATAGAACGAAGCATTTAACTTATGTCACAGACCGAAAGCTGAAGGATACACCCGGCGCAGACACAATAGAAAATGTTTTGAACGAAAATGCAGAGAGGCTAGGCTTGGATGTGGTAAAAGAAATTGCTGGAGCGGGCTCCGTATTAAACGGCATCCATGTATTGGAAAATGGTCCAGCATGCATGCTAAAACTCCCGAAGAAAGAGAGCGGTGGCGGCAGTATCTGGGACTTTGCTGCTACAGCATGTATGTATCATGAACTAGGGTTGCCAGCAACGAATTTTGAGGGAGGAAAATTGAACTTAAACCGAAAAGAAAGTACTTTCATGTATCAAGAAGGCATCTTTTATGCGAATTTAATCTCTCAATAAAAGGTTTTGACTGCTGTCTTTGTTATTGTTGCTCTCACTGGAGCAGGGAAATATGCTGCCGATAGAACTCGGTACTAAGAAGCTTTTACTATCTAGAAAAACGAATATTCTATCATTAAGAAAAAAAAAACACTAACTTTACTAATATCAAAAAAACAAACAATATGTTAAAAACAATTACAAATTTAGGTTTACTAACGATTTTCTTAATTTCAACAGGAGCCGTAAACGCTCAAAAGTTAAAAAGTTTTGGCAGTTCAATTGAAATAAAAGCAGGTCCAGTGAAAAAGAAAGTACCTTATTTAGACGTTATTAGTTATTTAGGGCATGCCTCTCCCGGTACCGAAAATGAAGTGAAAGATGGAAAGAAATTTTACTATATATACTTATGGATTCCTGCCATAGCTCCTGAAATAGGTTTAAGAATGATGTCTCCTGCAGGAGATTCAAAAACTAAAAACCCAATTATGGGAGCTGGATATGAAGAAAACAAAGACTCTAAAGAGTTTTTTGACACTTACATTACCTTAGAAAGATCGAGCGTATTCACAAAAGAGGGCATTGCTGGTTCATCAGATGCGACCTGGACAACGCTTGCAAGAAATGATGATAGTGGTGAAATGCCAAAACAACCTAGTGGAAGAAAATACAACTCCCTTTTACGTTACCAAAGCGAAGTGAATGATCCATTAAAAGCATTGACTGTAGGCTTATACAGAATTGGATTTACGTCTTATAAAAAAGGCGAAGTGAATGGAACGTTCCTTGCTCAAGTGGGCTCTCCAGTAAAATTACCCGGTGTCGTAATGTCAAATACTATCGATGGCTTATTAGAGCAAATGGAATAAAAATAAAACTCCATTATTAGATTAAAAAAACCAAGTTGAATACACTTGGTTTTTTTTTAACTAATTACGTCCTATCGTTCCTTACTTCCTATTGTCAAATAAATGAAACAGAATTAATGAAAATAGTAATAATTATACTTGGCGCCGTCCTCATCGCTTTTGTATGTATCCAACTTTTTGCGCTGAAGGGACAAAGGAACATTGAAACCTACCCTTATGTTGTCAATAAAAAATACGACACTTTTGAAACCCGACAGTATCAAGCTACTTTATTTACTTCGGTTCAACTCGCTACAAATACATTTAAGGATGCATCAAGTAATGGCTTCTCTAAGCTAGCTGGATATATTTTTGGCGATAATGAAAGGAACGAAAAAATTGCGATGACTTCCCCAGTAGCGATGTCTCTGGAAGACTCCATAACGATGATGTTTATGGTTCCAAAGAAATTTAATAAAGAAACACTTCCTCAACCAAATCAATCGGGAATAAGCTTTAGAGAAGAACCCGCTAAAACGGTTGCAGCGATACATTTTAGCGGTTGGGCTACTGATCTCAAAATAGAGACCTACAAACAAAAGCTGAAATTGGCTTTAGATGCAGAGGGAATAGCCTATACAAACCAATTTTACTTTTTTGGTTATAATGCACCCTACGAAGTTTTTAATCGTAAAAATGAAGTGATCGTAGAACTGCAAAGCGACCGTATTGACCTGAAGGGAAAATAACAAACTGTTTTTAACACGCACTCCTTTACTCCTCTTGAAGCTTGTGCTTTCTTCTTTTTATAATGAAGTTAGGTCGAGAGACATGCCTATAGCGATTCGCAAAAGCTCAAAAAAACCATAAAATAGTCGTCGGTATTCGGGAGAGATTTCTTTTCTAAAGAATCAATTCACAAATACTTTTTTAACGGTTTTTTCATTGTTTGAATGGAGAACTAGGAAATAAACACCCGAATTTAAACTACCTGTATCGATACTGTTTGTCTCTTTTTCCTTTTTAAGCAGCAATTTACCAGTCACATCATAAAGCTCTAAACTGCTTAGTGCCACTTTGGTCGCAATATACATGGTGCTATTCGAGGGGTTCGGATACACTGTAACGGCCGCATCTAAAGTAACTGTATCATCAAGACTTAATGGATCTTCTTGGTACACTCTAACATAATCTATAATCATAGAATCTTGAACAAACCCCGAATTGATTGCTCCTGCAACACCACCCATTGCAACATTTAACAATATAAATTGATCTTCGAAAAATGGCCAAGTATTGGCATCTTTTATCGCTGGATTGTAGGTGAAAAATCCAACACCATCAAGTAAAAAAGTTATTTGATCAGGAGACCAATTTACAGAATAAACGTGAAATTCGTCGGCAAGATTCGCAGCGATTACACCGCCATTATTTGGGTTACCACCAAAGCAGCAAGGAGTATGAAGCGCACTACCGATAAAATTGATGTCCTCACCAGGAAATATTCCATGCTCCATGATATCAACCTCCCCACAGGCAGGCCAGCTGGTTGTTCCAAAGGCAGCATCCCAAAACCCACCATTTTCATTAATATTTTTACCGAGCATCCAAATTGCTGGCCATGTTCCTTGTATGATTGGCAATTTGGCTCTTACATCTACCCTTCCGTAGGTAAAAGCAAATTTTGAATTTAAACGAGCGGAAGTATAATCCTTTGTCAAACCCTGATCGGTGAAGGTTTCTCTTTTTGCAACTATATTTAATAAGCCTGATCCATCTGCAAAAGAATTATCTATGCGATCTGTATAATGCTGTTCTTCGCCATTCGCCCAGCCTACTCCGGGAATAATAACTTGTGTTTGATGATGCCATTTGGTTGGATTTAGAGCGCCCGGAGTTTCAAAGTTGTCTTCCCACACTAAAGACGTGTACTCTACGTCAATTGCATTTGGATCTGTTCCTGTAGAACCATCACTAATATCATCAATTAAATACGTCCCTGGAATTGTAACACCTCCATCAATAAAAATGACAAATCGATCATAAGCACCCGTAGCATTTACAGGTGTGACACCATCTGAACTTAATACGGCATTGGAAAAGTCAAATGTAATATCATTGGTCCAACCTCCTCCAGATGGGATGTTTTGCGTAACCTCAACATCTGGATTTGGGCCATTCTCAAGTTTTAAAACCATACTGTGTGCATTTGGATCAAATCCGAAGAAAGACAACGAAATAGTATTTTGAAAATCTAAATCAATGGATCTATTTAAATCCAAATAAAAACCTTGCCATGGCTCACTACCGTCATTATAAAATTCTCCCACTAGATTGCCAGAATCATTTGGGTCTGTATTAAAGGAAAAACCGCTTCCCGAAAACGCTGTAAAATTATCTGAAGTATCAGAAAAATTTATAGGCATCTGCTGGGAGAAAGAGAGTTGTGAGGTAATTAGAAAGACTAAAAATAGGATACTGAAATTTTTATGCATGCAAGAAATATTTTAAGCAGTCAAAAATAAAGTTTTTTGTTGAAATAGTATTTGACTTTAGTCAAAATAAATGCTAAATAAAATGAATGGGTATTCACAGGAACTACATAAAATAAAAGCGCAGCACCCCGGAGGTACTGCGCTTTTGTACTAACGTATTTTATAAACTATGGAATATACTGTGCTATTTTTAGCTTACATACCAGACTTACGAGAGTGTGGGGTCATATTCATATCTCGAATACATTCGTAGGATCCATCTCGTTTTTGAAAGTAGGCCGTATAATATCCATTATCTTTTTCATTCCCAGAAACATCGAATACGGTCCAAGAACCAATCTCAACAGCCATATCACCATCAGCGAACACATCTACAACCTTATATACATTGTAGTTTCCTATGGTATCTTTTGCAAGTGCTTTTGCAATAAATTCTGTAATAGCTACCTTACCTTCAAGTGGTTGTGCGTAATTGATATAACTTATGGCATCGTCACTATAATAGACTGCCACCGCGTCTGCATCTTTGGCTTTTTCTCCTGCAGCAAAGGCATCTTCCATTGCTTGGATTTCAACCTTTACTTTTTCCATATCAATGACTTCTTTTTTTTCTTGATTCGCACAGGATGAAATCATTAAAGCTATAATTGCAAAAAATCCAAATAATCTAATGTTTTTTCTCATAATACTATGTTTTGAATGAAACCCCAAGATACAATTTAAGCCGTTGAAAAAAATAATCAATAGTCAAATAATTCATTTTAGTGGTAATTAAGATAAAATTACAACAAGGTTTGGGTGGTAAATGCACAAATTATAGTAATTTGGATGCTCGACATAGAATGGAAAAAGGCAGCTATATATCGATTCATTTGTTCGAACAACTTTAAGAAAAAATCGTGGCACCGCAATAAAAAAATCCTGCATGAAAAAAATAGCAATCGTTTTTACAATCCTCCTTTGCATCCAAGCCTATGGACAAAAACCAAGAGCAAGAGATTTAGGTGTGCCATTTTCGGGCACTACAGGGAAATTCAATGCCATTACAGATGTGAAAGGCGTTGAGGTAGGTTACAGCACATTAATCGAGGGTGAAGGAGAAAACAATGTTGGCGAAGGCCCAGTTAGAACTGGTGTTACTGCAATATTCCCAAGAGGGAAAGCCAAAAAATTTAGTCCGGTTTATGCCAACTGGTATAGTTTAAATGGCAACGGAGAAATGACCGGCACAACCTGGGTAACTGAATCGGGGTTTTTAGAAACACCCATTATGATTACAAATACGAACAGTGTTGGTGTTGTTCGTGATGCTGTTTTAAAATGGTATGTCGATACAGATTGGTATGGCGGAGAAGATTGGTGGTACACATATCCGGTAGTAGCAGAAACCTATGACGGTTTCCTCAACGATATTTATGGTTTCCATGTAAAAGAAGAAAATGTCTTAGAAGCGATAAAAAACTCGTCAAGCGGACAGATTGCTGAAGGAAATGTCGGTGGCGGAACCGGAATGATGTGCTTGGGCTTTAAAGGTGGTACAGGAACTGCCTCAAGAGTTCTCAAAATAAAGGATTCTACCTATACTATCGGCGTACTTGTTCAATCGAACTTTGGATCGAAAAAAAACTTATCTATTGCGGGGGTCCCTGTTGGTATTGAATTAAAAGATACCTTGAACTATAAATTTAATGCACCGCCAAAATCAAGACGGCAAGAAGGAGATGGCTCCATCATTGTTGTTTTGGCAACCGATGCACCCTTATTACCACACCAATTAAAGAGAATTGCTCAAAGGATTCCTTTGGGTATTGGCGTTGTTGGCGGACGAGGAAGCAATGGTTCTGGCGATATTTTCTTAGCCTTTTCAACGGCGAATGAAAATGCTTTTAACCGTGACGAAACGGCAACAGTAATCAGCATGCCGAATGATAAGATGACACCCCTTTTTGAAGCAACTGTGCAAGCAGTTGAGGAAGCAATTATCAATGCAATGATAGCGGCGGAAACGATGGAGGGAATTAACAGCAATAAAGCATATGCTTTACCTCATGATTTACTTATAAAAACACTTAAAAAATACAACCGACTGAAAGAGTAAAAAATGTGAAAGATAGAGCGCGTCAAAAAAGCCTCCAAACATTTATTTAAATTTAATAGGTCCAAACGCTTGCCTGAGACAGCATTGTTCTTAAATAAAACATACCGTCTGTGAGGAAGAAACAATATACCTGGATAAAGCGCAGAACATAATTAGAGAGACAGTTCATGTTTAAAAAAACAAGGAAAATTGGTGTTACCTTACTTCTACTTTTAGGAATGATACTAGGGACTATCTATTTTTATGTAAAAGGGCATAAGGAAGAAGTTGTCAACTTAATTGTAGATACTATTTCCAAAAACCATCAAGGAAGTATTCATTTTGATGATGTAACCCTCAGGGTTTGGGGCAATTTTACCAATCCCGCATTCTATTTAAAAAATGTCGTGGTTTTAGATTCATCAGCACAAAAATCGACGCGTTTTGAAGTCGAAAACCTGTATTTAAATCTTTCTATAAGGAGTTTATTTAAAGAAAAAATTCAGGTAAAATCTCTCCGTATAGAAAATTTCGATTATCAGTCAATTATCTATGAAGAAGACCTGGCAGCTTTAACCGTGAAAAGCGATTCACTTATGGAAGAAAGTTTCTTTTCTGAAAGCTTCGAGCCTTATAACATGTCTATTGATATAAAAAATTTTAGTTTTAACACACAAAACATTCCGGGTCACAAAAAAATTAAATTTAAAATAAACCAACTAGCATCAACTGTCCTTGTGGGGCCAGAAAAAATAACCGCTTCTTTGGATATGGATGCGCATGTTTCACAATTAGGGTTTAATCTTCAAAAAGGGAGCTATCTCAAAGATTCAAAAATCCACGGAACCGTGCACCCTGAAATAGACCTTGTTCACAAAAAAGTTCACATACCGGCATTCGATGTATCCATAAATGACCAAATATTTAAACTAACAGCAGATTTTGACACAGCCAAACATGATTTTCTATTTACTATTGTAAATAACGAGACAGCATTTGCTCCAACCTTAGGTCTTATATCCGACCACGTTCAAATAAAACTTAACAGATTTAAGATTGCCAAGGCTTTTTCAACACATACAACCATTCAGGGTAATTTTGCTCGTTTTTCTAACCCTCTGGTCCGAATAGATTTTAGAAGTGTTGAGAATTCTGTTGTAATTGATGACCGTTTTAATCTGGATAGTTTATCATTCGCTGGGAGTTTCACTAACAGAATATATGATGATGAGCGTGCTAAAACTGAAGACAAAAAAGATGTGAAACTCCTATTAAACAGTTTGACGGGAAATTATAAAGAGACTACATTTGAAGTAAGCAATGCTTTGTTAACTAGCACCCCAGAAGAAAAAGCATTTGTGAAGGGAACCATTAAAGCCGATGGTGCGCCAGAGGATTTGATTTCATTTATAAAGGAACCAAGTGTAATACTTAAGAAGGGGCGCTTTCATTTAATGGGCAATCTAGAAGGTGATGCAACGTCTGCTGCCGATTTACTATCGCGATCAACGATCTCCTTAAAACTTACAGATACCGATATTTTTGACTTAGAAAAACAACTTTCTATTCCTGTAAAAGAGCTTGAGCTTACCATTAAAGAAGACCGTGCGAAGTTAGAACTTTTAAAGCTTCCCTTAGTATCTTCTGATGACCTTAGCATCTATGGCGAAGTTTCTAGGTTTTCCTCACTTTTGAAAAAGGCCCCTGAACATCCTGCATCCACTAGTTTCCATCTAAAATCTGACAAATTAAAATGGGAAGATTTTATGAACTATGTGGAGAGTACTAAAAAAGAACCGCAGCATACCCTAAAGCGACCCAAAGATTTGCTGCACCACTTGGTAAAAAAAATATATCTGAAATTTGACCCCACCGTTGCCATATCCATTAAGGAATTTGAATATGATTCCCTTACATTAAACAGCTTCTCTACAGGCTTGGCCTTTAGTGACAAAAATAATGTGCATCTCAAGAACACGACTTTTGAAGTTGATGAAGGAGCTGTTACCCTGAATGCGTCCCTTGACTTCGAGCACCCTAAACAAATTTTATTAGATGCAGAAATCGATATAACAGGAACCTCTGAAATATTCAATACTATTTTTAAAAGTGATACCTATATTTTTAAAGGAGGCGACTTTCAATTACAGGGCAATGTATATGGAGATATCCTTCAAATGGATTACTTTTTAAATGCTTTAAATGGCAGCATAAGATTAGAAAAAAGCAATCTAACCTATCAACCCAACGACCTCAGCTTTCCAATTGATCTATTGGATGTGCAAATCAAAAACAATTCAGCTATTTTAAACGATTTAGAGATTGGCTTAGGCACCACAGATAAGCTCAATTTTTCTGGAAAATTGGAAAACTTTAGCGGCTTCCTCTCTTCTGCGAATACGGCTGGGGTGAATACCTTCATTGACGTTCATTCTAGCAGGGTACAATGGTCCGATTTTATCGCTTTCTTTAATCAAGAAATAAAAAAGGAACAAACTACCAAAAAGACCACTGCCAATAGTCGCATCAAAAAAACCCTCCGCGGTATATATTCAAAATTTAATCCAACCATAGGTGTAACTATAGACACATTTGAATACAAAGATTTGATAGTCCTTGATGATTTTTCGACACGTATAGATTTTGATAATGTCAATAGCCTGGTGCTAGAAGAAAGTAGTTTCAATTACGATAAAAAAACAAAGGTTGCATTTTCCGCTACGCTCGATATCTCCGAATCTGCAGGAACAAATCTAGATGCTCATTTTAAGGTGCTTGGTGATCCGCAACACTTAAATAAAATACTAAGCTACAATACCTTTTTACTTGAAGGAGGAGAAATTGAAATCACGGCGAAAATTTCAGGTGATATTGAAAAAACGAATGAATTAGTGAGTGCTTCCTCTGCGCACTTTAAAATAGAGAATAGCACTATTATTCATAATCCAAGCAAGGCGCGCATCCCATTTAGCATCCTAGAAATAGCCGTTGAAGACAATGATGCAATTCTAAAATCAATGGTTATTGACCTCCCATCGGGCGATTCGATAAAACTCTCTGGAGAATTAGATAACATTACCTCTATTGCACCAAAGATTAGTGGAAACAATAAAAGAATGAGTTCTAAGCTCAATATCTTCTCGGACAAGCTTCATTATAGCGAATTTATGGTTCTTTTTAAAGACTTGGAGAATGAGAAGAGAAAAAAGAGTGGGTCGAGCAAACCAGCTTTAAAAGCTATTGTCAAAGATTTTTATAATAAGTATCAGCCAGAATTGTCGATACGAATTAATGAATTCAAATTTCACAAACTCCTTGTAAATAATTTTAATACTGGATTTTATTTTGAAAATGAAAACCTGCTATATCTAGAAAATACCGCTTTTGACTTTTTCAAAGCGAACGTAACGCTTGATGCGCACTTAAACATAACGGATCCTTATAAGACTGAATTTTCACTAGGCTTTACTACAGATAAACTCGATTTAGAAAAACTGCTTATTTCATTTGATTATTTTAATATCCCATCCATAAAAGAAGCCGATAAAATTGACGGAAAAATTAGTGTCAAGACACAGTTAGAGGGAGATTTAATAGACAACAAAGGGTTGCTAACAGAATCATTAAACGGAACGATCGGGTTTAATCTACAGGATATGCAACTCAAATCATTTGATCCAATTCTAAAGGTTGGAAATGTCCTTTTTAAGAAAAAACGCCTTGAGAATATTCGGTTCGACCCCATTAAAAACACTCTTTTCGTATCCAACAACACTGTTGAAATACCTCTTATGGAGATACAATCTACGGCACTTGATTTTTTTATAAGTGGCCATTTGGGCTATGGAGAAGTTCCAACCAATTTGTGGACAGCAATACCTTTGTCTAATTTTAAACGAAGAGATTCTAATACGGTACCTACAAAAATCGGATATGCCGAATCTGGTAAAAAGATTTATATTGAAGCTAAAACCGGAAAAAAAGGGACAATCAAATACAAACCTCACTTGTCAGGAAAAAAATATTTTAAAGAAAGAGAATTACTGAGTGAATACAGACTCATGGTAAAAGAAAATAAATTATTACGAAGAAGGTATAAACGGGAATCACGAATGAATAAAAAAATATAACTCAATTTTATAATGATTCTGTTATCTCAATAGCAATGGCAGTAAAATATGAATCCGCTTGCTTTCCTAGTTATAGAAAAAGTAAGATGAGTATATAGTGCCCTTGTTTAAAAACTAATAAGAAAGAAAAACCTACTTTTCTGTATACTCTGTATGCGAAGTACTGTGTTGTGAGTGCCTTTTTTAATACTATTGGAGAATCGTTTTGTTTGAGAGCCTAAAAATCTAATTTTATTGGTATACTACATCTAATTAATGTATGTTGCCAACCCTTATCAAAGTAAATAGTATGCAAGACAAGAAAATACTTAAGTACACAAAAGATGTTATAGAAAACATGCCCGCCGGCTGGTTAAACCTTACAACACATAGACTGGATATATATGACGAAACGTTGGCCAAAACCGAATTCATTGAGCAGTTTGAAACCTTATTTAATGATAATAATACAGAAGTATTGGCACTCAAGGAACTGCCAACCGCATACGACTATATTCGATTGGGGCATCCACTATCCTGCATCCTGGAGTGGGTAATTGCCCGCTTAAATAATATAGCACCGAATAATGTGATTAGTTTTTCATCAAGGATGGCGCCTATTTTAGCTGTTCTGCGAAAAAATGCATTAGATCATCGGGAAACTCGAGTTCTTTTTAAAGGTACATTGCCAGCCTTTTTTGACGCAGGTATCCTGAGAAGTGTCTACGGTTATGCATTTGATGTAAAGAAAGTAGAAGATATTGAAGAGGTTCAGGTCTTTAATGGTAGCACTATTTTTATTTCACAGCAAGAGGACTTTCGCAATTTCAATGGTTCCCCAAATATTGACTTTTTTATTAGACTTCATTCTAACCTCGGCAGTATTCTATTAGTTCATGGTGAATCAAACGCACGTTATATCCCAGAAATTCAACACCTAAGAAGGAGAGAAACCATCGCAATGACACCCGTCAACTCTCTTGCTGCCATAAGAACTTTAATAGATAATACTGCTATTGACTCTAAGGTAAATAATGTCGAGACAAACAAGACACGTGTCTTAGATTCAATAAAAGAGATTACAGGCGCTAAAACAAAAGCCGTAGTTGCGTCTAGCGGTCTATCCATTCAGTATGCCATTATGATGGGGCTCATACACCATGCACTAGAAAATCACCAAGAGAAGCCTATTAAATTTATTGTTCCTCCAAATTGTTATGGTGGAACAAACGACCAAGCAAGGCGAATTGCTGCCTGTGTTGATTATGTGGAAGTGGTGGATTTACCAGTTGATGGTGATAACGACATGGTTCAAAGTATTGATATCATCTTAGATAAAATTGCGAAAGAAGATGCTATTCCTTATATAATTGCCGAAATTCCAACAAACCCAAGAGTTGAGGTTCCAGATCTTTTGCAATTAAAAGAGGTGTTATGTAAAGCACGTAAAACTCGAACTGGTGCAGCTGCTATCGATCCTGTTTTTATTTTGGATCAAACATTTTGCCCGAATGTGCACTTTTTGGGTGAAGGTGAAATACTTTCAACAGTGAGGACGCTATCCTATGTTAGCGGATCAAAATTTCCAAGTGGCGGAAAATGTACGGCTGGTTATGTTGTAGGGAATAGCAAGACAGAATCATTGCTCGAGAAAATAGAAATGCACCTAAAACTTTGTGACAATGAAGCTACCTCACTTCAAATGGAACTATTGGCAGAACAGTTGCCTTCTATGAAACATAGAATTACAGATGCCTATAAGAATACACGTGAATTTGTAAACTTCATCAAGGAATCTTTGCCAAGTGCAAAAATCAATTTTGTTTCAGAAGCACTTGCAGTAATAGGATTTACGCCATCTGTGTTCTCACTAGATCTTCCAACCAAAGGAAATACAGAGGAAGAAAGAGAGACCTATAAGAGAGCATTGAATTTGAAATTAATCCACAAGATGATCACCGAAATTCCCAATGAAAGTAAGTTCTGTGTGAGTTACGGTCAGTTAAACGGATGTTATTGGACCATCCCGGCAACATCAACTCAAGGAACAACTAAGGAAGGCGATAAAGACTATATCGTCCGTGTAGCACTTTCTCCCAACATGAATTTAAAACTCCATAAAGAAGTTTTTCTAAATTTTGTTGAAGATAATTGCTCTTAATTTTTCTAAAAGTTATTAACAATTGATTGTTAATATGTCTATTTATTTTCCTTCAAACCTCTAAAGTTATCTTCTAACTTTGGTAGAATAGAGTTGGGAACAAACTGAAAAGCTAACTATAAAAATTTTGGAGTAGGTAAAAATGAAATAATTAATTATGAAAAAAGTACTATTTGTTATTGCTTTAGCAAGTTTTAGTTTTGCTTCAGCACAAATTACAACTAATGCAGGAACTTTTAATAAGCCTGCCGAAGGAGACACTGCTTTTGAATTTCAGTTCATGCCGAACCTAGATGGTTCTGCAATGTTTGATGATGCTGGAGCTACAGTTACAATGAGAAAATTCAAATCTGCAACAAAAGCTGTTCGTTGGTCTGCATCTCTTGATGTTTCTGATACAGGTGTAGATGGTGATGCAATGGCTTATTCTGTTGGATTAGGATATGGTATTGAAAATCATTTTGCAGGTGCTGAGCGTTTATCAACTTATTGGGGTTACGGAGCTTCTTTAGGTTATGGAGGTGTTGGTGATAGCGAAATTGACAACGGAGATGGAACTACAACCGATGTCGAAGGTGTTAGCGCATTTTCTATTGGTGGTGGTTTGTTCTTAGGAGCTGACTACTATATCATGCCAAAAGTATATGTTGGTCTTGAAATGGGTTACGGTTTATCTTTAGCATCTGGTGATGACATCACTGCTTGGGGATTAAACGGTGGCGTTAACGCAATGTTGAGAGTTGGATTCAGACTATAATCTAAACGTTTTTATGAAATTTAGAAAGGAGCCATTGGCTCCTTTCTTTATACGTAGAACTTTTGTCTTTTTACTGTATGTGAGATAAATTAGAACGGCTACCAACACGCAAAACTAAAAAATAAGCAAGACCGAATTATTATTTTAAAATGGTGAAATTAAAAGTTGTTCCGACTCCTACTTTTGATTCAACCCAAATGTCACCTCCCGCAAACGTAATTATCTTTTTAACAATGAACAATCCGAGACCACTGGAGTCGGCGCGATTATTTAATTTCTTGTAAGCCTCAAAAACAAGATCTTTGTGCTTGTCTTCGATACCTATTCCGTTATCTTTTATAGAAAACACAAAAAACTTATTGTCCTCTTTCCAATCAATTTGCACAACACATTTTTTATCCAAATCTCTATATTTATAGGCGTTTTCAAGTAGATTTTCAAATATTTGTTTGGCTTTTATTTGATTAATATTTATGTTTGGCAAGGGGGTATTAATTATGATTTTAAAGCCATCATCTGCCTCTTTATTTATATTACTAATAATTGTATCAACAGTATCCTGAAGCACAAATGGCCCTTCTTTAATGTTGGAAGTTCTTATTTCAGAAAACTGCAATGTACTTGTAATTTGTTTATCCATGTCTTTTATGGACTCTTCAATAGATTCAATATACGCTCGTGTATCTTTGGTTAAATGGTCCTCGAGGTCCTCAAGCAGCCAATTAACGCATATTGAGATAGTTCTCAAAGGTGTTTTAAGCTCATGAGAAACAATGTGTGCATAATGGGCCAATTCTTCGTTACTGGCAAACAAATCGACATTTAATTCTTCAGCTTTAGAGGTTAGGTTTCGCATTGCTGTGACATCCAAATGAATCCCTATATTGCCAATAACCTTTCCAGTTATATCATTATTGGGAGTACTACTATTCATCCAATAACGTGCCTCTTTATTTTTATTAATAATTTCCACTTCATAAAGCTTAGCCCTTTTTCTTCTTGTTTCAAACACATCCTTCATTGGATTTTGATCATCTTCTCCGAATAGAATATCTTCTGCCCTATGTCCAAGTAGCTCTTCCTCTTTAAAACCACACATGTTAACGAAAGCATTGTTTACATTTAATATCACATCATTATTGTCAACCTCCATTAGGCCCATGTTCATGTTCTCAATAATCCGTTTGTATTTTTTATTTTGAAATTTTAAACTTTTATCATAATTTAGAATTAATGTGACATCTTTATATGTCCAAATATGTGCTATTGGCTCCCCATTCTTTTTTATGGGATTATAATCTCGTGAAAGTTTTCTTCCATCTTTTAATTCTAAAATTTCATCTAAAACAACATCTCCTTTGTCTACAATCTCTTGTATTCTAGAAGAAAATGAGCTCTCTTCTACAAAAAACTGTTTTAGCATCTCGCGAGCTTCAGCGCATTTTAAGCCAACAATGTCTGAGATGTTTTCTACAGGTATATTAAATAGGTTTACAAAAGCATGACTCACTTGATCTATGAGGCCCTCTAAAGACTCAATGACCTTCGCGTCAGAGGAGCTTTCAAATATAATTTGTAACCTACTCTGAGTTTCTTCTAATTTAACTTGATGAATTGTTTTCTCAAGGTCAATAATAGAGTTTTTTAAATAAAGACTCACAATCGTAGAGATTTGGGATAAAACCTCTAGCTGCTCTTGAGTAAAATAATTTTCATCCAGATGTTCAGCATCAATTACGCCAATTAATTCGTCATCCAAAACAACAGGTACTGCAATTTCAGACAAACGTTTTTCGCCGTCAGCGATATAGTTTTTATTTAGTCGTGTGTCTGGGCAAACAATGCCCATTCTGGACTCTGCTACTTGACCTACAATCCCCTCACCTATTTTTACTTTAAATCTGTTTTGATCGTTATAGTTAATTCCGGAAGTATTAGCCATTTGAACAAGCTCATCGTTTACTACTGCATAAAAAACACAATCCTTAGTGCCTAAAAAGTTGGATATATGTTTAACGATCGTCCAAGCATTATCGGTAATATCAGGATTTTTAATTAATTCTGCCAGAACCAAAACTTCAAAATTTTTGATACGCTGCTTTCGCTTCAAAGTAATATCAGCCAAGGCTTCTTTTGTCACATCTCGACAGATTGCTTGATAAGCGTACGCTTTATTTTCAGAATCGTATAAGCGTTTAGACTTGATAGAAATATATTTTTTATCTCCATTTCTGTTAATAAAGTCTAAAAACAAAATCTCGTTATCTCGATACCCTTTCTTCTTAAATAGATCAAATAGCTTTTTTCTATTTATTTCATTGAATTCATTTATATTTTTTGGCTTTCCAGTATTATTCGATCCAATTAATTTATACCCCTCAACATTAATGTCGATAATTTCCCCGTGAAAGTCAATAACAAAGAAAGCATCAACTAAATTCTCAATAATCTCTTTTTGATATTCTTTTTCATTTAATACCGTTTTATTTAGTACAATGTTCGAGTTATATAACTCTTGAAGTCTCTTTTCAATTAATTCTTCAGCAATTACTCTGGCTTTTCGCTCTCTTTCAAGAGCTCTAGTCAATACCCCTATTTTATCTGTGTTCAATCTTTCGGACATAAGTTAATATTACATAAAAAAAGTGGCGTTTTTCACTTCGAAATGAAAAAGTAAATTAATCTAATATTTGAATATCTAATTTCACCCCTTCAATATCAGGACATGATGTGTCTATGTTCACAATCCCCTTAACATTAAAATGATTGAACGCTTCCTTTATTAGACCAATAGCAAAGTAGGTTAAACCTCTTGAAGAAATATAAATAAGACTCAATGTCTTGTCTGTTCTGTTTTCTACTTTAAAAGTTGGAAGGTCGGCATCTTCATATAATTTTTTGACTTCGATATGAATGTGATTTTGAATACTTGAGAAAAACTCTAGGGGGTCTGAAAAATTTTGAGTTATGTATGCATGCTTACACATTAAATAAGGAAAAACAAAGACCCCAAGTTGTTCTAGAAGCAACTCTAATTTAACATCTGTTTTTTGAGATAGCCACGTTAAAAGTGTAACTAATTCAGCGAAATCATAACTATTATATGGGGTATAGACACCTTGCGTCGGTAAGTCGGTTTCCGTGATCATTTCATCGACCATTTCTAAATCATGAGATTGTTCTACAAAATCTAAAAAATTGGTAAATATAAAACCTTTCATAAATTGTCTCTAAATGAGTTAAACCAATAATTTGAGATGCAAAGTATATTTTCTTTATAAATTTTATATGCCACATTTTTTACGTAATAACCAGAAATACCTAGTTCACTGCAAAAAAGATAGTCTTCTCTATTTGTACTTGTAGTATGAATAACAACCGGAATAGTCCCGAAACGTTTATCTTTTCTAATAATGGATAAAAACTCCTTACCATCCATAACTGGCATATTCAAATCAAGCATTATAAAACATGGCAAACTCTCAGCTCCATTCATATCTGACAAAACGTCAAGAGCTAATTGCCCATTTTCTGCTACCACGATATCAACATCATTTGTATGTTGCTCTATTATTTTTTGAATACCTAAGATAGAGATTTTAGAATCTTCAACTAAAAGAAATTTCATGTGTACATCTAGGTTAATTTGACTATCAGCTCTGTCACTTTATTTACTTATATCTTGCTACGTTCATTAGACAAGCCATGAATCGTCACTATATATCAAACTAATGTAATGGTTTTAACACTGAAATAAAACCAACAGCTACTATTTTCTATATAATGAACATTAAATCCGATAAAAGATCTTGCTGCGTAATCACGCAAATAATGTTTGATGTCGAATTTAGTTTTTTTTGTGTTATTTCACAAAAATTTTAGCCAATTATTGCTTTTTTAGCCAAACGACAGTAATTTATGAACCAACAAGCTTTTTTATTCAACAAAAAGCCTTTTTTAAGAGTTAAAAGTATTAGGCAATCGATTAACAAATCACTAAAAGTTTTATTAGGAAATAAAACCTAAAAAAGAAATCCAAGAATAGCAGATGAAAAATTTAAATAGGTAGAAAACAAATTAAAGTCCAAAAAACGCAATTGCCAATTATCCTTGTGGCAAAAATAAGTATATTTGAGTGCAACAAAGTGAAGATTAGAAATCACTTAAAAAAACAAGGCGAAACCGAAAAGCCATACGAGTAGGTAATTATCATAAATTCAAAATGTTTAAAAAATTTAGTTTAACCGACAAGTTACTTTTTATAGCAGCGATACTCTCACTTATTTATTCTGAAATTTTATTCTTTAACGGATACGAAAACCAAGCTATTTTTATTGGCCTTTGGGTTCCTTCATTACTGGCTTTTGGAATTTATATACATTTAATAAACAAAAAAGATGATTGAATTTATACCCTATTTTGCAGGAATTATAACATTATTATTTGGTGTTGCCTTCGCTTATTCAAAAACATCACATAGTAAAAGAAAGAAATAATAGAACACGCACAAAACTGTATTTCACAATTTGGTGTTGATCTATCAGTAAAGCGAGCACATTAAAAAAAAAGAATGGCACTATTAAAATTGAATCGATTAAAAACAAAGGCGATTCGTTTTTTTACTCGCTCTTACGTAAACTCAAAAAAACCGCTACAAACAAGTGACCTAGCAAGAAATAAAAACATTCGCGTTTTAATTTCAAGACCCAATCACAGGCTCGGCAATCAACTTTTGATAACCCCATTAATTCAAGAAGTAAAGAAAGAATTTCCAACCTCTAAAATTGATTTGGTTGTTAATGGAAACCTTTCTTCTGTTTTATTTTCTGAAGATTCGCATATCGGAAAGATTTTTAACCTACCAAAAAAACCTTTTAATAATATTTTTAAATATCTCGCGCAGTCGATTAGCCTTATTTTCACGAACTACGATATAGCCATTGCAGCCTGTGATCACTCAAATTCGAGTAAAATATTTGTGAAACTTTCAAAGGCTAAACTAAAGATTTACAATTCAGAGTCAGGTTCCTTGCAAAAGCCAGAACACATAGCAAAAAGACCTGTTTTCAATTTTAAGAAATTCTTGAATTCATCGGAAGACTTAAGTGGCTACGAGTACTCAAAATTATCAATCAAACTTACTGATGAGGAAATTGAAAAAGGCAAACTACTGATTAAAAAACTGTTTAACAATAATAAGAAAACCCTATGTATTTTCACTTTCGCTACCGGAGCTAAATGTCATTCTGAAGCATGGTGGGCGCAGTTTTACAATGCATTGAAAGATGAATTTAGTGATGTGAACATTTTGGAAATATTACCAATTGAAAACGTATCACAAATTAATTTTCAGAGCACACATTTTTACAGTAAAGACCTTAGAGAAATTGCTTCACTAATTGAAGGTTCGGATGTTTTTATTGGAGCTGACAGCGGTATGATGCATTTAGCAGCATCGACGAACACCAGAACCATTGGCTTATTTAATACCACCAACCCTAAGGTATACACGCCGTATGGCAATACAAACGAATCGGTAGACACCAACGCGGTGGGCGTCGATGAAATTATAGGAATAATTAAGAAACAAAAGACCTAAAATTTAAAAAACAATAGGGCTGCAGTTTTAAAAAAGCAGTAGTGATTTAGTCCGCTAGAAGTTTATCAGTAAAATAATTCAACATATTTTCAACTTCGTTCACATCATTTTCCTTCACCGAAATATCTGTAAGTTTTGGCAGATGCTTGGCAAAGTAGATGTGGTTGTTAGACATTTCAAAAAGATTGGTAGCCAAGGCAAAGGGGTATTTAAAGTCGGAGTTAATTTCTGATATTACAATCGACACCGTTGTAGCCAAATTTTTATAACTTAAGAAAAAACCTTTTGAATTCTCATCATCCACATCCTTGGTATGATAGGCCTTCCCTCCTTCCGAAATCACTATGTTATGAAGTTTACTTTCATTAACGTAGTCAACACTTGGATTGTCCTTTGATGCAGATACAAATGAATGGATAATAATTTTTAACTTCTTTCTGGGGTCTTCAACATTCATGGTGTTGAAATGTATAAGATAATGCACCCACTCCCAATACCAGTTGACGAGAAAAAGCAACAATAGGTGCTTGTTCTCAAAGTACCTATAAATGGATGCCTCCGTCGAGTTAATTCTATCGGCCAACTTCTTAAAAGTAAAAGATTCAAAACCAAATTCATCAATCAATAGGATACTGCTTTGAATAATATTCCTTCCAAGTTTCGAATCTTGTGGTTCTCTGAGATACAAACCATCATTGAGGGACATTTTTATTTCTATACTCATCTAAACGATTGCTTAAGAAAAAAGGAAAATAACTTGTTTTCAAATCCTAGATTCATTGAATTACAAAAATACAAAAGTTTTACGTTTTTTTAAGATAGCTTTACTATCATTTTCAAAAGTATCGTTATATTTGTACTTTATTTTATTCATTTCAAAAAACAGAGCATTCATGTCAAAAAATATTTTCTCCACCATAAAAAGTGACGTGCCAGCGAGTATCGTAGTTTTCTTTGTTGCGCTGCCACTGTGTTTAGGTATCGCACTAGCGAGTGGCGCCCCTCTTTTTTCTGGACTCATTGCGGGCATAGTGGGAGGTGTAATTGTTGGTGTTTTGAGTGGCTCTAAAATCGGCGTAAGTGGACCAGCTGCGGGATTAGCCGCAATTGTCTTAACCGCCATAGGCACGTTGGGGAGTTACGAAAACTTTCTAGTAGCTGTGGTGTTAGGTGGCGCTATACAAATGCTTTTTGGTGTTTTAAAGGCTGGAATTATTGGATACTATTTCCCTTCTTCTGTAATCAAAGGAATGCTTACAGGTATAGGGATTATTATTATTCTTAAACAAATACCTCACTTTTTTGGATACGATGCCAATCCAGAAGGAGATTTTGCTTTCTTTCAGGTTGATGGAGAAAACACTTTTTCAGAAATTTTTAAATCACTTAATGTTATTCAAACTGGTTCAGCAATAGTAGGGGTTTTAAGTTTGGCGATTTTAGTTCTTTGGGACAAAGTATTGTCAAAAAAAGGGAAGATTTTTCAAATAATACAGGGCCCATTGGTAGCGGTTGCAACGGGTATTATATTCTATATTTTTACGAAGTCTAGTGATACCTTTTCCATTGCAGAATCTCATTTGGTACGTGTTCCCATACCAGAAGATATTTCATCCTTTATTGGGCAGTTTAGTTTTCCAAACTTCAGCGTCATTTCTAACCCAGAAGTATGGATTGTAGCATTTACTATAGCCTTAGTAGCAAGTCTGGAAACACTTCTATGTGTAGAAGCTACAGATAAATTGGATCCACATAAAAATGTAACACCAACTAATCGTGAGCTTCTAGCCCAGGGTGCGGGTAACATTATATCGGGAATGATTGGAGGATTACCAATAACACAAGTAATTGTAAGGAGCTCAGCAAACATTCAATCTGGTGGTAGAACCAAGATGTCTGCCATTGTTCATGGATTCTTATTGTTGATCTCTGTATTGATGATCCCAACCTTATTAAACATGATTCCATTGTCTGTATTAGCTGCAATCTTATTAATAGTGGGTTATAAATTGGCAAAACCAGCATTGTTTAAGAAAATGTATGACTTGGGATGGAAACAATCGATTCCATTTACGGTAACTGTCTTAGGAATTGTATTTATTGACCTCCTTTATGGTATTGGCCTCGGGCTTTCTGTTGGCGTTGTCGTAATACTTATCAAAAGTTTTCAAAACTCCCATTTCTTGCATAAAGAAAATGAGGATGTGGACAACAATAAATTAAAAATGACATTGGCTGAAGAAGTAACCTTTTTTAATAAAGGGGCTATTTTAAAAGAATTAGACAGACTTCCTGAAAATTCATACCTAGACTTAGATGTGAGAAAAACAAGGTATTTAGACAATGATATTATCGAAATACTGGAAGATTTTGCCATTAAAGCAAAAGAGAGAAACATTACTATTAAACTGATCTCCGAACTAGGGATTGAAGAAAACCCTCCCAGCTATATCGAGTTTTTTAAACTAAGACCAAAAACAGCATAATGTACCATATAACCTTAAATCTCTAAAACTATGAAAGCACACACAAAAGAATCGCAAAATACAATGACACCCGCAAAATCTTTACATCACTTAAAAGAAGGGAACGCAAGGTTTCAGAAAAACCTAAAAGCGACAAGAAACCTTATTGAGCAAGTAAAGAATACAGGTGAAGGTCAGTTCCCGTTCGCAACAGTTTTGAGTTGCATCGATTCAAGGGTATCGGCTGAACTCGTTTTTGACCAGGGCGTGGGTGATGTTTTTAGTATTCGCATTGCTGGGAACTTTGTAAATGAAGACATCCTGGGTAGTATGGAGTTCGCATGTAAACTTGCAGGGACGAGGCTTGTAGTGGTTTTGGGTCATACAGCATGTGGTGCTGTAAAAGGTGCGTGTGACAATGCTAAAATGGGCAATTTAACCGGCTTGCTTGACAAAATAAAACCAGCTGTTTCTGCGGTTACATTTCCTGAGGACAAAAGCCTAAGAAATTCTTCTAATTCAGAATTCGTTAATAAGGTCTCAACAAAAAATGTACAACTAACTATTGACAGGATTCTTAAAGAGAGTGATGTTCTTTCGGAGATGCACTCACAAGGAGAAATTCAGATTGTTGGAGCCATGTATGACGTCAAAACGGGTGCGGTAACTTTTTCAGAATAAAAATAAACGCCTTAACTAAATACGATAAAATGAAGACACGAATAAAAATAATAGCGTTAATACTTGGATTTATGCTGCCTGCTTCTGTGCAAAGTCAGGAAAGTGAGTTTGGTAATTGGCTTATTTATATAGGTAATAAGAAACTCAACGATACATGGAACATCCACAATGAAGTTCAATACAGAAATTACAATTTTATTGGTGATTTAGAGCAATTGTTACTTCGAACTGGATTGGGATACACCTTTAATGAAGGCAAGAGCAATATATTAATTGGCTATGGTTACATTTTGTCTGAAAATTATTTAGACAACAGTACGGAGAAAGTTTCAGTGAACGAGCATCGAATTTTTCAGCAATTCACATCGAAGCAAAAAATAGGTGTGGTTGGATTAAGTCATCGATACCGCTTCGAACAACGCTTTGTTGAAAGTGATTATAAGCTGCGGTTCCGTTATTTTTTAGCGGCAAATATTCCTTTGACCAACAAAGAAAACAACAAACTATACCTATCTGCTTACAACGAAATTTTTCTGAATACAGAATCCAACGTCTTTGACAGAAATAGAGTGTATGCAGGCCTAGGGTATCGCATCAATACGAATATAAGAATGGAAGCGGGCTATATGAACCAGTTCTTTGAGCAAAACAGCCGTGATCAATTAAACATCATCACCTTCGTTACGTTTTAATATGCCTATCACAATGCCATTTCTCTTTTGAACGGAGCTTAATGAACTCATAAAGTGGACCTGTTATCGTGTCCTTATCATAAAAACACGGTGTCAAACCTCTGCGTATTAAGACCGCATTACAGAATCAATTTTTATGACGACATAAGCTATAAAATGAACAACATAATACTGCTTCGCCTAATACTTCTGTTATCTTTATTTCATATTCGTATTTGTTCCGTGGGTTACAAATAATTATCCTATTTTTGTATAGCAAAATAGGTATTATGGTAAACAGCATCAAGGATACGTTCACAATACAGGATTTAGAAATTTTAACCGGTATTAAGGCGCACACGATTCGCATTTGGGAAAAACGATATGATTTGTTAAATCCCACTAGATTAAATCGGAATATACGGATGTATAATCTCGTAGATCTTCAAAAGATTTTGAATATTAGTTTGCTGTACAACAACAATTATAAAATTTCTAAAATCGCAAAATTTACGGAAAGTGAATTGGCCGAGGAAGCGACATCCTTTTCTTTGAAAACATTCTCAAATAACTATGAAATCAATTCGTTGATTATTGGTATGTATACTTTTGATGAAATTTTATTTGAGAAAATATATTCCCAACAAATTAAAAAAATATCATTTGAAGACATATTTAAAAACATATACATCCCCCTTTTAAATCATATGGGCTTATTGTGGCAAACCAACGCGATAAAACCTGTACACGAACATTTTATATCCAATTTAATTTATCAAAAGATCGCATTAAATATTGCTAGTTTGCCAGCAGTTGGTAATAAAAATAGTCATGTAAACATCTTATTTCTTCCTTTTGGTGAAATCCATGATTTAGGCTTAATGTTTTTAAATTACTCTTTAAAGCTAAATGGTAAAAAGGTTGTTTATCTAGGAAAAAGCATTCCCTTTGACAACCTGTTTTATTTAAACTCTCATGTTAAAAGTTGTACATGGATTACGTATTTCATGCTAGACAAACCTGCTGAAGAGAAAATAGAATTTTTAAGTAACATTGAAAAATTGTTGGCCCACTCCATAAACAAATGCATTGTTGTTGGTAAGATCTGGGATGACTTCTCTAAAGAGAATAAAAATGAAAAAATTATTTTCAAATCTGGTTTAAACGAAGCGCTTACCATAAATTAAGAAGTTTTTTTCTGCACCAGGACTTCCAAGCACCTCTTTCTTAGTTAGAATAAAAGAATTAGAAACACGGCTCATTACATTCGCTTCAGAAGCATATCTCTTATGCTAACTGCTCTTTCAAAGAAGATGTAGCCTTGATTTTTTATTAGATTCAATTTCAAACAGCTACAGAACATCTTTATTTTGTTTAATTAATATACATTTTAGCTAAACAAGTAGATAGTTCTTCCTATCTTTACAATTATTGAGACGGTTTTAATAGTTGTAAACAATACACTATGTGCCAACATGTTAGTTCAAAGCTATCAAAAAGTATACACTTGAAAAAGAAAAGATGTACTGTTAAATTTTAATTGAAAGACCCATTTAAAAGTATTTTTTTGAGATTTTTTAATTAAATTACCATCCTTTCTTGAATCACAATTTACAATTTTATGAGTAAAACAATTAGCGTTTTGGGTTCTGGATTTTCATCTTTGGCTGCTGCGTGTTATCTAGCGAAAGCCGGTCACCAAGTTACTGTCTTTGAAAAAAACGAGCAGATTGGAGGAAGAGCAAGGCAGTACAGGAAAGATGGATTTCTTTTTGACATGGGGCCAACGTGGTATTGGATGCCTGATGTTTTTGAGCGATTTTTTGGTGATTTTGGAAAAACCCCATCAGACTATTATCATCTTGAAAAATTGAATCCCGCCTATGAAGTATACTACAATCCCGGAGATTCTATTAAAATATCTTCTAAAATAGATGAAATCTACGCGCTGTTCGAGCAAGAAGAAAAAGGAAGTTCTATTCAGTTAAAAAAATTCTTAGCACAAGCCAAAAGCAATTACGATGTTGCTGTAAAAGATCTTGTGTATAGGCCTGGTGTTTCCCCCTTAGAGTTGATTAGTCCCAAAACAATTACCAAATTAAACCAATTGTTTTTTGATATTAGAAAACAAGTTCACAGTAAGTTTACAAACCCGCGATTACTAAAAATATTAGAATTTCCTGTTTTGTTTTTAGGAGCAAAACCTAGCAAGACACCTGCGATGTACAATTTTATGAATTGGGCAGATTTTGGTTTAGGCACTTGGCACCCAAAAGGTGGTATGTTTGAGGTTGTAAGGGCCATGGAGCATTTGGCGAAAGACCTTGGAGTCACTTTTATTACCAGCGCCAATGTTGAGAAAATAAATGTAGCATCAAATAAGGCCGACAGTATTTCTGTAAATGGTGAAACCATTGCAGCCGATTTTGTTTTAAGTGGTGCAGACTATCATCATACCGAGCAATTACTCGATTTAAAATACAGACAGTATTCAGAAGCATACTGGACGAAAAAAACATTTGCCCCTTCGTCTTTATTATTTTATGTGGGGTTCAATAAAAAACTGAGTGGCGTTTCCCATCATACCTTATTTTTTGATGAAGAATTTGATTCACATGCTGAATACATTTACGACACCCCTTCTTGGCCGAAAGACCCACTATTTTATGCAAGTTTTCCGAGTATTTCGGATGAAGCTTTCGCACCAGAGAATAAAGAGGCCGCCACATTTTTAATTCCAATTGCTTCAGGAATAGAAGATACGGAGGCGCATAGAACGAAGTATTTCGATTTAATTATTACACGGCTGGAAAAACTAACCAGTCAAAAATTAACAGACGATATATTATTTGTAAAATCCTACTGCATCAATGATTTCGTTAAAGATTACAACTCTTATAAAGGCAATGCATATGGGTTGGCCAACACACTTACCCAAACGGCATTTATGAGGCCAAAAATAAAAAGCAAGAAAGTAACTAATTTATTTTTTACAGGGCAATTAACCGTTCCAGGTCCAGGTGTACCGCCTGCGCTGATATCCGGAAAAATTGCAGCTGAATCAATTTTAAAGCAATTACGATGAAGGAACTTTTTGATACTATTTCAAATGATAGTGCTACATTAATCACGAAAAAATACAGCACTTCGTTTTCAATTGCGGTTGGCTTATTAGCACCTAGTATTCGGCAAGCTATCTACAATATCTATGGCTTTGTTCGTGTGGCAGATGAAATAGTAGATAGTTTCGAAGGCTATCCGCAGGAAGAGCTATTAAACAGGTTTGAAGAAGAATATACCTATGCGCTAAAAAATGGAATAAGTACAAATCCCGTCATCCACGCCTTTCAAAAAACAGTAAAAGAATACAACATTGACCATGCCCTTGTGCAGGCATTTTTAAGAAGCATGCGAGCCGATTTATCAAAACAAATCTATACCAATCAACAAGAGATGGAGGACTACATATATGGCTCTGCAGATGTGGTTGGACTGATGTGCTTAAAAGTGTTTGTAAATGGCGATACTGAAGAATATGAGCGCTTAAAAAAGTCTGCGATGAGTCTTGGTTCTGCCTTTCAAAAGGTAAATTTCTTAAGAGACCTAAAACAAGATTACGATCATTTAAATCGCACCTATTTTCCTAACATAGACCCTGCCAATCTCTCGACCGAGGATAAAAATAAAATTGTCAAAGAAATTAAAGAAGATTTTAAAGCGGCCTACGTTGGAATTCAAAAATTACCGAAAGAAGCGAGATTTGGAGTCTATGTAGCGTATAAGTATTATGTGCAACTGCTCAAAAAAGTAGACAAAACACCTGCGGAGGTTTTAATGGAAAAAAGAATTAGAGTTTCAAATTCATTAAAGACATACCTTCTGTTTGAATCGTATATTAGCTATAATTTCAAGATTGCATAATGATAGGTTTACTCTCCTTACTGTTTATTTTATTTATCTCATCCGATAATTTAAAAGATGTTGTGAAGGAATTTCACGAACTAAAGTCGAAAGAATCTGAAGTGGTTTTTATTGCGAATTATAGGCTAAGCTCAGAACCATCAGTTGTAGGATATGTATGTGCCGTCCAAATGAAGCAGGCGAGATATGGCTACAATCCCATTTTAAAACTTCGGATATTTAAAAATGGAAAGAGAAAATTAGATTCGCTTGTTCAATCAAATCCGACAAATGTGCACCTTAGGTACGTTCGCCTTTTTTTACAAGAAAAAACGCCCAGCTTTTTGGGATATAAAGATAATATTATGGAGGATAAACTATTTCTAAGAAGCAAACTAGATATTTTAGATGACTCCGATTATTTAGACTCACTCATTTACAACAACACTTCATTATGATGATCTTTTCATACATTATAATTACACTGGTAACTTATCTTCTTATGGAAGTCGTTACCTGGCTCATTCATAAATACGTTATGCATGGATTTCTTTGGTATCTGCATGCAGATCACCACCAGCCTAAATACCAAAATGTTTTCGAAAAGAACGATGCTTTTTTTGTTTTAGGGGCGATTCCAAGTATTACATTGTTCTATTTTGGTGTAAACCCAGAGTTAAACTTCAAGTTTTTCATTGGCCTGGGTGTGCTGGGTTATGGCATTACCTATTTCATCATTCATGATGTGTTGATTCACCAAAGGTTTAAGTGGTTTAAACACACTAAAAACAAATATCTCTTAGGATTACGGAAAGCGCATAAAATTCATCACAAACACTTAGGTAAAGAAGATGGAGAATGTTTCGGTATGTTAAATGTCCCTAAAAAATATTTCAGAAAAACAGCTGGACGATGACACCACTTTACTTTATAATTCTTGTGGCTTCTGGGGTTGTACCCATCTTATTTTCTATTTTTGGGATTGACTTTATTAAAAACTGGAAAAACTTCACCATATCAACCACCGTTGTAGCTGCTGTTTTTCTGATTTGGGATGCCATTTTTACAGCACACGGGATTTGGGGATTTACAGAAGAATATTGTCTAGGAATTTATTTTTTAAAAATGCCCCTAGAAGAATGGTTGTTCTTTTATATCATTCCTTTTGTTAGTCTGTTCTCGCATTTTGCACTTTTCTACGCCTTTCCTAAGCTTAAACTAAACAAAACAACCACGCGCTACATTTCAGTAGCCCTTCTTGGTGTGTCTCTTTTTTTAATTATCTTCTTTTATCCAAGAGCGTATACCGTAGTTAACTTCTCTTTTCTCTTGGTTGCAATCGCACTAGGGATGCGCTTCAAAATTGAACTGTTACAGCAGTTTTATATTTCGTTTTTGATTATTCTTATCCCTTTCTTTGTAGTAAACGGGATCTTAACAGGGCTCATTACCGATATCCCAGTTGTATGGTACGACAATACAGAGAACCTCGGTATTAGGCTGATTACAATTCCAGTGGAAGATATTGGATATGCCTTTACGATGCTCTTCGGAAATTTAATGATTTTCGATCTTCTGAATAAAAAGACTGCCCATACGGGGTAGTAACATGTTAATCGAAGTGATAATTCCAGAAAAACCTATCCATAGTTATGGCTTCTTATTAAAAACGCTTCATTTGTTTTAAAATTCCAGTTCTTAAGCCAAATCTTCAGAATTCACCCAATAGTTGTACATTCTGTGCATTACAGCTAGCACTACAGCTCCAATAAATAAGCCTATAATTCCGTGAAGTAACATCCCTCCTATCGAACCAACTAGTATGATAATTATAGGCGTTTTAAGTTCTTTACCGAGTAATAGTGGTTTCAAAATATTATCTGAAATACCAATGAGCAAGCAATAGATTGTGAAAATAATCGCTGGCGTAGTCTCGGAGATTGAAAAGGCCAAAAGAATCGCAGGGATCAGTATGATGATAACCGGTAATTGAATAATGGCGGCAACAAGCACAAGAAACGTAAATATCCCTGCAGCAGGAATACCAATTGCTTTGAAGCCAATAAATGACAAGCTCGCCTGTATCAAAGCCACCAATAGAATTCCTTTCACCACACTGCGCACGGTATCTCTAGACATAAGCATCATCTCATCTCCATCTTTCCCAAGAATTTTGGAGGAAAATAATTGAACAGTACTATACCCTTTATCTGAATAATACATAAATACGACCGCGATTAAAAACGCTGAAGCAAAAACGACCAAGGCTCCAACAAATCCTTTAAATCCGCTAAATAAAGTAGATCCTTGATCTAGGATTACGTCTTTATGCTTAGAACTGTACTTTTTTATGTTCTTAGAAGCTTCAGACCAATTGTCAAATAGTTGCACACCAATGATCGGCCACTCTTTAACACTGGGGTCAGGTTTAGGTATTTGAAAGGTGTCAGTTCTTATCTTATTGGCAGTCTCCATAGTCGATGCCATCACAGAACTTGTAAGTAAATAACCAGGAACAAGTACCAATGTTGTTGCAATTAGCGTAAAAACGACGGTAACCATTTTTTTTCTCGCAACCCCAATCTTTAGCACAAGGCGATCATAGATTGGAAAAAGCGCTATGGCAATAATAGCCGCCCATAAAATGATTAAAACAAATGGCTTAATGATAAAAAAACACCAAGCCAAAAATAGCAGCAACAAGACGATTCGAATGAGTTGAGTTATAGAAACGTTTCCTTTCATTCTATTTGCTTTGTAACGCTTCCATTATTTTACTGGTATAGGTTGCAGCTGTTTTGTACGCATCTTTTGGATTGCTTACCTCCGTAGTCACTACGGCTATTAACTGATCCTTTTTCCCGGCATCAAGATTATAGGCAACCGTTTCCAATACATAGGTTGTTGTGGTATAGGTTGAAGTAGATAAGGGAACAGTTCCGCCGAATCCGCTATAATAACTACCATAGGCGTATGGAGTCGCATAATAACTATTAAACCCTCCATAATATCCTGGGTAATAACTACCAAAACCACCACCCATATAAAGTCCACTGCTGGATGTAGATGTTACCGACGATTTGTCTTTTAAAGTCGTAATCACGATACCGTTGTACCCTTCGTTAGCTAGTACATCTTGGATAAGCTTTTTTCTTTCTTCTGTCATTTCTTTTTCAGGATGCAGGTTTGGCACTTTTTTAAAGCTCTCTGTTGCCTTAAAGCCATTTGCGCGCATACTGTTTGCAATTTCAATTTCGAATGGCAAACGCGAACCGTTATCGGCTGTTCTTGCAATTACTAAGATGTTTTTTTCTTTAAAGGACGCTACGGCCTCCGTATCTGTCTTCCAAGCACTAAGTACTTTTACACCGCTGCAACTTTTCAAACTAAAAACTAGGACCAGTACTACACCTAAACTAACAATTCTTTTCATCTTTTTTATCTTTTATTGATTAATTACTTTCTGATTTTACAGGAATCTCAAGGGGTCGTCATTTAACGATCACAGGGTTCTTTTTAGCCAGACTATTTTTTTAATGCCTTCGCAATGGCCTTAGCATATTCGTCGGCCAACGCGGTAATATTATCGGGCTGGTCAATTTTTGAAGTCACCAAAGCCACGAGTTGTTCTTTTTCCGGCAAATCTAAATTATGTACTGAGGTCTCCAGTACATATATTTTATTTGTTTTCGTGGTCATTGTTTCATCCACTTCGATGCCCTCAAAAGTCGCATAGGATCCAGGGCTTGCGTAATATCCATAAAAACCAATATAACTCATATTATAATAGGACGATAATGAGGCTCCGGCTTCATATCCGCCTTCAATCGTTGTTTTTGAAATTTCTTTCACATCTTTTACGACACTCACTATTACAGCATCAAGTCCCTTTGCACGAAACTTCCCCTTGATAATCTCAATTTCTTCTGCAGACAATTCCTTATTGGGATCTATTTTAGGAAATAATTTATAACTCTCAATTCCCTTCAAATCTTTTTTAGCTAGTTCTTTCACTATTCCTTGTTCGAAGGCTTCTCTACTGGGTGCATGGGCAGTTCGCGCAATTACAAGAATGGTCTGTGCGTTGATGGTTTCAATATCATCTGATTTCCATGCATCTAAAACTTTGATTGTACTACAACTAGATGCAATCATTAAGACAAAGAGAAAACCGAAAGCGAGTGCGCTATTTTTCATAAGTTCGTGTTATAAGTTGGCGCCTTTTTTTAGAAAACTGCTGCCGTATTTTAGATAGTGAAAATAGCAAAAAGAATTCAAATTATTCCATGTCATGGAAGCTCATTATTATTTTTTAAGTCTTGTTGAAATTCCATTCCGAATCAAACAATTCTCCCCTTTAATTAAAAATCTTTATTAATAATTCTTTTAATAAATCCGCCTGCGATAAGTTTGAAGCCCCAACGCCTTTGCTTTTCATATCAATGTCGCGAATCGATGAAATAATTGCACTCACTTTTTTCATTGGGTAGTTCCTCGCCGCTACCTGATAATCCTTCACAAAATAAGGACTTACTTTGAGCACCTTTGCAGCGTCTCCTTTGTTTGAAAGCGAGTGGTACTTTAATAATTTCGCAAAAAAACCATACAACAACGCTACAGTCATTACCAAAGGATTCTTCTTGGGGTTCTGATGGAAATACTGCATGATTGCAAATGCTCTTTTTACATTTTTCTCACCAATTGCCTTTTGAAGCTCAAAATTATTAAAATCCTTACTAATCCCTATATTCTCTTCAATGAGCTGTGGTGTAATTTGTTCGCCAGGCTGCATGATAAGCTGTAGCTTTTGGAGCTCATTATTAATCTTTGCCAGGTCATTTCCTAAAAACTCCACCAACATTTGTGCAGCTTTAGGAGTTATGGTGTGTCCTCGGCCAGACAGCACCCTTCGAATCCAGTCTGGTACTTGATTTTCATATAATTTCTTACTCTCAAAAAGAACGGCGTTTTTAGCGAGGGTTTTTGAAAGTTTTTTTCTTTTATCGAGCGTTTTATACTTGTAACAAAACACTAAAACCGTCGTTGGCTGAGGGTTTTCTACATAAGCCACCAATCCTTCAATAGTACGCGATAGGTCCTGAGCTTCTTTCACAATAATAACTTGTCGCTCTGCCATCATTGGATATCTTTTGGCGTGACTTACGATATCATCAATAGAAACATCACGCCCATATAAAACCATTTGATTAAATCCCTTTTCTTCTTCCGAAAGAATAGTGCTCTCAATAAAATTGGAAATTGCGTCAATATAGTAAGCCTCCTCTCCCATCAAAAAGTAAACACTTTTAATGTCTCCTTTTTTAATGTCGTTTACAATTTGTTTGGCTTTTTCGCTTGGCATCTATGCTTGTTGTAACTACTTGTTAATCGTTTGAAGTACAATTCTTTTAAAAATTATGATATTATTCAGGGAAACTGTTACTTTGTTTTATGCAGAAATTAAATTTCCCAGAATATCATTTCCGTTTCAAAAGTAAGGAAAACAAACGATTGATTTTTGACGAAATCAGAAAAAAATTCATCATCCTTACACCCGAAGAATGGGTTCGCCAGCATGTGATACACTATTTGGTAAAAGATAAAAAGTATCCCGCTTCCCACCTCAGCGTTGAAAAACAACTCAAACTACACGATACGGTAAAACGATATGATATTGTAGTATACAACCGCGATGGAGGAATCGAACTTATCGTTGAATGTAAGGCGCCTAGTATAAAAATATCTCAAGACACCTTCGACCAAATTGCACGTTATAATTTTGTTTTAAGAGCAAATTTATTAATGGTTACCAATGGAGTTGAACATTATTTTTGTAAAATGGATTTTGAGGCAGAGAAATATGAATTTATAAAAGAGCTGCCCTAGAATCAGTATCAAAATATAATAGATGTAGTTCAATACAAAATAAACCCTTTACTTTGCGGTGCATGAATGTAGCAGTTGTCATACTCAATTGGAATGGTGAAAAGTTGCTCCGGCAATTCTTGCCCTCAGTACTCAAGTATTCTCAGGAAGCAACGGTGTATCTAGCAGACAACGCCTCTACCGATGACTCTATTCGATGTGTTTCTGAAGAATTTCCTACAGTAAAAATCATTCAAAACCAACACAATGGTGGCTATGCCAAAGGATATAACGATGCTTTAAAAACCCTTTCTGAAGCTGTTTTTGTTTTGTTAAACAGTGATGTTGAGGTAACTGAAAATTGGTTAGTACCCATCCTTAGCGCATTTAAAAACGACACAAACCTGGTGGCGGCGCAACCAAAAATTCTTGACTATAATAACAAAGGCTCTTTTGAATATGCAGGAGCAGCCGGCGGGTTTATTGACAGGCTTGGATATCCATTTTGCAGGGGTCGTATTTTTGACACTCTTGAGAAGGATGAAGGACAGTTTGATGATATAAAAGAGATTTTCTGGGCGACTGGTGCCTGTCTGTTTATAAAAAAACGTGCTTTTCAAGAAGTTGGTGGCTTTGATGAAGATTTTTTTGCCCACCAAGAAGAAGTAGATCTCTGTTGGCGATTACAGCAAAAGGGGGGCACTATTAAATACGTTGGAACATCGCATGTTTTTCATGTTGGCGGGGCTACGCTGGATGTTGCAAATCCACAAAAAACCTTTTATAATTTCCGAAACACCTTATTGATGTTAACTAAAAATGTTCAAGGATTGCAACTCTGGGGTATTCTTTTCGCCCGATTACTGTTGGATGGGGTGGCTGGAATCACGTTTTTATTGAAAGGCAAACCGAAGCATTTGTTGGCCATCATAAAAGCGCACATCAACTTTTACATGCTTTTTTATAAGATATTTAAAAAGAGACCGTTAAAAACAATAGGTTTCAAGTACCACTTTGTAAATTCTATTGTCTTGGACTATTTTATTCTAAAAAAGAGAACCTTTAAACAGCTCTAGTCTTTTTTCCATAAAGTATTGTTAAGAAACGGCTAAACTTTGAGACCTTTTAATAATTTTGATTTAATTAAACGACCCTATAGTTATGAAAAAACTTTTAATCTTTACAATCTCTACAAGTTTGCTATTTGCTTCCTGCATCTCCAAAAAAGAATTTGCAACGATGGAAGGGAAATACAAAAAATCACAAGATTTGCTGAATACAGCAACGGTAAAATTAAACAGCTGCCTTACTGAAAAAGCCACTGCTGAAGCCAGAGCAAGTGCTATGGTCGATAGGTTGGCTGATATGAAGGCCACAAACGAAAACTTAATTCAGAGTTCAAAAGACCTTACTTTACTTACCTCGAAAGGCGCTGAAAATCTGGAAAAGTCTCTTGAAAGCATGAAAGAGAAAGACTTGAAAATTTCTCTTTTACAGGGCGCTATATCCAAAAAGGATAGTGTCACTTTAGCCTTGGTTACAAGTTTAAAGCGTGAAGTGGGAATAGATGACCCAGACATAGAAATTAATGTAGAAAAAGGAGTCGTATATATTTCTCTTGCCGACAAACTCTTATTTAAAAGCGGAAGTTATACGATTACCACAAGAGCTAATGAAATCTTAGCAAAAGTGGCTACTGTCGTAAATGGAAAGCCAGATTTCGAGTGCATGGTAGAAGGTCATACTGATACTATTCCTTATAAAAATGGCCTTTTATTAGACAATTGGGACTTAAGTGTTAAAAGGGCCACATCCATTGTTCGAGCCTTAGAAGGTCTTGGCATCAACCCAGAGCGTTTAATTGCATCAGGCCGCAGCCAATATGTGCCGCTCGGAGCCAATGAAACAGCAGCCGACCGCGCTAAAAACAGACGTACCCGTATTTTAGTGCTTCCAAAGATTGATCAATTTTATGACATGATTGAAAAAGAAATGAAAGCCCTTTCAGGAGAGTGATCCTGTCAAAAAGTTATACTTATTAACCTATACGCTCCGCTTTATGCGGAGTTTTTTTCTAAAAAACGCGAAGGATTAATATTTAAAAAGACATAGAAACCGAAGCTCCGTTTTTAATCTTGTAAAATAGACCTTGTTTTTAGAGTCAATAAAGTAGTAAGACACTATTTTCCGAATAAAAACTGTATTTTTAAGCCTTATAGTTAAAACTATTAATGAAACCACACCTATGAAAAAGATTTCAATACTTGCCATTTCAGCCCTCTTTCTACTTCCATCCTGTATTTCAGGTAAAAAATACAAAGAATTGGAAGGAAAATATACCACAACAAAAGATCTTCTAAATACCGCTACTGTAAAGCTAAATAGCTGTTTAAGTGATCAAGCCGTTGCCGAGGCTCGTTCCAAGGCTCTTGAAGAAAGGCTTGCAGATATGAAAAAAACAAATAGTGATCTTATCCAAAGCTCTAAAGACTTGACGATTCTTACCACAAAAGGAGCGACGAATCTTGAAAAATCTCTTGAAAGTTTGCAGGAGAGAGATCTTAAGATTACGCGATTACAGGATGCCATCACCAAAAAAGACAGCGTCACCTTGGCACTTGTTACGAGCCTGAAAAAAGAAGTTGGAATAAACGATCCAGACATTCAGATTAATGTTGAAAAAGGAGTTGTATTTATCTCAATTGCAGACAAACTGCTGTTTAAAAGCGGAAGCTATACGGTAACGACCAAAGCGAACGAAGTGTTGGCTAAAGTAGCGACTGTAGTGAATGGAAAACCAGACTTTGAATGCATGGTAGAAGGCCATACAGATAATGTACCCTACAAAAACGGCGTCTTATTAGACAACTGGGATTTAAGCGTAAAAAGATCGACGGCCGTTGTCCGAAAACTTGAGAGCTTAGGTGTTACTCCAGATCGTTTGATTGCCGCAGGAAGAAGTCATTATGTTCCCTTAGTAGCTAATGACACAAGAGAAAACAGGAGTAAAAATAGACGCACACGAATCGTTGTACTTCCAAAAATTGATCAGTTTTACGACATGATTGAAAAAGAAATGAAAAGTCTTTCAGAAGGCGGTGGGAACTAATTTTTCTTTGTGTTTAAAAATAAAAAGAGACTGCCTAGAAAGCCGTCTCTTTTTATTTTAAGGCGAGGCTTAAACTAAACCTCCAGGATTCCTTTTCCTTCTCGTATCAATACAGGCTCATCACCGGTTAAATCGATAACCGTTGAAGGAATGTTATCACCATACCCACCATCAACAATAACGTCCACCAAATTTCCCCATTTTTCATAAATTAACTCAGGATCTGTAGTATACTCAATAACCTCATCTTCGTCATAAATGGAAGTGGACACAATAGGGTTCCCCAACTGTTGCACAATGGCTTGTACAATATTGTTTGCTGGCACTCTAATACCCACCTCTTTCTTTTTCTTAAAGACATTGGGTACCTTATTATTTGCAGGCAAGATAAAGGTGTAAGGCCCAGGTAAAGCACGTTTTAATATTTTGAAAGTCGCCGTATTTATTTGTTTCACATAGTCTGACAGGTTGCTCAAGTCCTTGCAAACAAAAGAAAAATTTGCTTTTTCTAATTTTACACCTTTCAATTTAGCTACGCGTTCTAAAGCTCTGGTGTTATTAATATCGCAGCCCAAGGCGTAGACGGTATCGCTTGGATAAATAACCAAACCCCCTTTCTTTATAATATTTACAACCCGCATTACATCCTTCGGATTAGGGTTTTCTTCATACATTTTAATAAACTCGGCCATTTATAATGATTTATACATGTCTAATAAAAGTGATCTGAATAAAAATTCGTCTTAGGTTCAGGTACTGAAGGTTTGCACGAAGCAGTTTAATACACCTTAACCGATTACATTTAATTTTGCAAAACGAAGCAACAATTTTTTTAGCCCGCCGTTTTCAAAATTAATTTCAGCCTTCGTATCTGCACCTGTACCTTCAATTTTTGCAATAATCCCTTTTCCAAAGCGCACGTGTTCTACAACTGTGCCAATCTCTAAATTTGCTTCTGCTGCATTAAAATTCTTAGAGGCAGAACTAGACACAGGTTTGAGCCGTCTCAGTTTTCGCAACTGCTCTGTATTTGGTCCGGTAGGTGCTGAGCCCGAAATAGGCTTTCGTTGTCGTAATTTACTTTTATCGACCTCATCAAAAATATCTGCGTCGAGTAATGGTTTGTAGCGATTCTCTGTAATGGGTGTTAAATACTCCAAATACGATGCGTCGATCTCCTCTATAAAGCGGCTCGGTTCGGCATCTATCAACTTACCCCAGCGATAGCGCGTTTGAGCATATGTTAAATACGCTTGCTTTTCGGCGCGGGTAACAGCCACATAAAACAACCTGCGCTCTTCTTCTAACTCACTGCGCGTATTCATGCTCATTCCGCTAGGAAACAAATCTTCTTCCATGCCCACGATATACACATAAGGAAATTCTAACCCCTTCGCCAAATGCACCGTCATAAGGGCCACTTTATCCTCGTCTCCCTTGTCATTATCTAAATCGGTAGCCAAGGCCACATCTTCCATAAACTCGGCCAAGGTGCCATTGGCATCTGCCAGCTCTTTTTGCTCTTCAACAAAATCACGCATCCCATTGAGCAACTCTTCGATATTTTCTATTCTTGCAATACCTTCAGGCGTTGCGTCCTTCTTCAATTCCTGAACTAGGCCCGTCTTTTTGGTTACGTATTCTGTAATCTGAAAAACATCAGAACTCTCATTAGTAATCTGAAAGCTTTTAATCATCATGGCGAAGTTGATGAGCTTCGTCTTTGTACCGCTATTGATTTTAAGATCAATCTTTTCAAGATTCTCAATAACCTCAAACATCGAGCGATCGTAATGTTTTGATGCGACAATAATTTTATCCAAGGTGGTACCTCCAATACCTCTTGCCGGATAATTAATGACTCTCTTTAGAGCTTCTTCATCTTTGGGATTTAATATGAGACGCATGTACGACAGTACGTCTTTAATTTCTTTTCGCTGATAAAAACTAAGTCCACCATAAATCCGATACGGAATATCTCTTTTACGAAGCGCGTCTTCCATCGCTCTAGACTGTGCATTGGTGCGGTATAAAATAGCGAAGTCTCCATTTCGAACCTGATTGTTCATCTGCGTTTCGAAGATAGAACTCGCAACAAACCTACCCTCATCACCATCGGTCATCGTTCGGTTTACCTTGATCTTTGTACCCTCATCATTTGCCGTCCAAACTACTTTGTCAAGACGTGTTTTATTTTTCTCAATAATACTGTTTGCTGCATTTACAATATTCTTTGTAGATCGATAATTCTGTTCTAGCCTAAATACCTTGACATCATCGTAGTCTTTCTGAAAGTTCAGAATGTTATTGATATTTGCACCTCTAAAGGCATAAATACTTTGTGCATCATCCCCCACCACACATATATTTTGGAACTTATCGCTTAAGGCGCGAACAATTAAATACTGACTGTGATTGGTATCTTGATACTCATCTACCAAAATGTATCGAAATCGGTTTTGATACTTTGCCAACACCTCAGGGAAGCGCGTGAGCAATTCATTGGTTTTTAGCAACAAATCATCAAAATCCATGGCTCCGGCCTTAAAACAACGATCTACATATTCCTTATAAACCTCACCCAACCTGGGGATTTTAGCCATTGCATCTGCTTCCACCAAATCAGGGTTATTGAAATATGCTTTCACGGTAATAAGGCTATTCTTGAAGGAAGATATCCTAGAATAAACCTGTTTGTACTTATAGATGTCCTTATCAAGGCGCATATCCTTAATGATTGCGCGTATAACACTTTGAGAGTCTTGTGTATCGTAAATAGTGAAGTTAGAGGGGTAGCCTAACTTATCGGCTTCAAATCTCAAAATCTTTGCGAAAACACTGTGAAACGTTCCCATCCAAAGATTTTTTGCCTCACTACTTCCAACGATCTGTGCAATTCGTTTTTTCATCTCACGAGCCGCTTTGTTGGTAAAAGTAAGAGACAAGATACTGAACGAATCAACACCCAACGACATGAGATACGCAATGCGATAGGTGAGCACTCGGGTCTTCCCTGATCCGGCTCCTGCAATCACGATCATCGCACCGTCCTTCTGCAAGACAGGAGCGCGCTGAGCGTCATTAAGTTGTTCTAAATAGTTTTGCAATTTTTATTTTTTTTTGAAGCACATATGAATCGTGAAATTAAGAAAAATAGCAGGAATGGTCTTGAAGAACTTATAGAATTTATAAACAATAGGCATGGTTTCCTAATTCCCGAAAAAACGGCTATCTTTAAATTTGTCGAAACGATAACAAAAGGATTCATTCGATAACAAAAAAACTGAGACACCTTTATAAAAATATAAAACAACACCTATGAAACAGACATTATCACTACTCATTGTTTTGATGCTTGCGCCTCTCTGCCATGCGCAAATGGATCTGACACTAACAAAGGATATTGAGCAAATAGAATCGAAGGTCATTTCGTGGCGGCATTATTTTCATGAAAACCCAGAACTATCAAACAGAGAGTTTAAAACCGCAGAGAAAATTGCGGAGCATTTAAGATCTCTTGGAATGGACGTTCAGACAGGTGTGGGTAAAACAGGCGTCGTTGCTATTTTAAAAGGCGATAATCCTGGGAAAGTGGTAGCACTGCGAGCCGATATAGACGCACTGCCGGTGACCGAACGCAATGATTTACCGTTCAAAAGCGAGGTGGTTACTAATTTTTTAAACACTGAAACCGGTGTCATGCATGCCTGTGGTCACGATACGCATATTTCAATCCTTATGGGGGTTGCTGAAGTATTGTCAAAAAATACCCATCTTATAAACGGCACCGTTACGTTTATTTTTCAACCTGCTGAAGAAGGACCGCCACCCGGTGAAGAAGGAGGCGCAGCGCTCATGATTAAGGAAGGGGTTCTTAAAAATCCTGATGTTGATGCCATATTTGGTTTGCACATCAATTCTTCCACTCCTGTTGGAACGATTCGATATAAATCTGGAGGAACCATGGCAGCTGTAGAGCGTTTTGTGGTAACTGTTCGTGGAAAAGGCACTCACGGATCGGCACCTTGGACTGGTGTTGACCCCATCTTAATATCGGCTAAAATAATTGACGGTTTTCAGAGTATTATTAGTCGGGAATCGGATTTGGTGCGAGAGCCAGCTGTGATCACCGTTGGAAAGATAACAAGCGGAACACGATTTAATATCATTCCTGAAAGTGCAGAGTTAATTGGAACAGTTCGAACCTTAGATCCCGATATGCGAACCCATATTATTAGACGAATGACTGAGATGGCTGCCGATATCGCTAAGGCCTACGGCGGAAGCGCCACCATTGCTTGGAAAAACAATACAGTTGTAACGTATAACGACCCACAGTTAACAGCCCAAATGGTGCCGACTCTTGAAACTGCAGCAGGTGTAAATAATGTGGAAACCATGAAGGCCTCGACAGGAGGAGAAGATTTCTCCTTCTATCAAGAAGTAATACCAGGGTTCTATTTTTTCTTGGGTGGCATGACTCCGGGAAACAAAACGCCATATCCTCACCATACCCCAGATTTTAAAATAGATGACGCCGGAATGCTCCTAGGAGTAAAGGCATTGAGTCAACTTTCGATTGATTATTTAAATGCTCAATAAACAGGGAAACTCTAAAAATAAATACAAGCCCTTGAGAGTGCTTAAAAATATTTAAAATGTGGTAAGTTTGTGATTCAATCGTATTTCTTATGGAAGAAGCAATCCAAATTCTAAATTACGTCGCATACCTTTTGCCAGCCATTGTGGTGGGCATTATCGCTTATTATTTTTTTAAAGGACACACTGCCAACGAAGAAGGTAGAAGACGCTATCTTATCCAAAAAGAAGCTCAGAACCAGCTAATTCCGATGCGATTACAGGCCTACGAGCGAATCACATTGTTTTTAGAACGGACAGACCCTAATAAATTATTGGTTCGCGTAAAACCAATTTCAGAGGATAGCGCGAAATACGAAGAACTGCTGATAAAAAATATAGAGCAGGAATTTGAGCACAACCTCGCACAGCAAATCTACCTCACTTCCGAGTGCTGGAATCTTGTAAATGCGGCTAAAAATGCCACGATACAAGTAATTAGACAAGGCGCTATGCGCGAAAAAGACACCACTGCAGCTAAGATGAGGGAGTATTTACTACGTAGTTTTTTAGGGGAAGTGACGCCCTCTCAAAAGGCACTTGATTACGTAAGAAAAGAAGTAAGTGAATTGTTCTAACCCTCAATCGTTGGCCTCATTCCAAATCTAATTTCGTTTTTAAATAAGCACGTTCCTCTTCAGAATAAGTTTGCATGCGAAGAACCATTTGGTTTTTATAGGTTTCCTTTTTTAAGACTGAATCTACTAATTTTCGGGCGTTCTTTTTAAAACGCCATGAAGGATGCACACTCGCATTTACTAGATGCCCTATCGTTTGTGTGTCCCAAAGCTGAAGTTCATGAATATAGCCAAAAGCAGTCTCTCTAATTTCGAAACTATAGGCAGGCGATGTGTACGATTTTAATTCCTTCTTAAAGGTTTCCTTTTCAGCAATCCTATAGGATGGATCTGCAATGGCCAGCACCAGCCATAGCTGACGAACATTCCTATTCTGAAAACCCATAACACCTTTCATCTTGTTTAAATAGCGTGCTCTATTCTTTGGAAATTGCGCCCAAAGTTGATACAAAGCGGCTTCCTGGGTAACGTATGAAGCATCATCGAGTAAGGATTCGTAGTCCTTTTTTAATGCCATAGGAATGGTTTCTAGTGACAGTGCAATTGCCTGCCTCACATAGATATTGTTACTAGCAAAACCATTCTTATACAAGCCGATGGTTTCAGAAAGCGGTTCGCCAGCGAGCTGATAAACGGCTTCTTGCCCTATATAATCATTCGGAAAGCTAAGGGCGGTTTTTAGCTGAAGCCTCTTCTCAGGAATAGAAAATGGTGCCAATGCCGCAACTTCAAAATACTTTTTGATAAAAGGTGACTTCATTAAAGACGTATAAGCCTGTTCTGCTTTAAACGCTGTCTGATATAACCAATCGGTTTCAAACGTCTTTAAATCTTGCCCGGAGGCAATTCTGGCTTCGTTGAGAAAATCTTCTGTCGTGACATTCTTAAAACGAAACATCTCCAAATAATTGACAATCGCTACTCTAAAGGCCTCCGCTCCTATTTGAGACCTAAGAATGTGCAAAGCCCAGGCGCCTTTTTCATAAAAAGTCAATGAGCTTGCTTTGGGGTTTAGCAAAGATTCTCCCTTCCCTTCATCACTTAGGGCCTTTAATTGTTCGGCCGATTGAAACAACTTCCAATAGTAATACTCCGCTCCAAATAGTTCTTTTTCAGCAAGTAAAGCATAATAGGTTGCGAATCCTTCGTGCAACCAATGGTGCGTCCCCTCTGTTTCTGTGACCAAGTTGCCAAACCATTGATGCGCCAGTTCGTGCGCATTGACCGTAACATAGTTTCTATCTGCAAACCCTATTGAGTCGGAAACAAAAGCTTCAGAGAAGAAGGTTGCTGTTGTGTTTTCCATCCCAGCATAGAGGAAATCACGCACAGGAACTTGCTTGTAATTCTGCCAAGGATATGCCACACCGATTTCAGATTCTAAAAAATCAAATATTTCTTTTGTGTATCGATAGGTGGGCTCAACCTTGAGTGAATCCTTTCTTTCATAATACAATTCAAGAGGAATCGCTGTATCGGAGTAGATGGTCTTCTTCGCAAAGTCGCCCACTGCAAATGCAACCAAATAACTTGCCATGGGCGCTTGCATGTCAAATTTGAAGTGATTCTTATTCCCATTTCGTTCGTTAGAAAGGAGCTTCCCGTTCGCAATTACAGTTTTTTTAGAAGGGACCACAATAGTGATGTCAAATTCCATTTTGTCATTCATATCGTCAATGCTGGGTAGCCAATGAGACGTGTATTTTCCTTGGCCCTGCGTCCAAATCTGATTTTCAAAAAAATAAAGGGTTTGCTTAGGAGTTGCTTCAAAGGAAAAGGATATGGTATACGCTCTATTCGCATCGAACGCATCGATCAGCCAAATTTTATCTTCCTCTTGAGTAATTGTTAGGCTTTTAGGGAATACATTACTCACACGCATCGCCTTCGCATCTAGATAAATGGAATCTGTACTCTTAAGGACATTAAAGGTATAGGAAGCTGTTCCAATCACTTTTTTCTCTGAAGCAATAGGTTCAATTTGAGCTGTGACACTAATAAAATCAATAGTTTCAGTCTGTTGAGCGTTACTAAGACCCCCAAACAAAACACATAATACAAGAATAATTCTCTTCATAAAAAACACCTAGCCAATACGTGACGCCAAGTTAACTAATAATGTATAGAATTACTAGAGGGACATTCCTGTCTTCGTCGAAATTTGTTAAATTCGTTTTATGAATTCAACATTTCTGCAAACCCCTATAGATTATCTCAAAGGTGTTGGTCCTAATAGGGCCATTTTGCTTAAAAATGAAGTTGGTATTCACACTTTTCAGGATTTATTGAATCTTTTTCCAAACCGGTATTTAGACCGAACCCAATTCTACAAGGTAAACAGCTTACCAAAAACCAGCGCTGAAATTCAAGTAATTGGTAAAATCACGCATATTAAAACAGTAGAACAAAAAAGAGGAAAACGCCTGGTTGCTACCTTTCAAGATGAAACCGGGAGAATGGAGCTTGTTTGGTTTCGAGGACAAAAATGGATTCGTGAAAATTTAAAACTCAACATTCCGTATGTGATCTTCGGAAAGACCAGTTTTTACAATGGTGTTTTTTCGATGCCGCATCCCGAAATGGAATTGCTAGAAACCCATGAAAAAAGCATGCGTTCTGCCCTACAACCTGTGTATCCTTCCACCGAAAAATTAGCAAATAGCGGCATCACAAATCGGGTGCTAAATGGACTGATGCAACAGTTGTTTTTAGAGTCTAAAAACGGCTTCCAAGAGAGCCTTTCAAAGCACCTCTTAGATAGCCTTAAATTGATGTCGAAAAGCGAGGCACTTTTAAACATTCATTTTCCGAAAAGTCAAGCACTTTTAGCAGCTGCAGAATACCGTTTAAAGTTTGAAGAATTGTTTTACATACAAGTACAATTGGTTCGAAAAAACCTGCTTCATAAAACGAAAATTAAGGGCTATCCCTTTCAGAAAATAGGGGAGCACTTTAATCGCTTTTATCATGAGCATTTGCCCTTCGAATTAACGAGTGCACAAAAGCGCGTTATCAAGGAAATAAGAAATGACTTAGGCAGCAATGCGCAAATGAACCGTTTACTGCAGGGCGACGTTGGAAGCGGGAAGACCATAGTGGCACTAACATCAATGTTAATAGCCGTTGACAATGGTTTTCAAGCATGCCTTATGGCGCCGACTGCAATTTTGTCAGTACAGCACTATCATGGCTTATCAGATTTATGTAAAGAACTTAAACTCAGCATTTCATTATTACAAGGTTCAACCAAAGCTTCAAAACGAAGAGAAATTCACGAAAAGCTGGAAAATGGCACTATAGACATCCTTATTGGCACACATGCACTACTGGAAGACAAGGTAAAATTTAAGAATTTAGGCCTGGCTATTATTGATGAACAACACCGTTTTGGCGTCGCACAACGAAGTAAATTATGGTATAAAAACACCTACCCACCTCACGTTCTTGTAATGACTGCGACACCCATTCCGCGTACCCTGGCAATGAGTGTTTATGGCGACTTAGATAGCAGCGTAATTGATGAACTTCCTCCAGGCAGAAAAGACATCAAAACAGTGCATCGTTTTGACGCAAACAGACTCAAGGTTTTTCGGTTTATAAGAGACGAAATTACAAAGGGCCGACAGGTGTATATTGTGTACCCATTAATCCAAGAAAGTGAGACCTTAGATTACAAGGATTTGATGGATGGATATGAAAGTATTGTGCGCGAATTTCCCCTGCCAAAATACCAAGTTTCTATCGTGCATGGAAAAATGAAACCCGCCGACAAGGAATTTGAAATGAATCGTTTTATAAAAAAGGAGACACAGATAATGGTTGCAACTACGGTAATTGAGGTTGGCGTAAATGTTCCAAATGCCAGTGTCATGATTATTGAAAGTGCAGAGCGGTTTGGCTTATCCCAATTGCATCAGCTTCGAGGACGCGTGGGTCGTGGTGCCGAACAGAGTTATTGTATTTTAATGACCAGTCATAAACTGTCTGCAGACGCAAAGACCCGTTTGGAAACAATGACTCGCACTAGTGATGGTTTTGAAATCGCTGAAGTTGACCTAAAGCTAAGAGGTCCGGGCGATTTGATGGGCACACAGCAGAGTGGTGTTTTAAACCTTCGGATAGCAGATATTGTAAGAGACTCGGAAATTTTGAAGATTGCGCGTAGCTACGCATTTGAGGTTTTAAAACAAGACCCTTACCTTTCCGAAGAAGACAACCTACCTATTAAGAGCACATTAGAGCAACTGATGAAATACAAAAACATATGGAATTACATTTCATAGGTCGTATTTTCATGCTAATTTGCTGCGAACCCAGCACAAATTAAAGATATCACAAGAGCGTTTCACTTGCTTGTAGTATTTTTGAAATGTACTAAAAAAGCATTGAGGCCTGCCCTACTATAAAAACGAGACAGCCAGTATACCAAACCAACGTTCCTTATCTACAAACTTCTATGATTACTATTCTAGACCAACAAGAGGACACAATCGCTGAGAAAACCTATGCTGTTTTTCAAGCGTCTTATGCTGTTGAAGCTGAAATCTTAGGCGCGAAAGACTTTCCCCCACTTAAGAGAGCGATTGTTGACTTTAAAAACAGTGAGACCTCATTCTTTGGGCATTGGATAGGCAAGGAATTAACAGCCGTAATTGAGATTGAGCCAAGTTTGACGGCATTTCACATCGCCAGCATGGTGGTGCATCCCACCTATTTTAGACAAGGAATAGGCAGTGAACTTCTCACCTTTATTTTCGAATTGTTCGTGGGCAATACAATTACCGTTGAAACAGGGCTCGCGAATATACCCGCCATAGCACTTTACAAAAATTTTGGCTTTAAAGAGGTAGACCAGTATGATACCGATCACGGAATTCGAAAAGTACGCCTTGCCATAGAAAAAGCTACATTAAACATACGTCCTTGAAAAATATTACGAGATCGGTTTGGGTGCTTTCTATTGTGAGCTTGTTTACAGACATGGCCAGCGAAATGCTCTATCCTGTCTTGCCTATTTATTTACAAACCATTGGGTTTTCCATTTTACTCATTGGAATCTTAGAAGGTATTGCAGAAGCAACATCAGGACTAAGCAAGGGTTATTTCGGGCAGTTATCCGACAGCAAAGCAAAAAGATCCCCATTCGTTCAAATTGGATATGCCTTCAGTGCAATCTCAAAACCGATGATGGCTTTCTTTGTATACCCTCTTTGGATTCTATTCGCTCGTACCCTAGATCGATTCGGAAAAGGAATACGAACAGGAGCCAGAGACGCCCTCTTATCGGATGAAGCAACACCAGCAACCAAAGGGGAGGTTTTTGGTTTCCATCGCTCCATGGATACTCTTGGCGCTGTTTTAGGGCCTTTATTCGCTCTTATCTATTTGTTCTATTATCCTGAAGAATATATCAATCTATTTTATATCGCCTTCATTCCTGGCGCGCTAGCAGTGATATCCACATTCTTTCTGAAAGACAAAAAGCGTTTAGCAGCACCTAAAAAGAAGAAAATTGGCTTCTTTTCATTTATAGACTATTGGAAAAAGAGCCCTTCTGAATATAAAATAACCGCAAGAGGATTGCTGTTTTTCGCTCTGTTTAACAGCTCAGATGTGTTTTTATTACTGAAAGCAAAAGAGGCTGGTTTTGACGACACTATGGTTATTGGCATGTATATCTTTTACAATCTTGTATATGCGGCTTTTGCCTTCCCTCTGGGGCGCTTGGCCGATAAGCTTGGCTTGAAGAGGATGTTTCTTTTCGGATTGATTCTTTTTAGTTTGGTGTACTTCGGAATGGCTGCGTTTACAAGTACGTATGCTTTCATTGTGCTCTTTTTTGGATATGGACTGTATGCCGCGGCTACCGAAGGAATCACGAAAGCGTGGCTGAGCAACCTTGTTTCTAAAGAAAATACGGCCACTGCCATTGGAACTTTTTCCGCTTTCCAAAGCATTTGTGCAATGATCGCAAGCACCCTTGCGGGTTTGTTATGGTATCAGTTCGGTGCTGACACTAGCTTTCTGCTAACTGCAATCGCTACCGTTTTTGTAATCCTATACTTTACAATCAAAAAACCGGACCTCAACAAAGGTTTCAAATAGAAACGCCTAGAATGAGTCTCTTGTAAAAAAACTGCTGGCTTTTATTCGGCTGTTAATTCTTGAAGATAGCTTTCAAAATCTACAACAAATTCCTCATAGATTTTGCCTGTTGCTGGGCCATTAAAGCCTGTATGGATTCTTCGAACCTCACCCTTTTTATCTATAAAAATGGTGGTGGGATACGACAAGACATGGTTTAACATCGGTAACTTTTCGTTGGCTTTGGCTTTGCTACTAGAACCATATTGAGCCAATAAGATGGGATAAGGAACCCCTACTCCTTTCACCAATCGATTGATACTTGCGATCGCCCGTTCTTTGGTTGGAGCGTATTCGAAGGCCAAAGCAACAAAAGCAACATCGGGGTTTTTGGTCTTCTTGACATAGTTGGTGTAGAATTTTGTCTCATCTAAGCAATTAGGACACCAGGTTCCCATAATTTGAACCAGCACCACTTTTTCTTGAAATTGTTCATCTTTCAGTGAAACTAGATTTCCATCTGTATCAGGAAATGAAAAATCAAATCCTTCGTAGCCTTCTTTTATAAAGGTTAATGCGGTGGCCTCGGGTAATTCATAGGCGTCATTCCTTTTGGCTGTAAAGGGTTCTTTCCAGTGATTTCCACTATAAAAAGTACCACTCAGTACGCTGTCCTTCACCTGGCCTTCAAACAAAAAAGCATGGGCACCGTCGAAGGTTGACAACTGAAACGAATCCTTTGTAACAACCCCCTCTAAATAGCGATAATCGCCCGTCTTGGTTCTAAAAGTTCCTGTTAGTTTGCTTCCCTCCTGCTCAAAAACACCCTTTGCTTCGTAGCGGTCGTCGGGGGTATTGGGACTAAAAACCACTTCCCAGTTTCCAGTGAGTTCTACTGAAGGTTTTTCAGAAGAAGAAAACCTGGGAGCGTCATCATAGCGCATTTCAAAAGGCACCACCCGCTTAAGGCTAGGCATTATAAAGTCGCCATTGATCTTTGTTTCAGAATAAACACCCTTAAAAACACCCTCAAAGACAGGCATTTTGATGGTAATCGAATCTCCTTCCATGCTAATGTCTGTAACCACTATCTGTTCTTCAGCATTGTACATTTCAAAACCGCTATGGGCCGCATAAGACATCAAAAAAGGGAGTTCCTTCCCTTCCCCTAAGTTTATAGTCGCTCTCCAAGATCCTTCTTTTAGAGAATTCACCTCTTTTCCACAACTAATGAATAAAACCGACAGTAAAAAAAAGCTCAAATATTTAGGCATAAGGCATGTTTTGTAAGATTCGAAATTACATTTAATTCACTACATAAAAAAGTACTGCTCCATTATGAGCCTGCAGATATCGACCTCATCGAACCTCAAATGCAACAACTCAATGTCCCTTAAATTGGTTTTCACTTCTTAGTCTTTATTCAAAATCTGGCTAGACGGAATATGCCCCATCAAACTCCTTGAAATACAACAGGCGTAAAGCATTGGCATACAGTATATTGAAAACAAACTAAATTAAAGGTATGAATTACAAATCATTGTTTGAATCCTTGCTTCAATATTTTATCTTTGTTTCCTTAAATCAAGAAGATCAATGAAGATTTCTTACAATTGGCTGAAGCAATTTATCAAGTTAGACTGGGATGCTGAAAAGGCGGGCGAGTTATTAACCGACCTAGGTCTTGAGGTTGAAGGAATAGATTCGTATTCCTCAGTTCTTGGTGGTTTAGAAGGAATCGTTGTTGGTCATGTCGTAGCATGTGAACCACACCCCAATGCAGATCGCTTAAAGATTACAAAGGTGGATGTTGGCGATGGCAACATACTGCAAATAGTTTGTGGAGCGCCCAATGTTGCTGAAGGACAAAAAGTGCCCGTAGCAACTATCGGAACTACCTTATACGATGCAGAAGGCAAGCCATGGAAGATTAAAAAAGGAAAAATTCGAGGAGAGGAAAGTCAAGGAATGATTTGTGCTGAAGATGAGTTGGGTCTTGGGAAGAACCATGACGGAATTATGGTGCTCGATAATGAGATAGCCCCGGGTACTTTGGCCTCAACAATCATAGAAGTTGAAAATGATGAGGTTTTTGAAATTGGATTAACTCCCAATCGTGCAGACGCCATGAGCCATTGGGGAGTAGCAAGAGACTTAAAGGCCGGATTGCTGCAGCAAAATGTCTCCATCGAATTAATAACACCTTCTACCTCTAGTTTTAAAATCGAAAACAGAACATTAAAAGTTGATGTAAACGTTGAGGATATTAGCCTTGCACCTCGTTATTGTGGTGTTACCATAAGCGGTATTAAGGTGGCCGAATCTCCAGCTTGGTTAAAAAACAGACTAAAAGCAATAGGACTTAGTCCGATTAACAATGTCGTTGATTGCACAAATTATGTGTTACATGAACTAGGGCAGCCATTGCATGCATTTGACGCCTCTAAGATTTCAGAGAATACAATCAACGTAAAAACCTTAGGTGCTGGAACAAAATTCACCACCTTAGATGGGGTGGAACGAAAATTACACCAAGAGGATTTAATGATCTGTGACGCGGACAAGCCCCTTTGTATTGCCGGAGTATTTGGTGGTTTACACAGTGGCGTTAGTGATAGTACAGACAGCATCTTTCTTGAAAGCGCCTATTTTGACCCAATAAGCGTTCGGAAAACAGCCAAGAGGCACGGACTCAATACAGACGCATCATTCAGGTTTGAGAGAGGTATTGATCCAAACATAACCGAATACGCCTTGATGCATGCTGCAGTGCTCATCACCAATGTAACTGGAGGGCATATCACCAGTGAATTAATTGACAAGTACCCAAAAAAGATTGAAGACCACCAGGTCTTCTTAAACTATGAAAAAGCCACCTCACTAATTGGGGAAGAAATTCCAAAGGAGAAAATTAAGCAGATACTTACCTCCTTAGACATCAAGGTAAATAATGTTACAGAAACGGGTATTGGAATGACCATCCCCGCCTTTAGAAATGATGTGACTCGCGAGGCGGACGTAATTGAAGAAATCCTGAGAGTATATGGGTATAACAACATCAAGTTTACTGAAAAACTCAATGCCTCCATTTCGAGTAATAACAAAATAGAAGATTACCAAATTCAAAATAAAATAGGTGCTTTGCTTACGAGTTTAGGGTTTAACGAAATGTTATGCAACTCACTCACCTCGCCAAAATATATTGATTTAACCAACTCATTAAACCAAGAACACGACGTACAAATGCTTAATCCACTAAGTCAAGATCTTGCGGTTTTAAGACAGTCAATGATTTTCGGCGGCCTAGAAGTACTGGGGTATAACAACAATAGAAAAACCAGCAACGTAAAGATGTTTGAGTTTGGTAAAACCTATCATAATTACCCGGATGGCAGGTCTGAAAAGAAGCATCTTTCCTTAATTATGTCTGGCACGAAGACAAGCGGCAACTGGACACAGCCAAGTGCTATGAGTGATTTTTTCTATGCGAAAGGTGTGGTTACAGCCATACTGGAGCGTCTTGGAATTCAAAATTACACTGAAAAAGGATTGAAAACCGACCTTATTTCTGAAGGCATCGCACTGGTAAAAAACAATCAAGTACTTGTTGAGTTTGGTGTGGTATCAAAGAAAATAACAAGCAAGCTGCAGGTTGACAATGAAACGCATTATGCCGATTTTCAATGGGATACTATATTAGAGGAAATTGGAACCGACAACCACATACTGCAGCCCATATCAAAATTCCCAAAAGTTAAAAGAGATTTTGCCCTCTTATTAGATGACAACATTAGCTTTGAAAACTTAGAAACGGCAGCCTTTCAGACAGAAAAAAGCCTTTTAAAAGCTGTGAATCTGTTTGATGTGTATACAGGCGCCAAACTCCCTGAAGGGAAGAAATCGTACGCCCTAAGTTTCACCATTCAAGATCAAAAAAAGACACTCACAGACAAGCAGGTTGACAAAGTCATGAACAAGCTTCAGAAACGATTTGAAGATGATTTTGGTGCGTGTTTGCGCTAAAGAAATACAAACGGCGCTGAGTAGCC